>NZ_CP028092.1:1971329-2628439 GCF_005491705.1 Pontibacter sp. SGAir0037 | reverse complement strand
AGCAGGTAGCGGTCCAGGAAAGAGTAATTAACGCGTCCCAGGAAAGATACAAGCGTCCTGTCGTTCTTGTACGATGATATGTCTCCTGGCTGAACCCTGGACAAGTCCCCGAGCTGAAGTGCATTGTAAGTAGCCAGATCGTTTATAAATCCTCTCGCTTGTGTATAATTGCCCTGATAAGTTTGATTTTGCCATTCATATAACGCAAGTGCGTTCAGGGAATGGTCTCCGATCTCACGCTTATAGGTTAAGCTGATATTCATGAGCCGCTCATCCTGTCTGCTGTTATTAATGTTGGCAATGCCCCTGTTGTTGATGGCAGAAGCAACCGTAGAGGCAGCTGGCAGGTAATATCCCCAGTTGTTGTCAGTTTTGCGCCAACTGCCAAACCAGCCTGCTGTTAATCCTGTAAAGATCTCAAGATCCGTTCGCAGGCTGCCAAATAAGTTGTTGTTCCTGCCTTCGTTTACTACTTCCTGAGCAATGGCGTAGGGGTTAAAATATTCAAAAACATTAGGGTCTGTATAGTAGGTGCTGCCGTCGGTGTTAAAAATCGGATCATTAGGGCGCATCAGATAGGCATTGGTAATTAAGTTGGAAGTAAAAGATGCCCTGTATACACTTCCCGGGCTGCCTACTGTATTGTTAACCCCGCTGTTGAGGTTCATGGTAATTGTTAACCGGTCGTCGAGGGCATATTGTGTTGCCTGTATGCGGCCAATATACTTTTGGTTGTTAGAGTTAATAACGATACCATTTTGTAAAATGGCGCTTAGAGAGGCTCGGTAGTTGAAGTTTTCTGATCCGCCCCCAAAAGAAAGTGTATGGTTTTGTGTTGTACCTGTCCTGCTAAGAATGTTCAGCCAGTCGGTATCAGAGCCATGATTTGCAGAAGCCGGCACCCCGTTTAACTGCGCCTGGCGCCACCACTCCTCAGCACTTAATACATCAAGTTTATTTGCCAGGTAATCCATAGAGGCAGTTGCATTGTACTCGATGGTCGTTTTGCCGGCTTTATTTCTTTTGGTTGTAACAATAATAACTCCAGGAGCACCCCTGGAACCATAAATAGCTGTAGCAGAGGCGTCTTTTAGAATATCTACTGATTCAATCTCACTGGGCGGCACCTGGTTGAGCAGGTCCATATTGCCCTGAATACCGTCTACGACAACCAAAGGGTCGTTTCCGCCGATCAGAGAGGTGATGCCCCTTATCCTGACACTCGGGCCTGATCCGGGTTCGCTGCCCGTTTGCGAAACATTAACCCCTGCGGCCCGGCCTGCTATCTGCTGTAATGGGTTTGTAATGGCTCCCTGGTTTAAATTTTCAGCAGAAATAGAAGAAACAGCACCAGTAACATCTTTTCTGGAGGCAGTTCCATACCCAACTACCACTACTTCATCCAGGGCTTTTGCATCCGTAGTAAGAGTCACATTGATAGTTGTGCGGTTATTTACCGGAATTTCCTGGGGCTGGAAGCCAATAAATGAAAAGACCAGAGTTCCATTTCCATCCGGCACATTAATATTAAAGTTACCGTTAGCGCCTGTTGGAACTGCAGTACTTGTTCCCTTCACCAGCACGGTAACTCCAGGCAATGCCGTCCCGCTATCATCCGTAACTGTTCCTGATATGGTAACGCTGCCTTGAGCCATAGCCGAAAAAGACAGGAGCAGAAGAAGGAGAGGCAGCAGCAAAAGTCTGTAACTTTTGGCATGTGCCGCACTTGCAGGGTAGGGCGAATCGGGGTTAGCCCAATGAAAACATTGAGGTACATTTTTCTTCATATATGACATTTGTGTTTAAAATTTGACCTATAAACTTTCTAAGCATAACCAAGCTGCAGATGATAAATGAAGTAGTTGTAAACAGGCGCAGCCAGCAGGCACCTAAAGCTTGCATTTAAGTATAGCAAACATAAAGACATCTGTAAGTAAGGTCAATTTATTGATGTGAAAGGTAAAAAGTAATTACTCGCATTCTTGTAATTGTTTGAATTACTGATGATTGTGGAATTACTTAGGTAAATTAAAGTAACTCTTGAGTAACTGCTTTTTTGTAGAAATATGACACAAAGAGTGCTTGATCAGCAATCGTGATGGCTTTATCCTTATGCTGAAATATGGCTTATGCAAATGATGAAGAATGATGTCTGGAAAGATAAAGAAGGTAGGAGAAAGAAGATTAGAACTATAAAAGAAGAAGATGCTAAAAAGCCTTTATTTCCATTATCCTGTCCTCGAATTCCTCATTTGAAAGGATGGATCTGCTTTTTACCTTGGTTTTGTAGTTGTAAATTGTCCTGACAGAGTATTCTAGTATCTTGGCAATCTGCTCATGATCATTTATTCCGATACGGATAAGCGCAAAAATACGCAATTCAATGTTCAGAGACTGGTTGTCTTTCAGCACAACCTTATCTTCATCCCGGAAAAAAGAGTTGAATTCAGTTACGAAATTGGGAAACAGCTTGATAAACACTCTGTCGAAACTATGGTAAAGATCCTCGCGCTCTTTTTTCATATCCACCGACTCCAACACATGGCTGATTTCATCCAGCCTTCTGTTCATCACTTTTTTATCGATGGATTTTTTAAGTTTTTCAATCTTGTCGAGGTATTCTGTATACATATTAAAAGAATACCCAATGTACTCTTCTTTAATCTTATTTGCCTCTAGCAGTTCTTCATTTTTTTCCTGCAGCACATGGTTAATGTCCTTTAACTTATCGTTTGCAATCTGCAGGCTCGTATTGGCTTCCGTTACTGTTTGCTTCGCCAGCTTTAGTTGTTTAAGCTGTCTGAAAATTATATAAGAGAAAATAACAACCAGCAAAGACAATAGTGACACAGCTATGGCGTAAATCATTAAAATGCCGCGCTGGCTTTCTACTGTTGCCAGTCTTTCGCCTTCAATTATCGGCAGAATGGCTGCTACTTGTATTTTCCGCTGTCTGGCGCCGTAAAAGGTGGCATCCTCCAGAGCTTGTTTTATATAGACATAGGCTCTGGCTTCGTCTCCAGTCCTGTAGAGTAATTCGGCTACATTTAGTAAGGCAATGGCTTCCCGGGTTGCTGATTTAATATCAGCAATAGCGGCCTTAATCATCATATCTATTGCTTTGCCTGTATCTCCGCTTTCTTTATAAACACCTGCAAGCAACGAAGCTACCATGGCGTATTCGTGCTGCGTAGGGTTAAACTTTGCCAGGATCAGTTCTAAGTCTTTTTCAGCACTTCCATAATTCTTTTCTTTAAGGCTTTTCATTCCCCTTAAGTAAAAGAATTTTATCGTATTGTTGTCGATGAGGGCAAGGGCAGAGTCGATGTACCTTGTTCCTCTTGTTATATAACTGTCTGAGTATAGGTTACCTTCGTTATATGCCTCTAAATCGAAGTTAGCGCGAGACATAAGTTCATAATATTCTGCCTTGATGCTATCGGGCGTTTGGGCGAGAGAAACCTCATTTAAAGAGTCGAATGTTTCTTTAAACATACCTGATGATAGCAAAGTAAAACTCAGCTTTAATGTAGCGTAAGTTAACCTGGTAGAATCGCCGGTTTGGGATGCTGAGTCCTGGAGCTTTAGTGCGTAAGTGTAGGCAGAGTCATACTTAAAGGACCTGTATTCGAAGTACAGCTTATTATATAAGTCAAACTGCTGGATAGGCGTAAGGTTTGCCTTTTGAAGCGTTTGGTGCCACTTTTTTATTCGCTCCTGCTTAGCTTTTATATAGTGCTCTTTGTTCTTGATGGTGATGTTTAGCTCCTTAAGCAAACTGTCTGTTGCTGACGCAGAAGACGAATAACCATAGAGCAGGAACAAAAAAAACAGCAAAAGTCCTTTATAAAGCATAAGAATGGGGCAAGTAGCACTTAAAGTTACTCAAAATTAAGCCTACTTAAGTTATCCTCAAAGTTTTCCGGTAAATGTGCGTATATGTTCCTTTTGCATAAGTAACAGTAGTAAATACAGTTATACCAGTAACTCTACTTCCCTTTCCGGAGCGGGAAAAACTTTCTAAAGCTGGTTTTGCTGCTCTTTTCATCCTGTGGCACCTCTGCATCCGATACCGACCTGACATCCTCTACTGAGTAAAAGGCATTGGGATTGTAATTTCGGATGATATCGATTACCTCCTGTAGCCGTTTTCTCCTGACAATCATAAAGAGCAGGTCTACTTTCCCGCGGGTGCCCTGTGCATCGACAGAGGTGAGGCGGTAGCCGCGGCTGATCAGCATTTCTATAAGGGTGTCGGCTGGCTCGGCTGTAATAATACGCACCACTACCTGCCCCAGTGCAAGCTTCTGCTCTATCCGCAGCCCCAGAAAATTACCTGTGGCAAAACCAGCTGCCCAGGCAAGGTAAGAAATTGCATTATTTAAGTTCTGCATAACCTGGGTCATGGCGATGAGCCAGATCAGTACTTCCAGGAAACCCAGGAGCGGAGCTATTACTTTTTCGCCTTTCGAAATAAAAACAATGCGTAGTGTGCCCAGGGTTACATCCAGTATCCGGGCAAGGAAAATCAGAACCGGGATAATTACCCATTCTACGAGGCCAGGGTCAATGCCTTCAAAGTAATTCATTAGTAGCTGTTGTGTATTTAATATTAGTGCTTTTACAGGTAAAGCCTGTTCGGTAACGAATAATGCAGCAGAAAGTGATACCAGCACTTCCTGTTTTAACTCCTGAAGTCTCCTATCAACTCTGTTCTTACCTTAGGCAAGGAGTTCGGGTAGTTCTGCTGTATAAAAGTAACCAACTTTTCCCGTACCAGGCAACGCAGGTCCCAGGCAATACCAGAACTAACGGCACTTACCAGCACTCTTAGCTCCAGGGTTCTTTCCTTTGAGTCGGTTACCTGTAAGCCGGCTACTTTGCCATCCCATAGATCTGTGGCCGCCAGAATCCTGTTAAGTTCTTCGCGCAAGGCATCTACAGGTATGGTATAGTCTGTATAAAGGTAAACTGTTCCCAATATTTCGGAGCTTGACCGGGTCCAGTTCTGGAAAGGTTTTTCTATAAAATACTTCAGGGGCAAAACCATGCGGCGCTGGTCCCAGATCCGCAGCACAACATAGGTAAGGGTTATTTCTTCAACGCGTCCGAATTCTCCTTCCAGAACCAGGACATCATCTATCCGGATAGGCTGGGAGAAAGCCAGTTGTAAACCAGCCAGCAGGTTGGCAATAGACTGCTGTGCCGCCAAACCTACTACTATGCCAGCTATACCAGCCGAGGTAAGCAAGCCAGTCCCCAAGCGCCTTACCGGATCGAAGCTGAGCAGGATAAGCGAGATGGTCATAAACCCGATGAGTACAATTATCAGTTTCTTTAAGAAACCTAATTGTGTTAAAAGTTTTCGTTCCCGAATGTTATCTGCCTTGCTTAATTGATAATTAATTTGTATTATGTCCTCAACTACAGAAGTTAGCTTGATCATGAGCCATCCGAACACCCCAATATTCAAGAGCTCAAACACTCTTTTAAAGTTGGCTTGCACATGATCGGGCATAGAAGTGATGGTAACTGCAAATGAGGCAAAGAGAAGCGGTAGGAATACCGACATGGGGTTGCTCATATGCCTGTAGAACGCAGTAGTAAAATGGGGGCTCGAGCGTTTATTATAAACTGATAGTAGTTTAAAAAATATAAACTTGATAATGAGACCGATCAAAGCTCCAGCAGCTATGATAGCGAGCCCGGTTACTAAATTGTCCAGTTCTTTCAAATTTTCGAAAAGTGGTTTCATAGGGAGTTATGAATTCTTGATCTACCAGAGCGAGAAGAAAAATACAATTTAAGCATGCATAAACTAAATCATCAGTAACTCGGAATGTACTTATGAAGGTCCGATTAGGTTTTATTTTGAGGTGCAACAAAATGAAACAGGCTGCTGCTGATTTAATTATAGTAAAATTGCTATATATATAAAACGTGTGAAGCAAGTCTTACGTATTATAATTAAAATTTAAGAGTGCAATTTTTATTGTTAAAAATAAATATAACCCCAATAAGCATTGCTGAAGCACCCACAGTACTGCTTTAAGGTGCCTTTAGCAAAACATTAAAATAACAGATGGCGAAACTGATCATTGTATCAAACAGATTACCCGTAAAGCTCCAGGAAAAGGACAACGAACTTCAGTACAAAACAAGTGAGGGTGGTCTGGCAACGGGCTTAGGTTCTATCTACAAACAGGACGACAACCTTTGGATTGGTTGGCCGGGCATGGTTGTAGAAGATAAGGGGAAGCAGGCCAGGATCATAAAAGATCTTGAACAGGAGAATATGTACCCTGTTTTTTTAACTGAAACCGAAATAAAGGAGTTTTACGAGGGCTTCAGTAACGAAACTTTGTGGCCTACCTTCCACTACTTTAGTCAGTATGCCGTTTATGATCAGCAGCTTTGGGAAACATATGTTTCTGTAAATCAAAAATATTGCGAAGAAATTATACAACAGGCCGGGCCTGAAGATACCATCTGGGTGCACGATTATCAGCTGCTGTTATTGCCCTCTATGCTCCGGGAACGGTTGCCAAATTGTACCATAGGCTTCTTTCAGCATATTCCTTTCCCTTCTTACGAGGTGTTCCGCTTACTGCCATGGCGCAAAGAAATACTGGAAGGTATGCTTGGTGCCGACCTGGTAGGCTTCCATACCTACGATGATATGCGCCACTTCCTAAGCTCTGTTAACAGGCTGGTAGGCCATGGCGGTATGCATGGCTGGATAAACACAGGGGCACGTTCGCTTTTAGTAGATTCCTTCCCAATGGGAATTGACTACGATAAGTATTCTTCTATAGCGGATACAGAGGAGGTAAAGAGAAGAGAAACAATTTACCGCAGCAACCTTACCGCCGAGAAGATCGTGCTGTCTATCGACCGCCTGGATTACTCTAAAGGTATACCGCAGCGCCTCGAAGCCTTTGAACTGTTTTTAGAAAAGTACCCGGAGTTTCATCAGAAAGTAACCCTTGTGATGCTGGTGGTGCCTTCGCGTGATGAGGTGGAGAAATACAAAGAGCTGAAAGAGGAGGTGGATGAACTGGTAGGCCGTATCAACGGTAAATACAGCCATATCAACTGGAACCCGATTCAGTATTTCTATCGCTCTTATCCGCTGGAAACTTTGTCTGCCCTGTACCGCATGGCCGACATTGCTCTGGTAACGCCTATGCGCGATGGGATGAACCTCGTTTGCAAAGAGTATGTGGCGAGTAAGCTGGATCAGAAAGGGGTGCTTATTTTAAGTGAAATGGCCGGTGCTTCTAAAGAGCTGTCGGAAGCCATGCTGATAAACCCGAATGATATTAACCAGTTGGTGGAAGCCCTGCGTCAGGCGTTAACCATGCCGGAAGAACAGCAGAAGCTTTCTATGAGCCACATGCAGGACTCGCTTAAGCGTTACAACATCCATCATTGGGTAAGCATGTTCATGGACAGGCTCTCTTATGTAAAGATCAAGCAAATGTCTATGGCTACCAGCTATTTGGACGAAGCTACTTTCCACGAGCTGCGTGATTCTTACGATACTGCCAGCACCAGGCTCTTCTTCCTGGAATATGATGGTGCCCTGGTTGACTTTAAGTCGAAGCCGCTGATGGCCAGACCTGACGAAGAACTGATGGCCCTGCTGGAGAAGCTGAGCAGTAACCCACGAAACAAAGTAGTGGTGGTAAGCAGCCGCGACAAAGACAATATGCAGGATTGGCTGGGCCACCTGAAGATAGATATTATTGCCGAGCATGGTGTTTGGGTAAAACAAAGCGATACCGGCTGGCAAACCATGCTAAGCCTGATGGACGACTGGAAGCGGGATATCCGCCTGATTATGGACCTTTATGTGGATCGTACGCCTGGTTCGTTTATCGAGGAGAAAGACTATGCGCTGGTATGGCATTATCGCAGGGTAGAGACTGGTTTAGGTGAACTGCGGGCACGTGAGCTGGTGAGCCACTTAAACTTCCTGGCATCTAACAGTAACCTGCAGGTGCTGGACGGCCAGATGGCGGTGGAGATTAAGGCAAATGAAATTAACAAAGGAAGGGCTACTTCACGCTGGCTGAACATGTACCCGCACGATTTTGTGTTGGCTATCGGCGACGACTGGGGTGATGAAGAAATCTTTAAATCTATGCCGCGCGAAGCTTATACCGTAAAAATCGGGAATGCCTACTCTGTGGCAAAATACCACCTCGATACCTGCAGCGAAGCCCGCAAACTGCTCGGTCGCCTGGTGCAGAAGAAGAAAGAAGGAAAGCAGGAAGAAATGGAAAGTGAAAACCTGCACTAAGCTTTGCTAAACCAGAAATTAGAAATTATGGATTAGAATTTGAAAAATTCTTAATGTTCCTGTAAGGTAGTTGTCAGAATATATTACGTTGATGTAGCAAGGTAAAAATTTGACAGAGGAGTATTTTTAATTCATAATTTCTAATTTTAACTCTGTGAGTAATACTTTTCATATACTTGCTCCCGTATGAGAGAGGCTAGTTGTGGTAGTTCGGTTACTGCAGGCACAGCAGGTTTCGACATAAGCAGCATAAGTACTGCTTTTTCGCCTCTTCGATAAGGAGGTTGCGCATAATTAAACTCAGAGTGTAGGCGAAAGCCCAGGCGTTTGTAAAAGGCGATTCGCTTTTCAGATGCTTCATCCTCCGGTTTTTCTACTTCCAGTATACATACTTGCTGGTTATGTTTCAATAGCCATTCCATTGCCTGTTGCCCTATACCTCTGCCGCGCATACCAGAAACAATTGCCAGATGCTCCAGGTACAGTATATCTTCCCATTTCCAATGCACTATCAATCCTACTATGTTGCCCTTAAGTATGACTGCATGTAAGTACATAGCCGGCTCCTGCAGAAGCTCCAGCAGCACCCCAAAATCGCGTCGCTCCGAGGCAGGAAAAGCAGTCTCGTATAATTGTTTCAGGACAGCCGCTTTTTCAAAATCCTTCGAAACTATACGGCGAAATTGTATGGGTTCAGGTGCCATAGGTGGACTGGCAGTAATAAAGTAGCTTTAAAACAGTTTGCCTGTGGCAGCACCCTTCTCTTCCGGAGCCCTGGAGCCAGGTGCCTCGCAATTTTCTTCATTAAAAACCTGATTGATGGCATTCTCGGCATTGCGAAGCTTTTCTTTGCACAGCTTAATAAGCTGCGAAGAGCGCTGCACTTTCTGGGTAAGTTCATCCACATCTACCGAGTCGTTTTCTATGGCTCGTAGTATTTCCTCCAGCTCCTGCGTTGCCTCCCGGTAAGTCATGCTTTGTATATCTTTATTTGTCATCTTCGTCTTTGTTTACCACTATACTATGAACAGTTCCATTCTGCATACGTGTTTCCATTACGTCGCCCTCTTTCACCTGTCCTATACTTTTAATTATTTTACCATTGATCAGGGTTAATGTATAGCCTCTGAGCAGCAGCTTCTCCGGATCGTTTGCCTTTATGCTGATGTCCAGGAGGCGGATCTTATGATTCTCGTTCTGTAATTTTTCTTTTGCGCTATACTTCATTTTCTCGCTGATACGGGCATGCTGAAGCTGTGCCTGTTTCAGCTTATCCTTTGCTTCTGTTTCTACACAATGCACCAGGTGGTTCAGCTCATGTTCTTTCAGGTGCAGGAAGCGCTGGCTTTTCCCTTCCACGCATACGGCTAATTCACTTAAATGCTTTTCCCGTTCATACAGCAGGTCTTTGGTATCAGCCCGCAGTGTTTGTTCCCAGATCGTCACCTGGTTTCGCTGGCTGTCGAGGTAGGTCTTGGGCTTTACAAGCAGTGCCCGCGACAGTTGCTCTAGCTTCTCTTTACCAACCGATAAGAGGTTCTGCGTGAGGTTAGAAACCTGGAGGCTTTTACGTTCCAGCCGGTCGGAGTTTACCCGCACCAGCTGCGATGATAACATGTAAATACTATCCGCCATGTTTTCGACCTGTTCTTCAGCCTCCCGCAGTCTTTCTACCAGGAAATTGGCAACAGCAGTCGGGGTTTTTAGCCGTGTATGCGCCACCAGGTCTGCTATACTTTCGTCGCGTTCGTGGCCTATACCCGTTAATACCGGAATAGGAGAGTGGCTGATAGCAGCCGCAATGGTATAATCATCAAAGCAGCTGAGGTCAGTCTGAGATCCACCGCCACGGATCAGGATACAGGCGTCAAACCTGCCAGCATGGTGGGCAACCTGGGTAAAAGCCTTTTTCACAGATGCCGGGGCATCGTTGCCCTGTACGGTGGCCGGAAAAAGCGTGGTGCTATAGGTATAGCCGTAGGCATTGTGCTGTAGCTGGTGAATAAAGTCCTGGTACCCTGCTGCCGTAGCCGATGAAATGATTGCCAGCCTTTGCGGTACAGGTGTGAGCTCCAGCTCTTTATTGGCAGTGAGTAATCCTTCTGCCTCCAGCCTTTTCAGGGTTTCCTGCCGTTGCCTTGCCAGGTCTCCGATGGTATAGTTCGGGTCGATGTTCAAGATATCGAGGCTCATGCCATACAACTCATGAAACCTCACCTTGGCCTGGAACAGGATCTTAAGACCTGCCTTCAGTTGCTGTCCTGTTTTCTCTTCGAAATGGCGGCTTACCATTTGAAACCGGGCACTCCAGATGGTAGCCCGCGCCTGTGCCTGTAGCTGTCCGCGCGGATCATCGCCTTTATCTACGAGCGAAAGGTAGCAGTGCCCTTTGCGTTTATCAGGCGAAACCTGTGATATTTCTGCAATTACCCAGTAGCTTTCCGGAAACGACAACTCCAGTTCTTCCCTGATCTGCTGGTGCAGCTCAAAGAGCGAAAGCGGCGACTGAAAATCTGTGTCGGTGCTGGGTTGCCTGAACAAAAACTGAGACATGGGCCTGGAAAATGAATTGGACCCACAAGATAATGCTTTTTCAGCAGAAGGCTATAAGCCAAAGCCTTACTTTCTGTTGGAGCACCGGTACTTTTGCAGCTACAGGCAGGTAGTTAAGTTACTATCGTACAATCGTGGTGGCATTAATTATCCGACGCGTGCCATTCAGCAAAGGAGTTCTCCGTTTCCCAGAGGGTAAGGCTGTGCAGCACTATACCTGGTGGCAGTTGCTGTTTTAGCCTTTCCTTGAAATCGAGCAGCATGTTCTCGCATGTTGGCTGGTAGGGGAGCAGCAGCAGTTTCTGATGCAGCTTTTGCAGGGCAGTCAGTAAGCCAGCAGGTGTGTCGCGGCGCAGTAAAAGCGCATGGTCAACCTGCTCTATAAGTTCCCGCTGCACCAGTTTTTTCAGGCCGCCGAAATCCATGACCATGCCGTATTTCGGATCTGCTTCGTCTTGCAACGGAGTACCTAATACCGTTACACGTAGCTTATACGAATGCCCGTGAATATGGCGGCAGGCGCCGTCGTAGTGCAACAGGGCGTGTGCCGCCTCAAAAGTAAAGAGGCGGGTGAGCCTGATCTTTCCTATCATAAAACTGCAAGGCTGTTGTAGTTGGCTTCCAGAAGCTTGTCCTCTGCTTCTAAAAGCTCGTCCAGCATAATGACTTGTCGCTCCAGTTCGTTCGGGAAAAGGGAGGGGAGTAGGTTTTTATAGTAGGTAATACCTTCCTGCAGGTTCTGCCAGAAACTCTGCAGGTATTTTTGCTGCTTCTCACTGTACTCCCCGGCCAGTTCCTCCTTCTTTTTCACCCAGTAGTCGATGTACATATTCAGCTCATTCAGGAACATGTGCGGGCGGTACGTCTGGTTCAGGGCATTAAAGCGGCCATAGATATGATCTGCCATTTCCTGGAGTTTAAACACCCTGGAGAAGAAGGCAAGGTTAGGGCCCGGGCAAATGGCAACAGATTTAGCCATTGCTTTGCGGCCAATGTTATACAGCAGCAGCGCAGAGTTAGCCAGGCCTTCGCACAAGCATTCCTTCGCCAGTACCTTCGCCTTTTCGGCCTGCCATACGTGCTCAGGTAGTTGTTGTGCAAGCAATTGCTGCAGCTTTTTGCGCTGGTACTGGCGGGAAGCGGTGCAGATCGGTTCTTTGGTAAACTCTGTATTAGATACCAGGTGTTTCTTTACACAAGGGCTCCCTGGTTTGTCTTTTTCAATCCTGTAGTTTTTCATTTCCTCGCTGGAGCTTCCCCGTAAAGCGTTAAAGGGAACTCCCAGGGGAGATATGGGGCTCAGGTATAAATCGGTTGCCTGTGCGTGCACCAGCTTTTCCAAAGTAGGCGCATCGACGGTGGTCGCTTCCGGCACCAGCAAAAAAGGAGTACCCCAGCCTGTTGCATCAAGCTTGTAGTGTTCGAGCAGGAAGTTGTGTTCGTTCGCAGTGCCGATACCACCCTGTACAGTAATACGCAATCCCGGAACCTGCAACGGCACATGCAGTCCTTTGGCCGCCAGCGCCGACGCGTAAAGCGAGTAAAGCTCCGATTCCAGGGCTTCACGATTTTGTTTAAATTCTTCGAGGATAGGGCCCAGCAGGTAGCCATCGGTCGCAAAAGCATGTCCGCCACAGTTCAAACCTGATTCAATCCTGAATTCTGATACCCACAGGCCTTTCTTCGCCAGAATTTTACCCTGCACCAGGGCAGAGCGGTAATCGCTTACCTTAATCGTTATCTTTTTGTCAAAACAGCCTTTCTCATTTAAAGAGAAGCAGGCAAACTGGTCGAGGTAGCTATAGAGGCGCATATTCATGCCAGCTGAGAAAACAACAGAAGATTTTACGGTACTGTTGGCAAACCCCCGCAGTGCTGACTGGGCATCAGAAAATTCCTGGGGCAAAAGCTCTCCATCCGGACTATAGTTGGCCCTGTCGAGCTTGGTCATGATATTTACATCGATGCTACCCGGAACAATAGCTTGCCGTAACTCCTGCTGCTGCTGTTGTTTTTGCTGCGGATCTGTGGTCTGTAGCATCTGCAGGTAATGCGATCTGAGCCGGGAAGTATCCGGAAGCAGTTCGAAGAATTTTGTGATTTCCGATGCCGGTGTAAACTCTTCTTGGCGCAAGGTTTCCAGCTGCACTTCCACAATTTCATCAACCAGGTTCAGGTAAGCTGTAATTCTCCTGGCCCTGTAATCTTCTTCTTTTGCGGAGATGGGTGCATACGCCTTCTGGTATTGCAGGCTATAATGTGCCCGCATCTGTTCCAGTAAGGTATCATCGCTGAGCGATAGGACAGATGAAATGCCAAACCGTGCTACTTTAAGAGGCGAGTCAATAGAGAATGAAAGACCCATAACGGGAATATGAAAGGTATGAAGTGATGGCTGTTGCATGCGCATGAAAAATAGTGTCAACTAAAATAAAACTCAGAACAGGTGGGGCAGGCCGTGAAAGAGGAGCAGATGAGAATTCTTCCTCCCTAAGTAGCTGTTACACCTGGGTATCTAATTTTTGACAAGGTAGGGGAGATGCACCTGGGGCAAAATGAGCAGCGTCAGGAAACAGAATGACATAGATCATTGCCTATATATGGATTTCTTGTACAGCGTAGGGCTCACTTTAATAATAAGAAAAGCGTTTCGTAAAGGGAACTGTAAAGTGGAGGAGGGGATGCCTGTACTTGGCAACAGAGCTTTTGCTATCTTTGCCTCAAAATTGAAAAGATAAATGCCTGACTATACTTTATATGATCCGTTTGAAAAGATGCAGTTTTCTGATGCACACTGCTTTTTGTGTGGTACCAGTATAACGGCTGCCGAACGGACACCGGTTTTTGGAGAATGGCTCCAGAATAAATTTACCTTACAGCAAAAAGAGCTGCTGTTGCTGGATAAGAGCGTTACAACATTTGGAGAGTTAACTATTCCGTGCTGCGACCATTGCCACTTAAACCATGTGGTGCCCCTTGAGCAGGAAGTGCAGGCAGCCGCTGAAAAGGGCGTGGAAGGCCTGAAGACGCTGGAAGGACAGAGGCTTTTCCAGTGGATTGGCAAGATGTACTACGGAAGTCTTGTAACGGAGCTGATTAAGGAAATGGACCCGTTGATAAAGCCGGAGTATGCGGTAAGTGAGAACCCGAAAATGCTCGGTAAGTTCCGGGAGTTTTTTAAAGTGCTGCAATCGTTGCGGGTGCCAATGCTGTTTTCAGATTTTCTGCCCTGCTCTCTTTTTGTGCTGGAGGTGAGCCCGGCGGAAGATGAGCTGCCTTTTGAGTACCAGGATGAGCTTTCGACGATGGCGTTTAGTATTAAGGTAGGCAATGTAGCAGTTGTATGTACTCTGCTGGATAACGGTATTATAGGCAAAGCGCTTCACCGCCTCTATAAGCTTACCGAAAATCAGCCACTGCATCCGGTGCAGCTGGCAGAGTTTAAAGCCCGGGCTTTTTACGCTGCTTATATTTTTAATGTGGTGCCCGAGTATTTTGTGCGTCCTGCTAAGCCGGAAGATGCACAGGTGATCCTTGATACCCTGATCGACGATGTGACCAACGAGATTTTCAATCCTTTTGAGCCTGTTGCCTATGCCCATATGCTGGAAGAAATGCTAAAACCATGGGATATCCGGGAAAAAGAAATTCTGGCAGAACCGGGCAAGCCGATCAGCTACCTGGTGGATGATGAGGGAAGATTTAAACCAATTGTTCATTTTAAATAACATCCGGAGTTTTGCCTGTTACAAGCACGATATAAGCAGGTAAATCATTATAGTATCATACCCTTGGCTTCTACTTTTTCATGCGCTACGCCGAAAGAATAGAAGCCAGTTTTTTGAATGATAGGATATAGACAGGTTTGTGCAGAGAAATATAGGGTGTGTTTGTTTCAGAATGTTTTCCTGATTTTTAGGTATTTATGTAGGTAAGATGCAGGTGGATAATTCGTTGTATATTTTTTTTAGTTTTGTTTTGCCATTTCATACTTAACTTGGTGCGTGTCTGATTTTGCATTTTCTGGTGATGTAGTTCATTGTTAAGGGGCTATCAGCAGGCTTGTTGGTGAATAAGAAGCAGAAAATCAGTACTACCGTTTGCCTTGCTGGAGAGGCATACATTTTACTTCCTGCCACAAAATATAGGTTTTTAATATCCCTTCGTTTTCTGAATTTTTTGCTTGTTGTACAATTTGTGACAACAAGGAATGAGAATTGTAAAATACAATCATTTGTATAAAAGTGATTGATTACTTTCGTTTCAATAAAAATTGAGTAATTTTACTCTTTTGTTAATTTTAATTGTTTATTTTTAATAATTTATTAATTTTAATTTGCTTTATTGAAATTAATGTTTTATTATTGATAAGGATTAAATGCAGATACAAAATTAATAGATAGTATTCTTTTAATTTCTCTGACATTCCTACACCTCCACTGACATACAATTATATAGTGTTGTACTTGCTTAATTTATAATAATTAAAGTTCGAGTAATATAGCTGAACCAGCGAAGGCCTGGGTAATAAGATGTTTAAACATCTGCTTATAAAATAGCAACAGTAGTACATTAATACGCACAGAAGTTCATCTGAAGAGGTAACGAGCTGACTTAGCACGACGTGTTACAGGCCTTGTTGCTTTATAGGTATGCTTCTTTGATATAAAATTGACAACTGATCTAACCTAAAGCTTTATTTGATGAAAAAACTTTTATTAGCGACAGCATTTTGTGGAGTATATATGCAGGCCAGCTACGCTCAGCAAAGTGGGAAAAAACCTCTTACACATGAGGTGTATGATAGTTGGAAGGAAGTGGAGGGCACCAGTATTTCAAATAATGGGGAATACATTCTTTACCACATAAATCCTCAGGAAGGAGATGGAGAACTTCTGATACGGAACAATGCAAGCCGGACTTCTGTGCAGTTTGCTCGTGCTACAAAAGCGGTATTTTCCAACGATAGCCGTTTCGTAGTATTTCAGATAAAGCCAGCATACAATAAAGTGCGGCAGCTGAAACTAAAGAAAGCCAAAGCAGAGGATCTTCCTAAAGACTCTTTGGCTATTGTTAATCTTCAAAGCAAGGCCATAACAAAGGTGCCGCGGGTAAAATCGTTTGTTTTGCCGAAAGCAGGCAATAACTTGTTAGCCTATCAACTGGAGAAACCGGTATCAACTGCGAAAGCAAGTTCTAAAAAGACAGAAAGTGAGCCTGTTTCTTCTCCAATGCCTGTTACACGTACTGCCGGGCGGGTAAATAATAGACCTGGTGGGGCATTCGTAGCTGGCAATAATAAAAAAGAAGCTTCAGAACTGGTGTTGTTAAACCTGCTGTCAGGGCAGGAGCAACGTTTTAAAAATGTATCAGCGTACAGCTTTTCTGAGAAAGGCAATATGCTCTATTATGTGCGTGAGAAGCAGGATTCCTTACATCAGGCCGGCGTTTTCGCCTTCAATACAGCCTCCCTCAAAGAAATTCCCATTGATACGGGGCGTGTTTCCTACCAGAGTTTGGGTATCGATAAAGCAGGGGAACAGCTAGCCTTTCTGGCCACACAGGATAGTTTAGGTACAGAGATCCGTTATTTTAGTTTACACCTGTGGAGCAGTGGTTCCAATAAAACCATAACAGTAGCTGATACGGCGTCGCAGGGGATGCCTGCCAACTGGATGGTGAGCGAAAACAGTAACCTGCACTTTTCTGAAAACGGAAAACGCCTTTTCTTTGGCACCGTGCCACGCCCGAAGCACTACGAGAAAGATACTACCCAACTGGAGGAAGATAAGGTTAGCTTGGATATCTGGACCTATAAAGACCCTTTAATTCAGCCGATGCAGCAAAAGCAGCAGAGCCGGGATATGAGAAGATCTTTTGTGGCTATGTATGATGTAAAGGGAAAACGTATACAGCAGCTGGCAACCCTTGAGGTACCCGATGTATATTTTGATGCTTACCACCAGGCAGACGTGGCATTGGGAGTAAGCGATGAAGAATATAAAGTTTCGATTGGTTATGATACACCAACCCGCAAAGATGCCTATTTAATTGACCTGAAAAGCGGCAAATACAAAGAGGTTCTGAAAGGTGTCCGGGGCATACCCCAGCTGTCTCCCTTGGGGCAGTACCTGTATTGGTATGAGCCATCGGATAGCAGCTGGCATGCCATGTCTACAAAAAGCGGGGCTGATGTAAACCTTACCAGGAGAATCGGCCTACCTTTTTACGATGAAGATAATGATGTGCCTTCGCTGCCAGGTAGTTATGGAGTAGCTGGCTGGGCCGAAAAAGATAGCTACCTGCTGGTTTATGATCGCTTTGATATCTGGCAGCTTGACCCTGCAGGGAAAAAAGCAGCAGTTAATCTTACGGATGGCTACGGGCGTAGCAACAGCCTTCGCCTGCGGTATGAGCAGCTCGATGAGGAGGAAAAGTTTATTGGCGCTCAGGCAGCCCTGTACTTGTCTGCATTTAATTTGAAGGACAAATCGGGTGGCTTTTACCGCGATTACCTGAATAAGACGGTGATGCCTGAGAAACTGCTGCTATCACCACACGGCTATACTAATCTTGCTAAAGCAAAAAACAGCGATCGTTTTACTTTCAGAAGAGGCTCTTTTCAGGAGTACAATGATCTTTATGCTGCCACAGGCCCCACTTTTGCCACTGCCGAAAAAATAAGTAACGCCAATCCTCAGATAGCCGATTACCTATGGGGAACGGTAGAACTGGTGAACTGGCGTTCTTCTGATGGAACTGACCTGGAAGGCTTGCTTTACAAGCCTGAAAACTTCGATCCCGGGAAAAAATACCCTATGCTGGTGTATTTCTATGAGCGATCTTCCCATGGCCTATATACGCACCGGGTGCCTTCCCCAAGCCGTTCTACCATTAACATACCTTATTTTGTCAGCAACGATTACCTCGTGTTTGTGCCGGATATTGTTTACAAAGACGGATATCCGGGAGAGAGTGCGATGGATTGTGTTGTGCCCGGTGTTATGAGCTTAGTGGATAAGGGGTTTGTGGATGAGAAGAATATGGCGCTTCAGGGCCAGAGTTGGGGCGGTTACCAGATTGCCTACATGATTACACGAACAAACTTGTTTAAAGCGGCTATGGCTGGTGCTCCTGTTTCTAACATGACAAGCGCTTACGGCGGCATACGGTGGAGTACAGGTATGAGCCGCCAGTTTCAGTATGAACGCACCCAGAGCCGTATAGGAGGCACGCTCTGGGAAAAGCCACTGCAGTTTATTGAGAATTCGCCCCTGTTTTTTGCAGACAGGGTAGAGACGCCACTGCTGATCATGCACAACGACCAGGATGGCGCGGTGCCCTGGTATCAGGGGATTGAGTACTTTATGGCGCTGCGCCGTCTAAAGAAACCAGTCTGGATGCTGGTTTATAATGGAGAAGATCATAACCTCGTGCAGCGCAAAAACAGAAAAGATCTTTCGGTGCGTATTACCCAATACTTCGATTATTACCTTAAAGGCAAACCTGCTCCCAAATGGATGCAGGGAGTTCCTTCCATTTTAAAAGGAAAAGAATATGGGTTTGAACTAATAGAAACTGCTGCCGAAGAGCAGGATTAATACCCTGTCTGGTGGTCGCCTTTTACCTGGAATCCTTTTGATATAAATCTAAAACAACTTAAAAGATGGGACTACATTACTGCATTTATAATATGAAAACGTACTGCCTCGGGCTGCTTTTGTTTGGAGGACTTCAAGCTTCAGTGTCGGCGCAAAGCAGTACGACTTACCAGTTGCCACCAAAAAGCATTGTTGACCTGGTAGATGCCCCAAGCAGCCCAACGGTTCGGTTTAATAAGGATGGAAGCCTGATGCTGCTGTTGCAGGCCCCGGGTTATGCCTCTATAGAGCAGGTGGCGCAACCTGTTATCGGGCTTGCTGGCATCAAGCTTAATCCAGCTAATAATTCTACCGAAGCCGAGGTATCAGGCGTTTACAATACAATTCTTATAAAGGAGACCAGAACCGGAAAAGAACTTTCGCTTAGCGGTCTTCCGCAAGCTCCCATGATTACCAACGTTACCTGGAGCCCGGATGGCAGCTATTTTGCTTTCAGTAACAAGACAAATAAAGGTGTTGAACTGTGGCTGGCGGATACAAAGGCCTTAAAAGCAGTACAGTTAACCGACCGCTACTTAAATGATGCGTTTGGTAAAACCATTCAATGGCATCCGGACGGCAAACGTATTCTGGCACAGTTTGTAAAAGCAGGCAGAGGAGATAAGCCTGTAGAAAACATCGTTCCGACAGGTCCGGTTATACAGGAAAACCTAGGCGTTATAACACCTTCCAGAACCTATCAGAACCTGTTGCAAAATGCCTATGATGAACAACTGATGGAGTATTACCTGACTTCAGAATTACAGTTGGTTTCAGTGGACGGGCAAATGACAAAGGTAGGTGCTCCGGCCATTTATCGAAGCGCTGCTTACTCTCCGGATGGAAAGTACCTGATGGTGCAGACAGTACAGAAGCCTTACTCTTACCTGGTGCCCATTTATTACTTCCCCTATACCACTTCTATTCTAGATGCAAAAGGAAGTATGCTAAAAGAGCTGCATACGGCACCGCTGGCAGATAATCTTCCCACTGCGTTTGATGCTGTAATAGCCGGACCTCGTAACCATGAATGGCGTGGCGATGCACCATCGACAGTTGTATGGGCGGAGGCACAGGATAATGGCAATCCAGCCATGGAAGTAGCCGTACGTGATGCCATATTTACACTTGGCGCACCATTCAGCGGTACTCCGAAAAAACTGTTCGCCATGCCACTGCGCTACAGAAGGGTAGAGTGGGGAAATAAAGACTATGCCATTGTAGAAGAAGGGTGGAGAAAGAACCGTAAAGTGGTTATGACATTGATAAATCCGGAAAACGGTAAGGTTGTTAAACAGATAGCAAACAGGTCGTCAGAAGATACGTATACCGATCCCGGAAATTTTATTCATGCAAAAGACGAAACACTTTTATTTGATAAAGCCTCCCAGCCAACTGTATTTACAGAGGGCACTGGTGCCTCTCCTCAGGGAGATCGTCCTTTTGTTTTAAAGTGGAACCTGGTATCTGGCAAACAGGATACATTATTTAAGTCAAAAGCTCCCTTTTATGAAGAGCCGATTTTCTTTAACAACACGGGCCTTGTATACATTTCAAGAGAATCAACCGAAGATACCCCGAATATTTTTGCTGTAAATATCAAAAGCAGGAAAGCTCAGGCGCTGACAAACTTTCCGGATCCTTACCCGGAGCTGAAGGGGGTGCAGAAATCGTTGCTGGCCTATCCCAGAAAGGACGGTGTACAATTAACTGCAACACTTTATTTGCCTAAAGATTTCAAGAAAGGTGATGCACCATTGCCAGTACTGATATGGGCGTATCCGAGGGAGTATAAAACACTTGCAGCTGCCGGACAAGTAAAAGGATCTCCGCATCGCTTTACCAGGTTGGCTTTCCGGTCTCCGGTGTTCTGGGTAACCCGTGGATATGCGGTACTGGATCAGGCAGATATGCCGATTGTAGGCGAAGGAAAAGAGGAACCTAATGATACCTTCTTAAAACAAATCGAAGATAATGCAACCGCGCTAATAGACTATATAGTAGATATGGGCGTGGCAGATAGAGAGCGCATTGCAGTAGGAGGGCATTCTTATGGCGCTTTTATGACGGCCAACTTACTTGCCCATACCAATCTGTTTGCTGCGGGTATAGCCAGAAGCGGTGCGTATAACAGAACCCTGACTCCCTTCGGGTTTCAGGCTGAACCGCGTACTTACTGGCAGGCAATGGATGTTTACAACAAGATGTCTCCCTTTAACTATGCCGACAAAATAAAGACACCTTTGCTGATGACACACGGCATCGATGATGATAATTCAGGCACTTTTCCGATACAAAGTGAGCGCTTGTACAGTGCCATTAAAGGGCATGGTGGTACAGTGCGATTGGTGATGCTGCCAAAAGAATTTCATGGTTACAGAAGCCGGGAATCTGTGCTGCATACCTTCTGGGAACAGGACAGGTGGCTGGAGACTTATGTGAAAAACAGGAAATCCCTTACATCCAGCAAAAGCGAATAGGTAGATAACCTCATAATGCCTGCATGATAGGTGTTATGAGGTTTTGCAAAAATTATGTTTATAGGTAATTATACTATTAGGGTCTTCAGTCTTAATTTCTGCCTCTTTACACTTCAAATTGTAATTATGCTTATGTATGGAGTTTGTTCTTTGAAAAATACATATTTCAGGTGGATAGTTATCCTTAGGTATATATTTTAATGAGTGGAATAATGTAAAATATAAGTGTGTGCTTACTTTAAGTAGTTTGAAGGTTTGTTTTTAAATGTTTAATAATTTATCTTTTTTTAAATAATTTGTTAAATAAATTCTCGTTTGTTTGCCTTTATTTTAAATTATTCCTATTATTGTAAAGCACTGAATAAAATATTTAAGTGTGATGCAGATCTGATAAACTCAATATTGCGCAATTTTGTTTCAGGCCCCTATCGCTATACCCAGCCTTTATACCTTTTTAAAATTAAATTTTTAAAGCGGTTTATCTGAGGTTGCCAGGTATAGTAACCATGCTTTAAAGCTATCCTCTACGTGCTGGTTCAAAACCAGAAATGCATCATTCGTTGGTGTAGTGACTTGCTATTGCCTTTTGCCGGCTTAATGAAGCTGCAAGGCATGTTACATAAGTTCTTTTTCACTATAAACAAAACCACATGAGAAGACTATTACTAAGTTTTACGCTATTGCTTGTACTTGTACACCAGGTAACAGCACAGCGTACAAGCATATCGGGTAAGGTAACAGATAAGGAGACAGGACAGGGCTTGCCAGGAGTGTCTGTTATTGTAAAAGGAACAGCAGTGGGCGCTGCCACTGGTTTGGATGGCAGCTATACTATAAATGTGCCAACTAGTGGTTCGATACTTGAATTCCGCTTTATTGGTTACCAAGCTGTAGAACGCACCATTGGTAACGAGAGCATTATTAATGTGACGCTCGGCAGTGATCAGCAGATGCTGGAAGAGGTAGTGGTGGTGGCCTATGGTACAGCCAATAAAAGTTCTTTTACGGGTTCAGCTGTGCAGCTCGGGAGCCAGGAATTTGAAAAAAGGCCGGTTACTAATATAACTAATGCCTTATCGGGTAAGGCAGCGGGGGTACAGACCACCTCCGGAAGCGGACAGCCTGGTGAAGGACCTACAGTTCGGATCAGGGGAATTGGCTCCATCAACGGGAATAACGACCCGCTCTATGTAGTTGATGGTGTTCCGTATTCAGGCTCTATCGCCAATCTAAGTGTTGATGATATTGAAACCATATCAGTGCTGAAAGATGCGGCTTCGGCTTCAATTTACGGTGCAAGGGCTGCTAACGGTGTGGTGATTATTACCACTAAAACAGGTAGGAATGGCCGTAACCAGCTGAGCGTTAAACTCTCGCAGGGGGTGTCGAACAGAGCCATTCAGGAATACGATAGATTAGATGCTTTTCAGTACTATCCGCTTATGTGGGAAGCATATCGAAACAGCCTGGCTTACCGTTCATCGAATCCACAAACATTAGAGCAGGCAAATGTCAATGCCTCCAACGGAATCAAAGGTTTACTTGGCTATAATCCTTTTAACGTGCCCAACAACCAGATTGTGCTAACGGATGGTACTATCAATCCCAATGCGCAATTGCTTTACCCGGATGACTTGGACTGGGAAGCTCCCATTACACGCACAGGCTCCCGCGCCGACTATAACATTAACTACAGTGGAGGTAACGAGAAGTCAGATTATTTTGTATCGCTTGGTTACCTGAACGACAAAGGTTTTGCTATCAGAACAGATTATGAACGTGTTACAGGGCGTGTAAATGTTAATACCAGACCAGTAGACTGGTTCAAGGGAGGACTGAATATTGCAGGCACTGTTACAAACTCAAATCAGGTGGCTACGACTGGTAGTACCACATTTGTCAATCCCTTTTTCCTTAGCCGCACCATGGGGCCTATTTATCCAGTCTATGCACACGATCCTGTTACGGGAGCATATATTCTAGATGAAAAAGGTGAGCGAATATTTGATTTAGGAAGCATGAGCGATTTGGGGCTTCCCACACGCGCTAACAGTCCGGGAAGGCATATAGTGGCAGAAACCTTAATGAATGACTATGGCTTTAAGCGTAACGTATTAAGTGCGAGAACATCTGGTGAGATTTCTTTTTTAAAGAACTTCAAGTTTACCACAAATATCAGCGTTGATATAACTAATAATAACAACAAAACTTATCAGAATACCTTAGTAGGAGATGGTGCTCCGGCCGGAAGGGCAAGCCGTACCAGTGCCAACACAACCAGCTATAACTTTAACCAGCTGCTCAACTATTCTAAAACATTTGGTAATCATACCTTAGACCTCTTGATGGGGCACGAAAATTATGACTGGACCTACGATTACTTTACCGGTTCCCGCCAGGGCATTATTTCCGAAGGCAATACAGAGCTGATCAATTTTACAACGACCAACAACATAGAGTCGCGCCAGGACAAGTACAGAACAGAAGGATTCTTCTCCAGGGTGAACTACAGCTTTGAGGATAAGTATTCCCTTTCAGCCTCTTACCGCCGCGATGGCACTTCCCGCTTCTACAGAGATGTACGTTGGGGCGACTTCTGGTCGGTGGGTGCTGCCTGGCGCCTTGATCAGGAAACGGCCATTCATCTGCCAGACTGGGTGGGAATGTTAAAATTAAGAGGTTCGTACGGAGAGGTTGGAAACGATGATGTAGGCGATTATTATGCTTGGCAGGCATTATACGAGCTAGGGTATAATAATGCCAGTGAGCCGGGCTATCTGCAGAGCACGCTGGGTAATCAGGAACTGGTGTGGGAGTCGAATAACAGTTTTGACGTAGGTGTGGATTTTAACTTGTTTAACAGGCTGAGCGGTAGCGTAGAGTATTTTAACAGGCAATCTGAAAACCTTCTTTTTGAAGTGCCGCTTCCAATTTCGAGCGGCATTATGACCAGGTTCGAAAATGTAGGAGCTATGTATAACAGAGGCGTTGAGGTGCAGTTAACTGCTGATCTTGTCAGAGGGGCAGGATTTGGCTGGAATGTAGATTTTAACTGGACATCCTACAAGAACAGGATTACAAAGTTGCCTCAGGATGAAATTATAAATGATACCAAGAAGCTAATGGTTGGGCAGTCTATCTATGATTTCTGGCTACGCGATTGGTATGGCGTTGACCCGGCAACAGGTGCTGCACTTTATCGGGCAGATTCCTACAACGAGAGCAACAGCATGATCATCGGCAATGATACGGTTACAACAAACATCAACAATGCCAGGTACCAATACAGCGGCAGTGCTATACCTAAGTTCTCGGGAGGTATCACCAACACGTTTTCGTATAAGAACCTATCACTTTCTGCCCTGATAACCTACCAGGTGGGTGGTAAAGTATACGATGCCGCCTATGCAGCCCTTATGAGTTCAGGGACCTACGGCACGGCTTTACATGTGGATGCCCTGAACCGCTGGCAAAAGCCTGGTGATATAACCAATGTGCCGCGTATGGATAATTCTCAAACAAGCAATTTTAATGGCTCAAATTCAGATCGATGGCTGATTGATGGCTCGCACCTGAACATCAGATCTGTAAATTTATCCTACAGCCTTCCTTCCAGCCTGGCATCCCGGCTGCAGCTTCAGAATGCGGTTATATACCTTACCGGAGAGAATCTGGCGCTTATCAGCAGGCGCAAGGGGCTGAATGTTACGCAGGCCTACACGGGAGTTACTTCCAATTACTACTCAGCTGCACGTGTCCTTACACTCGGATTGAATTTAACCCTTTAAGCTTAAGAACATGAGAAAGATATTATATACACCACTGGTTGCTTTTCTGCTTATCGTTACTGCCTGCGACAAAGATTACCTGGAGGTAGAACCTACCGATAATGTATCTTCACAATCTGTTTTTACCACAACGACCAATGCCTGGGCTGCCTTAAACGGCATACATAGGAATATGCTTGTACGGCAGGACGACCAGAGTGAATTTGGAGAGGGTGGGGTGAAGGTGAATTTTGATATCCTGGGGGAAGACCTGGCCTTTGCATCGGCATCTAACAGCTGGCACCTGGGCACTTATAGGTGGAACGATCATCGTAACATGAATAGCAGCGTGTCGCAGTACGTTTGGGAATTCTATTACAGGATGATTGGTAATGCCAACATGATTATTAATAACATAGACGGAGCCGATGGACCCGATGCCGATAAGAATGCTATAAAAGGACAGGCGCTGGTTTACAGGGCATGGTCGCATTATCAGCTGGTGCAGGTGTATGGTAAAAGGTATAATGCCGGTGCTGCAAATAACCAGTTAGGTGTACCTATTATGCTAGTGAATACAATAGAGGGGCAACCACGCGCAACAGTTGAGGAGGTGTATACGCAGGTGAATGCCGATCTGGATGAGGCAATGGCGCTGTTGTCGGAGTATGAAAGAACATACAAATCGCATTTTAATGTAAGTGTGGTAAAGGGCCTGAAAGCACGTGTTGCCCTTACGATGCAACGCTGGGCTGAGGCTGCAGAGTATGCCTCTGAGGTGATAGAGGAATCTGGAGCTACGTTAATGAGCCGGACACAATATACTGAAGGGTTTAATAATA
Source organism: Pontibacter sp. SGAir0037 (assembly GCF_005491705.1). NCBI lineage: Bacteria > Pseudomonadati > Bacteroidota > Cytophagia > Cytophagales > Hymenobacteraceae > Pontibacter > Pontibacter sp. SGAir0037. Next base: position 2,602,852 of record NZ_CP028092.1, on the reverse strand, counting down.
TAGATAACCCGGAGTGGTTGTGGGGAAGTAAGCAGATCGGAGATCAGCAAACCTACTTTGCTTCGTTTTTTGCCTATATGTCGGCTAATTTCAACTCCACAAACATTCGGGTTAACCCAAAGCTCATAAATTCTGCTTTGTATAACCAGATTCCAGAAACAGATATACGCTCTGAAATGTGGGATGCCACAGGTGCATCAATACCTGCACCGCCAAATGGTACCAAAGCGCCCTATGCAACTAAAAAGTTCCTGGCTGAGAGTGCTGCCATTAGCGTTGGAGATGTGCCGCACATGCGCCTGGCTGAGATGTACCTGGTTAAAGCAGAGGCACAGGCCCGCCTGGGACAGGACGATGCTGCCGCCGAAACACTCTTTACCCTGGTTTCTAACAGAGACCCGGAATATGTTAAGTCGGGTAATACCGGGCAAGATCTTTTGAATGAGATTCTGTTTCAGCGCCGGATTGAATTGTGGGGGGAAGGGTTCCGGTTCCTGGACCTGAAGCGCACCAACAGCCCGCTTAACCGAACCGGAGCTAACCACAATACGGCCTATGCTGTTGTAATGACGGTTGAGCCCGGCCAAGTGGACTGGGAGTTTCTGATTCCGCAGGGAGAGATGAACGCAAATTCTAAAATGGAGCAAAATCCACTTTAAGTGCCGCTCTTATCGAGTTGCCTGAATAACTGTGGCTTTGAGTTTGAAAGGTGCATGCCTGCAAAAAGTACTGATAATGTTATCAGGTTTTTATCTATAATAAATTAGGAAATTAAACAGTACCAACCGACTATGAAGCTACACTTAAAGTCGGTTGGTATTACCTTTTACAAGAATTATATTTAGCTTACAGACATCTGAATTATTTTTTCTCAGAGCATATTTACAGCTGATTCACTTATAATTAAAACTACCTACTCAAACTAATTTATGTCTAATTCTACCAGATTAATATTACTTGGCTTGCTGCCAGTTACAGTAGCCTTTGGTAATGTTTCGCAAAGTTTTGCCCAATCTGCAACGGCACCCAAAGCGGTTGCAGTGGATAAGAAGTATGAGAATGAAATAAAAACGCTGGCAAAAAACACGGCTGTAAAAAGTGCTTTTGCTGCTATTCTGGACCTGGAGCCACAGACCCTGCAAGACCATATCCTGTTGACCGAAATTCCGGCACCACCTTTTAAGGAAGAAGTACGGGGGAAAAAATATGCAGAAATGTTAAAGGCTGCCGGTGCCGATTCGGTGTGGGTGGATGCAGCAGGTAATGTGATTGGGAAACGGGAGGGAAAATCAGGAAAGAAAACAGTAGTGCTGGAGGCGCATCTGGATACAGTTTTTCCGGAAGGTACCGATGTGCAGGTAAAGCAGAAAGGCGACACGCTGTATGCGCCAGGCATCGGAGATGATACCAGGGGGCTGGCTATGGTGCTGTCGGTGTTAAAAGCAATGGAAAAAACAGGCATGGAAACAGAAGCCGATGTGCTCTTTATTGGTACTGTTGGCGAAGAGGGGCAGGGCGACCTGCGGGGGGTGAAACAACTCTTTTCTGAAACAGGACCGAAGATAGATGCTTATATTGCGGTAGATGGCTTGGGAATGAGCGGCATCTCTAACAGAGGCTTGGGTTCGCACCGTTACCGTATCACGTTTAAAGGACCTGGCGGTCATTCTTCTGGTGCTTTCGGGCTTGCCAATCCTCACAATGCTTTGGGGCGTGCCATTCATTATTTTTCCGTTGATGCTGATAAATTTACTAAAGAGGGCATCCGGGCTACTTACAATGTGGGCGTGATCGGAGGCGGTACCTCTGTCAATTCTATTCCGTTTGAATCGTGGATGGAAGTTGATATGCGCTCAGAAAGTCCTGAAAGAGTGGAAGGCCTTGACAAGCTGTTACAGGCTGCCGTACAACGTGCCCTGAAAGAAGAGAACCAGATGAAGCGGCGCGGAACAGACCTGGAAGTAGATGTAAAACTGATAGGAGACCGTCCGGCAGGAGGTATTGACCCTGGCCATACTTTAGTGCAGCATGCTATGGCTGCCACGCAGTTTATGGGAGCAGAACCTATGTTAAGAGTCGGTTCTACCAATTCTAATATTCCTTTTTCAAAGGGTGTTCCGGCTGTAACCATAGGTAGCGGCGGAACGGGTGGTGGTGCTCATGCCCTGGATGAGTGGTGGATAAACGATAAAGGTTATCTGGCTGCACAAAGGGCGTTACTTCTGCTGTTGTCTGAAGCAGGTATTGCCAAAGGAAGCAAAGTAGCAGCAAAATAGTAGTGTAACATAATTCAATAGCCATTCCTATGATAAAAGATTACAAATTCTACCTGGCCTTAGCCTTTGTTTTGTTGTGGCGGGTTTCCTTGTCTTTGGCACAGGGGCTTCCATCTCCGAAAGAGCATTTTGGTTTTACGATAGGAGACGATTATCAGTTGGCAACCTATACCCAAACGGAAGCATACTTTAAAAAGCTGGCTGCAGCTTCCGATCGGGTTAACTTGGTAGACATGGGACTTACGGAAGAAGGCCGCCATCAATATATGGTGATTATCTCCTCTCCCGAAAACATAAAGAACCTGGGCCGCTACAAAGAAATCTCTCAGAAGCTTGCCCGTGCCGAAAACCTGACCGAAGAACAGGCGCGGGCGATGGCTGCCGAGGGGAAGAGTATTATCTGGATTGACGGTGGTTTGCATGCCACCGAAACAGTGGGCGCACATCAATTGATAGAAACAATCTGGCAACTAGCCAGCCGTACCGACAAGGAAACACTGCGCATTCTCGACCAGGATATTATACTGCTGGCCCATGCCAATCCGGATGGGCAGGAACTGGTAAGTAACTGGTATATGCGGGAGCGGAAACCTGAAAAACGTTCGTTAAGTCACCTGCCCAGGCTTTACCAGAAGTACGTTGGGCATGACAATAACCGAGATTTCTACATGATGAACATGAAAGAGTCGCAGAACATCAGCCGGCAGCTTTTTGTGGAGTGGATTCCACAGATTATGTACAACCACCACCAGCGAGGCCCTGCGGGATCTGTGCTGGCCGGCCCACCTTACCGCGATCCGTTCAACTATGTATACGACCCCCTGCTGGTAACGAGCCTGGATGCCGTTGGGGCCGCCATGAACAATCGTCTGAATGCAGAGGATAAGCCTGGTTACACGCAACGTGCTGGTTCACAATTTTCTACCTGGTGGAACGGCGGGCTGCGTACCACGCCTTATTTCCATAACATGATCGGCCTTCTGACAGAGATTATTGGTGGGCCTACGCCTGAGGATGTGCCGCTGGTGCCACAACGGCTTATCCCAAATGGTGCCACGCCTAACCCGGTAACGCCGCAGAAATGGCATTTCAGAAAGTCAATCGATTATTCTGTGTCGCTGAATTATGCTGTACTGAATTATGCGGCACGCCATAGCGATGAGCTGTTGTATAACATTTACCTGATGGGGAAGAATTCTATAGAGCGGGGCAGCAAAGACTACTGGGCCCTTTCTCCGAAACACGTAGACGCCATCAATGCCGCTCATTCCAAAGATCAGGCTAAAGAAGCCAAGGCTAAAGAATCGGAGAGCAATGAAGGTGATTTTGCTTTCGGACAGGGAGGTGGTATTCCGCCCAAGTATTTCGACGCCATACTGAAAGATCCTGCTCTCCGTGATCCGAGAGGGTATATTATTCCGGCTGATCAGGTTGATTTTCCAACAGCTGTTACGTTTGTGAATGCCCTGATTAAGTCTGGCATATTGGTGCACAAGGCAACAGCTGAGTTTACTGTCGCAAACAAGAAGTATCCGGCTGGTTCTTATGTTGTGCGAACAAATCAAGCTTTCCGCCCACATGTAATGGATATGTTTGAGCCGCAGGAGCACCCAAATGATTTTCAATATGAGGGAGGCCCGCCTATTAGACCTTACGATGCAGCCGGCTGGACACTGGCTTACCAGATGGGCGTACAGTTCGACCGCATACTGGATAGTTTCGACGGCCCTTTTCAGCGTGTGCCTTATGGCGAACTGCAGTCTCCGAAAGGAAACCTGGATGCGGCAGCGGCCACACGCGGCTATGTGTTAAAAGCGGGCGCAAATAACTCTTTTATTGCCGTGAATGATTTGCTGCAGGCAGGGGCAGAGGTGTACCGTATACAGCATACAGGGTCCGATCAAGGTTCTTTTTTTGTGCCGGCAACCGATAAAGCAAAACCAGTTTTGGAAAAAGCTGCTGCAGACTACAGCCTTGCCATAAAAGGTGTGGACCAGCAGCCTTCCGGTGCAGCCACAAAAGTAACTCCTGTACGCATTGCACTATGGGATACCTATGGTGGTTCTATGCCTTCTGGCTGGGTACGCTGGCTAATGGAACAGTATCATTTTCCGGTAAAGCTTGTATATGCACAGGATATTGATGCAGGTAAACTGCGGGAACAATACGATGTAATTGTATTTGTGACCAGGGCCATTCCTGCTCTACAGGATTTGAACAACAACAGGAGCAGAGCCAATGCCTCCAGGGAGCCGAACCCAAAAGATGTTCCTGCAGAATACCGGGCACACTTAGGTAAAATAACCCTTGATAAGTCTGTGCCGCAGTTAAAAGCCTTTATGGAAGCAGGAGGTACTGTTGTTACGATAGGCAGCAGCACCAATTTAGCCTATCATCTTGGGTTGCCAGTGCGTAATGCCTTAGTAGAGATGACGGCTTCAGGCCAGGAAAAATCTCTTCCGTCAACAAAGTATTATATACCGGGTAGCATCCTGCGTGTGAAGTATGATACTATGCAGCCAGCTGCATGGGGAATGCCATCTGAGGGAGATGTGTACTTTGACAACAGCCCGGTATTTAAAGTTACGCCCGATGCCATTTTAAAAGGAGATATAAAACCACTGGCCTGGTTTTCATCTAATAAGCCACTTCGGAGTGGCTGGGCCTGGGGGCAGGAGTATCTGCAGGATGGTATAGCCGCCTTTGTCGCACCTGTAGGAGCAGGTAAGTTATATGCTTTCGGGCCCGAAATTACTTTCCGCGGACAAGCTCATGGCACTTTCAAGCTCCTCTTCAATCAGTTGTACTTAAACAATGAAACCTCTCAAACGATGAGGTAATTACAAGGTAACCAGCATAGACTAGTGGTAAAGGTTCTATACCCTTTGGCTCTGATAAGCCTACCAATGTCTGGCTATGATAATACGATCAGCAACAAAAAAGCCTCTGAGTCTCAGAGGCTTTTTTGTTTATATCTGAAGCTGGTGCTACTCCAGCAGGAAAGTAACCTGCACAGAAGAAGTAACCAGTACTTCACCGCCAGCAATGGAAGGGCCATCGCCAGCCATGTCGGCTTCCATTCGGAGTGATTTGGCATAAACCGGACTCGGATTGTTGCTGCCGGAGGTCTCGTTGATGGCATAAACACGGCCTGTTTTGCTGCCCAGTTCATTTGCCAGTGCCTGGGCTTTTTGTCTGGCATTATTCACGGCACGTTTCTGTGCTTCTGCCTTGTGTTTCTCCAGCTCAGATACCCGGAAAGATACTCCGTCTACACGATTCACACCTGCTTTATACAAACCGGCTACCAGTTCGTCATACTTATTTAGCTGCTTTACTACTACCGTCATAGTTTTCTGGGCCATGTAAAACTCCGGAGCAGCATTGGCAAATTCTCCTCCCTGATACATGGGGTAAACGCTTACATAAGAAGTTTGAATAAGCCGCTCATCAATACCTTGTTTCTTGAGGTAAGAAATAACGGAGGAAGATTGAGAGTCTACCTGCTTACGGGCTTTTTCCAGGCTTTTGTCTCTTACTTCGAAACCAAAACTCAAAACCACCTCGTCGGGTTTTAACTTAACTTCGCCTGTGCCGCTCACATTAATGTGCGGTGGCATAATTTGCTGTGCCTGTAGTTGCATCATACCACAAAATAAAAGCAGGAGGGTGATCAAATAGGTTTTTTTCATCTTTTTAAATTGATTCGTGTTTATTAGCGGCGCCTATACATTTTTACCAACGCCTATATAACGCTTTGCTATATATATTGCTGTTATCAATTCTTGTACCAAGATGGCGGCGTGCAAAAAAAATCCCCCTCTGCTGGTGCCAGCAGAGGGGGATCCGGTATAATAACAAAAGCTTAAGCCGCCTCTTCAAAATCGAAATCGTGGTTGGCTGCATAGCGAGAAAGCAGTATTGCTGCAATAGTCGCCGCGCCTGCCGCTAAGATCAATTGGGGAGTACTTAACTTTCTGGCTCCTTTTATAACCAGTGTGCCCACATCATGCAGTAATTCTGGTAGCTTTTCGTGCCTGCCCTGCACCACGTGCATGGCAGATTCTACGGTTTTTGACATATCATGAGGCTGCAGCAACTGCAAAACTCCTTCACCGGATTTGCCTCCCTGATTCTGTTTATTTTCGTTTTCCATAGTTTGTATATGCTTTACAATTAAATTCAAAAATTACATTAGCGTTATACGCAGTTTAACAGTTGATGGCTTTATAGGTTACATTTATTTGGCTCTACCGCCGTACTGTTCAATCATCTGTGTCATTTTCTGGACAAGGCTGTCAGAGTTCAGCATCATGCTGGCAGGAAATCCTACTGAGAGGTCGCTTATATCAAGCACCTGTTCTTCGGGGTTATAGTTATACTTTGCCGAAACACCTTTTTCTTTGATGTTGCCACTATTGCCTTCCAGGCTCAGACCTACCGATTTAAGCTTGTCTTTTAACTGACTATAAACTTCTGGTGTAACACCTACATATTGTGCACTTTTAGCCATATATGGGAAATATTAGATTATTATATTGAGTTATAAATATAACGAAAGACATAGTGTAATGTTTGCTTCTGCTAAAGGGAGCTGCAATATAGGCTGGTTCTGCTTTTGCTGTAGAAATTTTTTATTAAAATTTTTGGCAATTGTTTGTGTTGTAAAAAACGCCTGCTATATTTGCACCCGCAATGCAGTAACACGGTCCGTTCGTCTAGGGGTTAGGACTTCAGATTTTCATTCTGGCAACAGGGGTTCGATTCCCCTACGGACTACTGTTTATCATACCTAATTCAGCTAAAAGCCTGCAAATAGAGCATTTGCAGGCTTTTTCTTTTTCCGGCACCACCGATTTATTCGGCTTTTCCCAAAGAATAGGAGCGTAATTCGGTGCGTCATTTTTGCCACGCTCCCTGACTCACCGAATTACGCTTAATAAACTGACACACAAGCTGTACAGCCTTTGTACATCTTGATTCTGTTTTGCTGCAAGGCTAACTTGTTCAACCGTTAAGCAGCAAAGCCATGCGCCAGTGTATCAAAATTATCTTTTACCTCAAAAAGCCACGGCACTACCAGGCAGGCCCAGTGCCTATTTATCTTCGTATCACCATCGCCGGAAAAAGAGCAGAAATCTCCACCGGAAGAAACTGCGAGCCCGGCCGCTGGAACTCCTCTGCCGGAAGAGCCGCAGGTACCAGGGAAGCCGTAGTTTCCCTTAATGTTTACCTGGACACGCTCCAGGCCCGGGTACAGGAGGCACACCGCCAGTTACTGGAGGCAGGCCAGGAAGTTACGGCTGAAAATGTTAAAATCAGGTTCTCCGGCAAGCAGGAAAAGGTACGAACGCTCCTGGAAGAGCTCAGGGAGCATAACCACCGAATGGAGGCTTTAGTGGGAGCAGAATACTCCTCCGCCACGCTGAAAGGCTACAGAACTTCCCTTGGTCACACTGAAGGTTTCATCCAGTTCAAGTACGGCACCCAGGATATTCCCCTGCGCCAGGTGGACCACGCCTTCGTTACCGACTACGACTTCTACCTCAGGAGCGTATGCAGGTGCTCCGCCAGCTCTGCGGCCAAATACCTCAAGCACTTAAAGAAGATTACGCGCACCTGCCTGGCCCACGGCTGGATAGAGCGCGACCCTTTCCTGCACTACAAGGCTAAGGTAAAGCCAGTAGAACGGGTGTTTCTTTCAGAGGAGGAGTTGGAGAAGATAGCAGCAAAAGAGTTAGTGACAGAGCGGCTTTCGCAGGTGCGGGACATCTTCCTCTTCAGTTGTTATACCGGCCTGGCTTACGCCGACGTACAGCAGCTGAAAAGAAGTGACATCGGCAAAGGCGTGGACGGAGAGCAATGGGTGTTCAAGCAGCGTCAGAAAACCGACACCCCCTCCCGCATTCCGCTGCTACCGGCGGCCCTGGCTATACTGGAGCGTTACCGGCAGCACCCGCAGTGCCTCTACAAGGACCGGCTCCTGCCCGTGCTCAGCAATCAGAAGATGAACGCCTACCTCAGGGAAATTATGGACGTGTGCGGTATTACCAAGCCTGTTACTTTCCACACCGCCCGCCACACCTTTGCCACCACCGTCACGCTGCTTAACGGTGTACCGATGGAGAGCGTCTCGAAGATGCTCGGCCACACCTCCATCAAGACTACCCAGCACTATGCTAAGGTGCTCGACCAGAAGGTGAGTGAGGACATGGGGATGCTGAAAAGTAAGTTTAGAAGTGTTCCGGCAGAAGAGAATATGTGCTGTACTAAATCCTTTGAGGTAAAGGGACTGACCTTTATTTCTACAACAAGAATTCATCAAAAATAGTATATTTGTATAGGGACTTTCTGAATAATGTCCCCTGCTATTAAAAAGAAAACATGCGTATACAGGCTGTAGTCCGAAAGGGTCCGATGAAAGAGATAGACGAGTACGAAGACCTGCTCTACTGGCTCAGTCGTGCGCCCAAAGAACGGATAGAAGCGGTTACTTTTATCATCTCTCAATACCTCAAGCCAGGCCAGCGGCTAGACCGCTCTGCTGTCGTTAAAAAAAGACTCTCCCGATGATATTGGCAAGGGATTTCGAGGAATTCATAGCCCTCTTGAACAAGCATGGGGTGGAATACCTGGTGGTGGGTGGCTATGCACTCGCCTTCCACGGGCGTCCGCGGCACACCGGTGACCTGGACATCTGGATCGGTGTATCGGAGGAGAACGCGCAGCGAATGCTCCAGGCGCTTCATGACTTTGGCTTGTCATCCCTTGGGTTTGAAGAGGAAGACTTCCTCAAGGAGGGCTATGTCACCCAGATAGGCTATCCTCCCCTGCGTATCGATATCCTCAACACCATTGATGGTGTCAGTTTCCAGGATGCCTACTCCAACAGAGAGCAGGTTGACCTGGATGGGCTGCAGGTACCTTATATCGGGTTACGCGAGTTTATTCAAAATAAGGAAGCAGTCGGCAGGGCGCGCGACCTGAGTGATATCAAGGAATTACAGCCAAAACCCAAACAAAAAAGAAACAGAGGGCGGAAAATTTAACCCAGACTTACTGATTTCAATTTTTTTAGTCATTTCAATTTCTTTCTTCATAAGCAAAAAGGAACTACAATAGGTATCCTTGATCTGCTAAGGAGAGGTAAAACTTTACCATCGCATTGCTACAGTCACTACCATTACTACCATGCTGTTGGAATGCGATGGTAGTAATGGTAGTGTTCTCCTGGATGAAAGATTCTGAAAATGTTTTAGATGTTTGATGGTATGGGTAACTTCTCCTGTTTGCTTTAATTGTGGAATGTTATGTTGCTTTTGAAAAAGAAAAGAAGCCGAGTTCCGAGGCGATCTTCAGGAGGCTCTGACCAGGGGGTGGAGCCTTTTTTGTTTACAAAAATACATCTTGCTTCTCGCTTCTCGCACCAAACCGCGAGATACCTCACTTATTAGAATCAGAAATCTATCTTACACTATGAACATTCAGGAGCAATCCAGGAAGAACATAATTGACTCTTAAAATCCATTGTGATATATTTGTTCTATAGCATTTGCAGCCAAACTGAAGCAAAGAAGTGGTGCGTAATTCGGTGAGTCGGGAAACAAAAACCACCTAAATAATTGATAATCAAAAGCTAATAAAGGAATTGCGATTCCCCTACGGACTACCAAGGGGGAAAAGTTAGTTTCACAGCTGCTTTTCCCCCTTTCCTTTTGCCTCATTTTCTGCGTTATCTCTGCGGCAAGGCCGAAAAAGGTGTTCACCCTGGTGGTTCGATAAGCCTCCTTTTCCCGGTCATATTGCACACCTTCGGGAAACACCAGTGCCTGCAGCCTTCTTCTCTGTGAAGAGTCCCCCTTAGCCCATTTGGATGAGAGACTTAGCATCATTTTTAGCCCGTTTCCCAGCAGCATCTTGTGGTTCGATAAAGGACCCGATAGTTTTTCCAGGTTCACTTCTATTTCCCGCATCTCTGCCTTCAGTTCAGCACCGAACTTTGCGTAGATTTCCTTTTCGATCTCCCCGTAGGCGTACCTTCTTTCGAGCGTGTCTTTTTTCTTCTGCAGCTCAGAGCACTGCAGCTGCAGCCGCTTCTCCTCCTGCTCGTGGTCCTGGCTCAGCTTCTTGAACACCTGCGACATCATCTCCTGCACCTGCGGCGGCGGCACGGGGTCGATCTGGTACTCTTTGAGCAGCCCCTGGTAGAGCTCGTGCATTTTGCCCACGTTCCTGTTGAGGCAGCAGCCCTTGGTGTTGCACTTGTAGTAGTGGATGCCCTTCTTCTTCATCTCGTAACCTGTCAGCGGCTTTGAGCAGGACCCGCACCGGATGTGGTGTCTCAAGGGCAGCTGTTTGTAGACTTCCCTGAAAGTTGGCCATTTAAAAGTTGAGTAAATGTTTAACTTTAGATGGAATGAAAAAGACACGCTTTACAGAATCACAGATCATCAAGGCCATCAAAGAGCACGAGAACGGCCGCAACGCCCAGGACCTTTGCCGGGAGCTGGGCATCACCTCCTCGGCCTTCTACAAGTGGCGCCAGCGCTACGGCGGCCTGGAGGTAAAGGAGCTCAAGCGAATGAAAGAGCTGGAGGAGGAGAACGCCCGACTCAAGAAAATGTTTGCAGAGCTCTCGCTGGTGCACCACGCCCTCAAGGACGCGGTAGAAAAAAAGCTTTAGAGCCTGACGAGAAGAAGGCGCTGGTGGGGTTTATGGTGGAGGAGCACGGGGTGAGCGTTCGTCAGGCTTGCAAGGCAGCAGGCCTTCCTAGAAGCAGCTATCAGTACAGTCCGGTGGAAAGAGACGACAACCTGGTGGAAGAAGAGCTACGGCTGCTGGTGGAGAAGCACCCTTCGATTGGCTTCTGGAAATGCTTCCACCGCATTAGGAGGAGAGGCCACGGGTGGAACCACAAACGCGTCTACAGGGTCTACAGCCAACTGAGATTAAACATCCGCAGAAGGCACAAAAAACGACTGCCGGCCCGTGTCAAGCAAGCTTTGTTCCAGCCCGAGAAGATCAACCAGGTCTGGTCGGTGGACTTTATGAGTGACAGCCTCTGGGACGGCCGCAAGTTCCGCCTGCTCAACATCGACGACGACTTTAACCGGGAGCTCCTCACCATGGAGGCGGACCTCTCCATACCAGCCCTACGCCTGATCAGGGTGCTGGAGTACCTCAAGGAGTTCAGGGGGCTGCCCGAGATGATCCGGGTGGACAACGGGCCGGAGTTCATCTCCCGCAAACTCGAAGACTGGTGCAAGGAGAACAAGGTGAGGCTGGTGTTTATTCAGCCAGGGAAACCGACCCAGAACGCCTACATCGAGCGCTGCAACGGCAGCATCAGGAGAGAGCTGCTCAACGCTTACGTGTTCCGGACCCTTTCGGAGGTGCGCCAGAAAGCGGAGGAATGGATGGAGGACTATAATCACCACCGCCCGCACCAGGCGCTAAATTTCAGAACACCTGCGGAATTGTTGGAGGAAATTGTAACTTGAAAAACCAACTTTACAATGGCCTAAAATCTGGGGAAGCTTACACATTGCCACCGTGTCCAAGAATCACTCTCTCGCTTGTTCTGTGGTAAATTGCAAAGCTTTTATTCTCGTTAATAAATGCAATTTCGTTTGCTGGGGCACAGCTTGTAAAAGCAATTATACTAGCTGCTATAAATACCAGTACTTCCTTTTTCATAATTATTAATCAACCACAACGTGTTCGTGCAGCTGATGAACGAGGCGAAGCCGAAGTATAAAAGCTGCACCTTGTGTGCGCCCAGTATGGGCACCTGGTACTGAAGGTATCAAATTATTCCAGAGGGTGCAAGTCCCTTACAGGCGAGTTGGTGAAGCCTGTTAGCAAGCCGCAAGCTGGTTCGTCGTGAGGCGTGCAGTGAAGAAAGCGGGACTGCAAAATCCGGTACTGACGGACAGAAACTGCATAAGAGGCAGGGAGTCGTGGGTAAGCAAGCACATCTTTGTAAAGCCCCTGACCAACAAGCGACTTTGTGTAGATGCAGCAGGAATCGGAGGAAGGAATGTGCTCTTACCTGGGGAGGTCTCCCTCTGTCGTGAACACAGGGAGAAGTCAGCAGAGGCCATAGTAGGTAGAGGTAACGAGCCGGGAAGCACCCGGAGGTCTCACAAGCTACCGAAGGGCCGAACGTTAAGTTGCTCTTAATTCGGCAAGGAGGCTCAGCCAGCCTTGCCTTAAGCGGGGCAGAGATTACAGTAAAAGTAGTAAAGATGATAGAGAAGGTACTCCACCGGGGCAACATGCTCAAGGCATACACGCACGTGCTGGCCAACAAAGGTTCGGCCGGTGTGGACGGTATGCCGGTAGAGAAGCTGGCTACGCACCTGAAACAAAACAGGGACGCCATCGCTACCGACATCTGCAACGGCAGGTACCTGCCTCCACCCATCCTAGGGGTAGCCATACCCAAGAGCAACGGTAAGAATCGCCTGCTGGGCATTCCCACCGTCACCGACCGCGTACTGCAACAGGCCGTTAATCAGGTGATAGCACCGCTCTTTGAGCTTGATTTTACCCAGCACAGCTACGGCTTCCGCCCCAACCGCAATGCCCACCAGGCCCTGCAGCAGGCACACAGGCACATCCACGAGGGCTATCAGCACATCGTGGACATCGACCTGCAGAACTTCTTCGATGAAGTGGATCATTGCCTGCTGCTGCAACTGCTTTACCGGAAGGTAAAATGCCCCCTCGCCCTACGCCTCATCCGCAAATGGCTCCGGGCCCCCATCCTTATCAACGGGAGACTGGTCAAACGTCGGAAGGGCGTGCCGCAGGGAAGCCCGCTCTCACCGCTGCTCTCCAATATCATGCTCCACGAGCTGGATAAGGAACTGGAGCGGCAGGGGCTGCGCTACGTGCGCTATGCCGACGACTTCAGCGTCTACACCAAAAGTGAAGATGAAGCTCGAAAAGTAGGCAACGCTGTATTCCTCTTCCTGCGGAACAGGCTCAAGCTGCCTATCAACAGGGAGAAGAGCGGCATCAGGCGGCCAGTAGACTTTCAGATTCTGGGTCACGGATTCGTGCCCACCTATAAGAAGGGAGATAAGGGCAAATACCAGCTGGTAGTGGCAAAGAAGGGATGGGAAAGGTTAAAGCAAAAGCTAAAGAGCATCACCCGCAAAACAACGCCCTGCTCTTTTGAGCAGCGTGTCCGGGAACTGAAAGAGGCGCAGCGAGGCTGGGTCCACTACTTCCGTTTGGCAAGTATACAGGGCAAACTCAAAGAGGTCGACAGCTGGATACGAAACAGGCTCAGGCACTGCATCTGGCATGACTGGAAACGACCGGACCGGAAAAGGAAGAACCTGATTCGGCTGGGCGTTCCCAAGTGGCAGGCGTATGCCTGGAGCAGGACCAGGAAAGGAGGATGGGCAGTAGCTCAAAGTCCAATCCTGATAACGACGGTAACGGTGAAACGGCTTGTCCGCAGGGGGTATGAATCAATGCTTGACTACTACAAGAAAGTAGCTCCACAGCTTAACGAACCGCTGTATGCGAGAACCGCTTGTACAGTGGTGGTGTGTCACGAACGAAGGACGCTTTTAGTGTCCTTTGGTGCTGTGCAAATGATGAGGGCAGGCCCCTCGGAGCCGGTAGTCAGGTGCAGGCTCCAAACCGCCTTGTGCGGCTTTGCTTAAAAGGCATGGTCGTGAGCGACAAGGAAAAGTTACCGGAAAGGTAGCAGGTAGGTGTTAAGGAGACGAACGCAAGTGAACTGCTGAAGAAGTGTCGTTAGCGAATAAGTGATGTCAAAACCGGGAGTCACCACTGTCCCGGGATAAGCATGAGGGCAACCTGGCTACTGCTCATGCGGCATCCGGCATTAAGGCAGCGTGACCTTAACACAGGCATTTGCACGGAACGTGAGAACGTGTCGTCCTGATGAGAAGGGAGAAGCTCAAGTGGCAGACCCACAAGAGTAAGAGTACCGAGGCAGGGCACGCGGGCGGAACATCCCGTAGTAGCGTGGAAGTCCCTGTAATGGGGATGGAGCCAAGGGGATGTATTATCCGGTTTTTATCACAAAGAAAACTGCAGGTAAGCCTGCAGGAGGTACTGACATGATTAAGACAAAACCATTTACCATCTCAAAGCACATCGTGCACCAGGCTTACCTGCGTGTAAAACAAAACGGAGGTAGCGCAGGTGTGGATGGGCTAAACCTCGAGGAGTTCGACCAGGACAGCAGAAATCACCTTTACCGGTTATGGAACCGAATGAGCTCGGGAAGCTATATGCCCGCACCCGTCTTACTGGTGGAAATTCCCAAGAGCGGCGGGGGCACCCGTCCACTAGGAATACCCACTGTTACGGATCGTATTGCCCAGATGGTAGTCACCATGACATTGGCACCAGTACTGGAGCCTGTGTTCCATGACGACTCCTATGGGTACAGGCCGGGCAAAAGCGCACTGGAAGCGGTGGGCAAAGCCAGGCAGCGGTGCTGGCGGCAGGACTGGGTTCTGGACCTGGACATCAAAGGCTTCTTCGACAGCATCCCGCACGAGTTGCTCCTAAAAGCAGTGCGCAGGCACACAGACTGCAAATGGGTGCTGCTCTACATCGAGCGGTGGCTCAAAACACCTGTGCAGCAAAGAAACGGCATAACCACAGAAAGGACAAAGGGCACTCCGCAGGGAGCAGTCATCAGTCCGCTGCTGGCCAACCTGTTTCTGCACTACTGCATGGACGAGTGGCTGCGGATAAAGTATCCCGGTTGCCCGTTCGAGCGCTACGCAGACGACTGTGTGATACACTGCAGCACCGAGCAGCAGGCGATAGCGCTTAAAGAAGCACTGGCAGAAAGGCTAAAGGCATGTGGCTTGGAGATGCACCCGGAGAAGACCAAAATTGTTTACTGCAGGGACGAGGACCGACGCAAAAGTTACCCGAACATGTCTTTTGAATTTCTGGGCTATACATTCAGAAGCAGGAAGTCACGGAATAAGCAGGGTAAATATTTTATCGGATTCTTACCGGCAGTTGGCGATAAAGCCAGGAAGGCAATCCGGGAAAGGATAAGGGCATGGAAGTTGACCAGCAGAAGCGGCAGCAGCCTGACAAGGCTGGCCGAGGAAATCAACCCAGTTCTGAAAGGCTGGATTAACTACTACGGACACTTCTACAAATCGGAACTCTATGAGGTATTGAGATATTTGAACCTTGTACTCAAGAGCTGGGCCAGGCAGAAGTATAAGAAACTGCAGGGCCATAAAATCAGAGCAAGCGATTGGCTGGGGAAGGTGGCTAAGGCCATTCCGAACCTGTTTGCGCACTGGCAGCTGGGAGTAAGGCCGTGAAGGTTGGATAATAGGAGCCGTGTAAGGCGAGAGTCTTACGCACGGTTCTGTGAGGGCGTAAGGGGGAGGTTCCCTTGCGCTACTCGACTGAGAGCCTCACCGTGAGTAATTTTGCTCACGGCGGGCTACTCGATTGGGCAATGGATTATTTAGTGCTTCAGCTATATTACATTTTAGCAGCCGCAGTAGCCGACAAATTTTTGTTCAAGTTTATACTTGCCTTTGATAATAGTGAGCACTCCTTTCACATCTGATGTTTCTTCCATTTCTGCGCTCTCAACAGTCTCTGTATTTTTCATTCTAATTTCTAATGAGTCATTAGCATAAATAGTAGAGCCATTACTCTCTCCCTTATAGTCTAATTTTTGCACTTCACCATTGAGCCTTATCATAGCTATATCGCCAGCATCTCTATAAATGTAAATTCCTGTTTTCTTATCTTGTTCAGATAAGTAGAGAGTACAGCCGCAACCAATAAATTCATCTGGGATTGTGTTAAATGTCTCCAACTTCAGACCGTTAATTGGAGAGTCTATTTATGCACTTACTTTTTAATTTCTACAGGAGGTACTTCTTCAGCTTCCATTTGAGTAGTTGTTAAGGAAACTGATTCCTTTTCAACTTTTACTTCCTTATTAGAGCAGGAGAATATAGCAAGGGTTAACAATAGGAGTATTGCCTGCTTCATAAATTTCTCTTTAAAAATTTTATTCTATACTTACATCTTTTGCCCAACTATAGTATAGACGTCATTATGACGGTTATCTGCATTATGTGCGTAAGTGGCAAAGCCTCAATAAAAGGGTTCTCTTTTTGGCTCTTCACTCCTCTTGCTGCATCCATAGTATATTCTTTAGCTAATATAGGTAGAATTTAAAGATTGTCAAGCGGACTCACAATACTTTCCATGCCGTGGCTGGTGATGTGGGTGTAGACCTCGGTGGTCTTGCTGCTTCTGTGACCTAGTAAGGACTGGATGTAACGCAGGTTGGTACCCTGCTCAAGCAAGTGTGTGGCAAAAGAATGGCGCAGCGTGTGCGGGGTGGCCTTTACCTGAACCCCTGACTTTTTCAGCGCAGCCCGGAACACGTTCCTGGTACTCTCCACTGAGTACTGCCCGCCCGTCTGCCCCTCAAACAGCCAAAGCTTCGGCCTGTATGCCTTGTAGTACGCCCTCAGGCTCTCCAGCAGCTTCCTGGAGAGCAGCGTGGTGCGGTCCTTCTTGCCCTTACCGCCACGGATCAGCAGCAGATTCCTGCCAGACTGCACATCGGTAACTTTCAAATTGATTATCTCCCCGATCCGTAGGCCGCCCGCATAGAGCAGCTGCAGCAGGCAGCGGTGCTTCAGGTTGTCGGTGGACGAGAGGATCTTCTGCACTTCCTGCTTGCTGAGGACCGTGGGCAGCCTGTCCGGCTTCTCGGGACGCTCCACCTGGCTCAGGTCCAGGGTGTGGCGCCCGAGCACCCGCTGGAAGTAGAACTTGATTGCATTGATGCTCTGGTTCACAAAGGAATAGGAGTAGGAGCCGCACTGCACCATCTGCCGGTGGTACTGGTTTATCTCCTCCGAGGCAAAGGCATTGATCACGTCCAGGCCCTGTACGCGGTGACCATTAAAGAAGCGCAGCAAAAGGGAGTGGTACGTGCGGATGGTGCTCATGGAGTAGTTGAGCAGTTGCAGCTTCTCCAGGTAGGGCATAGGGCAGGTGATGTAACCGGCACCCTTCCAGTATGTCTGTTCCCATAGCCTGCGCATCACTGACATGTCACTCACCTTCAGCGTGCTGCACAGCCATACCACGGCCAAGCCCTGCAGCTCGTCCAGCAGTTTGTGCATTTCCGCTGCCCGTGTACCCAGCGCGAAGCACTTCGCCTCCGCCAGCCACTCGCAGCTTCTCCCGACCTGCAATCTCCTGTAAATAACTTCGCTGTATTGAAAGGACACCTGAATCAGCTCCCTGTCTCCGCAGAGTAGGGGCTGCAGACGCACCACCGGCAACTCGGGCTGCTTCTGCAGGGGTTCCGACTGCTCGCCCCTCCCCCTTACCACGGCTCCAAATGCCGGACGCAGCCGCTTGGGCCGGTTCAGGTAGCGAGTATCTACCAGTGCCAGCCCCTGGAAGCTCTGATGCAGCTGCTCGATTGCCTGCGGCGTTTTGTGCGTCACGTAGCACTTATAGGTCTTACTGAACTTCACAAAGGCGCTCTCCTTCAGCCGCTTGCTGATGGCAGGATGGTGCTTGTGCCAGATGCGGATAAACTGCTTTCCCTCGTGCTCCAGGGAGTTGAGAAATAAAACAGGCGCAGAGGCGGATAAATGGTGCATAGGAATATGATTATTAGTCCAAATATACCCGCTTCCAAACCACTTGCCGTAAAATACGCGTATAGGTCCGTAACTAAACGGATGATCCGGATAGAATCGCATATAATCAGTTAAAGCCATGGGAACAACAACAAAAGCATGCGGGCACTGCGGGGGAAGCTTAAGCGGCCGGGCAGACAAGAAGTTCTGCTCCGACCAGTGCCGGGCAAGGGCCGGCAACCAGCGTAAGCTGGAAGATGAGGGAGAGCAGCTCATGCGGCAGATCAACCTCACACTGCGCAAGAATCGCCACATCCTGCACCGGGTGAGCCCTGAGGGTAAGACTACGCTGCGGCGCGAGGTACTGCTTCAGGCAGGCTTTGACTTTCGCCACTTCACCCACCTCTACCGCACCAAGAGCGGTAGCACTTACCACTTCTGCTACGACTATGGCTACCTGCTGCTCGATGAGGAGAAGGTGCTGATCGTCAACTGGCAACAGTATATGGAGAAAAGATAAAGCATTGTGAAGCGCAGAGACCGTTATTGTAATATAAGGCTAGAACAGCCTACTAACCGGCCCTCCCATTCACTTGCAAAATTCACTTAACAGGAGAAGATCTCTGTGGATAAGGTTCGATGATTCACTCCTATGGTCTACTACAGCAAAAAAACTGCTCCACGTTAAATGGAGCAGCTTTTTTGGTTCGACAAAAACAATGCAATTCCTCTTTGGTTAAATTTAAACTCATTAGGACTTCTTATTTTTAGAGTTAAGCTCTCCAAGTAGAAGACATTTATTATCCTTTAACTACTCTGATTAGTACCAGTTGCTAATTATTAAAACAGCAAACAAGTAGCAGCCACTTAAAGTCACCACAGTCATATACCCCCTCAGCAGTCTGCTCTTCAAGGTCCTCCAGCGCAACACCAGCAGAACAAGGGTGACGATGGAAAAGAAAATGAAGAGGTATCTGCCAAGCGTCCATAAAAGCGATAGCTCGTTAATAGGCACTCCTTTAGTGATATTATCTATAAATTGGGGAATAGTCCAAAGGCTCAGCAGTAGGGCAAGTGTGGCCAAAGCTGATGAAAATCTAAGAAGGTATGCGCTTAGCTCTTTATTCCCCCTTAGAAATAGTATTAAGGTTGAAACTAGGGCAAATACAAAAGAGCTAACCATGATGAGCAGGCTTAGGAGAAGCAAAGCAATCGGAGCCCATGCCTCAAATGCACTAATCTTTTCGTAGTACATGGAGTCCTCCACAATCACCGGCTGGTTCTTCTCATCAATTAGGAACATGATCCTTGGGTCCTTAGCCCATTCATTGGTAAATAGTAAGCGGCTGCTGTCTGCAGCTTTCCAGGTCACGGAGCCGCCAAGAAGAAAATTCACCTTCAACGCAGCCTGGTCCTTCTCCAGCTTGAACGTATTCTGCAGGCTCTGGAAGTAACCCAAGTATAGATCGGGACTGCTTTTAAGACGATAGTATCCAAGGAAGGGGTTAACAGCAGACAGCTGTAATGGATAGGTGACTTGAGCCACTGGCTTGTCAAGGCCCTGTGTCAGGAACTTAGCTATCAAGTCTGTTGCATTGCGGTGAAAATCTGGGTTGAAGGTGTTTATGCTGAAGGCAAAGCCGAGTCCCAACTCCCGATTATACAGGAAGTTTGAAAGGTAGCCCGCTATAGATCCAGCATGTCCTCTGAAAACCGTTCCGTTTACTTCCCTGCTCTCGTTTCCGTAGGCATAGGTGTTCTGAAGCCCATTTCTGGCAGAGAGGTAAGTGTGAGGCGTTTGTGAATCGTTCAGTAACTGCTCTGACAGGAACTGTCCTTTAGGTGTTTTCCAATCGTGCAGATAGGCTTGTAGCGCACGGGCAAAATCCGTAGCACTGGCATTGAGGGAGCCGTAGCCGGGATTATACTGCGGATGGTGCGGGACCACCTGAAAACGGTTGCCATCCCAGTTGTAGCCTTTGCTGTAGGTATCTGACGGATCAACCGCCAGACTTACGTTAGCACGAGGCATAGACAAAGGAGAGAATACCTTCTCCTGCATGTATTCCTGAAAAGATTTACCAGTGATCTTCTCAATTACATAAACGAGTATGGCGTAGTTAACGGCGGAATAGGAGTGCCTATTTCCTGGCTTCCATTTGGCCTCCATTTGATTTTGGAACACTTTAAGAGTTTCCAGACTGCTCATTTGTTTCCGCTCAAAGTTGGATTCTACCATAGGAGATTTGTCGCTAAAACCTGTGCTATGCTCCATGAGTTGCGCAATGGATATGGGGTGAGTTTCCTCCCACTTGTTTCTAAAGGGGATCTCAGGGGCAAGGTCCTTAAGGCGGGAATTAAGCTGTAGTTTGCCTTCTTCCACAAGGTTTAAAACACCGAGAGCGGTGAACACCTTGGTGATGGATGCTTGTCTAAAAAGATGCTGCTCTGTTGCGAATACTTTATTTTCTACATCAGCATAGCCCAGGCCACCTGCATAGAGAACGGAATCACGGGTAACTAGTGTCAGCGCCATTCCTGCCACATGCTGCCTTTTCATTTCTCCTTCCAGCAGAGACTTTAACTCGTTCAAGGTCTTAGGCATTGGCGCTTCCTGGCAGAAGGCGCTCGGGATGTAGAGGCAGTTAATCAGGTAAAAGAATAGGAGAATAGATTTTCTGCAGGTCGTCATATTTAGTCTTTTCAATGAGAAATATTTTGACCTGAAGATGCTGAACGCTTTCCATCTTTGCGTTCGGATGTATCCAAAAGAACATATTTCAGGCGTTTCGTGCCTGTTGCTGTTCGCGCGACTGTTTTACAAATTCTGTTGGAGACTGCCCCGTCTGTTTTTTGAAAGCTGTATTGAAAGTGGTTTTTGAGTTGAAGCCTGACTTAAAGGCTATCCCAAGCATGTTAAGCTGCTCTAGCTGCGCGGAAGACAGCAGGCGTTTTGCCTCCGCCACCCTGTGCCTATTTACGAAGGCGTAGAAGTTTTCCCCGTACGCCTCGTTTATCAGATAGGAGAGTTCATGTGCAGACACTCCTACCTGTTGGGCTAACATAGGCAAACTAAGTTCGTTTTCAAGGAAAGCCTTGTCATATATCATCACCTGTTCTAGCTTCACTTTAAGCGAGCTCACCATACTTTCGGAGAGCCTTTGCTGCTTCTGGTTCTTGTCGGAACTATTTAACCCAATGATAGGCTCCAACTCAGCAAGCTGCGCTGGAGCAAAAGCGAAAATCTCCTTTTGGCGAAGGGAGAAGTAGGCCAGGCAGTAGAGTCCTACTAGATATAATAAGGGAGTATACCTGTACAGTACCGTGATGTTGAAGAATGCCAAGTTAAACCAAACCAGTACCACGGCCACCAAGGCTAGGAGAAAATTTTTCATCCAAGAAAGATCAACTGCCTCGGTGGCGGAGGTTACCTTTTCAATATTACGCTGGTGTTGCCCTAATCTTCTGAAAGAGAGGAAAAGGTAAACTAGAGTCTGCAGAGGAAGGATGAGCAGAAGAGCCTGCAGGAAAAGACTTTGGATCAACTCATTTTCAAACTGAAAATTCTCTTCTTTCCCAATATTAATCAGCTGGAACAAAAACAAAACTGCAAAAGGCGTAAAGTGCCAAAGGTCCCTTGGCTTGAACCTTTTGGAGGGTGTGGTGAAGAAGAGTATGCTTAGGTATAGAATAGGGGCAGAAAAGAGCCGAACAACTTCAATGAAAGCAAAAGATACTGGGTACTGTATATGAAGGCTCAGGTTGAAGAGGAAAATCTCGAGCATAGCACATGCAAAGGTAGCAACGAAAAAGGCGAGCCATTTGTTAGCAACGGTGTTACTACCAACAGGATGGTTGAACAGCAGAAAGGCAAGCAGGAACGCGCCGCCGCAGGTTAAACCTATTAGTAAAGGGTTGTCCATGGTATACAGATATTGTTTCTTCAGGAGGAAGTATGGTGCCATACCCCGAGGTTCCGTACTTCCTACTGTTTCTCAATATACAACTATTTTCAAATCGCCAGTAGGGTAGAACATTTCGCCGCTTTAGAATAGTCAAAGCGCTTAATCTTCAAGATCTACTGCAAGAAAAAAATGGCAGCATTTCTAGAAGTTTCTCTAAGCTTCTAGAAATGCTGCCAAATAACTAAAATCTTTATGGATAAAGTTTGATAATTCGATCCTTTGGTCTACTTCAAAGCCTCTCAGTTCATTCTGAGGGGCTTTTTTCTTGCCCTTCGGGCACTATTCGGACACCGATATCCCAAGAGTCTGAACATGGATACCAGATTTCCGCCCTACTAGGCATTCTGGCAAGTAAAAGTAAAAATGCACTTACTTTAATTGCCGGTGTCCGTACACCCTTTGAGGAGGTAGAATACCTGCTTAATTTTATTGACCTTCAGCGTCTCCGTTTCCAGGAAAGTTTGGCAATTGATTTTGATATAACCGATGGCATTGAAGGCCTTAAGGATTATCTGGTTATCCAGTTACCGGACAAAAAGGTGCTGACTCTATCATCAATGGGCCGGCTGCTTTACAGGCTCCCTACTGCAGAATTTATCAGGCTTCACCAGTCTTAATATAATCCCTATTAGTAAAATTGAAAGCGTTGAGCGTAACAGGATCTATTTGAGGGACAATATCATAATACCGGAAAGACCTAGTTCGCCGCATGAATTAAAGCTTGTCAGCACATTATTTAAAGTAATTAGATCCTTACTAAGTATGCTAATGGCCCCAAGCCCTGCATATACTCATCTATTCGTTTTCTCTTCAAATTTATTGTGTCCAGCATCTAGGGTTTCATTCAGTACTTCAGCCAAATACACTTGGGTTTAAAGCCCAGAAGTCCTTTCTCGTGGCAATTCATCACATTTTCTAGGGTATTGATCACATTTTTTATTTTCCCTTTTTGCTTTCCCTTATCATTGTTTAAAATCTATTCCTGATGAAAGAATTATTTACAAGACCTTCATTCCTGCAAAAAGTAGAGTTCTGGGCGGCCACGGTCATCTTTGTTTTTTCCCTGTTTTACCTGAATACCGGCAACGCTAACAGCAACGTACATCTTTTCAAGAAAGAAGGCGTGCCGTTTGACTATTATCGCAACTTCATCTTCCCGGAGATAGTGCAATACGTGGTGCTGTACCTGACCTTTCTTTTCCTCAATTTCAAGGTGATTCCCCGGCTCATAGAGAAAGAGAACTTAGTTCTGAACATCTTTTGGGTGGTGCTGACCTTTTTGGCAACCGGGGTGGTGCTGGGTATTACCAATACCTACCTGCAACGCTACGTGCTCTCCCGATTTGAATTGGAAGAAGATGGCTATTACCTTATTTTCCAGAACAGTTTCAGCCGGGCCTTCGCGCTGCTGCTTATGTTGGGGCTGTATGTGTTTGTGAAGTTTGCCAGCCTCTATATTCTCGCTAACTCAGAAACCCTCCAGAACAGGTACAAAGTGCTCACCAGAGACACGCTCACGGCCATTATTGCCTGGATGGTGTCTATGTTCCTGCTGGTTATTATAGATGCAGACGGGGAGTTAATCTTGACTTGGGGCCTGATTGGCCCGTTTGGGATTCTGTTTTACAGCTTCTCCTTTTACCGATTGCTGCCAAATTCACTTGGCAAGAAAAGACCGTTTATTTCTTACGTGGGCAAGAGCTTTGTCTGGTTGGCGGTATCATTTTTCCCATTGACCATTTTCATGATAGTGGTGAGTGACTCTGAGGAAGATGCCCTTGGGTTTGCCGCGGGCAATGCCTTGTTTCAGCTGTTTGTGACGGTGCCGCTGTGCTGGATGTTGTACAAACGCCACATACAGGGCAATGAAGAGGTGCAGGTTCTGCAGAAAGAGCTGGGACGTTCCAATGCCAAACTTGATTTCCTGCGGTCACAGATCAACCCGCACTTTCTGTTCAACACGCTTAACACGCTCTACGGCACCGCCTTGCAGGAAAACAGCGAGCGCACCGCGCAGGGAATTCAGATGCTAGGCGATATAATGCGGTTCATGCTGCATGAAAATCACCAGCATAAAATCCTGCTCTCCAGGGAGATTGACTACATGCGGAATTACATTGCCTTGCAGTCGCTTCGCACTTCTTATTCACCTGAGATTTCTATTCACACCAACATTGAAAACGTGCTTTCTGAGCGGTTCATTGCGCCCATGTTGTTGATTCCTTTTGTGGAGAATGCGTTCAAGCACGGCATCAGTTTAAAGCAGAAGTCCTGGATTAAGGTGAGCCTGCACATGGAAGATACCAAATTATATTTTAATGTGTACAACAGCAAGCATCCCAAACCCGCCCTAGACCCTGAGGAAGGTAAATCTGGCGTGGGGTTGGAGAATGTGAAGCAGCGCTTGAGCCTTTTATACGACAACAAACATGAATTGGTGATTAGGGAAACTATAGAAGAATATTTTGTGCATCTCACGCTTCAGTTGTAATTCAGCTTTCACTGAAGCTATTTAGAATTTTAACTTCCAAATAATTAGGCAGGTAAAAGTGTTTACGAAATCATTTCTCGAACATGCAGCTGGACAGCACCCAGACGCTCTTCAAGAAGGGCGTGGAGCATGTCTAAACAGCCTCTTTGTTACCCTGTAATGGCTGCTCCTGTTGTGTTAATAATTAAACTTAGATTGTTTTAGCTGCAGAATGGCTTTTTAGGAGTTGTTACCCCGGCCATACATCTACATGTCAATCAGCTGTGTGTAACATATAGTCTATTTTTTAATATGTGTTTCTTCGTTCCTGAACATTCATAGGTTTCATCACATCTCTAGGGTATTTCATCACATTTAGTTGTTGTTATTTTATATCATCCATATTCTTACTTCTACAAACCCTTAGCTTAAGTATTAAGGGCTATTATTAATCGTTAACCAAAATTCAGTATCATGAAAAAAATTCTTTTTTGCGGTTTTTTCTTTATCGCTATCAGTTTAAAAGCTCAGGAATTCCAGACGAAAAAAATTGACAGCTTATTTTTCTTGTTAGATAAACATGACAAAGTGATGGGCAGCCTATCAATCTATCATAAAGGTAAAAGTGTCTATCAGACCTCTATTGGCTACACCGATGTAGATAAGAAAATAGAAAATTCGGGTCATACAAAATACAGGATTGGCTCTGTTTCCAAATTATTCACCGCAACTATTTTAATGCAGTTAATAGAAGAAGGGAAATTATCTTTAGAAACAAAGCTGTCTCAGTTTTACCCCGGATTACCGAACGCAGATCAGATAACTATACAGCATCTTCAGCAGCACAAAAGTGGTATTTTTGATATTATAAGATCTCCTAATTTTGAAGAGTGGATGCTGGAAAAAAGAAGTAAGGATGAACTGTTGTCCAAAATAAAAGAAATTGGAGTTACATTCTCTCCAGGTGAAAAACGTAGCTATTCCAATACAAATTATATACTATTGACTTTCATTATTGAAGATATTGAAAGTCAGGATTTCGCTGATATTCTGAAGAAGCGAATCCTTAAACCTCTTAAGTTAAAAAATACTTATTACGGGAAAAAAACTTACCCTGAAAATTTCGGAGCAAGCTCCTATAAAAAAGAAAATGGCGACTGGAAAAAAATACCGGGAATCCACATGAGCATTCCCAAAGGAGCGGGAGGGATAGTCTCAACTCCGGAAGATCTGAATAAGTTTATTTACAGCCTGATGGAAGGGAAGTTAGTATCTGAAAATTCCCTTGCAACAATAGCAAACCGCGAAACAGAAGAGGGAGAAGATATTGTTGGCCACGCCGGAGGTATGGACGGGTTTAAGTCTTTTTTAATTTACCATCCTGAAAAAAATATGTCTTTAGCATTAAGCTTAAACGGGGTTGACTATCGTTCAATGGATATTGTAAGGGGAATCTTAAAAGTTATGCTAAATAAGAAATATGATTTACCACAATTGGAACCTGTAAAGTAACGGGCGAAATGAAAGTAAAATAGTGAACCTGCACCCATATTTAGTTTGTTTTTCAAGGTTGATGCTAAACCATTCACAGGTGGCCGCACAACATGTGCAAGTAATAAGCCAGGTGATTGATGGCAAAACCCATGCTCCTGTTGCCTATGCCTCCATTGGGTTAATCAATAGTAACAGAGGCACTGTGACAGATGCGGAAGGTCGTTTCTATATAATGCTCCCTTCTTCAGGTACGTAGTTGCTAAAGATCTGGGCTATTGGGTATAAACCTTTTACACTGCGGGCAAAAGATGTACGGGATATGGTCTTCCTGGAACCTGCCTCGTACAACCTGCAAGAAGTAGTAGTTCAGGCAGCTTCGCTCAAGCCCAGAGAAATCGTTAAAAAAGCTTTCGGCGCTATTCCAAAAACCTATTTCAACGAGCCTATCCTGCTGGAAACGTTTTACAGGCACTTCTGTCAGAACGACAGCCTGTATGGTCGTATCATTGAGGCTGCCGTGGATATCTACAAGAAGGAAGGGGATGGCAAAAGATAAAGCTATGGAGCCAATAAAGACCTTTTACGGGTAAATGAGCTGAGAAGAAGTTTAGATAGCAACTAACTCCTCTTGACACTACATTCTTAATGGGTGGTATAAAATATATTAAATGACTATAAATGGGTTCATCAAAATAAGGTTCATGCAGTTCTATAGGGGCGCTACAGAAATTGGGTTGGCAAGAATGCTATTCCTGATTGGATTGTTGTGTTTCATCCTTTTTATGCTTTTGATGCAGGCTGCCAGTGAAGTAAGCATGCGCTATGCTGTGGGAGTTCTTTTACTGATTGTCACTCTCCTGCATGTAAAAAGAAAGGACAAATTGTTCCTGCAAACTCACTTCCATAGGTACAAGTGGATTTATTTGGTTGAGTACTTTCTCCTGTCTGTTCCATTTGTAGTTTTTCTGCTATATCACTCTCAATGGCTCTTAATCCTTATAGTGCTGTTGATGTTAGGAGTCCTAGTAAATCTGGAAATCAAGCTGAACCTGTTAAGCCTGAATACAAAGATTCCGCGCTTGATTCCGGAAGAGTGCTTTGAGTGGAAAGCTGGTTTAAGAAAATATCTGATTCTGATAGCCCTACTTTGGGTAGTGGGGCTGAGTACCTCTTTCTTTGTCGCGAG
The DNA here is from genome assembly GCF_005491705.1 of Pontibacter sp. SGAir0037. Taxonomy (NCBI): domain Bacteria; kingdom Pseudomonadati; phylum Bacteroidota; class Cytophagia; order Cytophagales; family Hymenobacteraceae; genus Pontibacter; species Pontibacter sp. SGAir0037. The sequence continues at coordinate 2,575,810 of NZ_CP028092.1, read as the reverse complement.
CGTGCCAATAGTAATTTTTATTTTGGGAATACTTCCTCTAAGTTTTTATGAGCAAAGTGAGCCCTATCAGATGATTACCGCTTTTGAAATCAGTGCCACCAAGCTTTTATTCAGAAAAATTAAGTATCAGGTTCTCCTCTTTTCAGGCTTAAGCATTCCTTTAATAGCCTCTTTTGTGGTCTTCCATTACGACAAGTGGTATATACCAACTGCAGAATACTTCATCTTTATATCGCTTCATGTATACTTGATACTGACAAAGTATGCCTTTTATGAACCAGACAGCAGGTCTTCAGCAGTGCAGGTATTTGGTACTCTTGGGGCTTTGGGGATAATCATTCCCGTATTCATACCTGTCGTTTGGCTGTTATCAATCCGGTTTTATTTTAAATCACGGCAAAACCTTAACTTCTATCTGAATGATTACGATTAAGAACCTGGTCATATCCTATGGCAAGGAGAAGAATGTCATTGACGCGCTAAATCTGGCTTTAGCTGAAGGTAGTATTCATGGTGTTGTTGGCTTAAACGGTGCAGGGAAAACCACCCTTTTGAATGCAATGTACGGGCTTGCAAGAATCCAGTCTGGAGAGATCAGCAATAATAGCACAAGGCTAACCAAGAAGCATCTGTCCTACCTTGTAACAGAGAATTTCTTCTATTCAAACATTACAGGAAGGGAATACCTCGGCCTATTTCAAAACAAGCTGTTCAACACTGACAAATGGAATGAGTTGTTCTGTCTTCCGCTCAACCAGGTTATTGATGGGTATTCAACTGGCATGAAAAAGAAGTTGGCGCTGCTCGGGGTTCTAAAACAAGATAAGCCTATCATGATACTGGATGAGCCATTTAACGGTCTGGACATGGAGACGTGTAGCGTTATTCGTGCTATTTTGCTGCAACTGAGGGATAAAGGCAAAACAGTGATTATTACATCACATATCATAGAGACTTTAACGAATCTTTGTGACTATATTCATTATCTTGAAAAGGGAAAAATCAAATATAGTATAGGGAAATCTGATTTTGCTGAATTTGAGCGGGAGGTGTTTAAGTCTTTAGAACATAAAAATGCGAAGTTAATAGCAGATTTACTTAAATAATACTATAAGTCATGCCTTGGCTTATAGTATTATAGAAATGACTTAACAACTTAAAACATTATGCTATAGGCATACATGAGGGCGTAATTAAAAGCAGTAGAGTCTTCTGGATTGTTATAGGTAACAAAAACCTTTGCTATTGTAAGCCTGGCTGATCCTGCCTCTGGAGGTTAATTTTCTGATTCCAGTCTCTGGAGATAGGCTTTCATTTTAGCAATTTCTTCCTCCTGTGCCTTTATAATTTCATCGGCCAGCTTCTTTACTTCAGGATCTTTTATAGTTGCCCTTTTGCTTGTAAGGATAGCAATCGAATGGTGTGGTATCATTGCCTTCATGTATAACTTATCATTAACAGGTGTTTGGGTACGGGCCAATGTTAAAGCACCAGCAAACAATGCCAGGCTTGCCAAAACAATAGCTATGTTTTTCTTCCTGTTCCTGTACATATTCCGCATAAATAGTAGCATTATAACTGCCATTGCGGCAATACCGAGACAAGTCATATAAAACCTGGTTAGGCTAAAATACACATGGTCGATTGAGTAAGTGTTTAAGTACATGGTGATGTACATGGCGATAAAGGAGCAAAGCAACATTAAGGTAAACTTTGTGTAGTTGTTGTGAGGCATATTGCCGTGGTTCATTCTGTGGTTGTCGTCCATAGGATAATGCTCTTAAAGTCATTGTACTGAATTATAAGCTTCTGATTAACTGCTGCCATAATTGCCTAAACCTACTGGGTTTTAGTACTATCGCAGGCGTAGGATGCAGAGGTCTTCGGCTTCAGGTACTTTATACAGCATTTTTCGCTATATGTTGTTTAACCGAAATAGAGGTATATGTCTATGGATTATCAAGCGAAGCCAGCGCTTGCTGACAGGCAAGTGAATATTAAAGTTCCTGCGGAAAGTTTGTGGTATCCCTTTTACTAGAGCATGAAGTTTATGTGTTGGATTAAAATGGCTGTAAATATGCCAGCGAAGTGGAGCTAAGGTGAAAGAACAAAATGAGGGGGACGCCCTATGCACCCAAATAGAAGCGTCCAACCCCATTATGACTTCACATCCGGGCTTATCAACCCATAAGCACATCTGCCGAAGGGAGGGTTTAAGATTCCAACCAACCAAAGCATCTTAAATACCACCTGAATGTTATATGAACACTATACGCGGCTATGTGTCCTGTGGCGTATGGGTGGGTTGCCTTTGGTGGTTTATTCAGTCCATTTACCGGAATAACGGTATCCTCTCAGCAGAAATACGCAAGGCTTTTACTAATGAAAATGAAGTGCTCCCATGCCAGTTATTTCTTATTTTAAGACACAACAAGAGCTGGCAGGACAGCTTAAAGGTGTATAAATAACTTGAACATTTTAGTTTCGAGGCTGTTTTACATTGCGTTGCACCAGGAAAGGAAACCTGGCACCATCCTTGACTAACTTATCGTGTATTAACTTGTTTGGTAACGCTATGGCTTTTATATATGATTACTTACGACATCTGGACGTGAGTAAACTGACGGCTGGTGAAGTAAGCCAATGCCTGCTCTACCTGCACCACATCTCGAAGCGTAATGCAGAAGTTGAGGGAGAAAGCGGAGCCATAATGGCGAAGCTTAACACAAGGCTTGCTGAGCTAAGAAAGGAAAAGAACGCACGCTGAAATAATTGCAAGCCTGCAGATGATAAAGCAGGCTTGCATGAGGGAAGCAGAAAATTACCTGCTGTTTATGCTTTGCAGCTATTAGCGAAAGCCAAAAATCAGCGGAAAGAGAAAGACTACGATAATTGCCCAGATACTATAGATGGGGAGAAACATGGCTATAGATTTTCCTGCTGCTGTAATATCTGCTTTCTTGGTTATTGATTTAAAGAGAGATATAGTCATAAAAAACAGGTTGAACAACATCAGTAAATTACTGCCGAATATGGCCAGCCTGTTTGGAGTGAGGCCCCATTCCGCAATACGGAACAGGATAGCCGACAAGGCAATGCCATTCACCACAATTGTTACTGTTGATAATAGGAAAAGCACCCAGCTAGCGGTGGTGCTTTGAGCTGTTTTAGAGCTTTCTGCCACTGAAAAGAAAATAATAGCCATCACTCCAATCAACAGTAAATTGAAAACGATAAGAAATTCCCGGTCGTTGTAAGGGTCTTTGCCAGAATAAATAATGGCAACTAGGTAGATAACAAGCATTAACAGCACCAGAGGACTGAATATTCTGGCAATAACCGGAGATACTTTATTTACCAGCTGCGGATTGGTTTGGGTAAGGTAGGTGCCTACTATAGGCGCAGCTGCCAGCCCGAAAACAGCTACATATTCAAAGTACAACTGCTCAATTTGAAATCCTATCAGTGAAAATAACCCTATTGTAAGACCAGTCATGATACCACTGGCTATAAGGATCAGGGTTGTCATAACAACTAAATCGCCGTTATATCTTAGATAGTTAAGCCGGATGGTATAATCGGAGAGTTGATTGCCTGCAAACGCAGCTCCTAACAGCACCCACAGCAGTAAGGGTAGATGTATACAAGCCAATACCAGGGTGTCGCTGCTGGTGGATATAGGCAAAAAGTTAATATAGAGAAGTGAGGCCAGCATAATGCTATAAATAAAGGCAACCTGTTTAAGCTGTACATTATTTTTCCAAACAAAGTAGGCCGTCAGGAGAGGAAGAAAGATGAATCCTATGTTTCTGGGGTAAAAGAAATCTTCGCTTACCTGGAACATAGCCGGTATTTTTGCAATACAACCTGCGACCAGCGAAGCCGTTATTACAAATACTAATTCCCTGCCTGTGCCCCAGTTGATCTCTTCGCTTTCGTAATGCAGTCTTTCGTTCCAGAAATCAGCAAGAGCGTTGCCTTTAAGCTCCGGGTACAGTGCGCTGAACTCCCGCTTAAACGGTACCTTATGGCTCCGGTACAGCCTCTCGAGTTGCCTTGGGTTGTTTAAATGGGTTAGAATTTCGTCTTTCATGGCTGATTTTTGCATCTTTGGTAAGTATACTTCTGAACTTCCGGTGTTTGTATAGAGGGCATGGTTCACGCTTACTTTGTATTCATTGCTTTCCCTGCAAGCTGTTTATCCAGCATGTCTCCCAGGTCACTCACGCCTAAGGTGAACATGATGATGATAACGCCCAGGATGATTTTGACAATAGACGGAATTGAGAAACCAAACCTTTTCTTGAGCAGACTATTTGCCGGAGGCAAGAAAAGGAAAGAAAGGAGCAGGTAGATTATTCCCGGAACGGGATGCACGAAGATCAGATTCGGAATGCCGATTGCAATAACAGTAATCCCAAACAACCAACTGATTATGTGTGATGTCATGATGTCGCCTTTCATATTGTTAAGTTCTAACTGCCGGCAAAAGGTGTTCCGAAGATGCCAACGGCAAGTTCTACCCAGATAAGAAAGAGAGCTACCAGAATAACTGCAATGATGCCGACACGGTAGTCCATGTTTTTGACTGTTCTTATAACGAGTTCACACAATAGGCCAGTGCCGAGTAGCAGGACACCTGCAACAATAAAATCGAGCAGCGTCCAGTTTACTTCATCTGTAAACTGCATAGCCAGTAATGGGATGAACAATAGAAGCGCTACAGTGAGCACTATGCCGATAAGTCTTTTGTTTTGCGTAATCATAAATGTTCTGTTTTATATGAATGGTTTGTATTTGTAGCTGGAAGGCATCATAGAGCCATCATCAGGTTTATTTATTCCATATCAAGTTGGCAGGCTAATCCCACATAGTTCCGTTCAGGCCCAAAACAGTACCGAGCCATAACACTATAATGAATACCAGTAGGCTGAGTATATAAGCCAAAACTTCTCTCCACCCGCCCTGGCAACGCAAATGATCCATGTTGTAATAAAACACACCGCCCAGTGCACCTGCCAAAGGCACTATAAGCAGTGGTTTCACCATCCAGAAGTCAGGCCAGTCTGGGGCAGGGTCTCCGGCTCCAAGCAGAAAAAACAGGATCAGGATTAAACCAATGGCGGCTCCCTGCAACATGCGCTTAGCCACCGAAGCCGGATGAACAGGCTGATTTTGAAATTCATCTTTCTGTGTCATAGTAATGCTGTATATGAGGTATAATGATATAGTTTAATTGAAGGTAAAGTACTTTGAGTTTCAAAGTTAATGTGCAAAAAAAATTTCAGGTCTCTTTCCTGTTATTTAAAATAAGCTGCTCCAGTGCATCTAGGTGGCTGTTAAAGGCTTCACGGCCCGCATTAGTAGCATGATAAGTTGTATTTGGTTTACGCCCTATAAACTGCTTTTCTACCCGTAGGTATTCGGCTTCTTCAAGCGCACGCAGATGGCTGGCAAGGTTTCCGTCTGTTAGTTGCAACGTATCTTTCAAGGTGCTAAAGTCTACCTTGTCATCCACCATCAGCACCGACATAATGCCAAGTCGTGCCTTGCTTTCGAAGGCTTTGTTTATATTGTCTAAGTAATCTCTCACAGGTCTGCTAGCGTTCGTACTTATAATACACCAGCGCACCATACACTATATGCAGTACACCAAATCCTACCGTCCAGGCTAGTAAGCCATAACCCACAAAAAAGCTGGCGATCAGCCCGAGTGCTATCTCTAGGAAACCCAGGTACCGAATATCACTCAAGGTGTACTTGCTGGCATTTAGTAAAGCACAACCATAAAATATCAGCATAACGGGCGCCACTAAATACAGCAGGTTGTGGTAAACCAGTATGGCACAAAAAATACCACCCGCTGCCAGCGGTATAAACAGGTTAACCAGCATCCGCTCTGTTTTACTGTCCCAAACCCGGTGATTAGACTTGCGGGCATTACGGGCTGTAAAATAGGTGGCCGAGCAAAGGGCAAGTATAAATACAAGTGCTGCTACCGAAAAGATAAACCACAAAGCTTCGGTTGTCAGTTGCAGGTCCAGGTTATGGGTGTAGTTAATGTTGTGCGTAACCAGGTACCATTTTACAGCAGCAGCACCTATAAGCGCCGAAACTCCGGCTGCTACCCCTGAAAGCCCGCTCAGGGAAATAAACCGGGAAGAGCGGTCCATGATGTTACGGATCTCCTGCAGAGTTGCTAACTGGTCTTGCTGCTGATTCATGTTAAAGTACTTTGTGTTTCAAAGTTAATAATGCTCTACGTAAAGTCAAGCATCCCGGGTTTATTTTTTTTTTAAGTTGGCAAACTTCAGCCAAAGCAGGGAGCAAGTTGTTGTGCGTTAATTGCCGTCTGAGATAAAGTTGTAAGCAGCATCCTGCACCTGTTGCAGTATGTTCCTCAGCACTGGGCTTTTATCATCTCTTCGCCAGGTCGCGTAAAGGTTTACCTGGTAAGGCAGCATGATAAACCTGACATTGGGGTTCGCGCTGAAAGAGTAGGAGTAAGGTAGTATAGATACGCCAAGCCCCTTTGAAACCAAGCCTAAAACCATGGCCCCGAAATCGGTTTCGATGTAGACATTGGGTGTAAAGCTGTGGTCTTCGAAAATCTGGCGAAGGCTGGAAGTGTAGAATGTTGTCTGTGCCAGGTTCGAGAGAATAAACCGCTCATCCTTCAAATCCTGCAGCCCTGTAAAGGTTTGCTCGGTTAAGTGATGGTTTGAAGGCACAACAAGGGCAAAGGGTTCGGAGTAGAGGGAGGTGGATTGCAGGGATGGGTTTACTGCCGGATCACGTCTGAATGCCAGATCCATCTGGTAATTTAGCAGCAGTTCCTCAAAGCTGATATCAGTGGGCTCTACCAACTCCACCTTTAGCTCTGGCAACGTATGGGAGATGCTCGTAATCAGTTTCGGCATAAAACTGTAGGCGATGGAGCCAGGGTAGCCTATTCTGAAATAGCCAAAAGCGCCATCGTGAATCTTTCTTGCCTGCAGGTGTATACGGTTAATTTCATCCAGCAATGGCCGCCACTGATCTCTTAAAAAAGTGCCGGCCTCAGTAAGTTTCACGCTTCGCTTGCTCCTTTCAAACAGCTGAATCCCCAGTTCGTCTTCCAGGGCTTTTATTTGCCTGCTGAGAGCCGACTGCGTAATGAACATGCGTTCGGCTGTGTTCCAGAAATGTAGTTCCTGCGCCAGTGCCAGAAAGTATTTTATTTGCTGAATCTCCATCAGTACTGATTCATTTTTTGCATTAGTCAAGCCAATATTAGCATTTTTATGCTCATTCGCATGCATGTACTTTGCAAAAACAAATAATGAGTTGCGCGATGGTGTTACTACGAAAATATGCCTGGGAAGGAGTAGGCTGGCTTGGAGCCTTCTTTTCGCTTCTGGCTTTTAGCCTGAACAGCTTTGGTTTTATCAGCAGTCAATCGGTAAATTACCTGGGGATGAACATTGTTGGTTGCTTTTTTCTGATACTTTATGCCGTTTCTAAAAAAGCGCACGCGAGCTGGGTGCTTAATTCGATCTTTCTGTTAATGGCTGTTATTGCTTTAGTTAGAGTTTATGTAATAAGCCAATAGTAGCCGGAGTTACCGGTATAAGTGTGGTGCTTGCTGCAGGTAACAGGTAACCTGAGGCTGGCCGGGCTGCCCATCGTTCATATTGATAACGAAGTTATTGTCGGCACGATGGGCAGCTCCGTTTACCTACAGTACTTATTGGAGCTTTTCACGGAAGAAGTCAATGGTGCGCTTCCAGGCAAGTTCTGCTGCGGCTTTATCGTAACGGGGAGTGGAATCGTTATGGAAACCGTGGTTAACATTCGCATACATGTAGGCCATGTATTTTTTATGATGCTCTTTTAAAGCAGCCTCATAGGCTGGCCAGCCTTCATTAACGCGCGTATCCAGTTCGGCATAATGTAGCAGGAGAGGAGCTTTTATCTTAGAAACATCCTCGCTTGCCGGCTGTCCTCCATAAAACGAAACAGAAGCCGACAGACCCGGAATGCGTACAGCCATCATGTTAGCAACCCAGCCCCCAAAGCAAAAGCCGACAACACCTACTTTGCCATTGCAGTTTTCGTGGCTCTTCAGGTAGTCGTAAGCGGCTATAAAATCTTCCAGCATCTCATCTCTGTTCCGTTTGCTTTGCATTTCACGCCCTGCATCGTCGGTGCCCGGATAGCCGCCTAATGGTGTTAATGCATCCGGTGCAATTGAAACAAAGCCTGCCAATGCGGCTCTTCTGGCCACATCTTCAATGTATGGGTTCAGGCCACGGTTCTCATGCACCACCACAATGCCTCCAAGTTTCTTGTTCGTATTGGCGGGCATCGATAGCAGTGCCTTCATCGTTCCGCCACCCTTGGCAGACTTGTAAGTTATATACTGCGACGTAAGGCGGGGATCATCTGCTGTTACCTGCACAGAACTCTTGTAATCGGGCATCAGAAAGCTCATGAGTGAGGCCACTGTAAGGCCGCCTACAGCATAAGCAGATAGATTCTGAATAAAATCGCGCCTGTTTAGCCGGTTGTGTGCATAGTCGTCATAAAGGTCAAACACTTCTTGCTTGATGTCTTCTTTCCTGATTTTGTCCATAGTAGTCTGTGTCCGTTTTTATCTTAAATATAAGAAATTTCAGATCATGGTTTTTCTTTTATACTCGTTCTTGCTTAAGCTTCTGCGGGGATAGCATGTTGTCTGTAAGAGCAGCACTTCCAATACAGTTTCTTTTATTAATCTGGCAAATTTTGCCGAATTTTAGGCTATGAAAAGATTACTGGTTTTGTTCATTCTTTTATGTAGTGTTAGTGCCAATGCCCAGGTATTGCGAAAAAGAGCCGTTAAGTTAATGGGCAGCCGGTTCGATATTACCATTGTGGCCGGCGATTCCCTGTCGGCCGAAAATAGCATTGATGCGGTAATTGCAGAAGTGACGCGAATTGAAAATCTGATCTCTGACTGGAAAGACGACACACAGGTTGCGGAGGTAAACCGGAAGGCTGGCATTGCGCCTGTTAAAGTCGATCCCGAAGTTTTTGCCCTGGCAGAGCGGGCGCTTTGTCTTTCAAAAATCACCAAAGGAGGCTTCGACATCAGCTTTGCAGCCATGGACAGGATCTGGAAATTTGATGGCTCCATGACGGAGATGCCGGGGCCGGAGGCTATAAAAAAATCGGTGGAGAAAGTAGGGTATAAGAACATTGTGCTGAATCGCAAAAACTCTACCATCTTCTTAAAGAAGAAAGGCATGAAGATAGGGTTTGGTGCACTGGGAGAAGGGTATGCCGCCGACAGGTGCCGGGATATGATGCTGGCCAGAGGCATAAAAGCCGGTATTGTTAATGGCTCCGGTGATATGAGCACCTGGGGCAAACAACCTGATGGGAGTAACTGGACAGTCGGTATAACTAATCCTTTACAAAAAAATACTTTGTTTGCTATTATTCCGCTACAACAAAGTGCTGTCGTAACATCCGGAAGCTATGAGAAGTTTGTGATGTTCAATGGCACCCGCTACTCCCATATCATCAACCCTGCAACAGGGTATCCTGCTTCCGGGCTTACCAGTGTTACTGTTTTCGGGCCCAGCGCAGAAAAGGCAAATGGTTTCAGTACTTCCATGATGGTGTTGGGTAAAGAAGCGGGGCTGAAACTATTAAAAAAATATCCGGAGTACAGTTGCATCCTGATTACCGATAACGGCGAGGTGATCTCTTCGCCGAATCTCGCAATAGAGGAGTACCGTTTATAGCATCGGAAAAACAGCCGTTGTTTAGTAACAGTCTGTTAGTAACTGGCTGCGAGACTGATAGTAACTGATGCTGTTTCCTGTTTTTTTCCGGCAGATGGTATCTAACAGCTCTGTTACGTCCTGCTGCATCGAGAGAGAACCGCAAATCATAACCACACCATCTGTTGCTAACACGTTGGCTATAAAGTCCGCGTCTTTGGCTATCAGATCGCTGACATACTGCTTTTCTCCTTCACGTGAAAAAGCCACCAGCAGCCGGGACAGCTTCTGAAGCGACTGGTTTTCTTCCAGAAAGCTTTGATAGATGTTGAAACTTGAAGCTTCCCTAAAGCCGCAATATAAATGACAAGGCCTTTGCCGGTCGTTTTGGCTGATCATGCCCAGGAAAGGCCCGATACCTGTTCCGTTAGAAACCATAACCACAACAGGTGCTTTGGCAGGAAAATAAAAATGCTTGTTGCTGTTAATTCGTGCACGAATTGTGTCTCCGGGCTTTAACCGGTGCAAAAAGCCGGAGCCTAAGCCATTGGGGTGCAGCCTTACGCTTACCTGAAGCTCCTTGCCTACCATACCAATAGAATAAAGTCGCTCCCGGTGATCATTTTCCGGATAAATGGCCAGCAAATCTCCTGATGTTACGCGCAACCTGCGCTTAGGCAGGAAACGAACTAAAAAAGTTCCTTCAGTATGTTGGGAGCTGCTGTTGCCTGTTACCGTAAGGGTTTCGAAGCGGTTTGCCTCTGCCTTCCGAAGTTCAGGCAAAACCGTAAGCGGTATGCCCGCCTGCTGAGACCAGGCTTCTGCCCATAAGCTAAACTCATCTGGCGACCTGTCATTTACCGTATGGATGTCCACTAAAGGAGAGGCCCATTCCTGCCGTGAGAGCAACTGATTCACCTCAAAAGCAAACTTACAGAAGTCGGCATACGCATGCGAACCAAAGCCAAGAACTGAATAGTGGACCGGTTGCTGTTGCGGATATTTTTCGAGCAGAGCGGCAAACCTGCCGGCATTGGTTGGTGCATCTCCCAGCCCGTAGGTAGCCGTTAGCACGATCAGGTGTTCGGCTTTAGGGAAAAAGGTAAAGTTATTCAGCTCCGATATAAAAGATTTTTCTCCCTGCTTCAACAACTGCTGGTGTATGGCCTGGGCAAACCGGAAGGTACTACCATTCTCAGATCCTACCAGAATAATAAAGCGGCTTTCATCTGCTGTATACTTATTTTTAACACGGTTTGCCCTGCGCTTGAAGGTAATTGCAAAGCCGGAATAAATAAAAAAGAGGATGTTACAAGAAGCTATGGCCAGTATAACAGCCCAAATGGCACTTGTCCGGCCTGTGTGCAGGTTCAGGCTCAGGTCGGTCAGTAACTGTGTGGTCGGGTACTGCGCCTCATCTAGAACATCGCCTGTTACCTGGTTAACAGCTATTTCTCTGTCTTTCAGTTTCAGCGTATAATAATCTTCAGGATCATCTGAAAAAGGAAATTTGATGCTTTGCACCTGTGAAAGCGGGGTATCTTTAAAAATGGCAAAGTCTGCAAGCTTTTTTTCCGGCTCTGATTCAATGGCATCAAAATCAACCTGAGGCGATACTTTTTCAGCTGTGATCAAGCCGAACCTGTTCAGGGAAAGATAGGTGCCGCTGAGCGAGATAATTATAATCGGGACCAGCGACAGGCGCCCCAGCACCACATGGTAGTACTGCGCAAAACTGTCCTTCACAATGCGGGTAAAGAATCGTTTCAGTCCCCGTTGGCGCTGCACAATGAGCGCTGTTCCTGAAACAGTAATCAGTAGCAGTAAAAAGGCTGTAAGTCCAATGAAAAAGCGGCCTGTTTCGTGTAAGAAAAGAGAGCGGTGCAGGTTGGTTACCCACTGAAAAAATTCCCCCTGTTTTTCCGGTGTGCCTAATATTTTACCGGTACGGGGATTTACATAGGCAGACAGGTTTTCCCCCTGTTCATCACTTCCCTTTATCTGCACAAACTGGTGGTTGTCAACAGTCAGTTCGCTAATGCCCGGATACATTTCTTTAAGCGTAGGCAGCGTCTGGGCCAGAGAGAGCTGGTTAAAATCGGTAACGCTGTAAGGCTGGATTTTGTCGGATACAGGCTCAAAGGCAAGAATTAGACCTGTAATGGAGGCAAGCGCAAGTAAAATAAAAGAAGATACAGCCAAAGCAAGATGGCTGTATCTCCAGATGGAAATGGTCATGTGGTTAAGGGAGATCAGTTGGGGCTGAAACGCACGTAACGGATAAATCCGGTACCTTCATTTTTGGCGGAAAGGCTTTCCTTTGTCAAGGGTATTTCCAGGTCTTTTACATAATACTCCTTGTCTTCGACTGCCGTTTCGAACCGCAATTTATAGTTGGCGTTTATTTTAGAGTTCTCAATTTCGAAAACAGTTACGCTACGGTCTCCACCGGCAACAGATGCACCTGTTATGGCGCTGATGTTGCCTGGCTTTTTAGAATAGAACTTGTGCCACTCTTTCAGGCTGCTGTACCATTGTTTATCGTCGCCCATCACATAGAGCGTTTTTTCATACTCGCCCTTCGGGTTGATAAGAGATACCACTATATAAGCTCCTTCACCCATGTAGTTAGACATCTGGAGCAGGCACTTGTATTTAGTGGTTTGCGCTGATGCCTGGAAAGAAAAGAGACTAAGCATGATGCCTGTTAAGCACACTCGGAGAATCAACTTCATTTTATCACTTTAAAAAATCGACAGAAATATTGTTTTTAGTTAGAAGCTCATTCTCTTTTGCAAGTGTATAAGCCGTTTCGTCAAACTCAGTGGCAATGTCTTTTCTGGCACCAACAGACAGCAGGTATTTCAGTATAGCATCGTCTTTGGATAGCATGGCTGCTTTGTGTAAGACAGTAATGCCTTCTTTGTTTTTGGTGTTTACATCAATGTTCAGGTTTGCTATTCGCTTCAGCAAGGCCATGTCATTTTTAGCAACCGCTAAGTGGTATAATGTGCTGCCGTCTTTCTGAGGTGCTGCAAAGTTTAGCCCTTTGCCTTGTAGTGCTGCCATTTTAGCGCTAAAGTCGTCTTGCTGGCCTCCGTTAGAAGCGCCGCCTTCTGGTCCACGGCCACCTTGAGGTGTGTAAGACTGTACCAGGTAGTAAGCCAGGTTATTACCATCTTTGTCTTTGATGTTTACATCTGCGCCGTTTTTCAAAAGAAGGGAAACAACATCTGCAGAACTGCTTTTTACTGCCATTGTTAAGGCAGATTCGCCCTTGGCATTTGTAGCATTAATATCTTTTACCTTGGGTAACAGTACTTCTATAAGGGCTGCATCCTTACCAGCGGCAGCATTGATGAAAGCAGTATTGCCATCTTTATCTGCTTTGTTTACATCAACACCTTTAGCCAGGAAGTACTTCACAATTTCAGACTGGTTAGGTTTACGTACCAGGGCATGCAGCACGGTTTCCCCGTTTTTATTAATGTAAGCAGGATTGATTTTCAGCTCATCTACCAGGTACTGGTATACATCAATGGTATTTGTGCTACGGCGTGTACCCTGTGCAGCAAAAATGAGTGCATTTTCGTTAAACTGCACACCTTTCTTAAGCAAGGTTTTTAGTTGGGCCACATTTCCTGTTCTGGCAGCGTAATTAAAGGCAGTGTTGCCATTGTTGTCAACGTCTTTCAACGATAAGCCTTTAGATATAAGATAATTGCTCAGCTTAAGATCGGCATCGTTTGCAATACCCAAAAGGAGGAGGTTAGCACCGTCTCTATATTTCTTCTTAACATCCAGGCCTGCTTTAAAGAAAGCTTCATATACAGCGGTGTTTGTCTGCCCGTTGCTTGCTGCAAAGGCGAGGGGAGTAGTACCGTGGCTGTCTTCCAGGTTGATGTCGGAGCCTTTGGCTATTAAATACTCTACTAATTCCACATTGCCTCTATTCGCAGCCCAATGCAGGTAAATACGCCCGTCGTGGGTGATTTTATTTATACTGTTCCCTTGCTGCTCCAGTAAGAACTTGATGGTAGCGTTTGGAGCATCGCTGTTAATAGCCATCACTGTAGCATCAAAGGTCATGGGGTTGAAGGCGGTGGCACTGTTCCCTTTAGCTATTTCGGCTTTCACAGCTGCCGCATCAGGGCTTGTTTTCCAGAAAGACTGGTCTAAAAGCGTGTTGTTCTGCTGCGCTTTAAGAGTGAAAGACGCAAAGAGAAAAGGTATTAGAAGTATTTTTTTCATGCAACGCTTGTTATAAGTTTACAAAATGCCAATGGCGTTCTACCTTGGCTTATCTCAACTGAACCACCTCTTTCACAGACTTTGCCGCGTGTAGCTAAGTGTGTGGAAAGATTATTTAGACTAATTCAAAATAATACACAAATATAATAGGAGTGACTATAATACAATAGCAACAGGAGGAAATTTTGATATTGGGGGAAGCTTTAAAACGAATTACACAATTCTGATGCCTTCCCTCAAAAATAGATTTGCATAGGTGCTGGCGAATTTACGTTATTTGTTGATTGGAAAAAGCTTTATTCGCTGGCGCAAGGCCTGATTCGGTAAATCAGCATCAGCCAGAAGTAAGCAATTAACGTTCCCTCTTTTACTAATGATATGTAAACCATGGCTACAGGACTCCTTGCCCTTTTAGATGACATTTCTGCTCTTGTGAAAGTAAGTGCGGCCAGCCTGGACGATGTTCCGGCTCAGGTGGCAAAAACAACAGGTAAAGTATCCGGAATTGTAATTGACGACACAGCAGTTACACCTAAGTATGTAGTAGGGCTTGATCCGTCGCGCGAGCTTTCGATCATTTTCCAGATCGCTAAAAAATCGCTGCTCAACAAGGTTATTCTGTTAAGTCCGGCAGCCCTGATTCTCGGATTTTATGCGCCATGGGCTATAACACCAATCCTGATGCTGGGAGGTGCTTTTTTATGTTTCGAAGGGTATGAGAAAGTGCATTCCATGTTTGCCCGGCATCACGCTGATGGCGGGCATAGCGCAGAGGAGGATGTGAAAATTATAACGCCTGCGGAGCTGGAAAAGGCAAGGGTGAAAAGCGCTGTTCGCACAGATTTAATTCTTTCCGCTGAGATTGTGGCTATTACCTATTCTACCGTATCCGAAAAAGCATTGCTTACACAAATTGCCGTTATGCTGGCTGTCGCTGTTTTTATAACGGTTGCTGTGTACGGATTTGTTGGCCTGGTAGTGAAAGCCGATGACATCGGGCTGCATATGGCAAAGGAAAACCATCATAAAACGGTGCGGTCAATCGGGTATAACATTGTAAAGTTTATGCCCCTTTTCTTAAACCTGTTAGGTTATGTTGGTACGGCAGCCATGCTGTGGGTAGGGGCCGAAATTATTGCGCACGGCATCCCCTTTACGAGCCATGCACTGCATGAACTAGAGCATGCACTGGCGCACCTGCCCGCTCTAGCCTGGCTAACAAAAGCTATTGCATGTGCCGTGGGCGGGCTCATATTAGGAGCTCTGATAGAAAGAATAGTGCATTTCGTTCGCAGATTCAGGTAGAACGTGCTGCTTTGCAAGCTATACAAAAATGCCGTTCTGCTTTAAGAACGGCATTTTTGTATGAAAAAAATTGACAGTACAATGTGGTTTGTCTACGCTGTTGGTGTTGCACTTAACTTTATAATAAGCTCATCCAGTATATCTTTGCTGTATCCGATCATGCGGGTATATTGCAGGCAAAGATTGTATTCCCTTTCTTCAACTTCCCCGTCCTGCAGTACCATTAGCACCAAAGTCTGAAGTTCCAGTGTTTTTTGCAGCCCTTCCTGCGGAATAATAAAACAAAGTGATGAGAGGTTATCTGTTATAGGAAAGGTATCTTCCTCTGTCAGGCCCAGCTGCTGCCCTATAGTTAGCAAGAAATTACTCTCAGCTTCATCTATATAATTATCGGCTATTGCCACCATCACAAGGTTTTGAAAAAAAGCCAGTTTTTTATCCTTGGTCTCAAAAAATCCATCTAACGAAATACCAGTTGCCATAGATAATAATAATTAAAATTGTAGGTGATTAAACCTGAAGCTTTAGGCGCTCCGGGTTCAGTAAAATGCAAACGAAAGCAGGTGTAAGCAAATACAACGGCTTTCGTTTGCGTGATGGTATTTACGTATAAAAGAGAGAAGTAAATAAGGAATTTAAAAATAGCAGACTTAAAAGTGGCTGATATGTTAGTTTTTATAGTGTAAGGGCTGGTTTCTCAGTTTTAGGGAAATAAATAAAAAAAGCGGTTCCGATGCCAACCTGGCTGCTTACCTCAATGTGCCCACCCATTGATTCTACATGTGCTTTTACCAGGTAAAGGCCTATCCCTCTGCCTTTTTTACCTTTGTGGAAGCGCTTGTAAAGCTTAAAGATACTATCCTTCACCTTTTCCATGTCGAAGCCCGAGCCGTTATCAGAAAAGGAAATAAGAGTGCCTCTGTTGGTGGAAGCGCATTTGATAAGTACTTCCAGGTGACGCTCATCTGATCTGTATTTAATTGCATTCGACATCAGGTTATGGCAGACACTGTAGAGGTAGGCTTTGTTTGCTTTAATGGTTGTACCTTCCTCCACATCAATCAGCACTTCACCAGAGCATTTCTGAAGCGGCTCCTGCAGAGAACTCAGCACCTGGTACAGCACATCGTTCAGGTCTACCTCCTCCAGCTCCATATTCCCTTTACTGTCTCTGACACTCAGGATGGTGTTCATGTCTTTTAAAACAGTATCGAGTTGCATAATGCTAACCTTTAAGTTAGAAAGAATGGTGTCGTACACATCAGTGCCTTGATCTGCTTTTTTCAGAAGGTTTAGAAGGCCCAGGGCATTTGCTACAGGTGCCCGGAGGTTATGAGAAACAATATAGGTGAATTGTTGCAGGTCGTTGTTCTGGTTGTAAAGATCTCTCGTAACATGCGCCAGCTCCTGCTCCGAATTTTTTAAAGCCGTAATGTCGGTTTGTACAGCGATATACCGTAGTACGTTACCTTTTTCATCCAGCACAGAGTTAATCTGTACATTAATCCACATGTCTTCTCCGCTCTTAGCAGAACACATAACTTCAAAAGAAACTGGTTCTCCGTTCAGCATTTTGTCTTTTACAGCCAGAAAAGAACTTTGGTCTGCTTTCGGGTTATATAGTAAATCGAAGGGATATTTGCCTAAAGCCTCTTCCAGCGTATAGCCTGTAAGCCTTGTGAAGCCTTCGTTAGCCCATTCGATCTCGTTGTTCTTATCAATAATAAGAACTCCATTATTTGTTCTGCTCGCCACCAGCGATAGCTTTTCAAGCTCCATCCTGAACCTGATCAGCTCAGTAACATCATCGAAATAAACTGATAAACCTTCGGCCGAAGGAAAAGCCTTTACCTGAAGCCACATATCATACTCCCTGAAATAAGAGGTAAAATGGACTGCTTTTCCAGTTTTTAAAGCTTCGCTATAATGGAGGTGAAATTCCCCGCCTACTTCCTCCGGAAAAGCATCTTTAATGCTTTTACCGATGTCCTTCTTCTTGTGCAGGCGCAGAAGCCTGGCTGCTTCTCTGTTGATGTAGGTGAACTTCCATTCCCTGTCCAGCATAAAAAAAGCATCGGTGATACTCTCAAAGATATTGCTGAGTTTCTGTGCCTGCTGTTGTATCGTGTCAAGAGACTGTACAATTGGTGTTATGTCTTTAGCAACTGTTTGCACCCCGATTACTTTTTCTCCCATTTTAATAGGGTACTTTGTTGCTTCAAAAGTCCTTAATGTTTTGGCCGTAGTATAAATATCCAGGTTAAACTTTCCGGTGCTGCCTTTCAGCGCCTTGCGGAAGTATTTTTTGCAGAGAGCAGCTACTTCGGCTGATAAAAAGTTGGAGGCGGGATAATTAATCACTTGCTCCTTGCTGAAACCAAGTACTTCTGTGAAGCTACGGTTAACTTCTGTGACTAAACCTTCTTTACTTTCAATAATGATGACATCTTTGTTGTTTTCGAATAAAGCTCTGTAGCGCTGTTCGCTCTCTTCTAATTTTTTTTGACTTAATTTTAGCTCTGTAATATCGCGGGCTACACAAAATATAGCATTGTCTTGTTCAGACCAGGCGCATGACCAGAGCATGCGCACCTTTTTTCCCTGTTTGTGAATCAGGCAATTTTCAAAATTCTTAATTTTTTTTGCTTGAAGTATGACTGCAGCAGTTTCTCTGGTACTTTCTAAGTCATCAGGATGAACAAAGTCTGTATAGTGCCTGCCAATTAATTCGTTTGCTGTATAGCCCAGAATACTGGTGCAGGCATCGCTTATATAAACATAATGCCCCTCCTGATCAAAAGTGCAGAATAAATCAGGAGAGAACTCAGCCATCTTCTCCCACATCGATGAACTAAGTTCATTCTCCATGATAAATTGCTGTTAAAAGCTTGGGTGTTAATTTAAGCACAATTTATATAAATAAATTTATGTTATGCAATACCCAGGTATAGGTATAAATGCCTATTTATTATTGTTTTAAATAATATGGCAGAATTAGGAAGGAAAGTGATGCGATTTTATTTTTCCGGACAGAAAATGTTTTAACATCCTTTGTTATAAAAGCCTGATGTAGTGAAACAAGCTGCAAAAGAATTAAGGGTGGCTATACGGAATTTGGTTAAAGAAAAAGCAGAACCTGAGATGTAAATATTTATACTTATCAGGTTCTGCTAAAGTTATAGTACGCTTTGTAATAGCCACTTGAGGCATTTCATAAGTTGGCAGGCTTTACTGCTTACAGGCATGGCAGGTACCTGAGCGTTGCGGGCAGATGCCTGCCAGATCTTTAATATCCCGGATTCTGACTGCCTAAATTAGGGTTTCTTTGTCTTTCGGCTTCAGGAATAGGAAAAAGTAAGTGCTTTGTTTCAATAACTTTGTTCCAGTGGTTTGCCTGCCCAACCAGTTCAACAAAATTAATTTCTCCATTCGCATTAGCTGCTGTTTGAGGAAATTTTCTTGTTCTGATCATGTCGAACCACAAACGGAATTCAAACACTAATTCACGAAAACTTTCTTCCCACACTTCTTCCACAAATTCGTTAGGCGACAAGGCGTTCAACTCAGAAACTATTTGGCTGTAATCCGTTTTCCAGTAGGCTCTTCCTCTTACCTGTGCCAGGTTTTCAACGGCATCAGCTGTTACACCCTGAGCTCTTGCCTTCGCCTCAGCAGCAATAAGCAATACATCTGAGTAGCTGTATATTACCACATCTTTACCAGAACTGGCAGTCTCAAACAATGCCTCATCATCGTGCCATATATATGGTGCGGTTTCAAAGTTCTTAACTTCACCATTTTCCAGGGTAAGAGAGCTGTGGAAATATTGCTTTTCCTGAACCCTCAGATCTCGTTGAGCATCGTACCCCCAAAGGAACTTGTTTACCGGTTGGTAAGCTCCGTTAGTAATGGCATAAGCTACATGTTGAGCCATAGAAACAGGGTATGCCCATTGGGGGTAATTATTGTTAGAGATATTAACAGCATATTCATGGTAAAAAATGTATTCATTTGCTGATGCATCGCCCCTCCGTATCTTGTTATAGGCGCTGTTCTCCTCAACTACCTGTCCGCTGGAGTTTTTGTCGTGCTGCGTTAAATTGTATGTGCCGCTATTGATGACACTCTCTGCCATGGCGGCAGCGTCTGCGTACCTGTTTTCCTGTAGCGGATATCCGCTCATAGTTAAATACACATCGGCTAATAAAGTTGCAGCAGCCCCTTTTGTTATTCTGCCTCCATTGTTTGCCATGGAATTGTTCGACAAATTACCTTGTTCGATGGCAAACTTGAGATCCTGTTCAATGAGTGTATAAACATCCTTAATGGAGTTACGGGAAACATACAGGTTTTCAAGAGATTCATACGGTTCAGTAACTAAAGGTACTTCTCCGAACATCCGAACCAGGTAAAAATAAGCGTACGCCCTAAAGAACCGGGCTTCGGCTTCTAATCTGCTTCTTTCTGTATCAGTTAGACCCGGTGTAGCAGGAATATACTTTATCGCATTGTTCGCTCTTGAAATGCCCCTGTACAAATCATCCCAGATTCCGCCAAGGTACCCGTTCAGATTATTGCCGTTTAGAGTTAACTGCTGTGCATGCTGTACGTGTACCTCCTGGCCTTTATACTCGTTGTCAAAAAAGCCAGACATGTAGTTGCCAAGCATAGCTTCTGCTCCGGAGTAAACTCCACCATCAAATAACTGTGGCGCACCTGTCCTATAAAGTGAATTCACAGCGCTGAACGCATGAGATGGTTCAGTGAAATTTTGCCTGGCGCCGAGCTCATCTTTTGGTACTTCTTCCAAAAAGTCTTCACAAGAGAAGCATATTAACCCAGCCAACAATAGAATAAGATTTATCTTTTTCATGATCTTCTGTCTTTTGTGAATTAGAATTTTACATTAAACCCTAAAGTATATGTTCTGGGCCGTGGGTATTGAAAAAAGAAGATATTCTGCCCCCATTGATCACCTCCCCAGGAAGTAGCCTCCGGATCATATCCCTGGAACTCATCCGAATGAACAACAAAAGCATTCTGGATGCTACCATATACCCGCAGCCCTTTCAAATTAAGACCAGGCATAAAATTGTTGCCGAAGTTATAGCCAAATGTAATCAGGTTGCCTCTCAGGTAAGAGCCATTGGCTACCCATCTGCTGTCTATTTCGCTGTTCTGGCCCGCATAAGCCTGATTTCTGATTTCCTGCACCATTGTATTCTGGTTCTGTGGCGTCCAGCCTTCGGTTAAAATAGTGCGTAAACCGTTTGCTATACCAGAGCGGTCTTCAGTGGAGTGGTAAAACTGCTGTAAAATATCCACGCCGTATACAAACTGCAGGTCTACACTTAAATCAAAGTTTTTGTAGCTGAAGTTGTTGATAAAGCTGCCCGACCAATCTGGTAAGCCTTTCCCCAAGATTGTTTTCTGAGTTGCACGCTTCGCCTCACCAGGAACGGCACCCACTCTGGCGGCGGCCTCTACTTCATCAGTTCCCCAGATACCCAGGCGTTCGTAGCCCCAGAAAGAACTGAGCGATTCTCCGACACGCAGAATAGTCTGGCTGCCTGATACCCACCAGGGACCAGGTTCGATATCTTCATTGTTTTCACCCAGTTTTTCTATTCTGTTTTTGTTGTAGTTAAAATTGAGGGTTGAACGCCAGTTAAAATTGCTGTTCTCAATGTTGACTGTAGAAATTAATGCCTCAATACCACGGTTAGACACTGAACCTATATTGTCGCGCACAGCCGTAAAACCTGTTGTGTGTGGTACCGGCCTGTCGAGTAGCAAATCAGTCGTAAGCTTGTAGTAGTAATCGAATTCTAATTCAAGTCTATGGTTAAAGAGCATGGCGTTAAAGCCCACGTCAAACTGCTTCGTGCGTTCCCATTTCAGATCTTGGTTTGGCAGCCTGTTTACATAGCTTTCAGGTGCCCGGCCGCCGCCAATCAAAACAGTGCCTGATGAAACCGTTGCCAAAGACTGATATGTCGGAATTTCTGTATTTCCGGTTATACCATAGCTGGTTCTCAGTTTAAATTGATTTAGCACATCGATATTCTGAAGAAATGGCTCGTTAGATATAACCCATCCCAAACCTAAAGAAGGGAAGAAGCCGTATTTGTTGCTTTCTCCAAACCTGGATGAGCCGTCGATGCGGCCTGTAAATGTAACCAGGTACTTATCATTGTAAGTATAGCCGCTACGCAGGAAGTATGAGTTCATTGTCCACTCATCGTAATCTGACTGGGGAGCACCTGGCTGGCTGGCTGCCTGTATGCGGTTATACTTGAAAAAATCATCTCCAAAGCCCCGGGCTTCTACCGAGTTAGATTCATACGTTCTTTGTTGCCAGCTTAAACCTAATACTGAATTAATCCGGTGCTTACCAAGCTCTTTATTATAGGATAAAAAAGTTTCTTCCTGCCAGTAGTTAACTATTTGATCCTGCAGATAAGCCCTGCCAAGAGGAGAAGAAATGTTAAGCAGATCCGTTGGATAATACTCTTGAAACTTTCTGTCGTGCCGATCAAAGCCAAATTGTGTTCTTAAATCCAGTCCTGGCAAAATATGAAATGTCAGATAGGTGTTGCCAAAAAGCTGAGTACGGTTTCTGAGCCTTTCCTGTGTTTCGAGTACATGAACAGGGTTGGCCATACCTTCCAGGTTATAAGCATCACTTATCATACTGCTGTTACTCCAGGTGCCATCCGGAAACTTGACCGGAAAAATAGGAGGCATCTCTATCATAGTCCGGCGCGGCATCTGGTGTCCACCACCTTCCTCTGCTTCATTCTCGCGGGTGTAGTTTACTAATATGTTAGCGCCTATAGACAGCCATTTCTTCGGAGTAGCATCGTAAGCTAGTTTTCCATTTATTCGCTCCAGCCAGCTGTTCAACATAATACCTTCCAGTTTAGCATAGTTCAGAAATGTGCCAAAAGAAGATTTCTCACTTTTAGACTGCAAGGATAACTGGTGGTTATGCGAAATAGCAGTGCGGGTCGCTTCGTCCTGCCAGTCGGTATCATACAATGGATTACCGTTGGCATCAAATAAGCGCGGATCGTTTCTTGTAAAAACCGGATCAGATTCCGGCCTGTACTTTGGAGTATTAGCCATGCCTGTTCCAACTACCTGCAGCCATTCCTGAGCGTTTAACAGATCCATTTTTTTTCTTAACTGGCCTACGCTTAACCACCCGTCATACCCAATCACTACCCCTTCTGTTGTGGCTCCTCTTCTGGTTGTTACTAGTATAACACCATTAGCGCCTCGTGCCCCATAAATAGCCGTAGAAGAAGCATCTTTCAGGACCTCCATACTTTGTATATCATTAGGGTTTAGAAACTGGATATCTTCCATTACAACTCCATCCACTACATAAAGTGGTCCTGAAGAAGCATTTATTGTTCCCACACCTCTGATGATTACGCGAGGGCTACTGGTAGGGGAGCCGGAATTCAGTTTCACGTTTACTCCTGCTATTCTGCCTTGTAAGCCTTGCAGGGCATTTGTAACAGGGGCCCTTAATAGCTCTTCAGAACTTACAACACCCACTGAACCAGTAACGTCAGACCTTTTCTGAGTACCATAGCCAACTACTACAACCTCTTCCAGCGCTCTACTGTCTTCTTCTAAGGTTACATTAATGCTTGTTCTGTTGTTAATAGGAACTTCCTGGCTTTGGTAGCCTATATAAGAATATACAAGCGTGCCGCTTCCGTTGGGAACAGTTATGGTATAGTTACCGTCAGTATTAGTGGGCACGGCATCCGATGTGCCTTTTAAAAGTACAGTTACGCCAGGAAGAGCTGCACCGGTTTTGTCAGTTACACGACCTGTAACTGTAACCTGGTTCTGAAGATTGTGATTGCTTGAAGCCTTAGGTGATAGCTGTGTTTCTGTAGCCCTGGAGTGCCTGATATGAATGTTGCTGTTGATAAGTTTAAACTCAAGCCCAGTTTCTGCAGCAATATGATCCAGTACTTTGTTCAGGGGCTCCTCTTTTACATTGATAGTTATTTCTTTATTGGTTGGTAGTTCTTTTTCATCGTAAGTAAAGCGGAAGGGAGTTTGAATTTCAATTTTATGTATAAAATCCTGCAGAGATGCACGAGAGAGGGAGAGTATTACTTTGGTTTTTTTCATATCAACTTCCAGCAGTTCCTTGTCTGCTGCGAACGCCGAAAGAACTGACGCAAAGAGCAAAAACACACTAACAGATAATGTTCTTCTTGCTCTACCTATTAATAGGTAGTAAAATCTGTTTTTCATAAATTTGTGATGTTTAGTTTGATTCAATTCATTTAAACAACAGCCTCCTCCATTTAATATGCGCCAACAGATTGTGTGGGGAGGTATTCAACAGCCAGTCCTCACCAGGGCTGGCTGTTTATTCATTCTTTTTCCTCTTGCATAGGTATAGAGTTAGTTAAATTTAATAATCACTTTTCCATTCGTTTCTTGGTGGGTAAAGTCCTTCACAAATCCGATTCCTTCCAGTACTTTGTCAAGGGTTTCATTATGATATTCACCTGTATAATTCCATGAAGTATCTTTTTCTCCATAAGTATCTACTTCTATAGTCACACCGTACCAGTTTTCCAGTTTTCGAACGATTTGTTTCATGTCAGCTTTCTTAAAATAAAGGATGCCTTGCTGCCAGCCAAGTACTTCTGTGCGATTATAGCTTGCTACCTGGTATTTATCTGAATGGTGGTCATAGTATAATTGCTGCCCAGGTATCAGAAGGGACATTCTTTTGTTCAGTTCGGGCTTTTCTTTGGTTATTTCTACCAAACCAGTGGCAAGAGCTATCGCTAAATTGTTTTCTTGACTATAGTTGATGTTAAAAGAAGTACCTAATGCCTTTGTCGAAATATTTCCGGTATGTACTATAAAAGGACGAAGGCTATCTTTTGCAACTTCAAAAAAGGCTTCCCCCCATAATTTTATCTCACGAGTATGGGGCGTAAAATCTTTCGGATAAGTAATTTTGCTGCCGGCGTTCAGTATAATTGTTGAGCCGTCGGCCAGTTTAATTGTTTTTCGAATGCCTGGCTTGGTTGTTACTGAAACAATTGTCGGGCTTTTGGTTTTTAAAGTGGACGTATAAGCTATAAATGCCCAGACAAGACAAAGAGGAAGTAAAACTGCCGCTACAGCTTTCAACCAAAAGAGAGGCTGGTGCAGTTTTATTACCAGCGCCTGATGCTCATCAGGTGCACAATCATCTGAATCTGTTGTTTCCTTAAGTTGCTCTTTTAGTTTAAGAAACAACTTCTTTGGATCATGCGAGTGATTAATAGGTATATCTGTTTGTTCGGCTTCCTGCCATACAAAGTTTAAATCAAGTTCCTGCTCCGGGGTTATTTCATTTGATTGAAACCACGTAAGTACTTGTTGTAGCTCCTCTGGTGAGCATTTACCTTCATAAAACCTATCCAAAAGATGCTTGTTCATGAGATTAAACAGGTGTATCTATCACATATACACTTTATGCTGCTTCTGCACCACCTTCTTTTAAAAAAAATAATTAAGTACTCACTTTTGTTAATGATTATTTCATTTTCTACTTTTAGATATAAGTTTATTCAACACCACAGCAATTAAACTTATCATGAATCGAAAAGGCAGTGAATGTTTGGCTGGTATTCTTGAGGCTGTCAAAGCAGATAACATAGCTGCTTTTGAACAACTCTATCAGCTATGTGAACCTAAGCTGTATTCATTTGCCATGCACCTCACCAGGCAGAAAGAAGATGCCGAAGAAGTAGTGCAGGAAGTATTTCTGAAAATATGGGAGGGTAGAAAAAGCCTTGATCAGGAGCTGAATTTTGATGGCTATTTATTAAGTATTGCCAAGCATTTAGTGTATAACAAAGCAAGGCGCAGAGGTTATGAGTTTGCCTTTAAGCAGTATTTAACTAAATCAAGAATAAACATAGATAGGTCAACTGAAGAGGCTGTTGCCTACAGGGACCTGGAAAAGTTGCTCGAAGAGTTTTATACAAATCTGCCGCCGGTAAGAAAACAGGTTTTTCTATTGAGTCGTGTAGAGGGCAAAAGTAACTCTGAAATAGCCAAATTGCTTAATACCAGTACCAGCAATATAGAAAACCATCTTAACAAGGCCCTGAAAGTAATCAAAAACAGGTTTAAAGGCTATGAACTTTACTAGCTATTAAATGAGTGCTTCCTATTATAAGGTGTTGTCAATCAAGATTTAAAACGAACTCTAAACTCAGTTCCTTCGCCTTCCACAGAGTTTACTTCTATAGAACCTCCTGCATTGTCTACTATTCGTTTTACAATATACATACCTATACCGCTCCCATCTACATGAGAATGAAATCTTTTAAACATAGTATAAAGCTGACGTTGATTTTCTTCACTCATGCCAAGGCCATTGTCTTTTACCCGCAGCACCACATCCCCGTCCTCCTCTTTCGTTGAGATCCAAATATTACAGGCTTTTTTATCTGACCTGTATTTCATGGCATTACTTAAGAGGTTGTACAAAATGCTGCGAAAGTTCTTTCGGGAGAAGTTGAGCGTTTTAACTTGAAAGTCAGTTATGATGTGGCAAGGGAACTGCGACTCTTCAAATAAAAAATGCATGTCGCTCCGAATGCTTTCAAAGATGTTGTTTACATCTACTTTTTCATCATTGCAATCCTCCTCCAGGCTTTTTTGCAGCTTGCTTATAGTTGTAAGATCATCTACTGTATTTTTAAAACGAGTAATAGACGCCTGGATATAGCTATTTAGCTGGTGAACTTCCCGGATATCAACACTCGGGTTGTCCAGAGAGTCCATCAATAGTTGCATCAGGGCCTCAATATTGAGTATGGGAGCTCTCAGGTCGTGAGAGGCAATATAGATGAACTGGTCCAGGTCGCGGTTGATTTTTGCCAGCTCTTCATTTTTGTGAGCTAATGCATCCTCTTCCAGTTTTTTAGAAGTCAGGTCTTTCGTTACTTTAGTAAAACCAATCAACTCACCTTGGTGATT
This sequence comes from Pontibacter sp. SGAir0037, assembly GCF_005491705.1. NCBI lineage: Bacteria > Pseudomonadati > Bacteroidota > Cytophagia > Cytophagales > Hymenobacteraceae > Pontibacter > Pontibacter sp. SGAir0037. Next base: position 2,549,483 of record NZ_CP028092.1, on the reverse strand, counting down.
GTAAACAGCTGTAAGCACAATGCTGGCCCAAAATGCTGAACCATCTTTCTTTCTTCGCCACCAATCAGTTTCATGCTTTCCATGTTTTTTAGTTAGCATAAGCTCTTCTTCGGGCTTACCAGCATGTTGATCTTCTTTGCAGAATAATATACCAAAGTATTGGCCAATAATTTCCTCTTCTTTATATCCTTTGATACGTTCCGCTCCAATATTCCAGGTCATGATGTTACCTTCTGTATCCATCGCAAAAATGGCACAGTCTTTTACCTGTTCTATAAAATGGGATGATATATGGGTATCAAAATCTTTTATCATAATTATAAATGAAATAGAATAAGTAAAAAAGGCATAGAAGTTTTACACTTTAAATGATGTAAGGTTACACTAATCATGTAAGCGCGCATTATCAGTAATAACTGACTAGATAGTTAATAATTGTTTTCTAAATCTACCGGTTAAGGGACAAGAAATTTTTATTTGAAATCTGGAGCTATTCCTATATTTTGTATTGCAATAGCAGTGCAGGCTCTGGAACCTGTAAAAGTGAGATTGCTGCCTTTACAAAATAAAACGACTATGGAATACAGACAATTAGGTGCATCAGGATTAGAAGTGCCTGTATTATGCTTTGGAACGGCTACCTTTGGCGGTGGCAACGCATTTTTTAAAGCATGGGGAAGTACACAGGTAGAAGAAGCCACCCGGCTGATAAACCTGTGTATGGATGCCGGTGTCAATTTTTTTGATACGGCAGATATTTATTCTGATGGTCTTTCAGAAGAAATTTTAGGCAAAGCACTGAAAGGGCTGCGCGATAAGGTGCTGATCTCGACGAAAGGTACATTTCCTTTCGGAGAAGGTCCTAACAACCAGGGCTCCTCCCGCTTTCACTTAACCCGGCAAGTAGAAGGAAGCCTGAAAAGGTTGAACACAGATTATATAGATATCTACCACATGCATGGCTTCGACGGAAACACGCCGGTAGAGGAAACGCTGCGCACCCTCGACGATTTGGTGCAAAGTGGAAAAGTACGGTATATCGCCGCATCAAACTTCTCCGGCTGGCACCTGATGAAATCCTTGGCTGTGTCTGAAAAGTATGGCTGGAGCCGCTATGTCGCTCATCAGGTTTATTACTCGCTGGCAAACCGGGAGTATGAGTGGGAACTGATGCCTCTGGGCCTGGATCAGAAAGTAGGGGGCATTATCTGGTCGCCGCTGGCTGCCGGCAGACTGGGAGGGAAGTACAGACGCAATCAGCCTTTGCCTCCCGAAAGCAGGGTGGCACAGGGCGGTAGCCCTGTACCGGAAGCAGTGGTTAATGAAGCGGTTTTTTATGACACCATTGATGCGCTGGACGAGGTTGCCGCTGAAACAGGAAAAACAGTTGCACAGGTGGCCTTAAACTGGCTGTTGCAACGCCCGACAGTATCAAGTATTATCTTCGGTGCCCGAAACGAAGAGCAGTTAAAACAAAACCTCGATGCCGTAGGCTGGAACCTGACGATCGAACAGGTGAAAAAGCTGGATCAGGCCAGTGAAGTACCACCCATTTATCCTTATTGGCACCAAAGGCAAAATACGAAGCTCAACCCTCTACCAGAATTTTATAAATAAGTGGCAGGTGCTGCTGCTACATGCATACATAAACAGATCCAATATACATGAGAAAAACTGTTCTTGATACCCTGTTTCCCCGCAAACACTTTTTAAAAGCCGCCCTGTTACCTACACTGCTCTTTGCCGGATGTAAGGGTGAAGAACCAGTAGACAGGAGAATACATAGTGTCGTGCCCGAAAAGGCTGCCCAAATCGCTGCCTCTATTGAATCTCTGGTAACCCCTGAACTGGCCGATGGCCTCACGCTGCGCCTGTGGGGCATCGATTCACTGGTGGCCGACCCTATTTCTATTGATATAGACGATCAGGGACGCTTGTATTATACCCGAACCAACAGGCAAAAGCATTCGGAGTTTGACATCCGGAGCCACCAGGACTGGGAAATACAGTCTATACAGCTGCAGACGATCGAAGATAAACGCAACTTCCTGCGCAAAGTCTTGTCACCGGAAAACAGCAGTAAGAATACCTGGCTGGCCGATCTGAACCAGGATGGCTCCCACGACTGGAAAGACATGACCGTTGAAAAGGAGCATGTATACAGGCTGGAGGATACTTCAGGAGATGGTGTAGCCGATCAGTCGCAGCTGATGGTGGATGATTTTAACGATGAGGTTACAGATGTGGCCGGTGCCATATTATCGCATGGCGATGACCTTTTTGTTGGCGTTGCTCCGGACCTGTGGCGCATGAAAGACAAAAATGGTGACGGCATAGCAGATGAAAAAACATCGCTTTCGCACGGCTACGGCATTCATGTTGGCTTTGGAGGGCATGGCATGTCGGGACTGGAAATGGGGCCTGACGGAAAGATATACTGGGGTATAGGCGATATTGGGTTTAATGGAGAAGGGAAAGACGGCCAGAAGTATGAGCATCCGAACAGTGGTGTCATTGTCAGGTGCAATCCCGATGGCAGCGATTTTGAGGTTTTTGCACATGGCCTGCGTAACACCCACGAATTTGTGTTTGACGAATACGGAAACCTGATCAGTGAAGACAATGATGGCGACCATCCCGGCGAGAACGAGCGCCTGGTGTATGTGGTAAACGGCTCCGATACTGGCTGGCGCATTAACTGGCAGTTCGGCAAGTATATGGATCCGGACAACAACACCTATAAAGTATGGATGGATGAGAAAATGTATAAGCCGCGTTTCGAAGGACAGGCTGCCTATATAACACCAGCCATTGCTAACTTTGTAAGTGGCCCTACCGGTATGCTATACAACCCGGGCACGGCGCTAAGCCCTAAGTATAAAAATACGTTCTTTATAGTAGAGTTTGTGGGAAATCCGGCACAGTCGGGTATCCATGCATTCAAACTCAAGCCTAAAGGCGCTACGTTCGAGCTTGGGGAAAGTAAAAAGATTATGAGTGGCGTACTGGCTACGGGCATTGATTTCGGGCCTGATGGGGCCATGTATGTGGCTGACTGGATAGATGGATGGGGCACAAAAGACACTGGCCGCATCTGGAAACTGGATGATAAGGAAGGATCAGCCTGGCCGGAGCGACAGCTCACCAAGAAACTTTTGGCAGAAGATTTCAGTAAGCGCAAAGAAAGCGAGTTAGGAGAACTTCTGAAAAACCCGGATATGCGGGTACGGCAAAAAGCACAGTTCGAACTGGCTAAACGAGGAGACAAGGGTGCCGAAGTGTTTAAACAAAGCATCCGGCAGAGAGAGCAACAGCTGGCGCGCGTGCATGCGATCTGGGGCATCAGCCAACTGGCCCGCCAGGATCAGAAATATGGCGAGGTGTTACTACCGTTGCTGAAAGACGCTGACCCTGAAATAAGAGCACAGGCCGCTAAATGGCTGGGTGATGTGCGCTATAAAAAGGCTGGAGCGGCCCTGGTGCCTCTTCTGAAAGATACTAACAGCCGGGCACGTTTCTTTGCAGCCGAAGCTTTAGGACGCATAGCATACGAACCAGCAGTAAACCCTCTTATTGAACTACTGCAGGCAAATAACGATGAAGATGCCTACATACGCCACGCCGGGAGCCTGGCTTTGGCACGCATCGGAAAAGCCGAGCCTGTTATTGCGCTGGCTGAAAATTCATCCTGGGCTTTACGTATTGCAGCTGTTGTGGCACTTCGCCGGATGCAGCACCCGGCAGTAGCTCGATTTTTAAAAGATCAGGATGAGTATATTGTAACGGAAGCTGCCCGTGCCATCAACGACGACCTCTCTATTAAAGAAGCCTTGCCTGCGTTGGGAAATGTGTTGCAGGATACACGATTTACCAACGAAGCTCTACTCAGGCGTGCCATCAATGCTAACCTTCGGGTAGGCACTCCGCAGGCTATGCAAAATCTCATTACGTATTCTCTAAAAGAAGGAGCTCCGGCGGCCATGCGATCTGAAGCAGTGGCAGCACTCAGTACCTGGGGCAAACCTTCCGTTCTGGATCGGGTAGACGGGCGGTACAGAGGTGTAATTACCCGCGATCCGGAGCTGGTACGAAATAACGCCACAGATGGACTTATTCAGTTGACGGCTCATAATGATGCTGCTTTGCGACTTAGTGCTGTAAAGGCAATTGGCAGGCTAAAAGCTGAAAAAGCATCTCCTCAATTATTTACCCGGTTGAAAAGTGATAAACAGCCGGAGGTGCGGGTAGAGGCTTTAAAATCGCTGGCTGCTCTGGATGATCCGCAAATGGGCAAAGCAATTGAACAGGCCTTGTCAGATCAGGAGAAAACGGTGCGGGTAGCCGGGTTGGATATGTTGGACAAGCTCGATATTTCCAAGGAACTGAAGGTTTCGCTGCTTTCTGATGTTATTCAGAAAAGAACGCCTGAAGAAAAACAGGCGGCTTTGCTCTCTCTCGGAACCCTGCCTGCAGAGCAAACGCAACCTGTCTTTAACACATTGCTTACACAGCTTGAGAGTGGTAAGCTGCCCTCCGAAATACACCTGGAACTTGCTGATGCGATAGACAGCACGAAATCGCAGGCTTTGATTGCCAGGTATAAAGAAATAACTGCCAGGCTTTCACCGGATAACCTGACTGCTTCTTTTGAAGGTAGCTTGTTCGGAGGAGATGCCCTGCGCGGCAGGAAGATTTTCTTCAGCCACCAGACAGCGCAATGTATCCGCTGCCATTCGTACGATGATATGGGAGGAAATGCAGGTCCCAGGCTAAATGGCGTCTCGCAAAGGTTGGAACGAACTCAATTGCTGGAAGCGCTCATTAATCCGAGTGCCCGCCTTGCTCCAGGGTATGGTGTAGTAACACTGGAACTGAAGAACGGACGATCAGTAAGTGGTGTGCTGCAGGGGGAAAAAGAAAATAGCTTGTCTCTTAAAATTGGTGGCCAGCCAGACACCTTGATCCGGAAAAATGATATTGCCAAAAGGGTAAATGCGGCCTCCAGTATGCCAAACATGCAGTACCTGCTTACTAAGCGGGAAATACGCGATGTTGTCAGTTTCCTGGCAACGCTTAAGGAAGAACATCCATAAAGATTAATCTTGTGCTTCGCCTGGTCTACCTAAAAGGCCAGGCGACCGGCACAGGTTACTATGCAGATCGTAAACTCAATACAGCAAGGTGAAGTGCTCTTTAGGTTGTGATGTTCGAAAGAAAACGAGGCCGATAAAAAATAAATCTACTGTTTGTAGTACCTGTGGATGTTTCTTAATGTCATTCCAAGCTTTTTTCATTTCGGCAGACCAGTATAGGTCATCTACAACAAACACGCTGCATTCGTGCGCTTTTGTGAGGCAGGCATTGAAATAACGCATCGTGGGTTCGTAACGATGGTTTCCGTCGAAGAATACAAAATCCAGTTGCTCTACCTGCTGCAACTGTTGCTCCAGTGTATCGTCCAGGTTGCCTTCAACAAGCTGCACATGTTTTAGGCCCAGATTCTTAAAGTTTTCGCGTGCCACACGCGCTACGGCAGGGCAGCCTTCAAATGTGTAAAAGCAGCTGTTTTTAGCGGCTTCGGCCAGGTAGGAACTGGTTATACCCAAAGAAGTTCCCAGGTCGAAAACAGTGCGGGGTTTGAAGTGATTTGCCAGCCTGAAGAGCAGCTGACTGTATTTGGCTGGTTTAGCCGATGAGGCAGCGATCCGCTTTACTTTGCGTGCCAGCTTTTTACCGCTTTTGGGGCCCGCGCCGAAATCTGTTACCTGCAGCGTCCGGTGATCATGGAGCAGCTTATCCCGAAGTGCCTCTACTCTAAGATAAGCATAGTAGTTTCCTTTATGCCTGATGACATTGTTGTAAAGATTAAATATAAAAGGAGAATGGACGCCATGAAGTTTAATAGAACGCAGTCTGTACTGCAGGTAATCGGCGGCAAAGCGGAACGGGAGCACTTATAATTTCTTAGGGTTAATAAAGTTTGCTTCAGGTTGTAATAAGCAGAATAAATTCTGTTGCCTGGCAAAAATAGCATTTGTGCTTGGAAAAAATAGTATAATATTAAAATTAGCTAATAATATAGTATGCTCACCCTTAGTTCAGCTTGTAAGGCACTATCAGCACAAATTCAGGAATAGTTACCTTAAACTGCCTGCCGTCAACCAGGCGCTCCATCAGGTAGGTGCCGCGCATTTTACCAATTCCTGTTTTCAGGTTGCAGCCCGAAACATACTCGTGCGACTCTCCCGATTCCAGCACAGGCTGCTGGCCTACTACACCTTCTCCCTCCACTTCACGCACTGTGCCGGTCGCATCGTGTATAAACCAGTGGCGGCGAAGAAGCTTCACCGTAAATTCGCTGGTATTCTCTATATGAATCTTATAAGCAAATACATAGTGCTGCTGTACCGGACTGGAATAATCTGGAAGGTAGTTGGCCGTAACCGTAACTTTTACTCCTTCTGTAGTTTTTGTATCCATGTTACAGAGTTTTTTGTATAATTAGCAATTGTTTCTGGGTCAGGTATAGTTTGCTAACACCGAAACAACCTGTTTTATTCCAAAGTTAAAACTTCTCCTTCAATGACTGTAAAGATAGAAGAAAGCTGGCAAAATGTATTACAAGATGAATTTGAAAAACCGTATTTCAAAAACCTTGTAGCCTTTGTTAAAGACGAATACGCCAGCCAAAAAGTTTACCCGCCCGGCAACCAGATTTTTAATGCTTTTGCCATGTGTCCCTTCGATGAGGTAAAAGTAGTTATACTGGGGCAGGACCCTTACCACGGGCCAAACCAGGCAAACGGGCTTGCTTTTTCTGTGAGCGATAAAGTGCGTACACCGCCTTCTCTTATTAATATTTTCAAAGAAATTAAGTCTGACCTGGGAAAAGACCTACCGCCAACGGGTAACCTGGAGCGCTGGGCAAAACAGGGGGTGCTGTTACTAAATGCCACACTTACAGTAAGGGCCGGAGCAGCGGGTTCTCATCAGAAAAAAGGATGGGAAGATTTTACCGATGCCGTTATAAAGCAGGTAAACGACCGAAAGGAAGGAGTAGTGTTTATGTTGTGGGGTGCCTATGCTCAAAAGAAAGGAGCCTTTATTGATGCCGGTAAGCACCTGGTATTACAGGCTGCCCATCCATCCCCTTTTGCAGCCGATAGAGGTTTCTTTGGTAGCCGCCATTTCAGTAAGGCGAACGCCTATCTGGAGTCGCAGGGAAAGGAGCCGATTGTTTGGTAGTATAAATTTTTGATTTCATTCCGGGTTACGAACTGAAAGAAACGCGACAATGTTGCAGGAAAAAGCCCTTGCTGCATGCTGATAAAGTAGTACATGTTACATAGTGTATTGTCGTAGCAGATAAGCGGCCTTTCAACCTGACCTGGTAATGAATCAAACATGTAAACAAAATAGCTTTAGGTATAAGATTACCCAGCTGCTGGCTTTTCTGCCGAAACAAGTAGGGTTGTGGCTTTGTGCCATAGTGGCCATGTTGCTCTGCTGGGCAGCCGGACAGCCGTTAAATCAGCTGGAGCCAATTGCGCTGGTGGCAGAGCCAATGCCTTTCACACCGAAAGAGTTTTACATAGCAGATGTTGTAGATGAGCGCAAAGACCGGAAAGCTGTTGCCTATCTTTTCCCTGAGACTGTAGGCACGGATAAACCCGGTGCTACGCAAGCCATTGATCTGAAAGGCGGGACTATAGCCGGGCTTAAGCAGTATCTTAACAAAAGTCTGCCTCAGAATACAAAGCTGCGGCCTGTCATTATCAGGCTAAAGGAGTTAAAGGTTACAGAGAGCGCAGGTGCAACTGGTACAGTAGAAGGAAAGGTATCTGTTGTGATGGAATTTGATTTAAAGCGTGATGGAGAGACCGTTCAGTTGCTGCAGTACAAAGGCGGGGCTAAGTATGGCAGATCCCCCAGAAAACAAACAGCGGTAGAACCTGCACTGCGCCAATCACTGGTTAACGCGCTCAAATACCTGAATACCTGGATGGACAAGGAAGCCGATGTGAATGAGAAGCTGGCCAGGGAGGTTAGGGTGTTCATCTCAGATCATGTAGCGCAAAACGCCGATACAGTTTTTTATAATGCCAGCCGTCCGTTAACTTGGAACGACTTCAGAGGCAGCCCTTCCAAACCCAGTTCGTTTGCAGCGTCAGTTTTCCCGAGCTTTGGATACGAGAGCCGTTTTGAAGTTGAAAAGGGGATTATTAATATTTATCTGACGATGCGCGTGTTTATGGTGAAGGACTACTCGTGGGTGAGAGCCGGGAAAGACCCTTACGGGCTGAACCATGAGCAGCGCCATTTTGATATTGTAAAGCTGGTGTCCGAGCGGTACAAGCAAAAGGTGCAGCCCGAAAACCTGACAGTGGCCGACTATAACAGCATTATGCAGTACCAGTATATTGAGTCTTTCAGGGAGATGAACCGTATGCAGGAACAATATGATATGGAGACACGGCATGGGCTTGATCGGCTGGCCCAGGAACGCTGGAACCAGAAAATTGATGAGGAACTACGTGCCTTTGATAAGAAAGCGAGTAAGTAAGCGTGGCAGTGCACTAAAGCAAAAGAGCCGGAACACAATGTATGCCGGCTCTTTTCTTTTTATTGTTTAAAAATCCTGGCTACGTAGCCTCCTCCTGGCGCCATAGCAATTTTCAGCTTCCTGTTCTGCGGAATTTCTATGGTTTCATGTTTATAGTCGGAGCCGGTACGGTTCGCATTCACACCGTCTCTGAAAACCTCTGCTCTGTAGTTGCCATCCCCTAAAAAAGACAGGTCCAGCTCCATTTCTCTGGCATCCCAGTTGGTAAGTGCACCAACATACCATACATCTCCTTTGCGGCGGGCCAGTGCCACGTGCTCAGCAATTTTTCCTTCCAGGGCTATTGTATTGTCCCAGACTTCCGGTACCGAAGCAATGAATTTTGTGCTTTCGGGTTCTTTCATATAAACGGATGGATTATCGGCCAGCATGTTGAGCGGAGATTCAAAAATTACATATTCTGCCAGTTGCCGGCAACGTGTGCCCTGGCTCATCGGCTCGGAGTTGATCGGGCGATAGTTTCCTTTGGAGGCATTGCGCATGGCACCTTGTGTATAATCCATTGGGCCAGCCAGCATGCGTATAAAGGGTATGGTTACATCGTATGTTACCTGGTCTACCTCGGGGGCCGACCACTTCATTTGCTCCAAACCGTGTACACCTTCAAAATTGATCACGTTCGGATAAGTTCTCTGCAAACCGGTTGGTTTGTAGGCACCATGAAAATCGATCAGTAATTTATGGCGGGCTCCTGTCTCGGCGGCTCTGTAGTAAAAATCCACGGCCATCTGGTCGTCCCGATCCATAAAGTCAACTTTAAATCCTTTTACGCCCATGGCTGCATAATGCTTGGCCACCTTTTCCATGTCGCGGTCAAAAGCGTGGTAGCCGGCCCAAAGAATAATACCGACATTCTTTTGCTTAGCATAGCTAAGTAATTCTTCCAGGTTTATTTCCGGTACCACCTGCATCAGATCAGCCTGCAGATTTACAGCCCAGCCTTCATCCAGGATCACGTACTCGATGTTGTTGGCAGATGCAAAATCAATGTAATATTTATAAGTCGGGTTGTTTACCCCCGATTTAAAGTCTACACCCGCTATGTTCCAGTCGTTCCACCAGTCCCAGGCTACTTTGCCCGGGTTTATCCAGGACGCATCTTTTACACGGGAGGCAGAAGCCAGTTTGTACACCATATCATTGTTAGCAAGTTCTTTGTCCTGCGCCGCTATTATAATTGCACGCCAGGGGAAGTTGCGGGTACCTTTGGCTTTGGCGATGTAGTTTTCACGCTCTTTCACGAGTAACTGCAACTGGTTATGGCCGCCTTGCTCTATGGTTTTCGGGTAAGGTGCAAATACACCTGTTAAACTGTTTTGGCCGTTCCTGTTGATCAGGTACATGCCAGGATAACTTTCCAGGTCAGATTCAGTGATACAGACTTTCTTGCCATTGGCTACTTCCACTACCAAAGGTAAAAAAGCCAGCCTTTCCGGATCCAGCCCGGAAAGTGGTGCGTGGGTATAGGTGTTTTCATACGAATTCCAGAACTGTTGCTCAATTGAGTTTTTCTCATACTGCTTTACATAAGGCACAATGGCTTTATAATCGGCATTAAAGTTAAAAGTTGCTTCTTCGCCCTCTACTGTAAAGTCTTTTTTTCTGGAGGTGGCAAAGCGGTAGGCAACCCCATCGTTGTACGCCCTGAATATCACACTGTAATCACCGTTAAAGTTTAATACCAGCTCGTTGTAATGATCGGTAACCTGGGCTTTTTTATAAATCGGGGCCTGGATGGTTTGGTTTACAGTATTACGCTTTGTGTTGCGTACCCTGGGTTTTGCCCCGAGCGTTTCTCCGGTAGTAAGTTTCAAGGAAATTGGAGAGGGAGCAATTACCTGATCTGCTTCATGCGTAACAGCGTATGTAATTTTATCTTTTACATCTACTGTTGCCTTTATCTTGCCATCGGGAGATTGTACGGTATAGTCTTGGGCAAATACACCGCCGCTATAGCCTATCAGAAAGACTAACAGAAATAACCTGTGCTTCATATATAGTTGAATTAGTGCTTATTTGGAAGCCTTAACTTACAAATAATAAAGCATAGGAAAAAGAAGAAGTATATTTCTATAATGTATAAGATATCTAATAATATATAAGCTGAATATGATGCCGTTAAATTAGATGATTAAGTAGGGCACAAGTTAAAACCTAAAGGTTTGCGGTTTTCAGGACTTACTTGTTACCAGATAAGTAAGCGTTGCAAGTATAAGGCCATGCTGCTTTTTCATTTTGTCCAGCACATACTCCATCACCAGGTAATCTACCAGGTCCTGGTCATAATCGTCGAGCAGGAGTGCATATTTAAACTCGATAATATCAATGTAGCATAACTCGTGTTTTTCCATCAGGAAGGCACAGATGCTATAGTAAAGTTCCTGAGAATGCTGTTCCTCCAACTCAATCTTCAGCACATCCTTCACAGCCTGCTTGGCACTCTTTTTAACCATTTTGTTTAATCTAAGTAGTATTCGGGAATCTGCTATAAATACGTAAAGGCATACTTATGTTTCTGTTTATTAAACAAAACGATGAATTATGTTAGTAAATCTGAATAAATTTCCTGTAAAACTGGCTGCCTGTGCCTCTAAAGGTTTGCTATATCCTGCACCGAAATATTTTAAGACGCAGCTAACTCAATCGAACAAGCCAGCTCTGGGAGGGCTTTGCGACTAAGTGTCGTTTCAGATGTGCCATAAGGCAGAAGAAATTTAGTAACTTTGAGGCCAAAGCTTATCAACTTAACCCCAACGCTATGTCATTTGCTTCTCTTGGTTTGTCTGCTCCTCTTCTAAAAGCCATAGAAGACCTCGGTTATACACAGCCTTACCCGATTCAGTCAGAGGCCATTCCTGCCATTTTAAAAGGAAAGGATGTAACTGGAATAGCCAAGACAGGCTCCGGGAAAACAGCAGGCTATGTATTACCGGTGCTCGAGTTGCTTAAAAACAAGAAGATTTCCCGTAACAGGTACATTAAAGCATTGGTGCTGGTGCCAACCCGGGAACTGGCGGTGCAGGTAGGGGAGGTGTTTCAGGCTTTCAGCAGGCACCTGTTGCGCCGGGTAAAGTCGCTGGCGGTATTCGGAGGGGTTTCCATTAATCCGCAGATGATGCAGCTGAGTGGTGTGGAGGTACTGGTAGCTACTCCCGGAAGGTTACTTGATCTCATTTCTTCCAACGCGGTACACCTTTCCGAGGTAGAGGTGCTGGTGCTGGATGAGGCCGATAAAATGCTGAACCTGGGCTTTCAGGAAGAGGTGAACAAGGTGCTGGCGCTGCTGCCGGCAAAAAGACAGAATATTCTATTTTCCGCTACCAAAGGCGAAGAAGTAGAGGCTTACCTGAGCGACTTACTGCAGGATCCATTCAGAATCGAAATTGAGGAAGAGGCTGTTGTTCCCGATTTGATCGATCAGGTAGCTTACCAGACTCCGGCTGAGCGCAAAGGGCCTTTACTGCGTTACCTGATTCAGCAGGAGAATATGGAGCAGGTGCTGGTATTCACTTCCTCTATCAGGGCGGCAGACAATGTGGTCGGGAAGCTTATGAAAAACGGTGTAGCAGCGGCGGCCTTTCATGGCGAGAAAAGCCAGGGAGGCAGAACCGAAGCTCTCAAGCAGTTCAAAGCAGGTAAAATAAGGGTATTGGTCGCAACTGACCTGGCCTCACGCGGTATAGATATTAAATTTCTGCCCTTCGTGATTAATTACGAGCTGCCGCGTTCGCCGAAAGACTATGTGCACCGGATTGGCAGAACAGGCAGAGCAGAAGCATCCGGGAAAGCAATCTCTTTGGTAACGCCGGAAGATGAACACCACTTCCGTATCATACAAAAGAAAATGGGCAAGCGTGTTCCCATGCTGCCTACCGACGATATTAATTTACAGGGTTACTAAAGAGGGGCTGCAGTGGGTTGATTAACAGCTGAAAAAGCTGTTTCTTTGTGGAAGTATGTCAGTAGCCATCACATCTTTAAATTCGGGAAGCAATGGGAATTGTTATTATATCGGAAACCAGCAGGAGGCCGTGCTGGTGGATGTAGGTATTTCCTGTCTTGAAACCGAGAAGCGTATGCGCCGGCTGGGCCTTTCGATGCATAAAGTAAAGGCTATTTTTGTATCGCATGAGCATTCAGATCATATTAAAGGAGTACCTGTGCTGGCCAGGAAATATAAAATTCCTGTTTATATAACAGCGGATACCCTAAACTATGCCAGGCTGTCGTTTGATAAAGTAGAATTACTCTCTTTCTGTGCCTATGCTCCTGTTCAGGTTGGCAGTTTCACTGTTACAGCCTTTCCTAAATTTCATGATGCTGCCGATCCGCACAGCTTTATCGTTTCGTGTGGCGATGTGACTATTGGCGTATTTACTGATATTGGTGCTCCCTGTGATCATGTAATTCAGCATTTCCAGACCTGCCACGCTGTATTTCTGGAAGCGAATTACGATGAGAAAATGCTGGAACAGGGCCGTTACCCGTATCACCTGAAGAAGCGGATCAGAGGCGGGCACGGACATTTATCAAACCGCCAGGCGCTGAACCTCTTTACAGGCTACAAGCCTGCTTTCATGAGCCATGTACTGCTATCACACTTATCTAAAGACAACAATTCGACTGATCTGGTTTATGAGCTGTTCAATAAGTATGCAGAAGGTACAGAAGTGGTAGTTGCCTCCCGTTTCGAAGAAACCCCCGTATATCATATTACCTGTACCGGAACCGCCTTACCACCCAAACTACAGCAAAAGCCAACCCAACTCAGCCTTTGGGGATAGAAATTTAGAATGATAAAGTGTTAGCTTTAGTAGACTAATTTTTTACAATGCCAAGTGTATAGTCGGCTTTGTAGGTCAAACCACTTTCAAACATTTTAACCTTTTTACTTTCAAACTACCTAAAGTCGTTGTTTATTTCTATCCAGTGGCCGTCGGGGTCCTGGAAATAGATCTGTTTTACACCGTCTACACGCACAGTGGGTTTCTGAGCTGTGCCGGGCCAATCTGTAAATTTTACCTTATGGTTCTGAAGGTTAGCTATAAAATCGTCAATAGAAGCCACACTGAAGCATAAATGGTCATTCTTGTTCCGTTCAACAGTACCATTTGCCCCTTTTATCAAATGAAGCTGTCCGGCTGCACCCATGCTAAACCAGGTATGCAAACCATCGTGGAAGGGCTCCGGTATTTCTTCCAATTGAAGTACATTTTTATAAAAAGAAGTACTCTTTTCCAGGTTCTGTACATATATAGCAATGTGGTTCAGGCGTATAGCTGGTCTGGCCGCTGATTGTGCCTGCGCAAACGAGAAGGAAAAAAATAGCAGGATAAAGGCTGTAAGCAGGTACTTTGTCTTCATATAAGTAGTTGTTTGTTCTCACTAAAGATATAGATAAATCCACAATATGCTATAGTGGCTAGTTGTAAGATTCAAAGTCAGAAATGGCGCTTTCTCCCGGGGGCCTTATCATTTTGTTTATCCCGACGCAGGATATACCTTGCAACCTCTTGCTTAGAATAAAGTTAAATCCCTTCATGAAGAGAAACCTTTTACTCACGCTAATATTCCTTATACTTACTGCTGGCTGTCTACATGCTCAGAAAGCTAAGCCAATCGATGCGAAGGCAACGGCAGAAACCAAAGCCTTGTTTAAGAATCTCCGGAAGCTTTCTCAAAATCATACCCTGTTCGGGCATCAGCACGCTACGGAGTACGGGCACGGCTGGAGAAATGAGCCAGGCCGTTCCGATGTAAAGTCTGTAACAGGTTCGCATCCTGCAGTTATTGGTGTTGACTTTAGCGGTTTTTCAGGCCGGGCACCGGAGGCAATTCAAAAAGCGAAAGAAGACCTGCGCAACAATGTTGTGGACACCTATAACAGGGGAGGCCTGACTACGGTAGCCTGGCACTTTTCAAACCCTGTTTCCCAGGGTGGTTTTTACTGGGCCGATTCTGTATCGGTTGCAGCAGTGCCTATGCTTATACCCGGTGGTGAAGCCCATGAGCAGTATAAGGAAATATTGAATGGTATCGGGGAATGGGCGCATAGTATCAAAGGAGCAGATGGAAACTTAGTGCCCGTAATTTTCAGGCCATATCATGAGTTTGACGGTGGCTGGTTCTGGTGGGGTGCTCCCCATACATCCCGCGAAGACTTTATTACGCTCTGGCGCTTTACTGTTTCTTACCTGCGCGACAGCCTGGGGGTGCATAACTTTATCTATGCGTTTTCGCCTGATAATAAATTTGAGTCAGAGGCAGATTTTCTGGAGCGTTACCCTGGGGATGAATGGGTAGATATGGTGGGAATGGACAATTACGCAGATATGGGGCGCGACAGGTATGACCTGGAAACTGCCTTTAGAAAACTGAAAATTGTATCAGACTATGCGATAAAAGCAGGCAAACTGGCTGCCTTTACCGAAACCGGACTGGAGTCGATTCCTAACCCAACCTGGTGGACGGAAACACTGCTGAAGGTGATGAAACGGGATGACCTGCGATTGGCTTATGTGCTGGTGTGGCGAAACGATATGCGTAGCCCAACCCACTACTATGCTCCTTATCCTGGTCATGAAAGTGTGCCTGACTTTATCAAATTTTACAGCGACCCTTATACGCTATTCGAAAAAGACTTAGATAACATTTATAAGCGGAAGAAATTTTTAGGCATCTTTTAGAAGCAGAACAAACGTATACAAAGTAAAAGGGCCCCACCTGCTATAGCAGGTGGGGCCCTTTTACTTTAAAATTACATACTTATTTTGCTACTGCCTTGGTAATCTCAGAAAGCAGTTTATAAGAATGTACCCTGGCAGCATGATCGTAGATATGAGAAGTAACCATAAGCTCATCTACCTGTGTCTCATCCAGGAAGCTTTGCAGGCCCTGCTCGATAGTAGCCGGTCCGCCTATAAAAGAATAGCGGAGCATCTGCTGCACGGCATAACGTTCGTTGGCATCCCAGTGCTCGTCGAGGCTCTCGACAGGCGGCGACATTTTATTCGGTGTGCCCCTGATCACATTCAGAAAAGACAGGTATAGAGTGGTTGCGAGGTGCTGGGCTTCTTCGTCGGTATCGGCTGCCACAACATTAACACAAGCCATGGCATAGGGCTCCTGTAGCTGCTCCGATGGCTGAAAGCTATCGCGGTATACCTTCAGGGCCGCATGCAGGCTGGTAGGTGCAAAGTGGCTGGCAAACGCGTATGGTAAACCGAGTATGCCTGCCAGTTGTGCGCCGAATGTGCTGGAGCCAAGTATCCAGACAGGTATGTCAGAACCTTCACCAGGCACTGCTCTTACCCGTGCTGTAGGATCGTGCGGACCCAGGTAATTGCGGAGCTCCTGCACATTCTCCGGAAAATCTTCGCCGGCGCCTCTTAAATCGCGGCGTAAAGCCATGGCTGTTAGCTGATCAGATCCCGGAGCGCGTCCCAAACCTAAATCTATTCTTCCGGGATACAAGGCTTCGAGGGTTCCGAACTGCTCTGCCACAACAAGCGGCGCATGGTTCGGAAGCATAATGCCTCCCGAACCTACCCGGATAGTGGAAGTTCCGCCGGCTATAAAGCCAATCAGAACGGATGTGGCAGAACTGGCGATACCGGCCATATTGTGGTGCTCGGCAAGCCAGTAACGCTTATAGCCGAACTGTTCTGCCTGCTGTGCCAGGTTAAGGCTGTTCGTAAACGAATCATGTATTGTTTTACCTGCCAAAACAGGTACCAGGTCGAGTACAGATAAAGCTGTATCGGCCAGTTGTTTTTTATTGCTACTCATGATATTGCGAATAAACTATTTATTTGTTATAACACTGAAATAGGTTTGCATTTCCCCTCTCCTGTAAAAAAGAGCAAACAATCACCCGTTTCAAGTGCAAAGATAATCAACAGTAGGTTTTACTAACGCAGGTATGCCCTTCAATGATACCAACAGGGGACGTTAGCCCGGTCGCCTGCTCTCTCACGAAACAAGGAAATAATGCTTCGGAAGCTAATTGCTAAAGCATTTAGAGCACATGTAATAGGGCGTCTGCTGTAAACAGGTACAGTTTTAATCTATAATTTGTGGCAAGCGTACTATTATTTGTAGTTGCTGCTGTATGGGTGGCAAATGATTTTCAATATTTATAAAAAGAAAATTTAAATGGCAGATCAAAAAACTCCGTCTTTCGAAAAGACTTTTACCATTGGGGGTGACTTTACCGTGAACCGGATGGGATTTGGAGCTATGCGTATCACCGGAGAAGGTATCTGGGGACCTCCCAAAGATAGAGACGAGGCAATACGGGTGTTACAGCGGGCAGTGGAACTGGGCATAGACTTTATTGACACGGCTGACAGTTATGGTCCTCATGTTTCAGAGGAACTGATTGCCGAAGCCTTACAGCCTTATCCTGAAGGCTTGGTAATAGCTACCAAAGGAGGCTTAACCCGTACCGGCCCCAACGTATGGCCTATCAATGCAGACCCTGATTATTTGCAGGGCGCGCTGGAGGGCAGCCTGAAGCGGCTGAAAGTAGACCAGATTGATTTATACCAGCTGCACCGCGTAGATCCGGAAGTGCCTTACGAGAAGACCCTGGAGTTTCTGCAGCGGGTACAGGAAGAGGGGCTGGTGAAACATATCGGCCTTTCCGAGGTAACCGTGGAGCAGATTAAAAAGGCCCAGGAGTTTGTAAAGGTGGTATCGGTGCAAAATAAGTACAGCGTCGATTTCAGGAAATGGGAGGCGGAGCTGGAGTATTGCGAAGAGCAGGGGATGGCTTTTATACCCTGGAACCCATTGAACGCTAACAACAAGCAAAGTATGGAGAAGCTTACCGAAATGGCCGAAAAGCACAGTGCTACCCCACACCAGATTGCGCTGAGCTGGCTGCTGCACCGTTCGCCCAACATTCTACTGATACCGGGTACCTCTAAAGTAAAACACTTGGAGGATAACTATAATGCTGTAAATATCTCGCTTTCAGAAGAAGATATGCAGCAGTTGGAAGAGATTGAAAGTTGAATCAGAGGATTTTGCTCTCTAAATCTTATAATCAACTGACCGGCTAGTCAGGCAAAAACAAAGCGGCCCCTCTTCTAATAGAAGAGGGGCCGCTTTGTTTTTGCCTGAGATCATTTATCGCAGGCTATATTAATTAACTTCAGAAAACTATTTGTCGTTTTCGTAGCCTGCTTCTTTTACTATTTTGTTGTACACACCTAAAAGCAAAAACGGTGCAGGCCATTGGCCGACAAACAAAGCTTCTTCATCTTTCTTCATGATCTTTAATGTAGCAGACACAGCCATTGAGCCTAATGCTGCCCATAAGAATACATCAGAAGGTAGCTTAGAAGTATATTTTTCAATTGCCGATGCTACTGGTCCTTCTTTGTGATCCGGATTAACGTTGTCTGCTTTATTTTTTAATTCTTTTGCTGAGGTTTCCATAGTTTAAATTTTGGTTAATGATTTTTTATTGTTCCTAATGAAAACGTATAGAGTAATTCTATTGTTTAGCTTCTTCGAATAAAAAAATGAAAAAGTCCTCTGAAATAGCACCATTAAAGCTATTTTCGCACATATAAGATTTTAACAGCAACACTTTTTTGCATTAGAACAATATGGCAGACCTGTACCACCGTTAGATACTGCATAAAAAAAGCCTTTGCCGGACGTATCAGCAAAGGCTTTTTTTATGTATGCCAGTCGGTTAAATAGCGTGAGAAAGCTTCTTCTCTTCCAGTTCTGCAGTTTCTTTTTCAAGTTCTTCTGCAGTCTTGTCAATTAGAACGATCTCTGTTTTCTTATCCAGTCCGAACTTCGCCATAATGCGGTCGAAGCCATAGTAGATGATTGGCACCACGATCAGGGTCAGGAACATAGATGAGCTCAGACCACCAATCAGCGCCCAGGCCAGGCCATTTTTAGTGGCAGCCACAGAACCTCCGGCCAACGCGATAGGCAACATACCTATTACCATCGCCAGCGTTGTCATCAGGATAGGGCGGAAACGGATTCGAACAGCTTCTATCAAGGCTTCTTTCACTGCCACGCCCTCGGCTTTCAGGTTGTTGGTAAAGTCAACCACCATAATCGCGTTCTTGGCAACCAGACCGATCATCATGATAATACCCAGGATAGAGAAGATACTCAGAGACTGGGCAGCCAGCGCCAGGGCCAGCAAGGCACCGATAATCGCCAGAGGTATAGAGAACAATACTACCAGCGGATAAATATAAGAATCGTACAGCGCCACCATGATCAGGTAAACGAAGATGATGGAGGCCAGCAAGGCAATACCCAATGTGCCAAAACCTTCGCTCTGGTTTTTCAGGTTACCGCCAAACTCGATGCTTACACCGGCAGGCATTTTAATCTCGGCTATTTTGGCTTGGATATCAGCACCTACCGAACCGGAAGGACGACCAATTACCTGTGAATTGACGGTGACAGAAGTTACACGGTTGTAACGCTCCAGCTGCGACGGACCAGTTGCCTGTTTAATATCTGCAAACTGCGCCAGGCGTACCAGCCTTCCCTGGCTGTTCACGAAGGACAGGTTGCCAATGTCGGTTACGCTACGGCGGTCAAACTCATCCAGGCGGATGTTGATGTCATAATCTTCTGTACCGGAACGGAACGTCACATCGGAGTTACCGCTGAAAGCCAGCTGCATGCTTGCACCTACGTTTTCCAGCGACAGACCGACACTCGCCATCTTGTCACGATCTACCACTACTTCAATCTCAGGGTTACCACCTTCCACCGACGTTTCCACGTCTACTGTACCGTCTACACTTTCAGTAATTGCCATTACTTTCTGAGAGAAAGACATTACGGAGTCCAGGTTGGAGCCAGAGATAATAAGCTGGATCGGAGCCTGTGAGTTACCAACCAGACCTACAGGTACAGGTGTTACTTCCACATCAGGTATCTGGCTTTCAATGTCTGCCTTGGCCTGGCGGCTAAACTGGTCGGTGCTGAAGTTACGTTCCTTCACATCTACCAGCGTTACCGATACGTCTGCCTTATAGGCTGTATTCTGGCCTTCCTGTGCCGAAGAAGTAGTACCTACTGTAGTAAATATTCTGCTTACTTCAGGAATAGCCTGCAAATACTGTTCAACTTGCTTGGTAGCAAAGTTTGTTTGCTCTACTGTGGCATTCTTCGGTAATTCCAGCTGAAGACTTACTTCGCCACGGTCGCCGGCAGGTATAAACTCTGAACCGATAAAGCCGAACGGAACCAGCATAAACGAAGCAACCAGCAGCAGGATTGTTACACCCAGCGTGATGAACTTATGGTTGAAGGCCCACTTCAGGGTATCTGTAAAGCCATCGATGATGCGGTCCAGCAGGCGCTCGAATGCAAGTATAAACCGGCCAAACATATTCTTGTCCGATACGTGCTCCAGTTTAGAGAAACGGCTGGCAAGCAGCGGAATCAGTGTAAAGGCTACGAACAGGGAGATCATGGTTGCCACGGCTACCACCACCGCAAACTGACGCAGAATGTCTGACACCAGGCCGCTTGAAAGGGCAATCGGAATAAACACAACCACAATTACCAGGGTAATAGAGGTTACAGTTGCCATAATCTCACGGATACCGTCATAGGCAGCCTGAGCCGGATTCTTACCCATCTCCATGTGGCGGTGAATGTTCTCAATTACCACAATGGCATCGTCCACCAGGATACCAACCACCAGCGAGAGTGCCAGCAACGACATCAGGTTAAGAGAGAAGCCGAGCAGGTACATGGCTATAAAGGTAGCCACGAGCGAGGCCGGAATCGAAATCATTACAATTACCGCGTTGCGCAGCGAGTGCAGGAATAAGAGCATCACCACAGCTACCAGTATAACCGCAATTACTAAGTCGTGCATTACCGAATCGGCTGCCTCCAGCGTAAAGTCCGAAGAGTCGCTGGCAATATTGAATTTCAGTCCTTCGGCAGTATAGGTCTGCTCCAGTCTGGCAAGCGCCTCTTTTGTCAGGCGGCTTACTTCCACGGCGTTGGCATCCGACTGCTTCTGTATAGTGATACCTACCGAAGCGTTCTGGTTTACGCGGGTTAATACTTCCGTATCTTTCTGCGTATCCTGTACTTCTGCCAGGTCAGCAAGGCGTACTATCCCGTTCTGGTCTTCCCGGATGATCAGGCTGCGCAGTTGGTCCAGCGACTCAAATTTACCAGCCAGACGAATCTGTGTCTGCCCGCTTTCCTGCTTGATTTTACCAGTAGGGAAGTCCAGGTTAGAGTTGCGGATCTTCTGTTGAACCTGCAGAATAGAAAGGCCATAGGCTTCCAGTTTGTTTGCATCTATGTTTACCTTGATCTCACGCTCCTGGCCACCTAAGATTTTAATGGCAGCCATACCTGGTACGCGCGACAGTTCAGGTTTTACCTTCTTGTCGATCAGGTCGTAGAATTCTGTTGCTGTCAGGTTTGCGGTAGCACCCATCTTAATGATAGGCAGGTCGTCGAAGTCGAATTTGTTTAGCGTCGGCGCATCAGCATCGTCCGGCAATCTAGCCAGGATGGTGTTGATCTTACGTTGTGCGTCCTGTAAGCTAAGGTCTACATCGGTACCCTGGTTCAGCTGAATCGTGATAATGGAAAAGCTTTCCAGTGAAGTACTTTTCATTTCTTTCACGTTCTCCAGCGAAGACAGCGCATCTTCGATTTCTTTCGTTACCGAGTTCTCTACCTCATTTGGCGAAGCACCCGGATATATGGTACTGATGGTAAGTACAGGCGGGCTGAACTTAGGCAGCAGCTCATAGTTAAGCGATTGGTAGCTGACAACACCCAGGAGTGTGAGGACTGTGAAGACCACCACCACAATGGTTGACCGCTGTATGGATAATTTGGTTATATTCATTTCTAAATTCCCTGATTGTTAAATAAAGGAGTTAACTTTAGTATTAGAGGGCTTTTACCTGTATGCCTTCGCGCAGGTTAATCTGGCCGCTTTGTACTACTTTTTCACCTGTCTGTACACCGTCCAGAATCTCAACTCTGTCTTGTGTTACAGTACCTACTCTTACTTTGCGAAGTGCTGCTTTCTGGTTTACCACCACATACACACTCGGATCCTGTATACTACCTACAATAGCCTGGCGAGGCAACAGCAGGGCATCACGCTGATCGGATATTTCAAAGAAAGCTGTGCCATACATACCAGCCCTCAGATTGTTGTTTGAAGCGTTTTTCACTTCAACTTCTACATCGTATTTTAAGGTCGGGTCGGATTGGGCGGCTACTGCTGTTACAGTACCTTCGTATTCCTCTCCGCCTCCGGCATTTGCTCTTACAGTTACTTTGCTGCCTCTTTCTACCAGCAATACCTCCGCTTCAGAAACCTTTACATTCAGTTTCAGGCGATCCACATTTACAAGGTCATAGAGTTTTGCACCCGGGTTTAGGTAAGAACCAACTTCCACATGGATCTCATTTATCTCACCACTGAAAGGTGCTGTAATGTTGGTTTTAGTAAGGCGCTGACGTGCAGCTACTAACTGAGCCTGTGTCGCGTTCACCTGCAGGCGGGCCTCTTCTAACTGGCGTTTGGTGATAGCATCACCTTCTGCCAGGTTCTCAAAACGGGCTAAATCTCTTTTAGCTTTCTCATAATTGGCCTGAGCAGTAGCCAGGTCGGCGTTCATGGTATTGCTTTCTACCTGCACCAGCAGTTCACCGGCTTTTACCCTGTCACCTTTGCGTTTTAACACGCGCAGTACCTGTCCTTGTGTTTCAGAAGTTAATGTCAGGCTTTGGTATGGCCTGAAGTTACCCTGCGCTATAAAGGACTTATCCAGTTTTTCTACTTTTGGTTCTGTAATGGCAACCGGAATAGCTTCACTTCTGATCTCAGCTACGGCAGCTTTTTCTGTCATTTCCTGTTTGTTCTTGTTGAGAGTAAAGGCAACAGCGCCTATCAGGATCACAACAACGAGGATATAAATCAGTTTTTTCATTTTATTGTATGTACAGAATTGATGTTATTTAATTAGGTTATTCAGTTCACCTCTGGCTTTCATATAATCCAGCTGTGCGATTTTATATTTTAGTCTTTCGTTGTTCAGGTTAGTCTGTGCTTCTCTTAAGCTTACTTCTGCATCCAGTAAATCCGTAAGAGGAGAAAGACCTTCTTTGTACAGATCGTTGGTGGTATCATATACCTCCTGGGCCAGGCTTACATTTCGTTCCTGGTTTTGAATAGTCAACTGGCTGGTTGCAATTTGCTTCAAAGCATTATCCAGACTCAGTTGTGTGCCAAGTGTCAGGTTTGTAATATCCAGATCAGTTTTCTGCATTTCAATCTGGGCCTGCTTTAACTGGTTCTTTCTCTGAAAGCCATCAAAAACCGGTATATTTAATCTAACGCCTAACACAAAGGTGTTAAACCAAGGCTGATTAGTATCAAAGAAGTTAAATTCCTTGCGCTGCGCCTGGTATGAGTACTGGCCAAATCCTGCTAATGTAGGAAAAGCTTTTCCCCTGATGTTTTCAATGTTCAGGCCATACAGTTTTTTCTGGGCTTGCAGTAACTGGTAATCTACACGTTGTGTCAGCACATCAGCAGCATTGGTATTAACAGGTAATGCTACATTGTCCAGCGTGGCATTGTTTTCTATTTCAATTTGCTGATCCAGGGGCATGCCTATGAAAAACTTCAGCGCATTCTTCTGTTGCTCATAAGCTGTTGCCAATGCCTGGCGCTGATTTTCCAGGTTCGTTTTGTTAACGGTAATGCGGTTAACGTCTACTTTCTTGGCAAAATCATTCTTGTACTGCAGTGTAAGTATTTTCTCCAGTTGCACCAGGCGATTGAAGTTGGCTTCCACCGAGTTAAACTGCTCTTTCGTCTGAAGTGCTAGTAAATAGGCCGAGCTAACATTGTATATCACATCCTCCTGGCTCATTCTGGTGCGAAGCTCATACAGGTCACGCGTAGTTTGAGCAGCTTCTAAACCTACAAAGTATGATTTGCTAAAGATGAGTTGAGATAGCTCAAAACCCGCATTGGCATTATACTTTGTGCCAAATTGTACTGGAACATAAGTTCCTGGCTTTCCAACAATTTCACCTGGTAGCAACTGAGTAGGAATAGACGGATAAATACTTAATTGTCCTGTACCATTAATCTGTGGCAAACCAGAGCCTTTGGTTTCCTTTATCATGTATTCAGCACCTTTTTCATCCAGTAGTGCTTTCTGAATCCCTATGTTATTGCTGGTGGCGTACTGCAGTGCCTCCTGTAATGTCAGTACATTGCCTCCTGACTGGTTTTGTGCATAACTAAACCTCACGCCAAGCAAAAGGAGGAGACTTAGTAGTAAATGCTTCTTGATCACGGTTTATAAATTATTAGTTGGTTTATATAATTATGTTTGGTTCAGAAATAAAAGAACTAAAATGATAAAAAAATTAGCTGTTTTGTTCTTCCCACTTTTTAAGAAGGTTAGGCAGTTCCTGCTGAACAAACTCTAAAAAGCTGCTCAGCTCTTTTATATTCTGGTTATATGCTGTTGTTTCTTTGGTTCTTACTTCCAGCACCTGTGTTAACAGATCTTTGAATTTTGTTAAGCCCTGGATCTTATCAGCAAAGTTCTCACGCCAGTTTGAAACTTTCAACCTGAAGTATCTTTTTCTGTCACCGGTGAAGGTGATATATTCCAGCTGGCCTGTTTGCAAAAGCAGGTTAACAGCATTGCTGGTAGCGCTTTTGCTGATGCATAAGGCAGAGGTAATTTCATCAAATGTTAGTTCAGGACTATCAGAAAGCCAAAGCAGTCCCATCACACGTGCTGCAGCAGGCTGCAAACCTACGTTTTCGTAGAAGATACCAATCTTCTCTACAAGGGCCTTTTTATTTTCTGTTAATTCCATTAATTTCGTTGTTATCATACCTACTCAACAGCACAAAGGTAGTGTATTGTTCCGTTAGTTCATAATTTAAAGAACTAAATTTTTTATATTTTTATTTCCTTCTTTTTGGCACTCCATATAGCCTCTGAAAAGCTTTAAATGGGTGGCCGTTATAAAATTTCACTTCTTAGTCATCATTTAAGCCCCGTCTGCAGCCCGCACAAAAGATATTACTGCAGATCCTGATTAGAACAAACGGGCATCCTTGTTGAGTTTAGCTTTTACAAACTTTTTCTTTCCTGCTCCGGCTGGTTGCCTTGGTGGCAAAAGAAGCAGAATTAAAAAACATTCCCGAACTTTACGGGACTATGCCGACATCAGAATTTCTTTTTTCCCTGCCTGATCTTCCCGTTAAAGATGCCCTCCCGGACCTGCTGCACACCCTCGAAAAGCATACGCGGGTGGTGTTGGAAGCACCTCCCGGTGCCGGTAAAACGACACTGGTGCCTCTGGCGCTCTTAAATGCTGCCTGGAGAAATAAAGGAAAGATCCTGTTGCTGGAGCCTCGCCGCCTGGCAACACGTGCCGCCGCAGAGCGAATGTCTGCCCTGCTGGGAGAGCTTATCGGCCATACGGTGGGCTACTGGGTGCGGATGGAGCATGTGGTTTCCGGTGAAACAAAAATTGAGGTCGTGACAGAAGGCATTTTGACACGCCTGTTGCAGGAAGACCCGGCTCTGGAAGGTGTAGCAGCTATAATTTTTGATGAGTTTCATGAGCGGAACCTGCAGGCCGATCTCGGATTAGCCCTTGCGCTTGATGCACAGGCTGTCCTGCGCCCGGACCTGCGCTTGCTGGTAATGAGTGCTACACTGGATGCTGTTGCAGTTGGCGCGTGGCTGGAAGCCCCGGTGGTGCGCAGCGAAGGCCGCCAGTTTCCCGTGGAAACACATTATTTAGCACCTGTAGAGGTGGCTGCTGCAGGAACCCGCCCGGCAGAGCGGCTTTCTCATTTAGTACCTAAGCATATCCGGCTTGCCCTGGAAAAGCATGAGGAGGGAGATATACTGGTATTTTTGCCTGGCATGGGCGAAATGAAGCGTGTTGCCCGGCAGTTGGAGGAGCGACTGCCGGTTACTACAGACCTGCATATTCTGCACGGCGACCTGGCCCTTTCCAAACAACTAGCTGCTATTCAGCCTGCACCGAAAGGCCGCAGAAAAGTGGTGCTTGCCACCAGTATAGCCGAAACCAGCTTAACAATTGAAGGTGTAAAAATAGTGATTGACGGAGGCTTTGCACGGGTTCCCAAGTTTATCCCCCGCACTGGCTTAACAACGCTGGCTACCATACCTGTTTCGCAGGCAGCCGCCGATCAGCGAAGAGGCCGGG
This sequence comes from Pontibacter sp. SGAir0037, assembly GCF_005491705.1. Lineage (NCBI taxonomy): Bacteria > Pseudomonadati > Bacteroidota > Cytophagia > Cytophagales > Hymenobacteraceae > Pontibacter > Pontibacter sp. SGAir0037. The sequence goes on along the minus strand of NZ_CP028092.1, from coordinate 2,523,598 downwards.
CAGGCCGTTTAGGGCCTGGCAGTTGTTATAGGTTATGGTCAACGGCCGATCAACTGCAGTTGCCACCCCGCCAGGAACCTGAAATAAGAGAGGCCGATCTGGCTGGTCTTGCTCTGGAACTGGCAATCTGGGGTACAAAAGATGTAACAGCTCTCAAATGGCTGGATGTTCCCCCGGCTGCGGCGCTTGCACTGGCCCGGGATCTTCTGCTAAGGCTTGAGGCAATTGATGTGGCTGGCAACCCGACCAGCCATGGAAAAGCGTTGGCATCTCTAGGGCTGCCCCCGAGACTGGGGCACCTAGTTATGCGGGGCTATGAACTGGGATTTGGAGCTACTGCCTGTGCATTGGCAGCATTACTTTCAGAAAAAGATATTCTGAAGCCCATGCAGGCAGGGCAGGGCGAGGTGCTGCCCGATTTGCACCTGCGGCTGGAGCTATTAGAAGGTAAAAGGCCGCAAATACCGGGTTTTGTGACAGACGAAAATGCTTTGAGAAGGGTGAAGGAGCAAGCCCGGAATCTGCGCCAGCGTCTGCGTATTACGGAGCATAGATTAAACCTGGATGCAACAGGTTTACTGACAGCACTGGCTTATCCTGATCGATTAGCTCAGTTGGAAAGTTCAGGCCGGGTGAGACTGGTAACAGGACAGAGAGCATCGCTGGCAACAGAGCTGTTTTCAGAAGCAGCTTTTTATGGTGTAGCACATTTGGAAACAGGAAAGGCAGCACGGGTTTTATTGGCTGCCCCCGTTTTAAAAGCTGAGATTCTGGCACATTTTGCTGAACAGGTAGAAGTGCTGCAGGAAGTAAAATGGGATGTAACGGCTGAAAAAGTGGTGGCCCGGGAGCTCAAGCGTTTAGGAGCCTTGGTGCTGGAAGAGGCTAACCTGGCAAAACCTGATCCTGATGTAGTGGCCAGTGCCTTGCTAGAAGCTCTGCAGGAGAGGGGAGTGGAGCGGCTGCCCTGGTCGGACGAAGCAAAAAAGACAAGGCAAAGACTTGCGTTTCTGCAAGAGCTGAACCCCGCAGGCTGGCCTGATGTATCAGATACTGCCCTGGCATCTACAATGGAGCGCTGGCTGTTGCCACACCTGGCAGGGCTGAGGTCGCTGGACCAGGTATCCAGGTTAGATTTTAATGAATTACTGCTGACTGAGCTAAGTTGGGAGCAACGGCAGGAAATGGACAGATTAGCACCTTCACATCTGCAGGTGCCGAGTGGCTCACGTATTGCCCTGGATTATACAGATGTTGCCAGTCCTGTACTGGCTGTGCGCTTACAGGAAGTATTCGGCATGCTCGATACACCAAGAATTGCTGGTGGTAAGGTGCCTGTATTAATGCATCTGCTCTCACCTGCATCCAGGCCCGTACAGGTTACCAAAGATCTGCGCAGTTTCTGGAATAGCGGTTATTTCGAGGTCAGGAAAGATTTGCGTGGACGTTATCCGAAGCACCATTGGCCTGAGGACCCGCTTTCGGCTGTCCCTACACGAGGCACTAAGAAAAGGCATTAATGCTTTGCCAAATTAAGAATTAATAATCGGCGACACCACATAATGAAGGTGACATATAAATTTGGTGAAAGGCGTGCACTGATTCGAAGTTAAGTGGTGCAGTAAATCAGCTTTTGCTCTTCATAAAAAAGCCACAGGCAAAACCTATAAGAAGCTTCGCCTGTGGCTTTTATCTAATTTCTGATATTTAAGTTTAATATCTAATCTCTAGCGTCTAAAACTAAGCTTTAGCATACATTACCTGCTTTACTGCTTCGATGGTGCGCTCTACATTTGGCAGAGAGGCTTCAATAAGCGTAGGAGCATAAGGAAGAGGTACATCGCGGCAAGTAACACGCTTCACCGGTGCATCCATATAATCGAATGCGTTGCTCTGGATATGATAAGCTAACTCAGCAGAAATAGAAGCCAAAGGCCATGCCTCTTCTACCACTACCATGCGGTTAGTCTTCTTCACAGATTCAATCAGTGTTTTATAGTCGATCGGGCGTACAGAACGAAGGTCAATTACTTCGGCATTCACACCGTCTTTTGCCAGTTCTTCAGCAGCAGCCAAGGCTACTTTCATCATCTTGCCGAAAGAAACGATGGTTACATCTGTACCTTCACGTTTGATATCAGCAACACCGATCGGAATCAGGTATTCTTCTTCCGGAACTTCGCCTTTATCACCGTACATCTGCTCAGACTCCATGAAAATAACAGGGTCGTTATCACGAATGGCAGACTTCAACAAACCTTTGGCATCGTATGGGTTAGAAGGAACCACCACTTTCAGGCCTGGGGTGTTAGCATACCAGTTTTCAAAGTTCTGGGAGTGCTGCGAAGACAACATACCAGCGCTACCAGTTGGTCCGCGGAAAACAATAGGGCAAGAATACTGGCCACCAGACATAGACATCATTTTGGCAGCAGAGTTGATAACCTGGTCGATGGCTACCAATGAGAAGTTGAAAGTCATGAACTCAATGATAGGGCGCAGGCCATTCATAGAGGCTCCAACACCTATACCAGCAAAACCAAGCTCAGCAATAGGAGTGTCTATTATACGCTCAGGTCCGAATTCGTCCAGCATACCCTGGCTCACTTTGTAAGCACCATTATATTCTGCTACTTCTTCACCCATCAGAAACACGCTTTGGTCGCGGCGCATTTCCTCTGACATAGCCTCGCGCAGGGCTTCTCTAAACTGTATAGTTCGCATATGATAAGTTAAATCTCGGTTCAGTTGGTAAAATTAAAAGAAGTCTTTCAAAATACAATGTAAACCTGACGCTTTTATGCAGGAGGATGGCCGGAGGTGTATGAGTTGTATATACATTGCCAACTCCGCAGATGGCTTTTACAGCTAATCCAAATAGGGCGGTACAATAGAGACAAACAGAAAAAGTTTAATAATCAGATCGGTAGATGAAATTAACTTGGCTGCCAAGGCTGCAGGAGATGATCGGAAAATTACATTTTACGTAAAAAGGAATTACTTAAATTATTGCCAGTTACAGAACAATTATCAGGATAAAATTTTGTAGGCAAACCAGAATATTATATTTTTATAGTTTAAAATTAAATAAAATGAAACGTCTCCAGTACTTTATCGAGAGTCAAGCCTTTGGCGTGTGCACGATGCTGGGTGAAAAACTCGGCATTGCCAGTAGCAGCATTCGCCTGTCTTTCATATATGTTTCTTTCTTAACCATGGGTTCGCCTGTGCTTATTTACCTGATGCTTGCGTTTTGGCTGAATGTTCAGAAAAGCCTTCGCCGTGAGCGCAGCACTGTCTGGGATCTATAGTTCCTGCACGGTTCTTTTCTGCCTGATAAAATACTCCCAGACAATACTTCCTCTGTATACTCCCGTCATCCGGGGAAATTTTGCTTTTGGCTGTTGTGCCTTTCGCTGCCTGCGCCAGTAACTGCTGTTGCGCAGCAGATCGGCATGGGCATCCAGCACGGCTTTAGCGTCGGCACCCTGGCCGGCAACTACCATTCTTACGGCTGCAACCCAATCCAATATAATCCGGAAACTTACGGTAGCGATTAGTTCTGATGCAGGCAGGTTTTTGTAAAGCAGCGCCAGTCCGTTTCTGAAGTTCAGAAATGTTTTTCTGGGGTTGGATTTGTGCAGCGTGCCGCCACCAACATGAAAAATCTGGCAATGGCCGTTATACATTACTTTATAGCCCGCACTTTTAGCCCGCCAGCAAAAGTCAATTTCCTCCATGTGCGCAAAAAAGGCAGGTTCCAGGCCGCCCAGCTCATGAAAAACCGATGCCCGTACAAACATACAGGCGCCTGTTGCCCAGAAAATTTCCTGTACATCGTTATACTGGCCCAGGTCCTCCTCCAGCGACTCAAACAGCCGGCCACGGCAGTAAGGGTAACCCAACGAGTCCAGCAGTCCTCCGCCTGCACCGGCATATTCAAAAAAATCGGGGTGCTTCTGCGAATTGATCTTGGGCTGGCATACAGCAATGGCAGCATCTGCATCCATCAGGGAAATAATCGGGTCTATCCATTGGGGAGGTACCGCTACATCGGAATTGAGCAACACATAGTAGTCTGCTTCAATTTGACGGAGAGCGTGGTTATACCCTTCGCAGAAGCCCAGATTACTATTATGTTCTATGATACCAACTTCAGGATAGCTTGCTCTTAAAAAAGCAATAGAACCATCGGTAGAGGCATTGTCTGCTACTATAACCCGGCAGCCTGTGCTGTTTGCTATAACCGATGGCAGGAACTCCTGCAGGTAATGCAGGCCGTTCCAGTTTAAAATAACAATTGCCGTTTGGCAGGTATTATAGTCCAAAATTTCCGAGGTCTAAACCAGGTATGTTTGGGAGGAGTCCTTCCGTTTGCTTCTTCATTTCTTCCTGTGCTCTTTCGCCTGCGGTTAGCATCGCGTTGTTTACAGCTGCTACCACCAGATCGTTTACCATTTCACGGTCGTTGGCATTCAGGATAGATTCGTCGATTTCAATTTTAAGCAGCTTGCGCTGCCCGTTTACAGTTGCTTTTACAAGTCCAGCCCCGGATTCCGCTGTAACCGTAATATGTTGTAAGTTATCTTGAGCTTCTTTCATTTTAGCCTGGACATCTTTCAGTTTGCCCATCATGCCGAACATATCAAACATAGTTTTCTTCTTTAGATAGTTAGATAAAGCCAGGCGCATCCTGGCTTGTAGGCTTACGCAAATATACAAGCTAAATATCAGAATTTAGAGTTGATATTCGTAAGCTTGCTGTTTATGAAGTTAATTTCCTTTCCTCTATCCCTTGCAATATCAGCGTAAAATAGTCACAGTGCCTCTCCTGTTTTTCTGCATTCCGTTTCTAAGCGTAACATTTACCTCATATACATAAGCACCGGCTGGCATTGGCTTGCCCTGGTGCGTTCCGTCCCAACTTTGCTGCTGGTCTGAAGAGCTAAAGAGCAGATTCCCGCTCCGGTGGTAGATCTGTATAGTAAATGCTGTAAATGTTTCTCCCTTTACTTCGAACAGATCATTTAAACCATCGCCGTTAGGTGTGAAGGCAGACGGTATATAGAGCCGCAGCTTTTGTTCTATCGCTATACTGTTCGAATAGGAAACTCTATCGTTGTTGGAGGTAACTCTGATGCGGTAGCGTAAGGTTTGTAATTCTTCGTTTAGATTGTTCTCGGTATAGGTATTACCTGTAACCGGAATGGTGGCTATTACCTGTAGATTATCATCCAGCAGCTCCAAAGTATATGATCTGATACCTTCTGCAAAACCTATAAATCCAGACCAGGCAAAAGAAGCAGAAACATCGTTTGGCTGTGCCGCACGCAGTATAACAGGGCAGGTGGTAGAGCTTTCGCTGGAGCTTTGTCCACAGGAGTTGGCATAGTATGCTTTGTAGCAAACCGGGTTCAGGTCGGCATTTGCATCGGTAAACTGTAGTTGCGGAACTGTTGCTATGGCTGCGTAAGGCGCACCTAGCCTGCTTTTATGGTAACTAACACGTGTTGCCTCCTGCCCCTGCGGCACCTCCAGCACCAGTTCTACCTGATTGGCTGTATTAAAAGTAGAATAAAGGGTGCCTGCCGGCGGAACGGAAGTGTTGGAAATAGTAAAGCATTTTTCAGCAGAAACGGATGATGTGCCATTGGTTTCTCTCAGCCGGATGGTATAGCAGTAAGTCTGGTTACAGCTAAAGTCGGAGTCGGTATAGCTGGTTACATCCGGTGCAAGTGTCTGCAGTAAAACGCCATTTCTGTATACCTCATATTGCTGGGGAAACTGTGAAATATCACTCCAGTTTAGCTGTACTTCGTTATTTACCTGTTCTGCCTCCAGAATAAGAGAACTTGTGGGCAGGGTAAAGTCTATCGGATTTTCACAGGCATCCACTGTAAGTACCCGGTATCTTTCAGGAGTGAGGGTATTCACATTTTCAATCCTGACGCTGTTGTTCCCCAGGGCATTTGGTACGATGGAGGCAAGTTCTTCAAAAGGAACAGGACCACCGGTGAAGCGCTCGATGGTATAACTGTAGCCGGCCTGGAGGTTGTTAAGCGCAAGTTCCAGTACCCCACTATTTGGATCTTCCTCAACTACCCTGATTTCAGTGATAGTAGGAGCGGGAGGATTTACAAATGGTGTATAGTTGAAGGTAGCAGTAGCGGAGCAGGAACTGTTTTCGTAGCTGCCCTCCACCGTAATTATATGAGCCTGGTTATCCAGGTAAAAGTGCGGTACCTGGTCTCCCTGATTAACCGTGTAAACAGTACCATCACCAAAATCTATCGTAAAAGTATCGTAGTTCTGATCCGTTATAAGTATCTGTACTTGGTTGTTGCCGCAAGTTATGGTTGTAAAGGCGGGAGGGAGAGCTTCTCTAACTTTATATTCTTTTTCAAATATTTCAGTTATTACCTCTCCATTTGCGTCAACTTTTCCAGTGTTTATGATCTGAGTTATTTTGTAAGTACCGGGATTCTGAAAAGTAACATTTTCTTGAGCTTTAATCAGCTCCTCTTGTTCAAATTGTTGAGGATTGAAGGCTTCAGGACCTGTATAATAGAAGATAGTAGCGCTTTGGTTTGAGCAGTTCGAGAAAGATACTGGGATGCCCGTACAGATATTTTCTACTATAATACCATTCTGCATAGCCTCAAAGCACCTTTGGGCAAAAGAGAAGTTGCATAAGAAGAGGAGCAGTATGGTAAATAGATATCTCAAGTGTAAAACCTGTTTATTCTAATGTACTACTTTTATCTGTTTAAAAGCAGCAATAAGCAAAAAGAAATACTTGTCAGCTAGCAGATAACGCAACAAATTTTCTTAGGTTTTGAATACTCGGCTATCTATTTACCACAGAACTGCATTTTACGTTTTCTGCCATCTGCTAACGAATGCAATGCTTTTTTCTATATAATCGTGCAACACCACATCGGAACCGACAAAAGGTACCTGCTCTCTGTATTGTGCCACTAATTGCTCCAGTGCAGGAGAGCTTTGCAAGGGCCGTCTGAACTCCAGGGCCTGGGCAGCGTTCAGCAGTTCTATTGCCAGTATCCGTTCCACGTTATGCACTACTGTATAAAGTTTGGTAGCAGCATTTGCTCCCATGCTTACGTGGTCTTCCTGTCCGTTGGATGAGGGGATAGAATCTATAGAGGCGGGAGTACAGTATTGCTTGTTCTGGCTAGCGATAGAAGCTGCAGTATACTGGCTGATCATAAAGCCGGAATTTAACCCGGGTTCTGCAACCAGGAATTCAGGTAATCCGCGCGAACCGGATATAAGCTGGTATGTTCTCCGCTCTGAAATATTTCCCAGTTCAGCCAAGGCAATGGCCAGAAAATCCAGCGCCAGCGCCAGAGGCTGTCCATGAAAATTCCCGCCTGATAAGATCACATCTTCGTCCGGGAAAATATTAGGGTTATCTGTTACAGCATTTATCTCTGTCAGGATAATCTCTTCGGCATAGCGCAGGGTGTCTTTAGAGGCTCCATGTACTTGTGGTATACAGCGGAAGGAATACGGGTCCTGCACGTGCAGCTTTTTCTGCTGGATCAGCTGGCTGCCATGGAGCAATTGCCTGAAGTTTGCGGCTGTTTCCTGCTGGCCCTTATGCGGGCGTATACGGTGAATGAGTTCGTGAAAGGGCTCCGGCCGACCATTAAACGCATCCAGCGATAGTGCTCCGATAGTATCGGCTGCATGAGAAAGGTTGCCGGCTTTTAATAATGAATAAACACCATAGGCACTCATAAACTGTGTTCCGTTCAGCAGGGCCAGCCCTTCCTTTGCTTTTAACGTGATGGGTTCCCAGCTGAACAGCTCCAGGACATGCTTCGTTTCGAGTCGGTAGCCCTGGTAGTAAACTTCACCTAAGCCGATCAGGGGCAGGCAAAGGTGGGCCAGGGGAGCCAGGTCGCCACTTGCGCCAAGCGAGCCTTGCTGATACACAATTGGGTAAATGTCTCGGTTGTAGAAATCGATCAGGCGCTTTACTGTTTGCAATTGCACACCGCTATGTCCGTAAGCCAGCGACTGCACTTTCAGGAGCAGCATGAGTTTAACTACCTGTGCGGGTACTTCAGGCCCGGTACCACAGGCGTGAGACATCATCAGGTTGCGTTGCAGTTGTTCCAGGTCTGCCGGGGAAACTTTGTTTTTGTACAAGGCCCCGAACCCTGTGTTGATGCCGTAGATACTCTGATCTGTTGCCTTGATTTTCTCCTGCAAATAAGCATGACATTTCAGAATGTTTGCTTCAGCCTCTTCTGATAAAGCAAGGCTGTAGTTCTGCTCCAGTATAAGGGCTAACTGCTCCAGTGTTAGTTGCTCACCAGAGATATAGTGTACTTTACTCATAGCAGGTATCTAGGCGTTCAGGTGGCTGATCACCTCTTTGATGGTAAGGCTTTGCTGCTGCCCTGTTTGCATGTTGCGAAGCTGTAACTGGCCCGACGCTATTTCTTCTGAACCGATCAGGAGCACATAAGGTATGTTTTTCTGGTCGGCATAGCTCATCTGCTTTTTCAGTTTTACCGCCTCCGGGTAAAGCTCAGATGCAATGCCTGCATCGCGGAGCTGCTGCAGCAAAGGCAGTGCATAGGCTTCCGATGCTTTATCGAACTGGATCAGCAGGACCTGAGTGCTCAGCTGCGCACTTTCCGGGAAGAGCTGCAGTTCTTCCAGTACATCATAAATCCGGTCTACGCCAAAAGAAAAACCTACACCCGATACACCTGGCAGCCCGAACATGCCTGTCAGGTTATCATAGCGGCCACCGCCGCTAATGCTGCCCATGCTCACGTTGTTTACTTTCACCTCGAAAATACAGCCGGTGTAGTAGGAGAGGCCCCTGGCTAAAGTAACATCGAGCATCAGGCGTGGATTGCTGGACGGATTTTGAGCAGAGAGCGCCTGGCTGCCTAATCCGGATAAGTATTGCCATACCTCTTTCAGGTCTGCCAGTCCTCTGCTTCCTTCAGCCGTATGGCCAATAATAGCATCTAACTGTTGCAGAACCTCTTCGTTGCTACCCGAAAGGCTGAAAAGAGGCTCCAGTTTATCCACAGCTGCTTCGGCTATACCACGTTCCAGCAGCTCTTTGCGTACTCCCTCCTGGCCGATCTTGTCCAGTTTATCAATGGCCACACATATTTCGCCTTCACGCCCTTTTTCACCGATTGCCTCTGCTATGCCAGCCAAAGCTCCCCGGTGGTTTATTTTAATGGTAAAGTCGGTAAGGCCCAAGGTGGTAAGTACCTCGTTGATCATCTGTACAATTTCAGCTTCACAAAGAAGAGAGTTTGTACCTACCACATCGGCATCGCATTGGTAAAACTCTCTGTAACGGCCTTTCTGAGGTCTGTCGGCACGCCATACAGGCTGTATCTGGTAGCGCTTAAACGGAAACGAGATGTCGTTTCTGTTCATGACCACATAGCGGGCAAAAGGCACTGTTAAATCGTAACGGAGTGCTTTCTCCGAAATTTTGCGGGTCAGGTGTCTGGCACCCTGTTCTATATCTGAGGCTGTTGTTTTAGATAAAAAGTCGCCCGAATTCAAAATCTTAAATATAAGCTGATCGCCCTCCTCGCCATACTTGCCGGTTAGGACCGACAGTTGTTCCATGGCCGGGGTTTCCAGGGGCAGATAGCCAAACTTTTCGAAAGTACGCCTGATAATGTTGAAAACATAATTGCGCTTTACAACAATATTAGGTCCGAAATCACGTGTTCCTTTTGGTATAGATGGTTTTTCTTTGCTCATGCCTTCGTATTTGAAGGCGAAGTTACTAAAAACTAAAATATGAGGCAGTTTTTACTGGCTTTTGCTCTTAAAGCCGTTGCCTCCAAGCAGGTGAAACAAACGTATCTATGCATCAAATTTTATTTTTCTGATGTTTTTGCTGGTAATAACGACTTGTAATACTATATTGACAGCTAATAAGATAGCGCCTGCATAATCTTTATGTTCTATGAAGTGCCCTGCATGTAGAGCTGCACATAACGAATTATAAGTTTTATTTCAGAGCTAGTAAGAAAAGCCGAAGAAGGTTAAAGTTTCCGCTAATTAATGTTACAACATTTAATAAATAAATCCTTGTCTTGATTATCAACTTTATGTAAGTTTGCGCCCGAATGAAGAAGTTGCTATTTAGTTTTTTTCTAACGCTAGGTATTCTCCTGTTGAGTGGGTACAGTCAACTGTATGCCCATGCGTTAGAATACTTTAGCCCGAAGGCTTCTTCTCAAAATCTGGCGGCATCCGGGTTTTCCAGCTTCGGCACAGACCACTATAGCCAGGCTTTAGTCCTCCTGAAGCACCTCTCTTCTGTTTCTGAAAAAGAAATTCACACTAAAATAGATGTTGCAGAGATTGAGGAGAAAGACGATGAACTTACTTTTTTCAAAGAGCTTTTAGAGAGCGGCAATTACTTTACGGCTCTCGTTTATACCCTCACACTCGCTTATTTCTTTTGCTTCATTAAAACGAGCTTACTGTTCTGTAAGCAATTTTCTTATACCTTATCTAAAAGACGGTATCTCATATTCCAGGTATTCAGAATATGATGTAATGCCCGGCAGTTTCACCTGCCTTCATCATCTTAGTGCCTTATAGCCTGGCCCAGGCATTGTTGCAACTGATTTGTTTTGTTTGCCTCCCATTCTTAAGAGGAAAGAAAACGGTAGTTCAGCGGAACATTACGATGATGCTTATCACCACCTGTTTGCATCGCCACAAGTGGCAATGCACCCTAATTAAATAAACCTGTTTCTATTACTAATAATTGCCAGTCATCCAAAGGCAATATACCAGATGTACTGAGCCCGTGTATCATGCATACACCATCCAAAATCATCAACCAAACCTTACCATTTTAAAAGCAAATCATCATGAATATCATGAAGAATTTTCTCATGCTTATGGCATTATGTGTCTTATTATGCCATACAGGCTGTGAATCAAAAAAAGAAGAAAAGGAACATGAAACCGAGTTTTTGGTCACAAGTCCGATTAAAATGGATACTACCATTACGGAGGATTATGTGTGCCAGATCAGTTCCATCAGCCACATCGAATTAAGAGCTCAGGAAAGAGGCTACCTGCAAAAGATCTATGTAGACGAAGGCCAGTTTGTAAAAAAAGGACAGCTGTTGTTTCAGATCATGCCGACGCTCTATGAGGCAGAACTTCAGAAAGCACAGGCCGAAGCCAACTTTGCTCAGATCGAGTATCAGAACACCAAAAGGCTGGCAGACAGCAATATAGTTGCTCCCAATGAACTGGCCATGGACAAAGCCAAATACGACAAGGCCAAAGCTGAGTTGGCACTGGCACGTGTTCACCTGCAGTTTACCGAAATCAGGGCACCCTTCGATGGCATCATCGACCGCTTTCGTGTAAGGCTGGGAAGCCTGGTGGATGAGGGAGAACTGCTTACTGAGCTATCTGACAACAGTAAAATGTGGGTTTACTATAATGTTCCGGAAGCAGAATACCTGGAGTATCAGGCTAAGGAACATACGGGCAGCAAAGCCAATGTAAACCTGTTAATGGCTAACAATAAGCAGTTTGAGTATCCGGGCGTGGTAGAAACTATAGAAGCCAACTTTAACAACGAAACCGGAAACATTGCTTTCAGGGCTACATTCCCGAATCCGAAAGGACTGTTAAGGCATGGCGAAACCGGTAACGTGCTTATGAGTGTGCCAATGAAAGATGCGCTGCTTATCCCGCAGAAAGCCACTTTTGAAGTACTGGACAAGAAATATGTATATGTAATTGATAAAGACGATGTGCTAAAGTCGAGGGAGATAACCATAGCCGCTGAAATGCCACACATTTATGTTGTGCAGAATGGCTTGGCCGAAGGAGATAAGTTCCTGCTGGAAGGCCTTCGTCTGGTACGTGAAAATGAAAAAATACACTACAAGTTTATGAAGCCTGATGCTGTTATCTCGCAGCTGGATTTATATGCAGAATAATCAGGTATCCTAAAAAGCAGAAATAATGTTTAGTAAATTTATAAAGCGACCTGTATTTGCGATTGTAATATCGGTCATGATTGTGTTTGTAGGCACCCTGGCTGTAAAGCAGATGCCTATTTCTCAATTCCCGGAAATTGCACCTACCACTGTAAATATTTTTATTGCCTATCCCGGAGCCAGTGCCGATGTGCTGGTGAAATCCACACTGATTACCTTAGAACAGGCCATTAACGGTGTTCAGGATATGCGCTATATAGCTACGGATGCAACCAGTGCCGGCGAGGCTACCCTGAGGGTAATTTTTGAACCAGGCACCGATCCCAATGATGCCGTTATACGGGTGAAAACGAGGGTAGACCAGGTAATGCCACTCTTGCCGGAACTCGTCCAGCGCGAAGGTGTGGTGATTACCCCTATCCAGCCGAGTATGTTGATGTACGTTAACCTCTACTCGAAGAGTGAGAGTATGGACGAGAAGTTCCTGTTCAACTATGCTACCGTTAAAATGATTCCTGAAATACAGCGGACCAAAGGGGTGGCGCGGGCACAAATTCTCGGTAGCCGCAGATATGCGATGCGCATCTGGCTGAACCCTGATCGTATGCGGGCTTACAATATTTCGGTAGATGAAGTAATGAAGGCACTGGGGGAGCAGAGCATTATTGGCCGCCCGGGCAGGTTAGGCCAAAGCTCCGGTATAGCAGCGCAGTCGCTGGAATATGTGCTCACCTACAAAGGCAGGTATAGCGAACCGGAAGAGTATGAGAATATCATTATCCGGGCCAATGCCCAAGGTGAAAGCATACACCTGAAAGACATCGCCACGGCTGAACTGGGTAGCGAATTCTTTGATATTTATTCTAACCTGGACGGCCACCCTTCAGCAGCCATCGTGCTAAAGCAGAACTACGGCAGTAATGCCAGCGAAGTAATTGAAGAGGTAAAAGCCAAGCTTGAGGAAATGAGACCTTATTTCCCTCCCGGGATGGATTACAAGATCAGCTATGACGTATCACAGTTCCTGGATGCTTCCATTGAGCAGGTAATTCATACCCTCCGGGATGCCTTTATACTGGTTGCCATTGTGGTATTCATCTTCCTGGGCGACTGGCGCTCTACCCTGATCCCGATCCTGGCGGTGCCGGTGTCGCTGGTAGGGGCATTCTTCGTGATTCAGTTTTTCGGGCTTTCCATTAACCTGGTAACACTATTTGCGCTTGTGCTGGCGATAGGTATTGTGGTGGATGATGCCATTGTGGTGGTAGAGGCCGTCCATGCAAAAATGGAGGAAAAGCCGTATCTATCGCCTTACAGAGCTGTGCAGGAAGTGCTTGGCGAAATTAGTGGGGCTATTATCGCCATTACCATGGTAATGGTATCGGTGTTCCTGCCTATTTCATTTATGTCGGGCCCGGTAGGTACTTTTTATCGCCAGTTCTCCATTACCATGGCCAGTTCCATCGTTATTTCGGCCCTGATCGCTCTGACGCTAACCCCGGTACTTTGCGCCATGCTGTTGAAGAACCATCATGGTAAGGCTAAGAAGAAAAACCTGCTTACCAGGTCGCTCGACAGTTTTAACAGGGGGTTTGAAAAACTTACCGGAAGATATGTAGGCCTGCTAAGGTCGATTGTGAGCAGAAGGTGGCTTACTTTCGGTATACTACTGGCATTTGGTGCGGGTATTTTCTACGAAAACCAAGTTCTGCCGGCAGGCTTTATACCGAACGAAGATCAGGGTACCATCTATGCTATTATCCAGACGCCTCCGGGCTCTACCCTGGAAAAAACAAACCAGGTATCTCAAAAGCTGCAGAAAATTTGTGAGGAGATAGAAGGAGTAGAATCTGTATCTTCTTTGGCTGGTTATGAGATTATGACTGAAGGACGCGGATCTAATGCGGGTACGTGTCTTATTAACCTGAAAGCCTGGTCGCAACGGGAGCATACCGTAAAAGAAATTATGGAAGAGTTAGAGGAGGAGACCAAAGGACTGGGCGCTGTGATTGAGTTCTTTGAACCACCGGCCATTCCGGGCTTTGGCTCTTCAGGCGGTTTTTCTATGCGTTTGCTGGATAAAAATACCGATACCGACTACCACGAGTTTGATAAAATAAACCAGGAGTTCCTTGAAAATTTACGCAAGCGCAAAGAGCTGACAGGTCTGTTTACCTTTTTCGCTGCCAATTATCCGCAGTACGAGCTGGAGATAGACAATAGCCTGGCAATGCAGAAAGGAGTTTCTATTGATAATGCGATGGAAAACCTGAATATTTTAATTGGTAGTACCTATGAGCAGGGCTTTATCAAGTTTGGCCAGTTCTTTAAAGTATACGTGCAGTCTGATCCTAAATTCAGAAGGCTTCCATCTGATCTTTTAAAGCTTTTCGTTAAAAACGATCAGGGTGAAATGGTGCCTTACTCATCGTTTATGAAGCTTAAAAAAGGGCAGGGACCCAATGAAATTACTCGTTTCAACATGTACAATTCAGCAGCCATTCAGGGGCTTCCGGCTAAGGGGTATACTACTGCAGATGCCATTCAGGCCATACAGGAAGTAGCCAGCCAAACCTTACCAAAAGGCTACGACATCGCCTGGGAAGGCTTGTCTTACGACGAAGCTAGCAGAGGAAACGAGGCGCTTTATGTGTTCCTGGTGGTGCTGATGTTCGTGTACTTTGTGCTGGCGGCACAGTATGAGAGCTTTATTATTCCGCTGGCGGTGGTGTTCTCTCTGCCTGTTGGGGTGTTCGGTTCCTTTATGTTGCTGAAACTAATGGGGCTGGAGAATAACATCTATGCGCAGATAGGTCTTATCATGCTGATTGGTCTGCTAGGTAAAAATGCCGTGCTGATTGTTGAGTTTGCCGTTCAGAAACGGCAGGAAGGGGCTTCTATATTCGAAGCTGCTATAGAAGGAGCCAGAGTTCGTTTCCGTCCGATCCTGATGACTTCATTTGCCTTTATTGCTGGGTTAATTCCGTTGATAATTGCAACTGGTGCAGGAGCCATTGGTAACCAGACCATCGGTGCTTCTGCCCTTGGAGGTATGTTGTTCGGAACAATTTTCGGCGTCATCATCGTGCCAGGCTTGTACTACATATTCGGCCACCTGGCAGATGGCCGTCACATGATTAAAGACGAAGAAGAAACTCCTTTAACCGAAGATTATGTTCACCACAATGTTTAAAAGAATCATATATAAATGTGTAGGAGTAGCTTGCCTGTCTTTAGCTTTTACGGCTTGCATAACTCCATCAGTAGTAGAAAGAACAGCGAATACGGCTGTACCTGCGAGTTTTAACAACTCGCAGGATACAACTAATATAGCAAAGATGCGGTGGAAAGATTATTTCACCGATCCTTATCTGACAGCCTTAATTGATACGGCGCTGCAGCACAACCAGGAACTGAACATCACGTTGCAGGAGATTGCTATTTCCAGAAACGAAGTAAGGGTTAGAAAAGGGGAGTACTTGCCCTTTGTAGGCCTGCAGGGTTCAGCCGGCGTTGACAAAGTGCCTAGATACACTAACATAGGGGCAATGGAGGCTACCACCGAAATTAAGCCGGAAAAAGAAATGCCAGAGCCTTTGCCAGACTTTTTAGTCGGAGCCTATGCTACCTGGGAAGTAGATATCTGGAATAAGCTGCACAATGCTAAAAAGGCGGCAGTGAGCAGGTATTTGTCTTCGGTTGAAGGTCGAAACTTTATGGTTACTAACCTTATTGCTGAAATAGCTGATTCTTATTTTGAATTGCTGGCCCTTGATAACCAGTTAGCCATTGTAAAGCAGAACATCGATATTCAAAGCAATGCCCTGCGAATTGTGAAGCTACAGAAAGAAGCTACCAGGGTAAACGAACTGGCTGTCCGCAGATTTGAGGCGCAGGTATTCAGTACCCAAAGCCTGCAGTACGACATTCAGCAGCGGATTACCGAAACGGAGAACAGGATAAATTTTCTGCTGGGCCGGTACCCGCAGACAATTCCTAGAAACGCCGAGTCTTTTAACACTTTAGTCCCAGCTACCATT
This sequence comes from Pontibacter sp. SGAir0037, assembly GCF_005491705.1. Classification (NCBI taxonomy): domain Bacteria; kingdom Pseudomonadati; phylum Bacteroidota; class Cytophagia; order Cytophagales; family Hymenobacteraceae; genus Pontibacter; species Pontibacter sp. SGAir0037. The sequence goes on along the minus strand of NZ_CP028092.1, from coordinate 2,507,565 downwards.
CATGCCGGACTGCCGTCGCAGTTGTTAGCCAACCGCCCTGATATTAAGCAGGCGGAGCTGGAGTTGGCAGCATCCAAGCTGGATGTTAAGGTGGCCAAAGCACAGTTTTATCCTTCGCTGGGTATATCTGCAGCTATTGGTTACAGGGCCTTTAATCCGGCATACTTGTTAAAAACACCGGAGTCGTTGCTGTATACTTTGGCAGGAGATATAGTGGCACCCTTAATTAACAGGAATGCCATTAAGGCAACCTATAGTAGTGCCAGCGCCAAGCAGCTACAGGCAGTGTACAACTACGAGCGTACTATCCTGAATGCGTATCTGGAGGTGGCTAATCAGTTGGCTAAAATCGATAACCTGGAAAGAAGTTATGATCTGAAATCGAAGCAGGTACAGGCACTAACGCAGTCCATCGATATTTCTAACGATCTGTTCAGATCAGCAAGGGCAGATTACATGGAAGTACTCATGACGCAACGCGATGCCCTGGAGTCGAGGTTTGAACTGGTTGAAACCAAAAAGCAACAGATGAGCGCCCTGGTAAATATTTACCAGGCATTAGGTGGCGGATGGAATTAAAATCAATGCTGTAACAGCAATACCATTCAAAAAGCAGGAGCCCTCATTTTACAGATTTGTAAGATGAGGGCTCCTGCTTTTTGAATAGTATTCTTACTGGTTCAAGGTTTGCGGAGCGGTACTATGTTAATGCAGGCGCTGTCAAAGTGTTGTCTCTAAACACACAAAACAGCAATCAATTTGCAGAAGAAAATATTTTAACGATGGCAACAGGTTATAAAATTGATGCCTTCTTACTTCTTTTTACAGTTGACGGGTGTTTATACTTAGTGCCTAATTAAAAATTTCATTCTTTTCTGTTAGTATAATCGGGGCACCATCTGTCACCATAATTGTGTGCTCGTGTTGTGCCATGAAACCACCCTTATTTCCAACCAGGGTCCAGCCGTCCTTTAAAGTTTCAGCATAAGTAGATGTTGTTGTTATAAAAGTTTCAATGGCAACAACAGCGTTCTTCTTAAACCTGTTAAAGTTGGATTTGTCCTTGAAATTAGCTATTTCAGATGGTTCTTCATGAAGGCTTCTACCGATTCCGTGTCCTGTTAAATTCTTAATAACCTTAAAGCCACGTCTTTTTGCTTCAGTCTCAATTAAGTAACCAATTTCAGAAATACGAACACCCCCTTTAATATGATTTATTGTTTTTTGCAGGATTTGTTTGGAAGCGTCAACGAGTTTTTGGTGACCGTTTAAATCTTCTCCAAGAATAAATGAAGCGCCATTGTCTGACCAAAAACCATTAAGTTCTGCCGAAACATCTATATTTATTAAGTCGCCTTCTTTTAAAACTTTTTTGCTGGAGGGGATGCCGTGACAAAATTCATTGTTCACGCTTATGCAAGTCCACCCCGGAAATTTATAGGTCTGGTAAGGGGCAGATTTTGCTCCAAAGTCAGAAAGGATTTTACCGCCAAAATCGTCTAATTCTTTTGTGGTCATTCCTGGCTTGGCAAAATGAATCATTTCTTTTAAAGTATAAGCAACTACGTCGCTTACTGCTTTCATCCCTGTTAATTCTGATTCTTTTGTTATAGACATGTCTTTTTATGTTTTGTTGTCACTTATACCTGACTCCCCATGGTTCCGAGTATCAAACCTACGGCAGATCGGGTTTACCGAACTATAAAGGTAACACTAACGGCATTATAAGTTTATATTACGTGTGGTGGTAGCTTCTTTTATTTAACATACTTCATTCTTTCTAAAAAAGCCCATTTTCATTAGGAGAATCTTTTGCTATGGGTTGGCCTAAATCCCATAGTTCAATTATTTTATCACTTCTGAATCTGAAAATATGAACTACGGCTATTTCCATGTCTTGCTTAACAACAAGGGAATGGGTAATTACAGTATCTGCATCCTGATAACTGTGTTTAACTTCTATAGACTTATTTGGGCTTGTTTGGTGGTCGTCTTCCATTGCTTTTTGCAAAGCTTCCCGGCTGCCCTGAAAATACTGGTTGTGATGGATAAAGTCTGGGGTAGTGAATTTATCAAATGCTTCTTTAACCTGACCGGTACCTGCTAATTTTAGAAATGTTACTGCGGTTTCTTTTTTGCTCATAACTGTACGTGTTAAATTTTAGCTAATTTAGTTTTATGTTTTAACGCTGAGCTCTGGTTAAAGTAGAACAGGCTGCGAGGCGCTAGCTGAAACTCAGACTTATACTTTATCAGCCAAATTTATTTTATTTTTAGTCGGTGGTAGATAAAATCTTCCTGTTTGGGCTCACCTTTCAGCATCTCGTATTCCTTCATCGCGATTATTTTAATAATTATTGAGCGGGGTGATTCCCATTGCATTTCAAATGCTTCCCATTCCTGTTGGTTGATCTCAAAATATTTTTCAATTGCTGTTGTGGTACCGTTCTTTGTCACCTTCCATACCTGTATTCCATTTGGTGTTAGGTCCATGGTCGTGGCTAATGATACATTAGCCAGAAAACTCAAATCAGGTGATACAGCAGGCTCCGACCATGTTGTTGCGGCTATTTCACCTGTAATCTTGTCTATGAGATAATTTTCATGATGCTCGTAAAAGCGCCCTGCAACCAAGTATTTATTTAACTCCTTGTTTTGCCCCAGATATGTATAGGCTGCCATCTCCGTGTCATCGGTATTAAAAAGCGTATCTTTTAACGTTTCTATAAGTTTCCACTCACCATTGATTTTAAGGGAAATAGTACCGTTAACCTTGCGGGCATCATCTCTACCCATCATGAAACTGACAGTATAGTTAGTTGCTGCTTTATCAAATTCTGCTTCCGTTGCAGGCTCTAAAGAATAAAGGGCTGCTATATCTTTCTCCTTTCCGTTGTGCTCGGCTTCAGCCCTGCCTTCAATTGCTGGAGCATCACCAACTGAAGGTCTTTCTTCAACCGGACTACAGCAGCTTAGTGCAGTTAACATAAGCACCGGAAAACATATTCTTTTCATAAGCTGCTAATCCTGAGTAGCTCTTAAACTTTTTAATGTTCCTGACCTTTATAAATCCACATTGGCTCGGTATGGCCAGCACGTTCAAAGCCTTGTCTTTCATAAAAACCATTTGCTTCTCCGTCTGCTGTTAGCATTTACATATGAAAGCTTCCATATATCAATTGCATTGCCAAGACCTACTAATTTTTCGCTGTCCCAGGCTGTAATGAGTGAGAATTCTGAAATACTTTGTACAATTCATCAGGCTTGTCTGCCGAACTCCATTTATTAGCTTGGTACAGAGCAACAATATCATGAATATTTATCTCTCTTGTTTCAGAAAGTGTTAAGTTCATTTGTTTTTGCATTTGCATAACGTACTTGGCTAAAGCACGCATAATGTGTTTTAGCTCTTGTGTGCGCCCAGTATGGCGCGAGTATATTTTGTTATGAAATATACTCAGATTATCCAGAGGGTGCAAATCCCTTATCGGCATTTGGTGAAGCCGATTAGCAAGCCGCAAGCTGGCTGGCCGTGAGGCGTGCAGTGAAGAAAGCGGGACTGCAAAAACCTGAACTGACGAATACTCTTGAGCACGAGAGTGCGAAGAGAGCGCACGCAGTGCTGCATAAGAGGCAGGAAGTCGTGGGTAAGCAAGCACATCTTTGCAAAGCCCCTGGCCAACAAACGACTCTCGAGTAGATGCAGCAGGATTAGGTGGAAGGAGGGCAGCGCACGCGAGTGCGTTGAGCCGGTCATGTGTGGAGGCTTACCTGGGGAGGTCTCGTCCTGTCGTGTACAGGAGGAGAAGTCAGCAGCGGTCATCTGGAAACGAGCCGTAAGCGCTACGGAGGCCTCACAGGGTGATGAAGGACCAAACGTTAAGTTGCCCGAAATCCGATAAGGAGGTTCAAACATCATAGTTTGCTAGCCTTATCCCAAACTAGGGCAAGGGCACAGCTGGTGTAAAGAGCGGCTGTGTTATCCTTAACGAACCGCCCTGTACGAGAACCGTACGCAGGGTGGTGGTGTGTCACGAACGAAGGACGCTTTTAGTGTCCTTTGGTGCTGTGCAAATGATGAGGGCAGGCCCCTCGGAGCCGGTAGTCAGGTGCAGGCTCCAAACCGCCTTGTGCGGCTTTGCTTAAAAGGCATGGTCGTGAGCGACAAGGAAAAGTTACCGGAAAGGTAGCAGGTAGGTGTTAAGGAGACGAACGCAAGTGAACTGCTGAAGAAGTGTCGTTAGCGAATAAGTGATGTCAAAACCGGGAGTCACCACTGTCCCGGGATAAGCATGAGGGCAACCTGGCTACTGCTCATGCGGCATCCGGCATTAAGGCAGCGTGACCTTAACACAGGCATTTGCACGGAACGTGAGAACGTGTCGTCCTGATGAGAAGGGAGAAGCTCAAGTGGCAGACCCACAAGAGTAAGAGTACCGAGGCAGGGCACGCGGGCGGAACATCCCGTAGTAGCGTGGAAGTCCCTGTAATGGGGATGGAGCCAAGGGGATGTATTATCCGGTTTTTATCACAAAGAAAACTGCAGGTAAGCCTGCAGGAGGTACTGACATGATTAAGACAAAACCATTTACCATCTCAAAGCACATCGTGCACCAGGCTTACCTGCGTGTAAAACAAAACGGAGGTAGCGCAGGTGTGGATGGGCTAAACCTCGAGGAGTTCGACCAGGACAGCAGAAATCACCTTTACCGGTTATGGAACCGAATGAGCTCGGGAAGCTATATGCCCGCACCCGTCTTACTGGTGGAAATTCCCAAGAGCGGCGGGGGCACCCGTCCACTAGGAATACCCACTGTTACGGATCGTATTGCCCAGATGGTAGTCACCATGACATTGGCACCAGTACTGGAGCCTGTGTTCCATGACGACTCCTATGGGTACAGGCCGGGCAAAAGCGCACTGGAAGCGGTGGGCAAAGCCAGGCAGCGGTGCTGGCGGCAGGACTGGGTTCTGGACCTGGACATCAAAGGCTTCTTCGACAGCATCCCGCACGAGTTGCTCCTAAAAGCAGTGCGCAGGCACACAGACTGCAAATGGGTGCTGCTCTACATCGAGCGGTGGCTCAAAACACCTGTGCAGCAAAGAAACGGCATAACCACAGAAAGGACAAAGGGCACTCCGCAGGGAGCAGTCATCAGTCCGCTGCTGGCCAACCTGTTTCTGCACTACTGCATGGACGAGTGGCTGCGGATAAAGTATCCCGGTTGCCCGTTCGAGCGCTACGCAGACGACTGTGTGATACACTGCAGCACCGAGCAGCAGGCGATAGCGCTTAAAGAAGCACTGGCAGAAAGGCTAAAGGCATGTGGCTTGGAGATGCACCCGGAGAAGACCAAAATTGTTTACTGCAGGGACGAGGACCGACGCAAAAGTTACCCGAACATGTCTTTTGAATTTCTGGGCTATACATTCAGAAGCAGGAAGTCACGGAATAAGCAGGGTAAATATTTTATCGGATTCTTACCGGCAGTTGGCGATAAAGCCAGGAAGGCAATCCGGGAAAGGATAAGGGCATGGAAGTTGACCAGCAGAAGCGGCAGCAGCCTGACAAGGCTGGCCGAGGAAATCAACCCAGTTCTGAAAGGCTGGATTAACTACTACGGACACTTCTACAAATCGGAACTCTATGAGGTATTGAGATATTTGAACCTTGTACTCAAGAGCTGGGCCAGGCAGAAGTATAAGAAACTGCAGGGCCATAAAATCAGAGCAAGCGATTGGCTGGGGAAGGTGGCTAAGGCCATTCCGAACCTGTTTGCGCACTGGCAGCTGGGAGTAAGGCCGTGAAGGTTGGATAATAGGAGCCGTGTAAGGCGAGAGTCTTACGCACGGTTCTGTGAGGGCGTAAGGGGGAGGTTCCCTTGCGCTACTCGACTGAGAGCCTCACCGTGAGTAATTTTGCTCACGGCGGGCTACTCGATTGGCGGACGTTATTTTTTAGCAGCAATTGTGGTACATAACTACCTTCTTTGCCTTTTTTGAATAAGCAATCCAGCGCATATCTTCCTCGCCGATTTTGTAAAAGAATCCTACGGCTGTTCTATCAGCTTTTATATCTTTCCAGATACTTTTTTCTGCATAATCCTCTTCATATTTCTCATCGGTCGCTATGGCAGGAGAGCTGAAGTTATCCTCTATGAAAAATTCTCTTATTCTCCTCTTGACAACTTCCTCCTCCTGTTCCTTCGTCGGGCTTTCTTCAACTATTTCATACCCAATCAGGTCACGGGCGGGAAAGCTTTCCTTGTAGATTGTTTTTCCACTTGAAGTTTTAATGGAGAAGGTAACTACACCTTCTAAGATTTCTTCTCCTTTTAATATGATGGTAAAGTTGTCAAGGCTTTGGGTGGAAGAAAATCGTAAATCTTTTGAATTATTGAGCAGAATCCTCTCTTCTGGCTCTGTCCGTTTTTTATCTGTCCCGAATGCCTTCACAAGGCAAAATAGTAAGGCAAAGCATAAAGTAAATTTTGCTAATCCTTTCATTCAATATTTTATTAATGACCGCCAACGGTTTTGTGCAGCCGAAGCCTGAAGCGGAGCAAAGGTTAAAGCTGCACGGGGTTGTGGGAAGGGTTTTTTACTCCGCAGCTAAATCTTTCGCTTTCACTCTCACTACTTCTCCATTCCTTGAGAAAACAAGTTCTCCGTCTTCTTTTTGTTTCCTGCGGATAAGCTTCTCAACTGCAAGATCTAATCCCTTTAGAATCTTGTTCCTTAAATCAACTGTATCTATCTTATTCTTATTCATGGCTCAACGCTTCTAGCTTTTCCCAAACTGATTGATTCTGTACTTTTAACTCCTGATCTTCCTGCCCTTCTGCCACTATGTTGTATGGTGCCTGTGAATTATCAATGATAATCCAATAGTCGCAAATAGGGATGAATAACTGAAAAAGATTTTTAACTCCCTTTTTATATCTTCTACGAATTATTTCTTCTGTAATATGATGGCCACCTTCTGCAACTCTGTTCTTCACTCGTTGAATGGCTAACTCAGGAGATGCTAACCAGAAGTAAACGAGGGTAACATTATACCCAATTTCTCTGGCTCTCTTGATTGTCTGCGCGTAACTTCTTGTTGAAAGTGTGGTTTCAAGGGCAAAATCACCCTTCTTTTTTAGTAGCTCGTCAATTCTTTGAAGCATGATTCTTCCCGCTTCTACGGCTACCTTTTCTGGTTGGAAAGGAGAGAGTCCGCGGGCAATCTCGTCTGCGTTAACAAATTCACGGCAACCTAGCATTTCGGGGAGAACTGTGAAAGAAGCAGTTGTCTTTCCAGCACCGTTACAACCCGAAATAATGTATAAATTTGGCATTTGTTTTTCCTTTACCAAATATACACCACTTTGTCATATTTGTTGGCAATTCATCTTTTGCCTTACCCACAACTACTGTGTAGCAGGAGTACTACTCCTACTATCCGCACTATGTGTGGAGTAGTATTGGCTTGTTTTGGTTTTCAATTTTAAACATAGCGGGCTTATATCCACATTAAACATACCGAAGAACTAATATAACACTAATCTGCAGATTATCAAGCAGCGTCGAAATTTTATGCAAGTCATGGCAGGTTCAATAGCAGTACAACAGGGAAAGTGCATATCGCTAATCTGTAGCTGACAGAGTGCCAGCTGTGTATAAAGAATATACACAGCCGGAGAAACAAAATGCTGTTCTTGTAACAGAGGTATACTGATCGGACTATCGGACGCAGTAATTAAGCAGTAATTAATATAATAGGGGAGAGCTAACTTTTTCTTATAAGACCAGCTGCGTATAAAGCCTTTGAAGCATCTCCTGTGGATCGTGGCATAACCCGGGGTGCACAGGAGATGTTTGTACTATGGTACTACGGGTAGCCGTGAGCCAGCGAAAGCGGGAGGCAACAGGAAGCTGACCAATGGTTCCACCCTCTGAACGGCCTTTGCAGATGCGTTCAAAAGCACGTAACCGTTCCTGCAGTTCTTCCAGGTCCAGGTCAGCCGAAAAAGCTTTCAGCCTTTCTTCCCGCAACGTATAAAGGGTTTGTAAAAAGCCCTTGGAGGAACAGTAAAGTATAACCCCTACATTCAGAAATTCTTCACGTTCGACACGGGGTACAACCCGGATAACGGCATACTCAAATAAGTGCTTCTCTTGCATGCTGCGCTTGTTTGATGAATATTTCTGAATGGGAAACTCTGGTTTCCAGGAACTGGTAATAAGCCTGGCGGTGCTCTTCGGCAGTCTCAAATGGCGAATCTGCACTTAAAAGCCATTCGTCCGGAATCAGGGAAACAATTGCTCGTATACGTTCCGGTGTCAGGATAGCGCGAAAAGCAGTGTCGGTAGCCTCTAATGCTGTGGCACGAGGAAGCAACACATGGTCCTTTATCTGTGCAAAAGGCCGCTTTGCCTGTTCTTCCCAGTTTTGCCAGGAGTGGTGGAAATAGAGGGAGGCGCCGTGGTCTATCAGCCATAGTTCTTTGTGCCACATGAGCATATTAGTATTACGGGGCGTGCGATCAACATTTGTGATCAGGCAATCCAGCCACACCACCTGAGAGGCCAGTGTTGCATCCACAGTTGTAACCAGGGCATCAAATGTAATAGATCCGGAAAGGTAATGCAGCGCCAGGTTTAATCCTTCGCTGGCACGGAGCAGGTCCTGTATCTCCTCATCAGGCTCTGTCCGCCCAAAGGCTTCATCCAGCGTCATGAAAACAATTTCAGGAACCTTAAAGCCAAGAGCCCGGGCTATTTCACCGCCGATCAGCTCTGCAATCAGGGCTTTGACACCTTGTCCGGCTCCTCTGAATTTTATAACATACAGAAAGTCATCATCAGCCTCTACAAGTGCTGGCAAAGAGCCTCCTTCGCGCAGGGGCGTTACATAACGTACTACCTGCACCGTTCTGATCTCTGGTGGGCTATATTTCATTTTATTGGTTTTCACGATGGGAGTATACGCTACCTGCCGCTAAAGAACTGTAAACCGGCGAAACAGGCATCGTACGGGGCAAAAATAGAAAATTCAGGTGCGCTTAAAAAATAAAAGAGCCAACCACAGGCAACAGTACTGCTGCAGGGTTGGCTCCGGCTTTAAGGTGAGATAATAGGTGTTTGCGGGGAAGCTTATTTTGTATGCAATTTGTCGAGTACCTGGTAGCGTGACTTTGTTTTATCAGGCTGCGCTCCGGTTTTAACATCGATGTGCATTACCTGCGCATTGGTACCCTTGCCCAGTGCCGGCCATTCCGGTAGGCCTTTACTATTGGGGTTGCCTGTTTTTATAAAGTTGGCAAAGTAGTTTTGCATTACCTCCGATACCTTATGGTCGTCTGGTGTCCAGGCGTATACGTTGTTATACCTTAAGTTGCCCATAGCATACTCGATTTCTGCAGCATGTACGGCACCACGGGCAGGAGGCATTTTAAAGGCATTCGGATCTTCCTCTTTTACAACGCCACCGGCAAGTCCGGCTGTGGCATTGCCCATTTCAGGTGTCATAGGCGGGCGCGGGCGCGAAAACAAGTATCTGTATACCGGCTCACCCGAAGTTTTATGGTGCAGGTCTAACCACTTCCAGGTGCTGTAGGCAATAAAACGGTCGCCCGCCAGGTCGGTAGCTGCCTGTACCACATCTGCATCTGTAGCTGCAGGGTAAGCCTTTAAAATCTCTTCGGCATTGTTCGGGTACAATCTCCTGACGGCATTCTGAAAATTCTGTACGGTAGGTTGCTCTCTACCCAGCACAACCATATAATTCATCTCTTCGGAATTCCAGCCAGCCAGAAGCGGCACTTTAACCTGTTCTCCTGCAGCAAAAATATCTACGGGAGCTTTCGGGAAAAAATAACCATCTATCGTAGAGGTAAAATGACCTATCCCCAGTTTTCCGGCTGCCTCAAGCAGTTCCTGGGCCGGCATATCCCGCAGTTCTTTAAGTGAGTTTTTCTCTATACTGGTCGCAAATTTTACTCCGTTTTCTTCGGCCTTTGCAAGTGGTACAGGATCGAGGCTGGAATTAAGCAATGCACCACTTTCGCCGATAGCACCAGCTATCAGGCCTTTAGAAAGCGGGGTAGCCATCTGGGCGCTAACAGATATAGAGCCAGCCGATTCACCGACAATGGTTACTTTAGCCGGATCGCCCCCAAACGCGGCAATGTTTTTCTTTACCCACTGCAGCGCTGCATTCTGGTCCATGTACCCATAGTTGCCAGACGATTTATGAGGCGACTCCTGCGTTAGTTCCGGGTGAGCAAAAAAGCCGAAGGCACCCAGCCTGTAGTTTACTGTAATGGCAACTATACCCTTCTGTGCCATACTTTCGCCATCGTAACGGCCCTCTGAACCGTCACCGGCTACAAACCCGCCGCCATAAAAGTATACCAGCACCGGTAATTTTTCTTTATCAGATTTAGCCGGAGTCCATACATTCAGATACAGGCAATCTTCGTTCATGCCGTCGGAACGGAAACCCATGTCGCCGAACACCTGCAATTGCATGGCACGCGGACCAAACATTTTGGCGCTTCGCACGCCTTGCCAGTTCTGAACGGGCTGCGGCTCGCGCCAGCGAAGTTCGCCTACAGGAGGCGCAGCAAACGGAACACCTTTAAACAAACGGATGCCGCTTGCCTCTAAAGTACCTTCTACAATACCATTAACAGTTTTAGCCTGGTTAGCTGCTAAAGTACCCGATGCCTTGCTTTTGGTTTGGGCATCTGCCATTGGAGCCAAGAGCATGGCCAACAGCAACAGAAAACTAAATCTTTTTAAGTAGTGCATACATTGTGCTATTGAAAAGGTGAACGAACAGAACCAGTAAGAAAAGCAGTCTTTAACGATAGAGTAATGATAGAAATTATTTTCATTATGTCAAAATTACATAATGAAAATTTAAATTCATTTCAGATTATTTTGTTACCCTTCTAGCAGAAGTTTTTATGCCTGATCCTGCTGGTAAGGCTTAAGCTCTCCATTCTCTACCAGATAGGCTTTTTCTGCTTTGTCAAGAATAGATTCCCTGCTATCGGAATATGCTTCTACTATTGTGTAGGGTTTGCCTTCCAGAAACTTTTCGAGGCGCTCAAGTTTTTCCTCTGCTTTACAGGCTTTTCCCTGTACAAGATAAGTTTTGTTATGGTACGCTACTCTGGTGCCGGCATAGCCATCTACCTTATACATTTCGAAAAGAGGCTTTATGTAAAGTTCTAATCCGCCAGTGGCACAGTACGTTACAACTCCTTCCTGCTTCAGTGCATCCAGCCGGTTCTTTATTTTCTTGTTAAAATGAGCGGGATACTCCTGCTGCCAGAATTCAGTGGCATAGGCCTCTACCTGCTCCGGTGTCAGATCATCCAGATAATTAAAAAAGTTCTCTTTAAATTCTGTATGGTTCATCTGGTGCATCTGCTTCAGAAGCTTATAGTAAAGCATCTCGAAATAGTACTTTATTCGCTTTGGTCGTTTTTTACAGATGAAAGCATAAAACTCATCTTTCGAACTTTTGTTGTAAAAGGTGCCATTCAAATCGAAAGCTACTACACGTACATTTTCCTGCGCCTGCTCCATATGGTTGTTGTTTTAAACTTTCTTTCTGTGGCTTTTGATAACTGTAGCTACTGATACGGAAAAAATAAATCTAAGGCACGTTTATCAGTTGATACTCGTTTTAGCTTTACCTTGTATAGAACTTGTTCCTATACGAAAATTTACTGGCTGGCAGCAGGAGTATGGGCAGGCAACAACTAAATAATTGCCTAAAGAAATAGTGCTGTTGTTGGCTTTACAAAGTCAGAAGAAGTAGGTATGTTAGAGTTTTCTATGTTTAAGCGGCTTCCGTTGTGGAGCCAGGCAGAGGTTTTAATGAAGGAGGGCACCATGGTGGCCCAGCGACAACACCTGGAGTGGGAAATTACTTTGTATCAGCTCAACAATCATTTTGTAGAGTTATGGTCAGGTAAGGGGCTGCGAGTGGTGGGTTCTTTTCACCAGGAGGCACCGGCACTGCAGGTTCTCGATCCTTATACCGATGCCATTGATGTACAGCATTTATTAATTGATAACTAAACGTGAAGCAGCGGTTTTAGCTGCACAATAAAAGAGGCACACATGAAAAGACGAAGGTTTTTGAGCAGTATTACTGTAGGAGGACTTGCAGTAGCTGTTCCGAGCTTTCTTTTCGCTTATGATAAAGCAACCAGTTATACACCCGTGGCAAACAGCTATACGCACAACCCTCAACTAAAGAATCTGCTGAGTGACTACAACTGGCCGGGTACTCCACTCGATCAGAAAGGTCTTTTCATGAACCACGAGTTCCCATTCTGGCCACGTTTTGGCGATGTGCTGAAATGGCAGACAGAAAGGAATTTTTACAAAGCCACCAAGAAGACCGATAGCAGCCGGCTGGCTGTGGTAAAGCAGCAGTCGCTGCAAAAAATAGGCGATAACACCATAGTGTGGCTGGGGCACGCCTGTTTTCTGATACACCTGAACGGGTTGAAAATCCTGATTGATCCTGTGCTGGATTCGCCTTCGTTTACCATGAAGCGGTATTCAGAGCTGCCTTTGGAGAAGAGCCAGCTCATCGGGCTGGATTATATCCTGATCTCCCACGACCACCGCGACCATTGCGATGAAAGCAGCATTAAGCTACTGGCAAAGCAGAACCCGGAAGCAACCTGGCTGTGCGGCCTGCAGCTTGACACGCTGATCCGTAAATGGACCGCTTCTGAAAAGGTGCAGGCGGCAGGTTGGTACCAGCAGTATAAAACAGATGAAGAGAAGGTGAAAATCAGCTTTTTGCCTACCAGGCACTGGGCACGGAGAGGCCTTAGCGATACGAACACAACATTGTGGGGAGCCTTTATGCTCGAAGCCGGGGGGAAAAAGATATACTTTGGAGGCGACAGCGGTTACGGAAGCCATGTAAAACAGGTGCGCGAAGTATTTGGCCAGGTAGATTATTATATTGCCGGTATCGGAGCCTTTGCTCCCCGCTGGTTTATGGGGCCGTCGCACATGCACCCCGAAGAGGCAGCCCAGGCGTGTGAAGACCTGAAACCAGCTTACCTGCTGCCGATGCACTTTGGTACCTTCGACTTGTCAGACGAACCTTTGATGGAACCGGAAAGGCTGATCCGGCAATTGAAAGCTGATGGGGCGTTTGCAAGCGAACTGCTATTACCGGCAGTAGGAGAGGTGCTTCAGCTCTGATACATAATGGTCTATAAAGCAGAAGCGCCGCTTTAAAAAGCGGCGCTTCTGCTTTTACTGTACATGCATGCTAATTTCTTCTACCTTTCCCGATTCATCAGTTCGGGTGTTGCCTATCCGGTAGGTGCTGGTACTGTCAGAGCTTAGCAGGATGTCCACCAGTTCGGCAGGGCTGAGAATACCCGCCAGCCTGTTGTTTACCATATAGTTAACAGCTGCCTGAGGGGCAAAATACTGCAGGGCATTGGATTTCCATCGCTCTCTTACCTCAATTGGAATAGCACCGTTCTGCAGCTGTGCCAGGTAATTTTCCAGCGAAGTTGGTGTCGGGTACGATACTTTTGGCGACGGCCTTTCCTTTTTTCGGGCAGGCCGGGCAACAGGTGTTGAAGCCTTTTTTGCATTAGATTTTGGGCTTGCTCTTTTTTCCGGGGCAGGATTTGCCGCCGCGGAGGTGCCGGCTCTTTCAGTGCTGGCCGTACGACGAGTCGTTGCTTTGGCAACTGGCGCGGGGGCACTTGTTTCTTCGGGTACTTTATCCGTTACATGGCCGGTATTTACAGCCTCCAGGGAAGCATCGCCCGACATAGTGGTTGTATCGGCTAAGGAGTTATCTTCTATGGCTTTAAAATGGTTGTCATATACAAAGAAACCAATAGCCAGCAGCACCAGTACAGCAGCTGCTGCTACTATAGCCCTTTTTAGCGGATTGGCTTTTTTATATTCGACGGCTGTAACTTTTACTATACCAAAGCGCCCGTAGCTTTTCCAGCTGTTGTTCTGCAGAAAGTATTCTCCTTCTGCGGCTATCTCTGCCGCTGATGGTCTTTTGTCCCATTCCGGGTGCATACAGGATCTGATAATATTGGTCAGTGTAGCTGCATAGGTATCGGATGGGTAAGGTACCGAGGCACCTTGTTGCAGGGCAAGTCCTCCGCTGCCTGCCCATGGTGTTTCGCCGGAGCATAGCTCATACAGGGTTACTCCAAATGCAAACAGATCGCCTGCTTCGTTGGCCGTAGGTTTGGCTGTAAAAAGTTCGGGAGGTGTATAGGCATTGGTAAGTGAGCCTGTCTGGCCAATCGCTTTATAAAGCGAGCTGCGGGTTCGGTTTCGCAGGCCGTAATCAGCCAATACATAATCTCCGTTTTCTGTCAACAGTATGTTATCTGGGTGAATTTGACGGTGTAGCAGCGGAGGCTGCTGTTTGTGCAGGTAATCCAATGCACTTCCGATCTGCAAAATTACCCGGGCCATTTCCTGTTCCGGTAGCGTTCCCTCAGCCAGAAGCTTTTGGCTGAGAGAGCCGTTGGCCATATAAGGCATCACCAGGTAAGCTGTGTTATCATGCACCGCAAACTGGTGAAATCCGAGGAGGTGAGGGTGATGGATGTCCCGGATTTGCAGGTAATCTTCTCTTAGCTGTTCCAGGGTGTTATTGTCCATTCTTCCACGGGGAACAAAGATTTTAAGGGCTGCAACAGCGTTGTTTTCCTGTAAGTCTGCTGCTATCCAGACTTCAGAAATACCACGTGTTCCAATTAATTCCTTTAAGAGATAACGCTCTGCAAAAACGTCGTTTTTTTGTAATGTAAGCATAATTATTATTCCTAAAAGATCGTGTGAGCATCTGCCTGTGCAAGGCTAGCTGTACTCTTATACGGTAGAACTGGATTTTTAAAGTATTAAATTCCTTGTTATCTAAGTACACTTGCGGAAAGAATGAGGCAGGTTACTAACAAAACCCTGAATCAGCATTTACAGCCACCCTCTGCTGCCTGTATACCCTGTCTGCTTTACAGCGCATTTTGTCCGCTTCACCTCTCTTTTTATTTGAACCGGCTGCGCTTCAGGCAAAATTTGTGCAGTTGCAAAGGCAATACAGCCTTTGCAACTGCTGCAGTACATACACAATGGCTGCAGCTACATCATACGCTGATAAAAGTTAAATGAAAAGAATCCTTTGTTGTGGTTTTCCCCGGAGATCAGGCATAAGCCTGTTGCTCTGTTTAATCGTGCTGCTTTCGGCATGCGATAGTCCTGAAGAAATAGGATTGAATCTCTTGGAAGAAGATTTATCTTCTATGTATACAGATACGGTAACAGTAGAGGTTTCCACCGTTTTGCTGGATTCTGTTGTTTCCTCCGGTACGGGCAGTGTGCTGGTAGGAGGCTACCAGGATGCCTGGTTAGGAAAAGCAGAAGCCAATGCAGTTTTTAAGCTTGGTTTAGGGGGCGGTATTTCTCTGAGCAATACCGTAGCGTATAAGTCGCTGGAGCTGCTCTTGCCCTATAGTGGCTATTACTACGGCGATTCCACCGAATACATTACCCTGCAGGTACACAGGCTAAGTGAGAATATCACGGAAAGAAGCTTGTCGCCGGCCGTGGGAACCGAAACCTCCGACTCCTATTTTTATACCAGCTCCGGGCTTTACAATACCAGCAAGACAGGCTATACTGCACAGCCGCTTGCCACCTATATTTTCAAGCCGAGGCCGAATAGCAGCGATACCCTTCATATTCCATTGCCCGATGTGCTGGGGCAGGAATGGATGAACCTGATAATGGCCGGCAGCAGTACTTTCCTGGTAGAGGAGGAGTTTCAGAACTATTTCAAGGGCCTGCAACTCCGGACAAACGCAGGGGCCGCTGTTGTTGGTTTTAATGCTGCGAGTGCTGCCATCAGGATCAACTACTATGAGGAAGGAGAAGAAACCACCAGTGCCTACTACGATTTCCCGGTTACAACCGGAAGCTCCCAGTATAACCAAATGGTAAATGACTTCAGTTCGTCTTACCTGCGAAACATAGTGCGGGGCGGGGAACCGCTTTCCAGCGACCTTACAGGTAATATGGGCTTTACACAAGCCGGAACCGGTGTAATGGTAAAACTAACATTTCCTTACCTGGCTGATCTCAAAGCCATTCTGAACCCTTACCTGATTAATGGAGCCGTGCTGGAAATCCAGCCCGTGGCAGGCACATATGCTTCCCCATACATACTGCCAACGTCGCTAACCTTATACGAAGCTGACCAAAGCAATACACCTGTCTCACAACTGCTGGCTAATTACTCGTCATCGGAAGTGCAGCTGGCTACTGTAACAGAGGATAAAGAATATAATGTTAAATCGAAGTACCAGTTTAACATAACGCAGTACCTGGTTGGCAAGCTAACCGAAACCCAGTACTCCGGAAAAGGACTTTTACTGGCTGAGCCACCATCCAGCTTTACAAAAACGATGAGCCGCCTGGTAATCGGAGGCAAAGGGCACGAAAGCAATCGTGTAAAGCTGAAAATATACTATACTAAACTTCAATAATACTTCCAATTTTAATCTGACACATGAAAAGTAATTTAATTTTACGTAACAGGTCGCTTTACCTGCTCCTGCTTGTTTTATCTGTTTTTGTAACCACCTCCTGCTCCGATGATGAGGACGATAGTACCACGATTGGCTACTGGACAAAAGATTCTGATTTTGCCGGAGTAGCACGTAAAAGTGCTGTTTCCTTTACCATAGGTGACAAAGTATATGTAACCACCGGCTACGATGGAAAGTCCCGGTTAACCGACCTCTGGGAATTTGATCCGGCTAAAAGCTCCTGGACAAGAAAAGCAGATTTCCCGGGCAAAGCCAGAAGCGGAGCGGTTGGTTTCGCTGCAAATGGCAAAGGGTATGTGGGCACTGGTTATGATGCCAGCGAATCGTTTAAGGATTTCTGGGAATATAATCCTGAAACCAATACCTGGACACAGGTAGCAGATTTTCCGGGTACCGCCCGCTATGGAGCTGTAGCGCTGGCAATTGCCGACAAAGGGTATGTTGGAGCCGGGTACGATGGCAATCACCTGAAAGACTTCTGGATGTTTGACCCTGCTACCGGCCAGTGGCAGGAAAAGGTTGGCCTGATAGGAGCCAAAAGATTGTATGCCTTTGCCTTTACGCTAAACGGAAAAGGATACATTGGCGGAGGCAGGAACAATGGCATTTACGAGGCAGACTTCCTGGAGTATACTCCCGAAACAGATACCTGGAGAAAAATGAAAAGCCTGAACAGCACCGACAGAGATACCGATGTAGAGTCTTTCCCAAGCCCGAGAGCTTCTGCTGCTACATTCGAGATCGGAGGCAGAGGATACCTGGTGGGAGGAACAACCGGTTCGATCATGGGTGATGTGTGGGAGTATGAACCATCAACCGATATCTGGACACAGCGAACATCTTTGTCGGGTACCGCTAGAGAATCTGCCGTTGCTTTTGCCATTGGCAACTATGGCTATGTGGTAACAGGCGCTTACAGTACTTATAACTTCGACGATATGTGGAAGTACAATCCGAGCCTGAACAGCGACGGTGAGTAAATAAAATAAAGTAAAGGTTGACTGATAGCCTGGCCAGGGGATGATTCGTTCATGTTCTTGGTCAGGCTTCCTTTTTAAATTCGGGATTGGTTATTACAGAAGCATTTTTGCCTGCCTCACCCTGAGAATGCCGTTTATCGGCTTTGGAACATTTACTTTTGTATAAGGCGTATTTCCTCTATCTTCAGGCAGCTCTGCAAGGTTAATTGCTCCGCATTGCGGTAAAGGGCTGCTTTACCCTACACAGACTGCTTTATCTGGTGCAGGAAAATGGTTGTGATTACAAGTTCCGGAATATGACAAAACAACAAAATAACTACATTAAGGATTTACTTATTGTAGCCATTATCACTTCGCTGTTCTTCGGGGTGTTTAGTGTTATTCATTTGCTCATTACTTCGCAGTTCTCTTTTATGGAGCGGCCGCATCTTCCGCCGCCTGGTGATATGCCGCCCGGCTTCCGGCCACGCCTACCAGACCAGCGTGTTCATATGTCTTTGGGCTTTAATATACTGGTGAACACGCTTATGATGCTCACGTTCTGGGTAATGAACATCTGGCTTTATACACGTTTTCAAAAACTGAAGCTACAGGAAAAGACCCGGCACATCATTCGCTATGCCGTCAGTTATGTATGCATGTTTATCCTGATTATACTGTATTTCACCATACTGGGGCAGGTTTCGCTGGATCCGAGGTATGGGAGGGCCCTGTTTTTCCCTTTTATTGCAGGTATCACCAACAACACAATTGTCCTCATTATCCTGGACCTCGTAATTCTGAACCGCAACAAGTCGCAGATAGAACTGGAGAATACGCAACTAAAAATGAATAGTATACAGGCGCAGCACCAGCATTTAAAGCACCAGCTGCAGCCCCATTTCCTCTTCAATTCTCTGAACACGTTAAAATCGCTTATAAGAAGAGATGCCCGGGAAGCGGAAGATTACCTGCTGCGTTTATCAGAGTTCCTGAGAGCCTCTCTTACCAGCGACAGCCAAGATACTGTACCGCTGCGGGATGAACTGAAACTATGCATCGATTACCTGGAGATGCAGAAAGTCCGCTTTAAAGATGCTTTCAAGTACCGGATTGATGTTCCGAAAGAACAGATGGAATCAGCTTACCTGCCCGTGTTTGCGCTGCAGCTTTTAGTTGAAAATGCTATTAAACACAATGGTTTTACAGAAGAGGAGCCACTTACAATCTGCATCCGCTATGTAAAGGACGATTGCCTGGTAGTTACAAACAATAAAAAGACAAAGCCGGTGCATGAGCCCTTTTCAGGCATAGGACTTAGAAACCTGTCAGAGCGTTACAACGTGCTTTTTGGAAAGGGCATCAACATTTTAGAAACGGAAGAAAGTTTTATAGTTCAGTTACCCATTTTACACAAATGAAAGTAGTTATTATTGAGGATGAATCTTTGATGGCCGAAGACCTGGCGTATACGCTACAGCAGGTAGATAAGCATATAGAGGTGCAGGCCATTTTGCCTTCGGTAAAAAAAGCTATCGCCTATTTCAGCAAAAACAGTTTCCCGGATCTGATCTTCTCGGATATACAACTGGGTGACGGGCTGAGCTTCGAAATTTTTAATGCTGTACACACAACTACGCCTGTTGTTTTCTGTACGGCTTTTGATGCCTACGCACTGGATGCCTTTAAAGCCAATGGTATTGATTATGTGCTAAAGCCTTTCACGACAGAAACCATCCGGGCTACCATTCATAAGTATAAGCAGCTGCAGGAAAAATTCTCGGGCACGGGAGAGCCTTTCTCTAAACTCCTGCAGTTGTTCGAGCATACAAGCTCCAAAAAAAGAAACTCGATACTGGTATACCAGCGAGACAAGATCATACCGCTTTCTATTGGCGAAATTGCCCTGGCTTACCTCGATAACCAGTTAACCAGAGTGCTGTGCTTCGACCAGAAAAGCTTTGTTGTGAACTATACCATGGACGAACTGGAGCAGATGCTGGGAGAGCAGTTCTTCCGGGCTAACCGGCAGTTTCTGGTAAACCATCAGGCAGTAAGAGAAGCGTCGCAGTACTTTGGCAGAAAACTGCATGTAGCCCTGAAAGTGCCGCTCCAGGAAGACGTGATCGTCAGCAAAGCGAAAAGCCCTATGTTCCTGAACTGGCTCGCAGGCCAGTAATATGCCGGAGAGCCAGCAGCGGCTAAGGACGTTCAACCCTCTTGTTTGTCCGTTTCGGCTACCTTTCCATTGAAGAGCCTTCTTCTATCATCGATCTTTGTTTCGTTAGTTTTTGCTGAATACTTAATAATTGTAACCGGTAAGAACTACACTTTCAACAGGATTTACAGAAAGATTAAGAAGCAATGAAGAAGATAGCTGTTCTGATAATAGCCATGCTGGCTTTTTGGCAGGCGCAGGCGCAGGGCCTGTATATAGCCGGCACCGTAAAAAGCGCTATAGCAAAGGAAGCACTACCGGGTGCAAATGTTACACTCACACGCATAACCTTTGATCAGAAAACAGGTACCGCCACCGACCACCTCGGAAACTTCAGGTTTGCCAATGTAGCGCCCGGGGTATATGCCCTCGAAGTAAACTATCTTGGATTTAAACCTTTCACTAAAAACATCACCATCAAAGACGATGGTATACCGCTGGGCATTATTTACCTGGAAGAAGCTAGTACGGTAACCGAAGAAGTGGTGATAATGGGGCGCGTGCCACTGGGAGAGCAGAAAGGAGATACCACCCAGTTTAATGCAGGCGCCTTTAAAACAGCTCCGGATGGCAGTGCCGAAGACCTGGTGCAGAAGCTGCCTGGCATTACCATGCAGAATGGCAGCCTGCAGGCGCAGGGGCAGGACGTAAAGCAGGTGCTGGTAGACGGAAAGCGCTTCTTTGGTGATGACCCTGCCGCGGCACTGCGTAACCTGCCGGCCGATGTAATTGCTTCGATACAGATATTCGATAAAAAAAGCGACCAGGCGGAGCTGACAGGAGTAGATGATGGCAATGAGCAGAAAACCATCAATATTGTGACAAAAGCAGACCGGCGAAACGGTGTTTTCGGCAAAGCATCTGCCGGATACGGAACAGATGACCGCTACATGATCGGGGCCAGCATCAATACCTTTAAAGGCGACAGGCGATTGACATTTACTGGGCTGACAAACAACATGAACCTGCTCGATTTTTCGGTAGGGGAGACACCAGGAGGCGGTATGAGGGGCAGAAGACCACCTTCGGGAGGAGGCACTACAACAGGCTTGATATCGACAAATACTTTAGGCCTTAACTTTAGCGATAGCTGGGGAAGTAAGATAGAAGTGAGCGGCAATTATAACTATACAGAAAGAAGTATACAGAACAACCAGTTTCTTTCGCAGCTTTATACACTCCCCGCCGATTCAGGTCAGGTGTATACCGAAGACCAGCTGAATGCCACCACCACCCGGAACCAGCAATTGAATTTTAGGTTAGACTACAAGATAAATGACAATAACAGGCTGCTTATAACACCCTCGCTTACATGGCAGCACAATGCTGCTTCAGCCGAAACAACAGGTAAAACAACTAACATAAATGGTAATCTGAGCGAAACCGAAAACACCAGCGCTTCCGATAACACCAGCTATACGTTTAAAAACGATATCTACTTCA
Organism: Pontibacter sp. SGAir0037; assembly: GCF_005491705.1. NCBI lineage: Bacteria > Pseudomonadati > Bacteroidota > Cytophagia > Cytophagales > Hymenobacteraceae > Pontibacter > Pontibacter sp. SGAir0037. Next base: position 2,486,326 of record NZ_CP028092.1, on the reverse strand, counting down.
GCCACAAATTCGGCAAACCTGGTCGTACAATTTCATCTAACTTCACAACCAGCTTCAGCCAAAGCAATAGCGACAGATCGTTGCTGGCAAATTCCATTTTCTTCAGAGAAGCGGATGCCAGCCAATCCGTGCTGAACCAGTTGCGCAATTCCGAAGCAAGTAGTTTGAACTGGCAGGGAAACCTGACCTATACCGAACCCCAGGGGCAGTATGGGCAATGGCAATGGCAGTATAGCATCGGAAACCAACACAGAAATTCTGATACGAAAACCTACGACTATGCAGAGCAGGAGGCAGCTTACAGCGACTTAAACAATACACTGAGCAATGCCTTCACAAGCGACTACTTTACACAAAGGGCAGGAGCAGGTTACCAGTACAGTAACAACAAGCTTCGGCTACGGGCAGGACTGCAGTATCAGACGTCTGAACTGCAGAATAGGCGTCAGTTTCCGGTAGCAGGCGATGCGTTTACAAAGTCTTTTATTAATGTCTTGCCTGCCGCCGAAGTAGATTACAAAATCTCCCAGACCAAGAACTTTGATTTTAACTACTCCACCAGTACAGTGGCACCTGGGGTAGAACAGCTGCAGGACGTAGTTGATAACTCTAATCCTTTAATGCTTTCACAGGGCAACCCGGAACTGGTGCAGAGTTACCAGCATAACTTCAGAATGGGCCTGCGCAACTTCGACCTGGAAACAAACAGGGTCTTTTTTGTAGGTTTCTTTGGTTCTGTTGTGCAGGATTATATTACCAGCCGTATCACCAGGGCTACCACAGCGGATATTGTGCTTGAAAACGGGCAGATTTTGGAGAGAGGGCAGCAGCTAAGCCAGCCTGTAAACCTGTATGGCTACCTGAACCTGCGTAGCTTTTTCCACTACGGGCAGCCTCTGCCTCTTATCAGCTCTAACCTGGGGCTGCATGGTAGCATTGGTTATACCCGTACCCCTGGCTACACAACCGCTTTAAACTTCGCCAATACGCCCAATGTAGGAGTAGGCATTAACCTGAGCAGCAATATAAGCGAGAAAATAGATTTTACCGTATCTACCAACTCTACTTATAGTATGGTGCATAATACCCTGCAACCCGAACTGAATAACAATTACTTTAGCCAGAACACCAGCCTTAAGTATAACTGGAATTTCTGGAAAGGAATAGTATACAGAACAGAGCTTAATCATGTACTCAACACAGGCTTATCGGAAGGATATAACCAGAACTATCTGCTATGGAACATGAGTATCAGTAAAAAGATACTGCGCAACCAGCAGGCGGAAATCAGCCTGAGTGTAAACGACCTGCTGAAGCAGAATGTAAGCATACAGCGTACAGTTGCAGCTCAGTATATTTCGGATGTACAATCGAGTGTATTGCAGCGGTTCTTTATGCTCACCTTTACCTATAACCTGCGGAACTTTGGAGGAGCAGCAACTCCGACAGAAGACAACAACCGCTTTCCGGGACCACCACCGGGAGGGTTTCCGGGCGGCACACCTCCTCCGCCTCCGGGCAACGGGTAAAATGCCCGCAGGAGAACCAAGTAGTCTTTCTATGCCATTCCCCTGGATTTAAACTCGAGGTACTTGTTGATGGTATTTACAGTGAGGTGCCGGGGCGATGTGAGGATAGACTGAATGCCATGCTGCCGGAGCTCTTTCACGATCTGCTTTTTCTCATAATCAAATTTCTCGGCGATGGCTTTTACATAAACCTCTTCTGTGCTGTCTGTCGATTGCTGTAGCAGTGCCTGCAGCTCGGTGTTCTCAAAAAAGACCACGAGCAGCAGGTGGTGCTTGGCAATTTTGCGTAGGTAAGGCAGTTGCCTTTTAGCACCATTCAGCGTTTCGAAATTAGTAAAGAGCAGCAGCAGGCTTCGCTGCTTTACTTTGTTGCGAAGGGCTGCGTACAAAAGCTCATAATCAGATTCTAGAAATCTTGTTTTCTGGTTGTAAAGCACCTCCATAATGCGGTTTAGCTGTGTTGCCTTGCGCTCAGCCGGCACAATGTTGCTGATCATTTCGGAAAAAGTAAGTATACCGGCTTTATCTTGCTTGCGAAGGGCAATGTTGGAAAGCACCAGCGAGGCATTAATGGCATAATCAAGAAGCGTAAGCCCTTCGAAAGGCATCTGCATTACGCGGCCTTTATCGATCATGCAATAAACCTGCTGCGACTTTTCATCCTGAAAACTGTTAACCATCAGTTCCGATTTTCGTGCAGACGCTTTCCAGTTAATCGTGCGCTGGTCGTCGCCTGCTACATAAGGGCGTATCTGCTCAAATTCAGCACTATGGCCAATCCGGCGGATTTTCTTTACACCCATTTCATGCAGGCGGTTAGTAATCGCCAGCAGCTCATACTGCTGCATCTGTAAGAAGGACGGATATACCGGCACCTCCTGGTCCTGCGCAAAGCGGTAACGTTTCTTAACAAGCTTTAACGGCCCGTTTACAAACACATTGATAGCGCCAAACCGATAGCTGCCTCGCTTGGTGGGCCGGAGCGTATAATGTATAACCTGGGTATAACCTGATTCAACACGGGCTTTAAAGAGATTATCGCGCTTCTGAAACTGGAAAGGCAGCTCATCTATTATTTCTGCCTGTATCGGAAAGGCATATTTGTTTTCCAGGTAAATAAGTATATCGTTGTAACTGCCGTTCGAGAGCTTCTCTGCCATGCTGCGACGGGCAAACACGCCTTTGCTCTGGCTGAACAGAGCCAGCATGTCCAGTAAGGCCAATACTACAAATACACCGAAGGCTACTTTTACCAGTAAGAGCAATGCCGGAAAAACAAAGGCAAGCAAAAAAAGCCCTACCGCCGTTGTCAGGCCGTAGAACAGGTATTGGGTAAAGTATAAGCTGCGGATGAACTGCACTAGCGCGGTACTTCTGTTTTCTGAATAATTTGCTTGATCACCTCATCAGTCGTGATGCCTTCCATTTCCTTTTCCGGTGTGAGCAGGATCCGGTGGCGCAATACTGCCGGGGCAAGTTCCTGTATATCTTCCGGCGTTACAAATCCTCTGCCCCTTATGGCTGCCAGCGCTTTGGAGCTGTTCAGCAAAGCTATAGAGGCACGGGGCGATGCACCGAGGTACAACGACTTATTGGCCCGTGTTTGCCCGACCAATTGCACCATATACTCCAGCAGGTTGGCTTCTACGTGAACACCTTTTACCTGTACTCTGAGCGATGCAACCTGTTCTGCCGTTAAAACGGCTTTCACATTTTCGAGCTCTTCCTTCCTGTTTTTTTCGGTGTGATGAATTGTAAGGATGGCCAGTTCCTGCTCCAGCGTAGGGTATTCAACCAGTATCTTAAACATAAAGCGGTCGAGCTGTGCTTCCGGCAGCCGATAGGTGCCTTCCTGCTCAATGGGATTTTGTGTGGCCAGTACCATAAACGGAGAGCTCATCGGGTACAATACACCGTCGTGGGTGATGTGCTGCTCTTCCATAACCTCAAACAGCGAAGCCTGTGTTTTGGCAGGGGCACGGTTTATCTCGTCTATCAGCACCAGGTTCGAAAAGATCGGACCTTTTTTATACTCAAAGGAGGCGGAGCCTGGGTGGAAAACAGAAGTACCCAGTACATCGGAAGGCATCAGGTCGGGAGTGAACTGAATACGGTTAAAATCTACATCTACGGTGCGGGCCAGCATTTTAGCCGTAAGTGTTTTAGCAATGCCAGGCAGCCCCTCTATCAGCACGTGTCCGTCGGAGAGCAGGGCCACCAGGAGCAGGTCTATAAATTGCTGCTGCCCTACAATTACTTTCCTGAGTTCTGTTTGTATTCCTTCAACTGCTTCATGTAAAGCCGAAAAATCAGTTTGTGTTTCAAGTCCTTCTAGTGCTTCTTCCATATTTAATGTGAGCGGGTCGCCATTGGCTTCACGCTGGTTTGGTTGTAGAATTCTTCTAACTGCTTGTTCAGGTCCAGCAACCGGTGTTCTGTAATGGTATCGCTGGTTCTGATATGGTGTATTTTCTCAAAGATTGCCTGCACCAGGCTTATGTCAGCTCCGGATTTGGAAGCTATCCTTTCCTGTAACTCTTCATCTTGCTGATGAGCATTTTCATAGTAGTGGCTGCGGAGATGCTCCAGGAAGAAGTTAATCTTTTTTTCGGCAATGGTTTTATGGTTCTTATGGTTAAAATATAAATTTCCGATTACCTGCACAAATTCCAGCGTAGTGTTTTGGGGTGGCTCCTGCACCGGAATAATGCGTTGCGTGCGTTTGCTTTCGAAAAGAACATACAGTACTATCGCAAACAGGGCTATATAGTATGCCCAACCAAGCGCTTCGTGGCTTACCAGCACCCTGATAACAGAAGTATTGTCGAAACTGCCTATTTTCTGGTACTCATCCCAGAGCACAGGCTGAACAGGTAAATGAGAGAAGGCAATGGCGGCATAGGCGGTCTGGCTTTTGTCGAGCAAATATAAGTTCGTGAAGGCCAGAGGCACAGAGCTGAGGTAAAAAGCACCCCGGCCAAAAGGGATCTTGATAAAGTTAAGTTCGCCTGAAGACATTTTCCCGAGTGCGAGCTGGTTTTGGAGGCTGTCAATCACAAAATAGCTTTCCAGGGCATCGTTGGGAAATTTAAAAGCGGGAGCCTTTAAGCTGGCATTTGTAAACTGCACATGCAGTGTATCCGAAGCTTTGTTGTACTCCAGGTAGTCCGTTGAGAAGCCGAGGGTGTCTTCCAGGTTTTCGGAAAAGTACTCTGCTGCTATAAATACCTGATTTCCTTGCTGCACAAAATCCAGCATGGCATTCAGATTTAAACTATCAGCTTCGAACGAATGGTTAATAAAAATATAGCTGCCCTTAAAGTCAGGGTTTAACTCCAACTGGTTGAGGACAGGCAATCGGCTGGCTGAAACCGACTGGCCTTTAAATATGTCCTGCAGCAGGTGGTACGTAATGTATGTGCCGTACGGAATTTTATCTTTGCTGGCAAAGGTGTGGCTCCAGTCAACTGGTTTCGGCCTGAAATATTCTACAGCCACGAAAGCGGCAAACAACAGCCCCAGCATAAACAGGTATTTTTTATAGCCTTTCATGATGTGTGCTGCCGGATAAGGTGATGGAAATCTGCAAAAGTCTGGCGCGAATGCTCAAAGTGCTGGTTTGTGATGGCAGATCCGCCATACCACACATACTCGAAGAGGTTTGTTACTTTGCCAAACTCTTTCTGAACCTGTCTGTTCTCTATCTCCGCTAAATAGCTACGGTTTGTTTTGCCAGGTGTCCAGTGTATAAAAGTGCTGTCGGTAAGGGTTTTAAGGCTTTGCAGGTAGTATAACCGGATGGCCCTTCTATAGTCCTGCTGCTGGATAGCCTCAGCCAGCATTCCCTCAAAATCCATTTCGTGTATATTTTCCTGGTATGCTTCGTAAGGCACCTGCATCGGATTTCCGCTTTTGCCAAACAGCCCCGTAAAATCTACTTTTAACAGTTTCAGCACGACAAAAACCGTAATGCCAAGTGCAAAGGCATATCCCAGGTATTTCCAGTAAGGGCCCATTTTCTCATTTCCAAACAAGCGCCTCAAAAAATGGTTGATCCTGGCTTTAATCTTATCCCAGAACGAAACCGGGGGGGGCTGCAGCACTTTGTACTGAAAGTCGCTATCGTTCCTGAACGCTTGAAGCTTTTCTGCTGCGGGATAGCGAACTTCTATGGGAGAATTATCAGAGGGGATTTCTTTTGCCTGCACAGCGGCATACGCATGCCCGCATGCTCCGAACAGGAGATGCAGCATCAGTATCAGGGCAAAGAAACCGGGCCTGCTAATAATCGCCTTCATTCGCTTCGAATCTGGTTGTGCTCTGGCCTATCAGGGCTACCTGCTCCATCAGGCCAATACCGTCTCTTACTTCTACCAAATGGAAATACTGAAAGGCAGCTGCAATTATGGAAATGCTATAGATAAATATACCCAGTACTGAGCTGATGGAAACCAGTATAATAGAAATCAAAGTATTTGTGCTGCCGGGCAGTTCCAAGGCGCCCAAAAATGGCAGAATAAAAGCCGGGATCGCAGGCACTACATTGATGATGCCCTGAATTAAGCCTATCACAAAAAGCAGGAAAAAAGTAGACCACCAGTTGCCTTTGATCAGGTAAAGGCAACGTTCCAGCCCTTCTATAAACCCTATTTCTTCGCGCAGCAGCACCATCATAAAAACAGAAAGCGTAACGGCTGCATAAATACCCGGTATGACCAGGAGCAGTAGCCCGATCGTAGTTATAATAACGGCCCCGATGGTAGCGTACAAAAGCGGAATAGCATTGGCTTTAAACCGGGCCCATACACCTTCTGTTGTTGCTTCCCCCTCGTTATCCATGTACTCCAGCATGTAACAGTACACTGCCAGCCCCATCATCACAAAACTTACCACTGAGAAGAAAATTGATACCAGGTAATTAAGGGAAGTTACCTGGTTAAAGAAGGTATACTCGCCATAGGTGCTGTACGGCCGGTCATCGCCTAATACCTGGTATAGCCTTGACTGATACAAGCCGTTGAAAATACCGGAAAGCAAAGCAAAGGGAGCTGCAAAGAACAAAATGCATTTACACAGTAATTTGAAATTCTGCCTGATAAAGCTAAAAGTCGCGTTGATGTTCTGGCCAAGTTCTCTTTCTTCCCTGAAATTAATGATCTGTTTCCGCATGAGAATTTCTGTTAAGCAAAAGGCGAGGGTATATGATAAAGTAATATAGAATAAAAACTGCAGAAATAAGAATGATTCCTATACTCAGGGGCATAGGCATTTCGGTATGTCTGGTAACAAAGCCTTCCAGAAAGCCTGCAGTAATGAAAATGGGGACCAGGCCTACCACTATTTTTAACCCGTTTCTGGCTCCCTTTTTAAAGGAAGTAAGGCGGGAGTAGGTTTTCGGAAACAGGAGGCTGTTACCCATCACAAAACCGGCACAACCTGCCAGTATAATGGCCGATATTTCGAGTGTGCCGTGTATCCAGATGGTAAGCACAGAGGTTAGCAGCAAGCCCTGCTTGTAAAAGAAATACTGGAAAGCACCCAGCATAATGCCATTCTGAAAAATTACCCAAAAGGTGCCTATCGAAAAAAAGACTCCGAATACAAAGGCAAGAAAAGCCACCTTAATATTGTTGAAGGTTATCATCAGGAACATTTCTGTTTCACCGGACTGCTTGTACACAGCCATCGGGTCGCCGCTTTCGATGTAGGCGAGGGTGCGGTTTACATACTCATCTCCCAGGATCAGGCGCACAAACGTATCGTCTAGCGCTGCGGAAAGAGCACCTATAAAACAGGCGACTGCAAAAATCAGGAAAGCGTAAAGCAACTGGCGGTGATGTTGGGCTACCAAAAAGGGCAGGCGGTACTTCCAGAACTCCGCAAAGCGGTTTCCTTTCTCTTTTTTGTTTTTGTAGATGGCCTGGTGAAATTTACCTGTCAGGTTGTTCAGGTAAGCTGTCATTTCGGACTCAGGGTAAAAGGTGCGGGCATAGGAAAGATCATCGGTAAGTTCGATAAACCTCTCAGCCAGTATATCGGGATTAGAAGTTATATCAGTCTCGTATAACTTCCACTTTGGCCGGTTTTGTTTTATAAAAGCTGCTTCCCGCACTGAATTTTATTTTTATTGTTTTCAAATATAGCTATCTTTCCATAATTAATAAAGTGTTTATTTTATATTAAATATGGATACGATTAAAGTCAGAACAACCCAGAATGTGGAGGTGGAGTACCAGGTGGCGAGCATAGGGGACAGGGTGCTGGCACATATAATCGATTATGCTATTTTTTTCGGCTGGGGTATTATTGCTTCTGCTATCGTGGTGGGTTTGCAATCCATTACATATTCTCCCATTGTGTTTTTCCTGCTTTTCCTGCCTGTTGTGTTTTATGATCCGGTTTGTGAGATTTTTCTGAACGGCCAGAGTATAGGAAAGAAGGCGCGTGATATTAAAGTGATCAAACTTTCGGGAGAGGCACCCACTGTTGTGGATTACCTGTTACGCTGGCTTTTCAGATTAGTGGATACTCTGCTTTCTTCCGGGATTATTGCTGTTGTTACGGTGGCCGCTACCGGCAGCGGGCAAAGGCTCGGCGACCTGGCAGCGGGCACTGCTGTTATTCGTACAAAACCTGTTACCAGGCAGCATTATGTGCGGGTTAAGGTCGAAGAAAACCATGTCCGCACTTTTGAGGAGGTAAGCCTGCTCACCGACAAAGACGTTGCCCTTATCCGGAAGTTACTGTACAAGGCACTAAAGTATCAGAACCAGGCCTTGCTGGATAAACTGGCTGATCGAACCAAAGAGGTTATGGGGGTGCAGACTACTTTGGATAACGCCACCTTTCTGAAAACGGTGATAAAAGATTATTACCACCAATCGCTGGAGCTGGAAGCAACTGTATAGCTAAACAGAAGGCGCTGCGTTTACTAGCCCAGCCTTTGCCGCTGCTCTTCCTGCCAGCGCAGGCGGTAGGCATTCATAGCAGTTTCACCAAGTTTGTTAATGAGCTTATAGTTCACCACAGCGCCTATCGGGGCACCAACCACCGGAATGAGCTGCACCAGTTTGGGCAGATCTATATAATCGCGGTATTCCTGCTGAAAGGTTCTCCAGTCGAAGGCATGAATATCATCTGGCAGATACTCTTTCTGTGACTCCCAGTCTATCATCTGCACGTAAACATGGTTGCGTTGTTCCTGGCTGCTAAAGGCCAATTGCATAATGTGGAGGAGGTAGAGGCGCTCTTTGTAGTCTTTTAAAGAGTAGCCGTAAAAGGCAGCAATATCGTATAGTAGCTTTAGTTTCAGGCCGAGCAACAGCGGGAAATCCGCAAAGCCCAGTAATATACCGCCAGCACCTGTTACACCTCCCTCAGCGGCGGCGGCTTTATTATAAAACCTGATCCGATCCCTTACCAGCTTCTCGCGCAGTTCCAGCGGAGAGTGCAACAGCGGCTGCTGTGTTATTTTTTCGGCACCGAATAACACGGCCCGTATCATCTGTTTTATGGTAGTTGTAATAACCTGGTGTACCTTCTCCGGAATATAACTGTTTACTTTATGCTGGAGCTTTTTGGTAAGCTGGTTGGCCAGCGAGGGCGAGCGCTGCATAGCACTTTTCCACCGTTCCAGTTCTACTAGAGCATTTTCTTCATAGGCAGTCATGGGAGGAGCGGGTTAAAGGTACAATCTGTTTTTACGCACGTTTAGAGCGCATGGCTTTTATATTTTTCAGGCTTATATCTTCTGAAAGTTTTTTGTATTCATCAGAATCTATGGCATAAATGGCAACTTTGCCTTCTGCATTGCTGTGAATACCCCAGCCATAGCGTTTCCCCAAAGGAGAAGATCGGAAACAAGCCTGCCCTTTTGAAAAATACTTTTCACGTTCCTCTTCCAAAGCCAAGCTGCTTATTTTGTTTTTAGCTGCATACACACCAAAAAGCACATCATCAGAAGTATAGGCATATGGGTTATTGTAAATCATCTCGAACTGCAGTGTGGCTACCGTTTTGTCCTCCTTTTTCTGGGGCGGCATTTCAGCCGCCTGCACAGGGCAATCTTCGGCTACCTGTATAAAGGTGTTGTAGTAGTTGGTTGTCTTCATTGTTTTACTCCTGACGATTTACAAGCTCCATTATAATAAATTCTACTCCTTCTTTCAAGAAAACATCCTTCGTTTTTACAAGACCAAATTTTTCATAGTAGCTGCTTTTGTCTTTTCTGGCATTGCACCAGATCCTGCCGATGCCTTTTTTCCGGGCTATACCCAAAATGTGCTTCAGCAGGTAGCTGCCACATCCCTGTCCCTGTGCTTCTGTTAAAGTTGCGAACTTACGGAATTGCATTTCCGATTCTTTTTCGAAACAGGAAATAACAGATGTTAGCGTGCTGTTCTGAAAGAGTCCGTAGTGAGTGCCCTGGTCATCCTCTTTAAGTTGAACAAATCCGAGGGGTTTATCCGGCCACATCACCTGCTGCCGGATAGGCCAGGTATTCTCTGGTTTAATTTTTTGTATGAGCAAGGTTTTCCTGTAAAAATAAAGGCTCTAAAAGCCAGTCTCCTAATGATTTTGTGGCAGCCTCATGCATGATTGCTGCCGAGCTGTTCGTAATGGAAGGAGCAGCTAAAATTGCAGTGTAACCCTTACCTGCTTAGTTTTTGCTTTTGGTTAATAATCTGAGGAAGGTGGTGGTGAAAGTGATCGTGCAGGAAAGAGAGCGTCTGCTGGACAGTCATAGGGCCGGCAATAGGATGCTTAAATAAATATTTGTTCTGGAACGTATCAGGTAGGTCGGTGAGAAGGTCTTCCAGCTTATAGCGGGTTTCATTCCATTGATGGCGCAGCGATGAGAAATTTGCTTTATCAGGTACCGTGGCAACCACAGCCGGCGCTTTAAATTTAAAGGGACTAAGCAGAGCAAGTTTAACGAGTGCCGTTTTTACAGTATTGGAGAAAAGGGAGGCCTCCAGTTCCTCTTCTTTCTGAATTTTTCGCTGTATATAGCTAACCGTAAATTGCTCTACCTGCAAAAGATGACTCAGCACCTGGTTGATAGACCATTTAGCCTCTGTGGCAGGTGTGTTCAGTAAATCATCGTCTAAACCTTCCAGCTCATCTAAAAGCTGGTTTCTGGATTTTTCCAATCTCAGATACTTAACTTCCAATCTGGGGTTCATAAGCTTAATATGGCTGAACGCAATTGAACTCATAAGGCTGTTTCTTAGTGGAGAACTGTTGTTAAAGCTACTAAATATTTTGTATAATCCAAGTATTTTGGCTTGTTATTTTTGTGTAAAGGCTTGTGAAACAGTTAAGTGATAGTGCTAAGTGTTCTATTGATAATTAGTTAAGTTCAATTGGTGTTTTAAATTAGCAGAAATTGCCTTTCTTTGTGATTTGGATTAATATAATATATGGTGAAAAATGATCCGATAGGCGCTGCATTGAAAGACTATATGCAAGGTGCCGCTGGTGTTCAGATTGTGGTAGAAAGCAATATAACCGAAGATGATACCATCCCGGTAAGCTATCTTTTCAGGGAGTACGAGGCGATGCCTGAACTGGAGCAACTGGCGCTGAAGGAGTGTAAGGGAGTGATACTCGACATAGGGGCAGGTGCAGGTTGCCATAGCCTGGCGCTACAGCGAATGGGGCTACAGGTAACAGCTTTAGATATTTCGGAGGGTGCCATAGCTGCCATGAAAGAAAGAGGCATACAGCAGGTGCTGGAAAAGAATGTTTTTGATCTGCATGACCTGCAGTTCGATACCCTGCTGATGCTCATGAATGGAATTGGTATTGCCGGTGACCTCTACGGCTTAACACGGTTTCTGAAGCATGCCAGAACCTTGCTTCGTGCGGGTGGCCAGATTTTGCTGGAATCGTCGGATATACTTTATATGTTTGAAGAGGAAGACGGTTCTGTACTGCTGGACCTGAATGCCGGCTACTACGGAGAGGTAGTGTACAACATGCGCTACAAAGAGCACGAAACAGGTTCATTCAAATGGCTGTTTATTGATGCTGCCATTTTACAGGATTATGCTGAAGAACAAGGCTTCGGATTCAGGCTGCTCTATGAAGGCGAGTTTGGAAATTACCTGGCACAGCTTACGCTTATCAACTAGCTTTTCTGGCCGGAATCATTTGATTTTCCGGTTGCAGGTATCATACAGGTACATGTTTCGTAAGAAAATGTGATGGCTTCTGTAAAAGGAAGGCCTCCTTTTCTTGAAACTATGTAAAAAAGATACTCTGATGCTTGAAAAGCTTAAACCTGCCTGGACATTAACCAAAAGTACTTTTCAGGAATTTTTCGATGACCGGCCAATGGATTATGCCGCCATCATCGGTTTTTATACTATTTTTTCATTACCGGCTGTACTCATTATCACCATTCGTATTGCGGGGGCTGCCTTTGGGCAGGAGGCTGTAAAAGGAGAGGTGGTGAGGCAGATAGGCGGTATAGTGGGGCAGAACAGTGCAGAACAGATACAAGTTATCATCGAAAACGCCAGCCAGTCAGAATCCAGCACTATTGGCACAGTTGTAGGCATTGCAACAATGGTTTTTGCGGCTACAACGGTTTTTGTAGCCATGCAGAATTCCATCAACTCTATCTGGAATGTAAAAGCAAAGCCGGAGAAAGGCTGGTTAAAACTGATCATCGACAGGGTGCTTTCGCTGGCGATGGTGGTTAGTTTAGGCTTCCTGCTGCTGGTTTCCTTATCTGTAGATATTGTATTGGGTGTTGTAAACGAATACCTGCGGCAGGAGCTTTCGGGGCTGGCTGTTTACCTGATGAACATCGCGCATATGCTTGTATCTATCCTGATCAGCGTTGCCATTTTTTCTGTTATGTTTAAAATGCTGCCCGATGCCGATATCAGGTGGCGCAATGTATGGGTAGGAGCTATCGTAACTGCCGTTCTTTTTGCTATTGGTAAGTATGTGCTTAATGTCTACTTCCAGTATAACTCGATGAGCGATACCTATGGCGCTGCGGGTTCTATGGTGCTGATCCTGGTTTGGGTTTATTACTCTTCGATTATTTTATTGCTGGGCGCTGAATTCACGCAGGTTTATTCCCGTATGCACGACAAGGGTATACGGCCATCCGATCATGCTGTTAAGGTAGAAACGAAAGAAATAGAATCAGATGAATAGCATTACCTTCCGGCTTAAATTCCCGTTTAAAACTATCCGGAACTAAAATTTAAAAACTCATGGGAAACAACGAAAGCACCGATATAACCATATTCAGGCAAATATGTGAAGTAAACGACCTCAATCCGGAAATGATTATGGAGGAGGTAGAAGCACGCTTTGCTGAAAAAGCAGCGGGAGATACCAAGGCAGAACTGCTGATCAGAACTGCTTTCGAACATAAAGCAAACCAGCTGTTAGAAAGTGTTATACAGGAGCACATTGCTGAAGACGGCAGCTATACGCAACGGAGTGAGTATAAGATTGATGCCGATCCTGTAGCCCCCAGCTTTTTGATTAATGAAGATTATATTCGGAGTTCTTATGGCGATGCCGAGGCCGAAAGAATTATTGAGGTACTTGGGCAGGTGAAGCTTCCGATAAGAGCATAAGCAAAGGTTTAGTGGTAGTGTATGAACACCTCAAAAGCATGGCAGTAAAAATTACTACGGTGCTTTATACCTTTGCCGGGCATCATCTAAAATAAGGACCCAGTCGTTGTCAGGGCCGCTGCCGGGTGGTGTGAAGGTGTGGGTGCCAGTGTTTTTAAATTTACCGATAGCTGTGGTTTTACCTGTGCGCGGATCATACCAGGCAGCTTTCAGCGTCTTACCGGAAATCCTGCCCAGGTTAGCTTCTATGGGTTTACCGGCGGTAGTATAAATAAAAGCATAGTCATGGCCGCGTGTTGCTTGTATAAGCTCTTGTCCTTCATACGCAGCATTTACCAAACTCTGGTCTGGTACTCTTTCAAGCATCGGCCTCGATTCCAGTAGCTTTCGTACATATTGCATTTGTGTTGCACCCGGAAGATCAAGGGCATCTTTCCAGTATGTTCTGGCGACACTGACCGGCTGCCGGCCTGGTGCATACATTTGCCAGATGCCGTGGCACCCGTAAGTATGGCCGTGAGAACCTGCAAACAGACTTTGATAAGCTGCGCGCCTCACATCTCTTGCTTCGGAATAGCCATTCTTCCGGGCATCGAAAGCGATGGGATGATCCTCGTAGATTGGCTCTGCATCCATGGTTGGTTTTGTCGGCTCTAACTGGTAATCGCCTGTAATTTTATCATAGATGTTAATGAAACGGTTATGACCGGTCTGGAACATGTTAAAATCTAACCAGTCGTCCTTGTGGAACCAGGTAGATGAACCCCCTTTTACCTGTGGCTGCGGATGAAAGGACATCAGAGCATTGTCCTGGCCTCCGACGCCTGCCACAATGCCAGCTGCCATCGCACGCCAGATCTCCACATCCTGCTCCCCCCGTGGATTACGATCGCCGCCAAGTATCCAGATCACAGGCTTGTTTTTGTACCTGCGCCCGATGTACTCTCCAAATACTTTTGCATTAGCCGTGTTAAAAATTTCTGGGCCCACTCCCCATGAATTCCTGTAAATTTTATCGCCCCAGGTAGGAAGCATGCCTATGTACAGTCCCAGTGCCTCAGCTTTATTTACAATGTAATCCACATGCTCAAAATAGGCTTCGTTAGGCTGTGCCGGGTCTTCATTCAGTAGCGGTAAATTTCCGTAAGGATTCGGATCGCGCAAGCCATTCAGCTCAGCCAGTACAACAGCCTGAATAACTGTAAAGCCCTTTTCTTTTCGGTTCTGAAGATAAAAGTCTGCTTCTTCGCGGTTCAGGCGGTGAAACAGCTCCCAGGCGGTGTCGCCGAGGTAAAAGAATGGTTTGCCGTTGCCATGCACCAGATAACGCTTGTTGTTACTTACTTTTAAGTGCTGAGCCTGCGCTTGTGCCATGCAAAATAAAAGTACCAGAAACCAAACATATTTTATGATCGGGTGCAGCATCATTTTTTTGTTAATTAGCCGGAAAAAAGACCTTTAAGCGTAAGCCCGCAGCGCCATTTGCTCCTTAAAAAATTACTTTAGCGCTTCATATAACACCTCCACCGGGTGAAGGGCCGTTCTGCTGGTGCCATCATGAATCTGATGGCGGCAGCTGGTGCCAGGGGCGGCAATAATCACCTCTTCCGGTTGCTGACGTACTGCCGGAAATAAAACCAGCTCCCCAACCTGCATAGACACATCATAATGTTCTGCTTCGTAGCCGAAAGAGCCTGCCATGCCACAGCATCCCGAAGGAATTACCTCCACTTTATAGTTGACAGGCAGTGTGAGCATCTGTTGCGTGTACAGAACCGACGAAAGTGCTTTCTGGTGGCAATGCCCATGTAGTTTAATCAGGCGCTGCTCCTCTTTGAATAGGCTTTGGTCGATGTGGCCATTGATAATTTCACGCGCAATAAATTCATCGAAGAGCAGGCAGTTGATCGAAAGCTTTTTAGCGTCCTCTTCCTGGTCTTTCTCTACCAGGTCCAGGTACTCATCCCGGAAGGACAGAATGCAGGAAGGCTCTATCCCGATCAGAGGTGTTTCGTTTGTAATGATGTCTTTTAACAGCGCAACGTTCTTCTGGGCCAGTTTTTTAGCTTCGCGCAACAGGCCTTTCGACATATAGGTGCGGCCACTTTCTTCGTGCTTTGGTATCTCTACCTGGTAACCAAGCTTCTCAAGCAGCAGCACGGCTTTTATACCAA
Organism: Pontibacter sp. SGAir0037; assembly: GCF_005491705.1. NCBI lineage: Bacteria > Pseudomonadati > Bacteroidota > Cytophagia > Cytophagales > Hymenobacteraceae > Pontibacter > Pontibacter sp. SGAir0037. The sequence goes on along the minus strand of NZ_CP028092.1, from coordinate 2,471,017 downwards.
CAGGTGTGTCGTTAAAATTAGTGAACTCGTCGCAGAACAGGTATACTTTCTTTTTGCCGCTACCAGCCCTTTTGTTCCGGCGCTGGTGCTTTTTAAACCAGCTGCGAAGGGTGGTTTGGTGCAACAGAGGTAAAGAACGCTGCGGCGCAAAGCCCATCATTTTTTTGGCAATGGCAGCCGTACTTTCATTTTTAAACATGAAGTTATAGATGCCGGGGGCAATAGCGGCCAGGTTGTTGGCTTTGTTAAAGTTACTGATCATGCGGGTGCGGAATGGAATGCCGTTCGCATCGTAGTAATGCTGCAGAAACTCCGCTTTCAGTTTGGCCACATCTACATTAGACGGACATTCGGATTTGCAGCCTTTGCAGGACAGGCACAAATCCATCGTCTCTTTTATCTCTTCGTGATCAAATCTGTTTTGCTTTGGCGAGCGGGTCAGGAACTCGCGCAGCGTATTGGCTCGGCCACGGGTTGTGTCTTTTTCGTTTCGGGTTACCATATAGCTCGGGCACATGGTACCTCCCGTTAAATGTGTTTTGCGGCAGTCGCCGGAGCCGTTGCAGAGTTCAGCGGCCCGCAGAATGCCATCTTCATTTTTGAATCGGAAAACAGTGTCAAATGCGGGTGTTTCCTGCCCCGGTTCGTAGCGCAGGAACGTGTTCATAGAAGGCGTATCTACAATCTTACCCGGGTTAAAAATGTTGCCGGGGTCCCAAACCCGCTTCACTTCTTCCAGCAGCTTGTAGTTCTCCTCGCCAATCATAAAGGGTATAAACTCGCCTCTTAAACGGCCATCGCCGTGCTCGCCACTGAGAGAACCTCTGTATTTCTTTACCAGGCTGGCAATTTCTTCGGCAATGGTTCTGAATAACCTGTTTCCTTCTTCTGTTTTCAGGTTGATGATCGGGCGCAGGTGTAACTCACCGGAGCCGGCATGGGCATAATGTACACAATAGAGGTTATGCTTTTCCAGGGTCAGGTTAAACTCCCGGATGAAATCAGGCAGGTCCTGCACGTCTACTGCCGTGTCTTCAATTACAGCAACAGGCTTGGCATCTCCCGGAATGTTGGAAAGCAACCCTAAGCCGGCTTTGCGCAGGTTCCATACCTTTTTTGTATCGGGGCCAAACACCAGTGGGTAGTGGTAACCCAGTCCGGCGGCCTGCAATTCGTTGATCAGTTGCCAGGCTCGCTGCTCAATGGCTTCTCTGGTCTCAGCGGCGAGCTCTACTACCAGGATAGCACCAGGGTCGCCCTGCACAAAGAACCTGTTCTGGCTCTGCTCTATATTGGTTTTGGTGCATTCCAGCACATAGTGGTCCATCAGTTCGCTGGCGCTGGGGCTATAGTTCAGTGCTACCAGGTTTGCCCTGAGCGACTCATCCACTGTATGACAATGGATGCAAACAAGACCGATTTCTTTTGGCGGGAGCGGGTTTACATGCAGCTTTATCTCTGTCAGGAATGCAAGCGTACCTTCGGAGCCTGCTAATAATTTGCAGAAGTTAAAAGGTTCTGTATCCGGGGTAAAAGGCTCCGACTCAAGCAGCATATCTATCGCATAGCCTGTGTTTCGGCGCTGTATGCTGGGCTTCGGAAATTCGGCTCGGATACCGGCCTTGGTGGGGGCATGCGAAAGCATGGCTTTGGTAGCCTGGTATAGCCTGGTTTCCAATGGCCCGGAGGTGTTTACACCCTGGCATTTCTCCTCGAATTGCTCTGTAGTTAATGGGCCGAACTCTGTTTCGGTGCCATCGCTTAACAGGGCTTTCACCGAAATCAAATGTTCGCGGGTGCTGCCGTAAACCACCGAGTTGGAGCCGCAGGAATTATTGCCTACCATACCGCCAATCATGGCACGGTTGGCGGTAGAAGTTTCAGGACCAAAATAGAGTCCGTGAGGCTTCAGGAAATAGTTCAGTTCATCTCTGATAACGCCAGGCTGTACACGCACCCACTGCTCTTCAGCATTCAGTTCTAATATCTGGTTAAAGGTGCGTGACACGTCCACCACAATGCCGCTTCCGACAACCTGCCCGGCAAGCGAAGTGCCTGCGGTACGAGGGATAAGCGACGTTTTTTCTTGGCGGGCAAACGCAATAAGTTTCTTTATATCTGCAATGTTTTTCGGAAAGGCAACAGCCAGTGGCATTTCCCGGTAAGCCGAAGCATCTGTTGCATACAGGGTACGCATAGTGCTGTCGTAGTGTAATTCTCCTTCCAGTTCCCTGGATAGTTGATGCAGTTTTTCCTGATCCATATAAATTGTTCCGGCTACAGGAGTGGGTAATCGGTATGATACCGATTCCACCCGGCGGTCAAAAAGGCAATGCTAAAAATTAATTTATACGATCATCAAAATGAATTCTGATGATTAACAAATTCTTAACCCGAAGTTAGGATGTGTGCCTGTAATGTCAAAGAAGGTGGTGAAATAAACTGAATTTATAAATGAACGGCTTCCAAATAAAAGAATATTTATACCTGCCTTTTTATATCTTTAATAGCGTGTTACACAAAACTGATCCTGCTTATGCGACTCAAGCTTATCTGTACAGTATTTCCCTTGGCTGCTATGCTGTTGGCATGTGGTAGAAATGCAACAAAAGAGCCGTTGGATGTACGCAGTTATAACGACTGGACTGCCTATGCCGGTGCTAAAGACGGAAACAGATACTCTTCCAACGATCAGATCAGTACCCGGAATGTGGCACAGTTGGAGGTGGCATGGTCGTATAGTTCCAACGATAAAGATCCTGAGAACCGTTCTCAGATGCAGTGCAACCCGATAATTATTAAAGGAACCATGTATGCCACTTCGCCACAACTTAAATTACTGGCCTTAGATGCTGGCACCGGTGAAGAAAAATGGGTGTTTGATCCGTTTCAGAAGCAGACAGGTTCTAACCTGAATAGCGGAATTTTTAATGTTAGCAGAGGTGTTGTTTACTGGCAGGATGAAAGGGAAGAAAACGGACGCATACTTTATACTGTAGGAGCGAAGCTATATGCCATAGATGCTGCAACCGGTACTCCGGTAGAAAGCTTTGGCAGGAGCGGCTCCCTTGATCTAAGGGAAAACCTGGACCTGGAATGGGATGCCTCCACTGCCTATGCTGCCGGTACTTCACCAGGCATCATTTACAAGGATCTGCTGATTATCGGCATGCGGCTTTCGGAGGGACCTGATGCGCTGCCGGGGCATGTCCGGGCTTTTGACGTGCGTACCGGAGAAAGAAAGTGGATATTCCATACCATTCCACACCCGGGAGAATTGGGCTACGATACCTGGGAGAACCCTGAAAGCTGGAAAAGGATTGGCGGAGCGAATAGTTGGGCAGGTATGTCTTTAGATGAAAAGACGGGAACTGTTTATATTCCGACCGGCTCTGCTTCTCCTGATTTTTATGGGGGCGTGCGGAAGGGGCAGAACCTGTTTGCCAATAGCCTGATTGCTTTAGATGCTGCCACAGGTCGTTATAAGTGGCATTACCAGGTGGTGCACCACGATCTGTGGGATCGCGACCTGGCAGCTAACCCGAACCTGGTGCAGGTAAAACATCGTGGTAAAACTGTTGATGCAGTAGCCCAGATCACCAAACACGGCTATATTTTTTTACTGGACCGGGAAACAGGGCAGTCCCTCTTCCCGGTTAACGAGGTGCCGGTACCGGCCTCTGAACTGGCAGGAGAAGAAGCCTGGCCTACACAACCAATACCTACTTTGCCGGAACCTTTTGCAAGACAGAGATTTGAAGAAGAGGATGTGACAGATCTTTCTCCTGAAACGCATGCCTACATGTTGGAGCAGTACAAAAAAGTAAAGCACCGTACCATGTTTGCTCCACCCAGCAAAGCCGGCAGCTGGATTTTTCCGGGTTTTGATGGAGGAGGTGAGTGGGGAGGGGCCGCGGTAGACGTGGAATCCGGTATCATGTATGTCAACAGCTCCGAAATGCCCTGGGCACTCACAATGGTAGATGTTCCGAAGCATGCGCTTAAAGATGCCTCTCTGGCAGGTTTAGGAAGAGCGACTTATGATAAATACTGTATGACCTGCCATGGACCGGAACTCAAAGGGAATAGCCCCTCTTATCCTTCTTTGGTAGATCTGCACAAGAAGTACAAAAAGCAGGATTTAATGCGTGTGCTGGATAATGGAAAAAACATGATGCCCTCGTTTAGGCACATCCCCGCTAATGAAAAACAGGCTTTGCAGGTATTTCTGCTGCACCTTGACGAAACAGATGTTTCTGCACAGGTAGTGGCTTCCTCAAAACCGGGTGGTGCTGAAGCCAGTAATGCAAAAGAACCTTCTGCAGCGCAGGCAGGGGTAAGGAGCGTGCAGGACGAGGTGCATTATACCATGACAGGGTACAACCGCTTTGTAGACAAAGACGGCTATCCGGGTATAAAGCCACCTTGGGGTACCTTAAATGCCGTTGATCTTAACTCCGGTAAGCTGCTCTGGAAAGTACCCCTGGGGGAGTATGAAGAGTTAACCAGAAGAGGGATAGCACCGACAGGCACAGAGAACTACGGCGGCCCGCTTGTAACCAAGGGAGGAGTGATTTTTATAGGAGCTACAAAAGATGCTAAAATCAGGGCGTTCGATAAGCTAACGGGCAAGGTGCTTTGGGAGGCGCAACTACCGGCACCAGGCTATGCCACGCCAGCGACCTACACTGTTAACGGGAAGCAGTTTGTCGTAATTGCTTGCGGGGGCGGCAAGATCGGCAGCAAGTCCGGTGATCAGTATGTGGCTTTTGCTTTGCCGGAGAAGTGAGTGCATGTTTAATTTTGTTGCATTGCTGGCATTGCAACAAATAAAGGATACACAGGTTCTGAAGCAGACGCCGAACATGCCAGCTGGTTGTTTAGTTATTTATCTGAATAGTGATACCATGTGCATTGTCGCTGCCTGGCGACGGGAGAATGGCTCCGACAGATAGTTGCCAGTTACCCGGAAGCTGAAACTCTACTCCCAGGTTGAACACACTTCTTTCGTTGGTGCCAGAGGTATAGTCGCCAATAAGCTTAAATTTATCTTCAACAAGGGGTACGTCAAATCCAGCCATAAGGCCTATATTGTTACCTTCTCCCAAAAAGGTGCTGTTGCCATAGTAGCCACCCAGGATCAGCTTACTTTCACTCGGCAAAGCAGCCGAAAGATTAAGGTAATTAAAAGAAGACAAATTTACTTTACTGGCAATGTTGGTGCCCGACCAGGTGCCAATGCCCAGCTCAAAAGTTTTACTAATTTCAACGCTTTTCTGAAAGTTCAGTAACACATCAGGGTTTTCGGCAGGCGCTACCGAGTCATAAGGAAGTACGTTATGGCGGGAAGTGTAATTTATAGTGAGGTCGTTCAGGTTTATTCCTGCCTGAAATCTTTTGCCTAAGCCGTAGGTGAGAATGTTGCTCAGCTGTATATTATCACCGGTAATCTGAAAACCAGGTTGCAGGTACAGCTTGCCTCGTTCTACAGGTTCCGGATCGGGAATGGTAAAAATATTCTTCTGACTTACTGCAGAGAAACAGATAAAGGAAAAGAAAAAGAGTAAGTAAACTTTTTTCATTGTAAAACAGGAAATATAGGTTAATAGCTAAAACCGGAAACCGGCAGCTGAATTTAAATTTCCCTATTTTACTGTTTTGAGCAAAAAGAAGCTGAAAATTGCGCTATTTACTCTTTTCCTGTAACGGAAGGTATGGCAGGCTTACTTAAAGTATTTTTCTATTGCGATGGCTACACCGTCTTCTTTACTGTTTGCTGTAATCTCCTTTGCTGCTGCTTTAACCTCATCGCGGGCGCTGCCCACTGCTATGCCCATTCCTACTGCTTTCAGCATCTCGATATCGTTATAGTTATCGCCGAAAGCAGCCATGTCGGCCATCGTAATGTGGCTGAACCTTTCCTGTAGCAAACGCTCCAAGCCACTGGCTTTGGAGATACTTCGTGGGGCCAGTTCCAAGTAGGTTGATTTAGACCGGTAGATGTGAATCTGTTCACCAAACTTTTCTTCCAGCTCGTTCCCCATCTGCTCTATTTCCTGCTCGTCGCCCATGCACATTATTTTATGAGCTCCATTTTCAGTTTCACGCCACATGTTCAACACCTCCTCATTTCTCATAATAATCGCAGAAGCCTTGGTAATGCGTTCTTCTCTTTCCGTCCAGTTATCTACTTTGGGGGCGTACCAATTATCTTCTGAGAAAAGGCTGATGTGTAAGCTGGTTTCATTTGCCATGCCTATGATTTTAGAACAGATGGAAAAAGGGATCTTAACTGTTTCGAGTACGACAGGTGTGGGAGAGCTACTTTCGTAGTGGATGACATAACCACCGTTATAACAGATCATGGGATGATGCAGGATATCCAGTTCTTCCTGTAGATGCAGCATGGCACTTGGCATGCGCGACGAAGCCAGAATAACAGGTATGGTTTTGCCTAAATTTTTAATGGCAGCAATAGTTCTGGAAGAGAGCTGTCTTCTGCTGTCGAGCAAGGTTCCGTCTATATCGGTGCAAATACCAAGTAACTTCATGGGTGCTTATTTAATTAACAGAGATGCGGGTTGCAAACAACCGCTTTAGCCTGCAATTTAGGCAGAAATACGCAATGGAAAAGATCTGGCCTGTATTTTAAGCAGGCTAAGCTGCGGCTTAAAATACAGGCCAGACTTTATGGGTGTCCGGTATGGGCTTAAATTACCGTTGTCTCTGCCGCTTCTTGTCTTCACGGGCCCGCTTACGTTCTTCGCGTCTTTGTTTAGCCCGATCTCTCCAGTTTTCAAATGTCTGCACAGCTTTATCGGTGACATGATCTACGATGCGGTCCAGGAAATTCTTTTCAGCTTCAGGAGGCGGCGCGGCGCGGTAAGACTCGCAGTTCAGGTAACCCTGCAGTTCAGCCGGTAAGGGTTTAAAGCGACTGTTGTAGTAGCCTTTATAGTCCGGATCGCGGGCTATTCGCCTGATATAGTCGCCCCAGATAGGCAGCGCTGTGTTTGAGCCCTGCCCCAGTGCCAGTGTTCTGAAGCGAATGCTTCGACTTTCACCTCCAACCCATACGCCGGTTACCAACTCAGGGGTAATGCCAATAAACCAGCCATCGGTTTGATCCTGGGTGGTGCCGGTTTTCCCTGCTATGTCCATGGCCAGGCCAAATTCGGAGCGTAGTTTGGCCGCACTTCCTTCTTCCACCACACCCCGCATCAGGTGCAGCATTATGGCAGCATTGGCTCTGGATAAAGCCCGGCTTTTTACCTCCTCCGGCCTGTGCTGCCTGATAACATTTCCATTCCGGTCTGTAATTCGCTCAATGTAAACCGGCGTGGTTTTATAGCCATCGTTTGCAAAAGCGGCATAAGCGCCTACCATTTCGAAAAGAGATAAATCTGCTACTCCCAGGGCCAGTGCAGGAACTTCAGGCAGATCGCTCTGTATACCTAACCGCTGTGCCAGCCTGACTGTACGATCTACCCCGGCCTGCATAATAAGCTGTGCTGAAACTGTATTAACCGAATGTGCCAGGGCACCGCGCATGGTATACTCTCCTCCGTATTGCTCATTCGCGTTTCGGGGCGACCAGTTGTCGTTGGTAGGATAGGTTATGCGCTCATTCGGAAAAAAAGCACAGGGTTCCACGCCCTGTTCGAGGGCAGCTGCATACACAAACGGTTTAAAGGTAGAACCAACCTGCCGCTTCGATCTGACGTGGTCATACTTAAACACATGATGGTTTATGCCTCCCACCCAGGCCCTTACATAACCTGTGGCAGGCTCCATAGAAAGTAAGCCTGTGTTCAGGAAGCGCTGGTAATAGGCCAGCGAGTCGTAAGGACTCATATCTCGCCGTTTACTGCCGCCCCAGCTATACACAGTCATCGGCACTGGTTTCCGGAATACCTCCCGTATTTCTTCATCCGATTTTCCGGCGGCTTTCAGCTTTTTATATCTGTCGGAGCGTAACATGGCATTCTGAAGAACAGAAGCATTATTTCCCCAGGGGCTACGGCCTTTCCAGTGTGCATCAAACTGCTTTTGCAATGCGGCCATCCGCTGTGTTATTGCCCGCTCAGCATGCAACTGCATACCTGCATCAATGGTAGTGTATATTTTAAGCCCGTCGGTGTAGAGGTTATAGGGCTCTCCGTTCTTTTTTTTCTGTGATGCACACCATTGTACCAGCTCCTGCCGCAGCTGCTCTCTGAAATAAGGGGCCATGCCATCGTTGTGTGTAACATAGGTATAGCGAAGCTTCAAAGGTAGTTGCTGAAGAGAATCTGCTTCGGCCGGGCCTAAGAAGTTATACTTTGCCATCTGGCCCAACACAACATTGCGTCTGCGCCTGGACCGCTCCAGGTCGAGTCTCGGGTTATATGTAGTGGTTGCTTTCAGCATGCCTATCAACACGGCTGCTTCTTCTGTTTTTAACGAGTCGGCGGTAGTGTTAAAGAAGCGCCTGGAGGCACGTTCTATGCCATACAGGTTACCACCCATAGGCACTGTGTTCAGGTAAAGCTCCAGAATTTCTTCTTTGGTATAAATGCTTTCCAGTCGCCGGGCAATAATGATTTCCCGGAGTTTATTGATGGGCATATCCCAGAAGCGGTAATCTTTCCGGGGGTACATATTTTTGGCAAGTTGTTGGCTCAGCGTACTGCCCCCGCCGGAGCTTTCGTTCTGGAGTAGAAGCGATTTAACAAGAACACGGCCCATGCTTCGGATATCGAGGCCCTGGTGTTTGTAAAACCGCACATCTTCCGTAGCAATAAGCGCATTTACGGCCGAAGTCGCTATATCATCGAACTTAACGTTAGTCCGGTCCTGGATGTAGTATCTTCCAAGCAGCACACGATCGGCAGAATAAACTTCTGAAGCAGCGCTATTCTGTTTTGCCCGTAGCTCCCGGTGGGACGGCATATGACCGAAAAAGCCAAGGTATACGGCAAAGTAAAAGCATACCAGCAGAAGAATAACCACCAGCCCAATTTTATAAGCTCCTTTCAACAGGAAAATGAGATCAGCTTTCTGCCACTTTAGCTGCTTTATCCTGCTCCACTTATCTTTCCAGTAAGCTGCAGTAAATTTTGGTTTCTGGCTTTGAAAGAAATGAGAAAATTCTGTTTTGAAAAACTGCAGTACAGGGAGCACCATCCCGTACATCAACAAGCGAAATAATTTCAACAGGGCTCTTTTTATATTCATTTAATGGTTTTCTATGCTGCAAAATGCCAGGTGCCAATGCTCCCGACGCAGCCTTAATCTTTTGTTAGATACAGCTGTAAAGCTGCTTTTTCTCAGCCCGAAGGCCATAACATTACCTATATTCTGTCGTGTAAGTTACATACATTCCGGTTCTATATCTTGTTTGTTGTATTGCACGTTCATCTGGTGCAGGTGCCACGGCAAAAATGAGGCCAGTACAGCTGCTTGTTATCATTCAATCTTAAATGCATACTAGCCTGCCATGGCTGCATGCTTGTTTTAAAACTAATTGCCGATTATAGAGTAGTGTAAAGTGGTTCAGGCCTTGGAATTGAAGGAAAGGCAAAGGATTCTCTAACTAATCTGTATGAGGCGACAGCTACTATTAATGATTTTCCTGCAATTTATCAGTTTATCTCTTCTGGCACAGTCTACTGACCTGGAGGCGAAGTGGGACGAGGGGTTAAAGTTTGAAAGCCGCGACGGTAATTTTAACATACGGGTAGGAGGCAGGGTGCACTATGACATGGCTTTTTTACGACAGGCATCGGCACTGGATACAGTTGAGGGAGGGGCAGGAAGTAGTGTGGAGGTGAGGAGGGCACGCCTGGCATTTAGCGGTGCCATCAATAATCGGTTTGAATACGAGTTTGAATTTACGTTTGGTGAAACTGTATCGTATGCCGACCTCTACGTCGCCTTTTTACGGGTGCCTGTTGTGGATCGTGTCACCATCGGGCATTTTCGGGAGCCCTTTGGCATGGAAGAGCAGATAAACAGTAACTACATTGTGTTTATGGAAAGGTCGCTTACCAGCGCTTTGGGTATATCCCGGAATACCGGTATTATGCTGCAGAAAAAGCTCCTGAGGGATAAGCTTCACATTTATACAGGCATTTACAGAATCACAGATGAACTGGCCGAAGACCTGGAAGGAGATGGAAACCACTCATTGAGCACCCGCTTCGCATATAATCCTTTGTATGACAGTACCGCTAACCGGGCACTTCATATAGGTCTGGCTTTAAATACCCGCACGCCAAATGATAATGAATATGAAATTAAATCTTATAACGAGACTAATACCGGTGCCCGCTATATAAGAACCGGCATGCTGGAGCATGTAAAAAACGTGCGGCAGATCGGAGGTGAACTAGGCTATTCAGAAGGAAACCTGTGCCTGCAGGGGGAGTATGTGCATGCTTTTGCCCGCCTTTCTGAAATAGAAGATGAACTGACAGAGCAATATAACAGGGAGTTTAATGCTTATTACCTGATGGCCTCTTACTTTCTGAAGCGTGGCAGCCGGAAGTATAATGTTAACAGCAACGAATTTTCCTCTGTATCACTTGATGAGCACGAAAGGCTGAAAGGTGCCTGGGAACTTGGGCTGCGCTACTCCCGCATTAATCTACTACACACCGACAGGCAGTTTTCGTCTCTGGCTGATGTTACGTTGGGACTTAACTGGTATTTTAACGCTTCTACCCGTATGATGATGAACTATGTTTACAGCCGGATTAATGGTAATTATACGGCCAACTCGTTACAGTTCCGGGTGCAGGTGAGCTTTTAACGGTGGTACAAAAGCAAATGGCCCATGCGGCAGGTGAATTGCTGCATGAGCCATTTGCTATAAGGTTGTGCCAGTTGTCGGTTATTCTACGGTTTTAGGTTTAGAGCCGATAAAACCATAGTATAAAATGTACAGGTAGCAAAACAGCGGAATCAGGAATGAAAGCTGCAGGTTGCCTGTTACGTCTGCTACAACACCCTGCAGTGGCGGCACAATTGCTCCACCTACAATAGCCATTACAAGCAACGACGAACCCTGGCTGGTATGAATTCCCAGGCCTTTGATGGCCAGTGTAAAGATAGTAGGGAACATGATAGAGTTGAACAAGCCTATTGCTATAACTGACCACATGGCTAACTGGCCTTCGGCAAAGATGGTGATCAGCAACAAGCCCATAACGCTGGCAGCAAAGAAACCTAAAGTGCGACTCGGTATAAAGCTGCCTATCAGCAACACGATAAAGTTAACAGCTACCAGGCCAATGGTGATCAAGGCTTCGTTCATGCCATAGATACTGTAAACGGCAGCAAAAGTAATAGCACCAATCAGGGCAAAGATCAGGTATTTGTAAGAGTTGTTCTTAAACTGAGCAAGGGCAACGGCTCCAAAGAACCTGCCGATCATGGCGCCTCCCCAATAAAAGGCCAGAAAGTGTCCTGCTTCTGTTTCTCCTAAACCTGCTATCTGCGGTAATTTAAAAAAGTTGATCAGTGCACTACCGATAGACACCTCACCTCCAACATACATAAAAATACAGATGATACCCAGAACCAGGTGGCGGTGCTTCAGAGCGCCAGCGTCTGCAATAATTTTACCTTCACCGGTTACATGGGGCAGCTTCGCCAGTTTAATTAATACTGCTATCAGCAGCAAGGTTGCTGCAAGGCCCAGGTAAGGCATTTTAACAGCATCGGCACCAGATGCCTGTAACTCCTGTACTCCTTCAAAAATAAGATAACCTCCTATAACAGGTGCTACAGTCGTACCCAGCGAGTTAAGTGCCTGTGTCAGGTTCAGGCGGCTGGCAGCTCCTTCAGGTGCACCCAGGATGGTAACATAAGGGTTAGCGGCAATCTGTAGAATGGTGATGCCGGAGGCCAACACAAAAAGCGCCACCAAGAAGAAGGCGTAGCTCTCGAGGCTGGCGGCCGGGAAGAAAAGCGTGCAACCAATGGCCGCTACAATCAAACCAACGATAATGCCGTTTTTGTACCCGATTTTCATAATCGGGTCGCCTTTTGTTATGGAAAAAAGAAAGTAAAGCAGCGAAATAATAAAGTATGCTCCAAAGAATGCCGTCTGGATAAGCATTGCCTGCCAGAGTTGCAGGGTAAATACCTGCTGCAGCTTCGGTATCAGGATATCATTCATGCAGGTGATAAAGCCCCACATGAAAAAGAGCAGTGTTACAATAGTAAGAGGCCCGGAAAAATTTTGCCTGCTATCGTAGGGCGTTTCAGTAGGCGTGGGTTTGGTAGACGGAGAAATTCCAGCCATGGTATAAATGTTTAAAAATTATGAATAGTTTTAATTAAAAATTTGACTCAGCTTACCTGGTGCTATCGCAAAAGGTTGTGCTTCATCGTTCGTAAAATTCTATGGGTAACTGGTCAGGATCTGAAAAAAATACAAACTTCTTCTGGGTAGTCGGATCTATTCGTATGGCTTCCACGGGCACTCCTTTTTCTTGTAGAGCCGCTGCGGCTGTCTCTATGTTTTCAACTTCGAAAGCCAGGTGCCTGAGACCTGTCGCCTCTGGTTGAGATGGCCGTTGTGGCGGGTCAGGAAAAGAAAACAACTCAAGTATATAGGCACCATTCAGCGCCAGGTCCAGCTTATAGGACTGCCTTTCTGCGCGATAAACTTCCCTGATGATCTCCAGCCCAAGTACCTGAGTGTAAAACTCCTTCGATCTTGTATAGTCTGAACAGAGAATAGCTATATGATGGACCTTGTTAAGTTTAAGCATTGGTTAAAATATCCGAAGAAAAGTATGCAGGCACTTTAATTTTGCACTTACAATCTTGTTAAAGAAAACTATTTAAACCTGTTTTATCAGATCGGCATCTAAAGTATAAAAATTTACTTAACATAAAGTAAGTGGTTACACATTTATTTTAAGCGTTATTATGACATTTATCTTATTTTCCCATCCCAAATTCAGCTGACAGACTACTTTTTTTCAGCTTCTTCAATTACTCATTACTTTATAGTACAAAAGCATACTGGCAAGCATTTTTTGCGTATGCTAAAAAGCACTTAAACCTTATATTTTTTAAATCTATGTTTGGGTTTTGGCCTATAGAACTAGCCCTTAATGGTTTAAGAAGTTTTAAAAGAAAGTCTGTCCGTTTGAAGGAGATAATCTGAGAAATAGTTTAAGAAGCTGATATAAGATAAAGTGCAGAAATTATAAGTTTTTAATGATTGTTATAACGCTGTTTTTACTAAATTTGACGAAGCTTATATATTCGGAATAGCTAATTTATAGTGAAGGGTTATATCGGTTAATTTTAATAATGTTTTTAATATACATTTGTCAAAGTAAAACCTGAAGAAAGTAAACATTTTTACTTAATGTTAGTTGTTTTAGCCAAATCAGCTGTAGTAGTTGTACACTTGCAGAAATAAAGCCAAGCTTTATGCTGGCAGGTGAAGCAGGTAATTAGCAGGAACACAGGATTGAATTGCCTGCTGTTTTTAATTTAAAGGAGTAAGAATTTAGTATGCCTCAGATTAAGAATGTTTTACTGGTCGACGATGACTCTGCCAGCAATTTTATTGCACAGCGATTGCTAAAGAAGGTAAACAGTATAGAGCATATCAGTACGACCCTGAACGGAAAGGAGGCCCTTGATTTTGTAGAGAAGCATCAGGGGCAGGATACCTATCCGGATCTGATCTTATTGGATATTAATATGCCTGTGATGAATGGCTTTGAGTTCCTGGAGCATTTTCAGAGGTTTTCCTTCAGCGGTCCTGTCCGGATTGTATTGCTGACTTCTTCCATCTCACCTAAAGATGTGGAAACTGCCAGTTTGTACAATATCGGGGAGTTTATTAATAAGCCCCTTACTGCGGATAAGGTGCAACAGTTGGTGCTAGGGGCATAAGCACTAACGCTGCTGTACTTATCTTTTCAATTTGTTTGCCTACGATCTTTCTGGCAACTCTCTTGTTTCTAACTGGTTACTGCAGGAAATGTATCGGCGAATCTAATCTATCTGTACCTGCAGGTCCGGCTAAATTCTCTGGTTTGGTTGCACCGATTTCTATAAGTTGATGTTTAACAGGTATGGAATATTTTGTAAAGAAAGGCTCAATAGTTCGGGAAATATGGGGGAAAGGCGATACAATTCTGTTTATCTTTGCCGGAGCATCCGCAGAATTTGCGCTGAATAAAGCCGTTGACTGGCTTTACTTTACGGGGCGTTTGCCAGCCGATCCGCTTGGCAGGCTTTTTTCTACTGTAGCCTATGCCCGCCAGATTGTTTTCCTGGAAAAATCTGCTGCTAATAATGCGATTGATAAAATGGCGGCTATTCATGCTGGTGTAGAAAAAGCCAGAGGAGCCTCTATTCCGGATTGGGCCTACCGAGATGTGTTGTTTATGCTCATCGATTATTCCATCCGTTCTTACGAAATATTGGAGCGGAAACTAAGCTTTTCAGAAAAAGAAGAGGTATTTGAGGTGTTTTACCGTGTTGGGAGCCGTATGGGCTTAAAAGAACTGCCTGCTACTTACCCGGACTGGCTGAAGATGCGTGCCGAACACCTGGAGCAAAACCTACGGATGAGCCTTTATGCCACCGATCTGTACAAGCAGTATAAGAAGCACCTGGGTTTTATCAGGTACCAGCTGCTGCTGCAGGCGCAACTACTGGTCGTGCCGGGGCGTGTGGCTTCCCTGCTGCAATTGGGCAACATTCCGTTTTTAAAGCCTGTACTGGCAGCCTACAAATTTAGCCGTTATATCAGGCTGGATAACGTCATGAAATCCATCATACTGCCTTCCGCCTATAAATCAGAGATCAAGGAACTGGATGTAGCGCTTTCTTAAGATGTGCCTGTATGCTCTGGCTGTAGCTATAAGGTGGATCGGCACGTACTTACAGAAGAAGCAATAGTTTTCAGCAAAGCATGTGGCAGGAGGCGACTTTCTTTTTTCATGGTTCCCTGAATGATTTTCTTTCAAAGAAGAAGAAAGAAGCATGGGTGGCGTATGCCTTTACGGGCACACCGGCTGTAAAAGATGCCATAGAAGCGATGGGTGTTCCTCATCCCGAAATAGGTAAAGTTCTGGTTAACCAGGTGCCGGTTGGTTTAAACTATCTTCTTAAGAAGCAGGACCGGGTGGAGGTATACCCTTTTTCTACACCAGCTACTGTTCCCGGTATGCCCGCCTTTGTATTGGATGTGCATTTAGGCACCCTGGCTAAGAACCTGCGGCTGCTGGGCTTTGATACACTTTATCAGAATACTTATTCGGATCGGGAAATCGCCACTATAGCCGAAGCAGAAAACCGTATTGTGCTAACCCGCGATGTTGGCTTGCTGAAGCAAAAATCAGTAAAGTGCGGGTATTGGCTGCGCTCTCAACATTTGCAGGAGCAGCTGGAAGAGGTAATGCAGTATTACCACCTGAAAAACTACCTAAAGCCGCTCACGCGCTGCCTTGCCTGCAATGGCTTACTCAAAGAAGCCGCAAAAGAAGAAGTATTGGCGCAATTACCGCCTAAGACAAAGATCTACTTCCATGAATTTTACAGATGCCTCGATTGCCACAGGGTATACTGGAAAGGCTCTCATTATGAAAGAATGGAGGTTTACATCCGGCAGTTAAAGGAAAACAGTGATGCTAAAGAATCAGGGCCAGCACACAAAAAGCATCAATAACCAGCAGAGACAGGCTGATGTCTTCCCGTTTCCCTACTGCAATTTTGATGAACGTATAGCTTAAGAACCCCCAGATTATACCCTGGGTTATAGAATAAGTGAAGGGAATAAGGATGATGGCCAGAAAAGCCGGTATGGCATCATCCAGCTGAAACCAGTTGATTTTTGTAATAGGGCGTACCATAAATACACCTACCAGCACCAGGGCAGGAGCAGTTGCAATGGAGGGTACGATAGATAAAAGGGGAGCCAGGAAGAGAAAAGGCAGAAATAACAGCCCACCCACCACTGCTGTCAGACCTGTGCGACCACCTGCCTCTATACCAACTGCCGATTCTATATAAGCCGTTCCGGGACTTGAACCAACCAAGCCTGCCAGTGTTGTGGCGACGGCATCTGTTGCCAACGCCCGTTTCACGTTACGGGGCTCGCCATGCTCATCCAGTAGATTAGCGGCCTCGGCCAGACCTACAAAAGTGGACAGGCTATCGAACATATCCGTAAATACAAAGGCAAAAATAACGGGTACAATAGCCCACTGCAGCGAGCCCAACAGGTCCAGTTGAAAAAGGAGGCTGAAATCTGGTGCGGCCAGAAGTCCCTGCCAGTTTACAAGAGGAGTAGCGTCCAGCCCCCACCACCTGCCAATAGGATAGGCAGCCAGCGTCGTGAGTACTATCCCGATCAGGATCGCACCCTTCACCTGCCTTGTGACAAGAACAGCCGTTATAAGCAACCCAAATACGAAGGTAAGCAGAGCAGGTGTAAGCGGACCTATGCCTAAAATGGTGGAAGGATTGGAAACTATGAACTGTGCATTAGCCAAGCCGATGAGCGAGATAAATAAGCCTATACCTGCCGCAATGGCATAGCGTAATGTTCTGGGAATGGCTTTTACTATAAAGGTACGAATGTTAAACACAGACAGGAGCAGGAAAACTACTCCCGACCAGAATACGGCGCCTAAAGCTACCTGCCACGCAACTCCCATACCCATTACCGCTGAGAATGTAAAAAAAGCATTTAAGCCCATGCCCGGTGCTACCAGTATCGGGTTCCGCGCATAGAAACCCATCATCAAGCTGCTGAAAAAGCTTACCAGAACGGTAGCTGTAAGTACGCCTGCAAACGGCATTCCAGCCTGGCTCAAAATATTCGGATTAACTACTATAATATAGGAAGTAGCCAGAAAGGAGGATACGCCTGCTATAATTTCGGTCTGTACTGTTGTTCCGTTCTTTTTAAGTTCGAAGTATTCCTCCATTGGCTGGTTGCTCGGGTAAAATATGTATAGTTTTATGATCTGGCCGTTTAAGGCTGCCTTACCAAATGTAATAATTATCTTGCAGCTTTCTAATTACGTTTAACCGTTCATGAAACAAGACCTTGCTGCCATAAAAGACCTGCTGGATAACCGCTATGAAAAATACAACCAACCTGATTTCATACCCAACGATCCGGTTTCCATTCCTCATCGTTTTTCTAAGAAGCAAGATATAGAGATCAGTGGTTTTTTTGCTGCGATTCTGGCATGGGGGCAACGCAAAACTATTATACAAAACTGCCTCAGGCTTATGGCACTCATGGATAATGCTCCTCATGAATTTATGGTGCAGCACCAGGAGCAGGATCTGACTCGATTTTTAGGGTTTAAACACCGCACCTTCAACGATACAGATCTGCTGTACCTGTTATACTTTTTTCAGCAGTATTACCGCCAGCACGATAGCCTGGAGAAGGCATTTACCGGAGAAAATAATGAGGTAAAGTCGCAGCGGGAAAGATTAATTCATTTTCATGATACCATTTTCAGCTTAGAAGAGGCACCTCATCGCACTAAAAAGCATATTTCCACGCCTGCCCGAAAATCGGCTTGTAAGCGCCTAAACATGTACCTGCGCTGGATGGTGCGCAAAGACGACAAGGGCGTTGATTTTGGTTTCTGGAATACGATGCAGATGTCGGACCTGGTTTGCCCCTGCGATGTGCATGTGGAGCGTGTCGGACGCAGGCTTGGCCTCATTACCCGCAAAGGCATGGACTGGCAAACTGCCGAAGAATTAACCGATCACCTACGCGCATTTGATCCGCTGGACCCGGTAAAGTATGATTACGCTTTATTCGGTTTAGGAGTAGAGGAGAAGTTTTAGGAGCAGTATAGCATGAAAACAACTACTTTAAGTTACCCTAATCGGCTTTTTAAAATGGATTTTCCGACACAATATGAAAATGAACACAGCTTCTTAAAAAGGAGCTACCTGTTTAAAGTAGCTCCTTTTTTATGGTGTAATACATACTGAAACAGTGTTTATCTGCTTGCACTCGTATTGGTAGTGCCAAACTGTATCCAGTCCAGCACCATCAGGTCGCCATCTTTTACTTTGTCATTCTTAAAGACGAAGAACAGCTGCTGCATACCATTCTGGCCTGACACCTGCGCTGTTACCTGCCTCCATTCCCTGTTTTCCGGAGTAGGGTTAACAGCGGCTGCACCTAATAACTTACCTGTCGGGGAACCTGCTCTTACTTCTATGGTGCCACCATTTCTTGGCGCCATTACATTAAAAGTGAGCAGGTTGATGCCGGACAAATCTATAGCCTTGAAGGCAATGTAAGAACCGTTTTTAATGCTGCTCACAAACGAAGGCCCGTCGCCGTGCGGACTTTGCTGCCCTACATTTTTAAAGGAATCGAAGCTTTCGGCCTGCACCCTTGGATTTCGCAGGTAAACTACCTGACTGCCGGTGAGTGGGCCTGTGATTTTATCTCCTTTGTCGGTATACCTGGCTGATAGGATATAGGTGCCGGAACCGCTACCGCCTACATGTTCTGTTAAGGTATAGGAGCCGGACAGTGGCAGGCTCTGCTGACCATCACCCAGGGAAAGGATGTACTTTACCATTTCAGCGGTTTCTGCTTCTGTGTGCTGCGGATGAGCCGCCATCATGGTTTGCCCCCAGTTGCCGTTGCCACCGGTTACAATTTTCTTCGCTAGCATTGCAACTGCACCGGTGTTGCCTTTGTACCGCTCCGCTACAGCCACATAACTCGGGCCAATAGATTTTTTGTCCAGCGCATGGCAGGATTTGCAGTCGCTGTTATCAATCAGGTTTTTGCCTTTGATATACCTGGCTGAAACGCCGCTATTCTGGCTGTTGGAAGTAAGCAGCGCCAGGTCTTTACCTTCTGCCAAGTAATCTATGGCAAACTGCACCTGGCTTGGCGCAATTCCCTTGTTGAGCTGTCCGTCTTCTTTATCCTGCACCTGCACACTATAGTGAAGGGTGCGGTTATCAAAATAGAAGCTTCTGTTGCCGTTGATGTTGATGGTTACCTGTGGAATTTCATTCCCTACTTTTATCTCAATTTCGGCGCTAGCCTTGTCCCCGCTACCGTCTGTTACAGTGAGTTTAGGCCTGTACACGCCTGGCTTAGTATAGGTAAAGGTTGGCTCTGCATCTGTGGATTCTTCGCCTGCGCCGGAGTTCCAGTGGTATTTCAGCTCATCGTCCTTGTCATAATCGAACGATTCCTTACCAGAGAGCTTAACCTTAAAAGGAGCAGCTCCTACTGCTTTGTCGGCTTTTATCTGGGCCACAGGTTGCCTGTTCCCCTCTGCATACTCAATCCGTACCAGCTCTGCATCCGGGTTTCGGGAGAAGTAGTTGGCTCCGTACTGCAGCACATACATCGCGCCGTCGCGGCCAAACTTCATATCGATGGGGTGGGCAAACTTCTGGCTTGCCAGGAATGGCTCGATCTTCTGGAGATTACCCTCATCGTCAAAGGTAAGTACCTTTATCCAATCCCGTGCCCACTCATAAATGAACATTTTATTGTTGTAGTACTTCGGAAACCTGTTGCGTGACTTTTTGTAGTCATCCTGATAGTAGAAAGGGCCTGCCATAGCTGCACGGGAGCCGGTGCCGAGCATTGGGAACTCTTCAGAGGCGTCGTAAGGATACCAGATCATGGCTGGCTGAGCAGGAGGCAGTACTTTGGAACCGTAATTGTTGGGAGACTCATTTACCGGCCTTTTCGGATTGAATCTTGCACCTACCTGGTTTGTCTCGAAATTGAAATCGGCATACGCTTTATTGTTACCTACGAAATAAGGCCAGCCAAAATTACCGGCGCTTCTGGCCTGGTTCCACTCGTCCTGGCTTTTTGGTCCGCGTTCTGTAGCTACGCCACCATCAGGACCCACATCTCCCCAATATACAAAGCCTCTTTTGTCAACGGTCATACGATAGGCGTTGCGAGCTCCCATCACATAAATTTCCGGTCGCCCTTGTGAACCGTCTTTTGGAAACAGGTTGCCTTGCGGGATGGAGTAGGAGCCATCTTTGTTTACTTTAATGCGGAGTATCTTGCCCCTTAGGTCATGGGTATTGCCGGAAGATTTCTGTGCATCGAACGGACCACGGCCCGGGCGCTCGTCAATCGGTGTAAAACCATCTGATTCTTTGGAGCTGGTATTGTCGCCGGTGGTCAGGTACAGATAGCCATCCGGCCCGAAGTATACGTTTCCGGCTGAGTGGCAGCATGTCTCGCGCTGTACGGGTACCTGCAGCACGACTTTCTCTGAGCGCATAATCAGGCTGTCGCCACGAAGCAACTTGAAGCGGGAAAGGTTCTGAACGGCCTTATCTCCAACAGGAGAGTAATAGAGGTAGATATAGTTGTTCCGGTCAAAGTCGGGGTCCAGTTCCAGGCCCAGCAAGCCATCTTCGTAGTTCCCCTCCGTATGCACATCCAGGGTAGCAACTAACTTGGTTTCTTTTTTGGCAGGATCATAAAGCTTCACATTCCCGAGCCGTTCTATAAAGAGCACACGGCCATCGCTCATCACTTCCATTTCGATTGGCTCGTGCAGGTAAGTATCGAGCACTACCTGCAGGAAACGGTTGTCTTCCGGCATGCGTTCCGTAGAAGCCTGGTGGTAGTTAAGGGCAGAGCCGCCTAATGTATACTTAATGCCAGCAAAGATGTGCCTGAGGAAATTCTCGTTCCGGTAGCTTTCTGCGGTACCGCCGGCGCGGGTATAGAACATGCGCCCGCCATTGTACTCCCGGTACCAGGACAGGGGCTGCTTGTCGCCTGCCCGTGCCACCACCTGTACTCCGGGGTTGCTGGCGTGAAGCGTAATCGGCGCGTCGTTTTGTTTCCAGGAAGCTGGCAAGCCTTCTGTTAGTTCTTCTCTTCCTTCCTGCAACTGAAAGGTAAGCTCTGTTTCTGCAGCCAGACTGTCTGCCTGTTTAGTAAAAGAAGCGCCCAGCATCTGGTTGTACCAGGGCCATTGGTAGGTAGAGCTTCCGGCTGCATGCACTCCTACAAAACCTCCGCCTGCCTGCACAAAACGCTCAAAATCATTCTGCTGCCAGGTATCCAGTACATCCTGCGAGGTATTCACAAACACAACAGCGCCATAGTGCTGCAGGGAGTCCTCGGTGAAGTAGCTGCTATTTGTGGTCGTGTCGGCTGTCATGCCATGGCTTGTGGCATAGGCTAACAGTGCCTTCAAAGCCTGGTCAGAAACCTGCTGGCTTGTTTTGTTTTTAGAGAAGATAAGAATTCTCTCTTCTTTTTTCCCTGAGCAGCCAAGCGTGAACAGAAAGAGCAGGCTGAGGATTAAAGAGGAGCTAAGGTTATAAGGGCGTTTTAAGCTCATTTGGTTTTAGATATAAAGGGCAATAATATAGTAATATACAATGTAAATACTATTTTACTCAAGCCTTTTTTTGTAAATGAGCAATTACTTGCCAGCCAGCTTAAAGCAAAAAGTGTTTACAGGCTACAGTGTTTCGGTAAACTAAAACAGGATTTGTTCAGGCTGGCAAATTGCCAATAATTGTTTGTGATAGTATAGTACTATTTTAACCTTTTTACTTAAGTTTTTATTGTTTGCTTAAATACCGGTTGCCTTTTATGCGCCTGCTTCAACAGCTATTTTAAGTACAATCTTGCGTACTACTGTTTCTGTTACCATGGCAGCATGGGCATCATCCGGATAAAAAATAGTGAAAGAACCTGCTGGTACATCAAACCAGTTCTTCGTTTTATCCGAAAAGAAGGCTGCGTCTCTTTCTGCTGTATATGGATCGTTAGGAGCTTCGCAAAGCGCCAAGTCTTTCCAGCCCATGTGATCGGTGCCGGATACGATATACTGTATATCAATGTATTTGCGGTGCACTTCCAGCTTTGCTTCTGATTCGGGCACGCCCGTTCCTTCCGAAATAATGGCAAACAGGTTACGCCCCTCAATTTCCAACTGACCTAGTGGTAAAGTAGTCAGGTCGGATTCCTGCAAAAACTGAAAAGCTTTTGCAAAGCGGGGATGAAGGCTGTAGTAGCGGGTAGCGTTTTGTAGTTTATCTAGTATCACTTTCTTGAATTTTAGAAGCCCAATTTACGAGTTTGAGCTTCAGAAGCCAATACGTGGCCAGGAAAGCTGATTAAACACAAGCTTGCCTGGCTTTAGAAAAGCAGGGCACTATGCTTCTTCGCTCCCGAACAAGGGGAAAAAAAGATAGTGCCCCGTTTAATTATTAAATAGTCGGCTTACCGCCTGTAACAGGCACGGTGGCTCCGGAAATATAGCTGGAATCCTGCGACGCCAGCAGTACATATACCGGAGCCAGTTCGGCTGGCTGTCCCGGACGCCCCATAGGTACATTTTTCCCAAACTCCTTCACTTGCTCTTCCGGCATGGTAGACGGAATCAGTGGTGTCCATATTGGCCCTGGCGCCACACAATTTACCCGTATGCCTTTTTCAGCCAGCAATTGCGCCAGGTTAGCTGTAAAATTCTGGATAGCGCCTTTGGTAGCGGCATAAGCCAGCAGCGTAGGCGTAGGCTGGTAGGCATTTACTGATGTTGTATTCACGATGGTGCTGCCCGGTTTCATGTGCGGCTCTGCTGCCTTGCAAAGGTAGAACATCGCATAAATATTGGTGCGGAAAGTATGATCCCACTCCTCGCTTGGTATTTGCTGCAGCGACTCACGTGACATCTGAAAGGCCGCATTGTTTACCAGAATATCGATCTGGCCGAACTCCTCCACTGCACGTTGCACTATGGTTTTACAGTGTTCCTCTTCGCTAATATCGCCAGCTACCAGCACAGCTTTTCTTCCGGCTTCTTCTATATACTTAGCCGTTTCTTTGGCATCCTTGTCTTCGCTTAAATACGAGATAAGTACATCTGCACCTTCACGGGCAAAGGCAATGGCTACAGCCCTTCCGATACCGGAATCGCCACCTGTAATAATAGCTTTTCTGCCAGTTAATTTTCCGGAGCCTTTATAAGACTCTTCCCCATGATCGGCCTTTGGCTGCATGTCGGCCTCTGTGCCAGGCACCTCTTGCTTCTGCTCCGGGAAAGGCGGCTGATCGTACTGTTCCTTTGGATCCTGTTGTGCTTTGTTTTCCTGTTCTTCCATAGTTTTTTAGCGTATTTAATTTATTTCTTTCATCAGCACCGGGCTGACTGCTCATGTAAACAAGGTTCTTTACCTGAATGGTTACTGTAAAGAGCTTTATTAACTACGGTAGTACCTGTACTTAAGATAATGTTTAAGCATTAATTTAACGCAAAGCTATGGCGGAAGGAAGTATTGGCGGGTGTAAGGTAATTGTTTGAATGCCAGTATGGTATAAAAAGTTGATCAGGATAAAGGGTACTTTAGAAGAGAATTGGTATAAAGTAGTGCCGATGCGGGCCTGTAGCGAACGAAACGTATACCAAAACTTGTTATGAAAATGGCTAATTTTGCCATAAACTAAAATACAACATTGATCTATCCAGAAAACTTTGAAATAAAAATCGGGTTTACGCAGGTGCGTGAGATGCTCTCAGAACTATGTCTGAGTCCATTAGGACGCCAGTTCGTAAACCGCATGCAGTTTCTGAACAGGCATGACCTGGTGCAGCGACTGCTACAACAGACAGATGAATTTAGACAACTGCTGGAGTCTGAGGCAGAGATTCCGTTGCAGCATTACTTCGATGTTTCTGCTTACCTGGACAGAGCAGCTATACAGGGTGCTTACCTGGATGTAGTGGCATTTTATGAGATTAAAATGTCGTTGCGCACCATCCGCGACTCCCTGCGCTTTATTTCCGGAGCAGAAGAAGGCAAATATGAGGCGTTAAAGGCTTTAGGAACCAACGTAACCGTGGAGCGTTCGCTTATTGCCGCTTTAGATAAAGTTGTAGATGATACCGGCGTTGTGCGGGACGATGCTACGCCTGAGCTGCAAAGGCTTAAGCGCGATTTAATCTCTCAGCAGGGTATTCTGCGCAAGCAGATTCAGTCGATCATCAGGCATGCGAAGAATGAAGGCTGGACCCCTGCCGATGCAGAACCAACAATACGGGGTGGCCGTTTGGTGATTCCTGTTATTACAGAGTACAAGCGTCGCGTAAAAGGCCTTATTCATGACGAGTCGAGTACCGGGCTAACAGTATTTATTGAGCCTGAGTCTATCTTTGAGCTGAATAACGATATAAAAGACCTGGAGAATGCCTACCATCGTGAGCTGGTGCGTATCCTGATTGGGCTTACCAATACCTTACGCAACTATATACCGGAACTCAGGAAAGCTTATCATTACCTGGGCCTGCTGGACTTTATCAGGGCGAAGGCAGCCTTTGCACGTCGTATCGATGCCACTATGCCGCAGCTGCATAAGTTTCCCCATATCCAGTGGAAGGAAGTGTTGCACCCGTTGCTATACCTTTCACACAAGCAATTAGGAAAAAGCACAGTTCCCATGAACCTGAAGCTAGACCGGGAGCAACGCATGCTGCTTATTTCTGGTCCGAATGCCGGTGGTAAGTCAGTAAGTCTCAAAACGGTAGGCCTGGTGCAGTATATGCTGCAGTGTGGCTTGTTAATTCCGGCGGCAGATGGATCGGAGGGAGGTATTTTCCAGGATATCTTTATTGATATCGGGGATGAGCAATCCATTGAGAACGACCTGAGTACTTATAGTTCGCACCTCACCAACATGAAAAAGTTTGTGACCGTGGCCGATAGCAAAAGCCTGGTGCTGATAGATGAATTTGGTACAGGTACCGAGCCGGTTTTAGGTGGGGCCATAGCAGAGGCTGTTTTGCAAACCCTGAACTATAGTAAGGTGTACGGCGTCATTACCACGCACTATACCAACCTGAAGAACTTTGCAGAACGCACGCCGGGCATTGTGAACGGTGCCATGCGCTACGACCATAAAAACCTGCAGCCGCTTTATCAACTGGAAATAGGAAAACCGGGTTCTTCGTTTGCCATTGAGATTGCCCGTAAAATAGGTCTGCCAAAGCAGATCGTGGACAAAGCCAGCAGCCTGGTAGGGAAAGACAAGATCCGGTACGACCGCCTGCTTGAGGAACTGGAAACCGAGAAGCAGGAGCTGGAGAAGAAACTAAGTTCTGTGGCTGCCCAGGAGCGTAAACTGAAGGCATCGGTAAAAGAATATACCGATCTGAAGAATTATCTCGAAGACAGCAAGCAGGACGTACTGCGCGAAGCCAAAGGCAAAGCGAAACTCTTGTTGAAAGATGCTAATCAGAAAATTGAAGCTACAATTCAGCAGATCAAGCAGAGCCAGGCAGAGAAAGAGCAGACGAAACAAGCAAGACGCGAACTGGAAGAATTTGCCAACGAGGTACGCAAAGAAGAACCAAGACCTGCCTTCAGGCGCTCTGTTAGCGGTGGTGCTTTAAAAGAAGGCGATAATGTTTCTTTGATCGGGCAGGATTCTGTGGGCAAGATTGTGAGCCTGAAAGGTAAGAATGCCGAAGTTATGTTTGGTGGCTTAAAAACGTATGTTAAAGTGGATAACCTGGAGAGGGTGGAAGGACAGGTATCTACTAAGCAGAAGAAAGCTAAAGTAGAAGCGGTGGCCAGTGGCGGTTATTCTCAAGGCATGAACATGACACAGCGCATGGCTGATTTCACTACAACGCTTGATATTCGCGGTGAATATGCAGAAGATGCCTTAACCAGAGTCATGAACTTCACAGATGAGGCCATTATGTTGGGCATACCTGAGATTAAGATCATACATGGCCGTGGCAACGGTATTCTGCGCCAGGTAGTAAGGGATTATCTTTATTCGGTGAAGGAAGTGGCCAGCATTGGCAACGAAGCTGAAGAAAGAGGCGGTGATGGTGCTACACTGGCAGTGCTGAAGTAACAACTGAACTATTATTTAAACAGCAAAGGCTCCTATTATAGGAGCCTTTGCTGTTTATTTACCTTGCAGTTTATCTTTTGAAGCGAATTTCAATTTTCTCGATATCTAATTCTATTCCTTCCTCTTCGCCCTCAAGTTCTACCGGAAAATCATCTTTGTCCATTTCCAGGTATAGTTCTGTATCTGTCAGGCGATTGATTTTTGCAGTGAATTCTTCGGAGGTGCCTTTGGCGAAAATGATACTTTGCTGGTTGTTGGCAAATTCCCAGGTTGTATTGCCGCCCTCACCGTCAACCATCACATTGGCAGTGCCATTATCTTCAAATTTGAACTTCCAGGTACTGAAGTCAAACATTTCGTTAAAAATATCCTCATACTCCGGGAAAAGCTCTATAAGAAGTGCAATGTCCATGTTGTCAATTAAAATTGTTTCTGCGGTCCATTCGCCGGCAGTTAACATGGTTTTGGCAGGATCTGCTATTTCATCATCGTCTTTGTCGCAACTAACAAATGTAAAGGAAAACAGGCAGAGGATAAGCAGGCTTACTAAATGTAATTTTTTCATAGTTTTAAAAGGTTAAAGATTTATAATAAAATAAGATATAATATGCTTTTTTTGTTAGCAATTTATATGCCAATTTTCTATATAAGAGCAGGTTAATGTAATGTTCACTGCAAAAAATTAAAGTTAAAAGATTAATATTAAGTGGCTTGTATACAAAATCACCAGACTCTTCTGCCATAGCATGAGCCTGGTGCCCGGATAAGTTCATTTATCTGTATAAACTTAACCAGGCTTTTCCGTCTTGTGCACTTACCAGGTCATAGCTCGATTCACCTGTTTTAATCACATAATAGCCTTGTGAGATGGTCCATTGGTTCATAGTGGCATTTAAAACAGTATTGTGTGTTTCCGGAATTTCGCCAAGTGTTCCTAAACGGCTAAAAACAATTCTGCCATCGCTTGATAAAGTTGTAGTAGCTGCTGCACCATATTCAAGCTGCAGCGAATTGGTAGAAGGATCAAGAAAAACAAAACCCAGTAAATCATACGTTCTGTTTTGATATACATCATACTGTGGCCAGTAACCTATAAAGTAAAGGTTGGGAAGCGACCGGGTGTTCAGAGCATCTTCCACACCATTTACAGTAAAACCTGTGAGTGAGACCCAATACTCTACACCAAGGTTATAAAATGTACGCGCTGACTGTACGTCTACTTTTACAGGCCTTGCGGCTTCCTGTATGGTGGCTGTAGTGCTATTAATGTTCAGGTTAAATCTATTAGCTGCTGCATTATACTGCACGTTACTGAAGGCTGTAATCGTGATGTCACCGTACACGAAAGGCTCCTGCAGTTGAATGCCATTGGCCGTATAGTTAAAATTGGTGGTAAACATTCGTGCTGCATCACCCTCAAAGTAGTAAATGATCAGTGCCCGGTTTTCATGGTTAATGTTGATGTCAAAAGCTGTGGAGCCGATGGTTAGGCGTTTAAAGTAGGATGTAAACCGGCTGAGGTTGCCGATCGTAGCGGCACTTGCCTGTACATCTGTAATATAGCTGCTCGCCTCTTCCTGAGTGGCTCTGGTAAGTACAAGCTTGCTGCCCATCATGTTGCCTGTCAGAATAATCTGGTCGGGAGAGGCTTCTGTGAACGAAAACTCAAAGTCAGAATAGCGGCCTGCTCCGTAGTCGCCTCCGCTTACAGCTGCATCCGGATCGGAAAGAATGTGCAGGTAAGAATAGGTGTCGAACAGGAGAGAAGGGCGCTGCATGGTTTTAAGCCGGTAGGTGCTTTCCATAGCCGTAGTCGTGCTGCTGTTTATGTCGCTGGACATTACCACCCGGTCGCTCTCGGTGAATTTTAGCACAAAATTATAACCGCCGCCGCCAGCAGGATACAATACTGCTTTCCAGCCGTAAGGTGCTGATGTAAGTTGCGATTTATAGGCTGCCAGTGCTTGAGAGAGTCGTTCTTCTGGTCGTTCTCCGGGGGCAGGCTCTGTGTTTTTATCACAAGCAGTAAGTACGGCAAGCAGTAAGATGCTGATAAGGGCTAATTTTTTCATCTTTCTAAAGCGTATTAATAGCTGTTTGTGTTCTGGTTTGCAGGCTGTAGAAATCAATGTTCCAGGCATCTTTAAAGTACTGTACCACTATCTGTTCTTTCTGCCTGAGCAGTGGCTGTGCTTCAGCCGGGCTGCTATTCACAATAGCATTGAATCCTGCTCGGCCTTCAATCAGCATGATAGAAACCATCTCCACAAAATCTTCATCTGGGTTGCTTCGGGCATATTGCGAAATGAAACCTCTGGCCCGTGCCTCTGCTAAGGAGTAGTCGTTCCAACTGGCCGTATAACCGGTACTGATGGTCCGGTAAGACTGCGGGTACATCACAGTCTGGTGCAGGATGTGTGCAAACTCATGGTGGATAGTGTGGAGCATCTGCCGCACTTCACCTTTAGCCGTTTTGTCAAAATTGTTGATCACGAAAAGGACAACTTTGCGGCCGCCTTCGGCTGTACCCAGCGTTATAGTGCCGTTATCGTTATAAGAGGCACTCCCAACCAATACAAACTGTTTGGGAGACAGCTTTTTAATGAAAGTGGAGCCGCCTTCTGCTTCGTACGGATCAATCCAGGTATACTTAATGGTTTCCATAACCGGGATAACTTTGTCCTCCCGTACAGGTGCCAGCACTCTGTCGAGGGGAACTTCGTAGCGGTCGAAGCGATACTTTACTTCTATGTTATAAGGCACTACGAAATTACTGTGAAGCCATTTATCCAGTTCGCCGGATTCCCAGTTATTCGGGTTGAAGTCGATTTGTGAAATATCTAATTCTTCGTCTTCGGAGCATGATGCTGCCATGGCGGTACACATGAGCAGCAGAAATATTTTTATAAGCTTACGTTTCATCTGAGCTTCTCTGATTTTATCTTGGATTTCGTTGAATACCGGCAAGCGTTGCTTCCTGAGGGATCTGGATGACCCGGCGCAGGTCGCCTGGAGGCAGCGAGAGCACCTGTCCCTCAGCCGTTGGGTGCTGAACAGTAATGCCATGCCGGAGTATATCGAACCAGCGCATTCCTTCCTGCACAAATTCGGCAGCCTTGAAATCGAGTAGTGCTGCTAAAAGTCCCTGCCTGGCGTTGTTGGTGCCGTAGTAGCTGCGAAGCTTGGCATCCGTTATAGCATGGGTGCTGGCGTTGTAGTTCTCGATCCGATTTCTGGCATACATGTTTAGGTCGGCTCTTGCATCTTCTGTACGGTTCAGCTGAATATAAGCTTCAGCTCTGTTAAACAGCACTTCTTCTGCTGTAAATAGCGGAAATATGGTATATGGATAACCTATTTCTGCATTGGGATCGGTACGCACAAAATGTTCTCTGAATTTCAGGATAAGCCAGTGATTATCACCTTGGGTATAAGTAGGAAATACCCACCGCGCACCCGTAACGTTGTTGCTGCGGAAAAGGGCATTCAGAACGGCTGTAGACATGCCGTAACGATAGCGGGCATAATTGCGGGCCCATAGCGAAGCCGTTTCGACAAGCAGCAGGTTCGCATTTTGAGATGCCTGTGTATAAATAGCTAGTCCTTCATTGGCTGTCAGGTTACTGTATACACTAACCCAGGGCCGCAGGTTAGGCTCAATGTTTCCACCTGCGAATACCTGGTTTGCATGATCCACCACTTTCTGATAATCCCGCTTAAATAAATAAAAACGGGCAGCAAAAGCATGGGCAGCGGCTGTGTTAAAATGGTATTTAGGTACCCGATAGGCATTATTGTTGAGCAGGGGCAGACCTGTGGTAAGGTCGTTTTCAATCTGCTCATACACATAAGCCACTGTTCTGCGTTCGTACTGCGCCAGAACCACTTTTTCAGGTTCTGTTACATAAGGTATGCCCGGATCGGTGGCTGCTGTAGCCGGATCGTATACTTTCGAGAACAGCGTCACCAGCATAAAATGTGCATACGCTCTGGCTACCAGGGCTTCGCCCCGCTGTGCAGCATACGGAGCCGGGTCCGGGGCCTGTTCTATGGCTTCTAAAGCATGGTTAGCCGCAGCAATGGCAGCATAGCAGGCATTCCAATAGTTGTCGGGGGAGCCTTGTGCCTTGCTTTGCACATCCTGGAAATAATAAGGATTGCGGTTACGCTCATCTAATATGGCATTCGATACAGGGCCTTTGTCGAGAGCCAGATCAGACATGGCTTCTGTAAAGGTAGCATAGTCGGCTTTAGGATAGGCCGTAGCTAAGAGCTCACTGACGTTCTCTACCGAAGTAAGCTGCGTGCGTTGGTCTACTACCTGGTCCAGGTAATCTTCACAACCAGAGGCCATCACCATACTTCCCAGAAAGGTATAAAATAGTATCTTCTTCATGTTCTTTCTACAGAATTAAAAGCCTGCCTTTAGTGATAAAGTAAACTGACGTGGAATAGGCATGGCCACGCCACCTGAATTGAAAAATTCGGGGTCCTGGCCGTTTAAGCGTTTATCGGCATAAAGCAGTGCGATGTTGTTTGCCACCAGGCTTACGGAAAGGTTGCTCATACCTATGGCGCCGCTGTACCGTTGGGGCAGATTATACCCAAGTGTCACCTGTTTCAGGCGTACAAAATCACCGTTGGCTACACGCTCGGTAGAGTAATTATAGTTATTATAAGGATAGCCGCTTACAATAGAAGCTGAGGAAGCAGAAAGCAAGTCTAATATGGAGGGCACATTGGTTCGGGTTTCATCTCCGGGCATTAACCACCTGTACAGAAAATCATTAGGAAGTGCGTCAAAATCAGAGTAGCTGCTCCTGAAGGAAGGGTTTAACCTGATTTTGTTTCCGCCGCTGTAGGTAACAAGAGCAGAAAGCGTAAAATTTTTGTACTGCAGTGAGTTAAACCAACCTCCTGTGTAAATAGGATCCACCGGACCTTCGTACTTCAGGTACCTGATCTGATCGCTTTGTAGATACACGTTGCCGCCTGTTTCTCCTTCTTCGTTTTTAAACAGGGGATGTCCGGTTTCCGGGTCCAGTCCTTCGAAGCGAATTGAAAAAAGGCCCCTGTATGGATAGCCTTCTCTTGGGCCTCCTTCGGGTATCACGAGCGACCAGATATCCGGATTGCTTTTCAGGTTAGTAATTTTGCCCTGGTTGAAGCCTAATGTAAACTGAGTTCGCAGTTTCAGATCCTGGTTATTCAGGATGCCTCCTCCTAAGGTAGCTTCTATACCATAAGAGCGCATATCAGCATAATTGGCTACTTTGTATTCTTCTCCACCAATACCTGATGTACGGATACGGCCAATCAGGTCGAAGCCGTTACGCATATAGCCATCCACGGTTAACTGCAGCCTTTCATTAAATAAACCTGCATCCAGGCCCACATTCGTTTCATATTGCTTCTCCCAGGTTAACTCTGAATTTTCGAGGTTCTGGATAGTGATTGTGGATTCTACTTCTGTTAAATAAGGCCGGAGGCTGCTGCCACTCTGCAGTACCAGGCTAGAGTTCGTCGCATTGCCCATACTGGCCGTAAGGCCATAAGTGGCACGAAGCGTCAGGCGGTTCACCATGTCCAGGTTCTGCATAAATGGTTCTGTATCAATGTTCCAGGAGCCACTGATGTTCCAGGTTGGCAGCCACCTTGCTGTACGCGACTGCCCTAGCAGGTTAGAGCCATCGTAGCGAACGGTGCCGTTCAGGTTATACTTACCATTATAGGAGTAAGCAGCATTAGCCATGTACGCCAGGAAGCGCTCGTAGCGCAGGTTCATGTTATAATAATTAAAGTTGCCTTCCACACCTTGTTTAATGGCATTAGGATCGATAAAAGGCACACCACCTTTCTGGTACTGGTAACCATAGCCTGTAAACCCTTTATTCATGCGGTCTGCATAGCGCAACTCCTGAGACGCAAATAAGCGCACCTTGTGTACTTCGTTAAAAGTGTTTTCCCAGTCAAGGGTGTTGCGGAGGTAGTAGCTGGTCAGGTTATCGTCGTTGGTGATATAAAAACCACCGTAAGGTAAGACCGTAACAGGTTGTGCTTCCGGATCATCCGGGTCACGGTAAAGAAAGCGGTTCCGGTCCTGGATAGTGGCATCTACGCCGCCGCCGTAAACAGTACCGGCACGGTAGGCCAGCGACATATTTGCGTTTTCTCTTACTTTATGTTCCTGGCCGGTTTTAGCATAGCGTACTGCCCCGGAAAAATTGTAGGTTAAGTTCGGCTTTATTTTATACGACACATCCCCCTGCAGTTTCAGGTCCAGCAGCGAAATATCAAGCGTATTGTTTTCAAGTTCATTCAGGATATTGAAAGGAGCGAAGTTTCTCCTGAAATACTCCAGGTTTCCGTTCTCATCGAAAGGTGTGGTCGTCCGGCTGGTGTTCAATACATAACTGAACGGATTAATGTCAAAATCGCGGCTATACTCTCCTGTTACAGGATTGCTGATACGTGTAACCGTACCGGGAGCCTGCTGGTCGCGGATAGAACCTTGGGCAATCAGTCCGATAGACAGTCTATCACTAACATTAAAATTTGCCCGGGCATTTCCTGTAAAACGCTTCACCTGATCAGCAACCGTCCATCCATTATCCTGCAGGTAGCTGGTAGAAAAGTACATCTGAGACTTTTCGGTACCCGACGAAATGCTCAGCGAGTGTTCCTGCATAAACGAGTTTTTAAAGAGCACATCGAACCAGTCGGTATTGGTACGGGCGTAGCGTTGCAGAAATGCAGCCTTCGCCTGTGGCGAATTCTCAATGCCAAAGCCATCGTTTGCTTCGTTATAGGTATTTACCAGTTCTGCCCATTTGGTATACACCCCGCCGTTCTGGTTTCTGGACACATCGGAGTAGTTCAAAAAGCCTTTGCTTTCCATCTCGAGGTACAGCGCCATCTGATCGGCAGAATTCATGATGTCGAAGTTGCTGTAGCTTGGCTTCAGGTAGGTAGAGTAGTTGCCGGTGTATGAAACAATAGGCTTGCCGATGCGCCCTTTCTTGGTTGTAATTACCACCACGCCGTTCATAGCACGTGCTCCATATAGTGCTGTGGCAGAGGCATCTTTTAGTATTTGGAAGCTTTCTATATCGTTCGGGTTCAAACCTGCCACAGAAGATCCTATTAAGGTGGCAGGGTCGCCTGTCGAGAGTTGCTCGTTGGACACATTTACCACATCTTCTAGAATAATACCATCTACAACCCAAAGCGGTTTGTTATCACCAGTTATAGAAGTAGCACCGCGCACCCTTATTTTAGGAGCCGCGCCGAAAGTGCCCGAAACGTTTTGTACGCTTACGCCTGCCACACGCCCTTCGAGCATGCGGCTAACATCTGTAATACCTTCCCGTAGGGCATCGTCGCCCTTCAGCAAAGCAGCAGAACCCGTAAACATTTTGCGGTCGATGGTTTGGTAGCCTGTTACGACAACTTCCTGTAAAGCATTTTCATTTTCCTGTAAGGTGATATTTATAGTGCTTTGGTTGCCAACTGTTATTTCCCGAGGGGCAAATCCAATCATGGAAAATACCAGCACCGCATTTGCGTTACGAACTCTAATCTGGTAATTACCATTACCATCTGTTACCTGGGCATTGCTGGTACCTTTTTCTAAAACAGTGACTCCGGCCATTGTTTCGCTGGTTCCACCGTTTGCAGCTTGTACGCGCACGGTGCCTTTCACCAATAAGTTTTCCTGCGTAGAAGCTGAACCGGGTTTGCCGTATGCCATAGTGGGGCTTACCACTACAGCCGCGGATAACCCGATGGGCAGTACCAAAAGATACAGCCACTGTATTTTCTTTCGGTAGAAGTTTTCGATCATATAATTCTCATTACCTTGTCTATAAGGTAGTTTTGTCCAACATTTAAGTTAGTAATAAAATAAGAGTTCAGGAAGTATTCTGCTCGAAAAAAGAAGGCAGACAAAGAAGTTTTCGGAACAGCTAAGTTGAAGCCGCCAGATTTGTAATATAGAAGGCTAGTTAAGTGATCTTAAAAAATTATACGGTGCAGCTTTGAAGAGAAAAGCAGGTAGTGGGAGAGTTCAGGAAAAGAGGAACTGTTTTTAATACAGTTCCTCTTTGTGGGGTTATTTTAAATCTATGCGTTTGATATCTGATTCTTTGATGTTGTAGTATTCAGCTACTTCATCATAAGTCAAGAATTGCTCTGAACGCCTTCCTAAAAACTCACCTGGAATTATAATAAAGCGGAAAATTTGATTAGTTAAGTATTGTTCGGTATCGTTGGCTGATAATGTAGTTAAATTGAAATTCCTCTTCAAGTAAATGCCTAATAATTCATGGCTATGGAAGAAATCATATATTAATGTTCCTTGCGATAATAATTTAGTTTGTGGTAAAGGGCTAAATACGGGAATAGTTACATTGTTACTATTTATATATGCAGCTTCAAAACGATAAACTAAGATCACATCAGATTCCTGGACAGTTATGCCAGCTTGAGCTAAAGCTGTTAGATTGATTCCTAATGTGTCATCATCAGCAGTGAAGTTGAAGTCATCTAAATCAAAAACCTGTGCCGTTGTTCCAGTACCAGCTGGTCCGGCTGGTCCCTGTGGCCCTTGTGGTCCGGCAGGGCCTGGTGTACCTTCTGGCCCTTCAGGACCCTCGCACGCTATCTGGCCAACTGCTATAGCCAGGATCATAAAAAACTGTAGGAATCTTTTCATGTTTATTGTGGGTTGAGAGTGATAGTTATGTATTCGAATAGTATAATAGTAAATTTTGCTAATAATTGCTAATAATTAAAAATTAACAGCTACTAATTGAATATTGATTAGCTAAAAGCTGTATATAATATCATCTGTTTATGCCCAGCTTTTATACCGTATTCGGCAAAGGCAGCCCCTATGGTCAGTTTATTCAGGAAAAGTTTGTGCAGTTATTTCTAAGCGATACGTAGCAGCCAATCAGAGGGTAGGGCCAATGAATGTGGAGGCTAAATTTGAACAACAACTACACCTTTAAATTCTAATACTTTTAGGCGAAAAGGTTAGAATTTAATTAGAAATGTTATACGTTGGACTTATAAATAAGATATAGAGCCTGTTACAAAGCGCAAAGGCTTCTGCTTAACAAGCAGAAGCCTTTGCGCTTTGTAACACAGGATGCGGAGCCTAAGGTCTTACGAAATGTGCCTCTGTTTCAACAGTAACTCCGGCAGATCCTTCTAAAGGAACTTTGGTAGCCAGAATTAACTGGTTTTGTGTTATAGTTTTAATTTCAAGATCACCTATCATATCTATGCTGAGTACTTTGCCATTGTTTAAAAGTTGCCAGCGACCACTAATCGTTTGAGGGGTGTTGTTTTCTCTATACGTGGCAATATAGGTGCCGTCGTTATTGAAAGAAAGCGTTAATGTTTTAATATCAGGAAAAACTTCTCTTACTTCAGGTCTGGCCGATACATCCAGGCCCATAGCCATTACAGCAGAACCCTGCCACTCATCGGCTACCAGCATCTGTTCAGTAGAAGGAGTGGCCTCGTCTTCTTTATCTTTTTTACATGAAGTAAAAACAGTTAAAACCAATATTAACTGCAGAAATAAAATTGTATAGTGTTTACGCATAAGACTATTGTTAGAATATAGTCTTTATATCGTAAACCACTATGTTTTGTTTGATGAATTTAAACAGAATAAATAGAATTATCAGAATATAAGGCTTAAATAATGTTAACTTCAGGAGAAAGCCTGATGCCAAACTTTTCTTCAACCGACTGGATGATGTTTTTTGCCAGCTGATAAATCTGGTTTCCGTTGGCACCGCCATAGTTTACCAGCACCAGCGCCTGGTCTTTATGCACACCATAGTTTTCTATTACTTTGCCTTTCCAGCCGCTCTGCTCTATTAGCCAGCCGGCAGGTACTTTTACGGTATCTTGTGAAACAGGATAAGAGGGCAGGGCCGGATAATTCTGTTTTAGTGCCTCAAACTGACCAACAGGTATTTCAGGATTTTTGAAGAAGCTACCGGCATTGCCGATTACTAATGGGTCCGGAAGTTTGCTTTTCCTGATCTGGCAAACGGCTGCACTTATATCCTGTATGGTGGGCGATAATACTTGCATTTCTTCTAAAGTACTTGTAATGGCACCGTAAGAAGTATTAAGCTGATGTGCCTTATGTAGCCTGAAGGTAACAGAAGTAATAATGTATTGGCCTTTGAGCTCATTCTTAAATATACTTTCACGGTATCCGAAGCGGCAAGCCTGCTTGTCAAATACCTTTAGCTCACCTGTCTGTTGGTGCACTGCGTCCAGCTTATAGAATACATCTTTGATTTCTACGCCATAGGCCCCGATATTCTGAAGAGGAGCTGCGCCTACTGTGCCAGGTATTAAGGATAGGTTCTCCAGGCCCCCTACATTTTGCTGTAGGGTATACAGTACGAAATCGTGCCATATTTCTCCACCACCCGCTTTTAGATAAACATGCTCCTCGTCCTCCTTCACTTTCTCAATGCCTTTGATATGGTTTAGCAAAACTAGACCATCAAAATCCTGGGTAAACAATAAATTGCTGCCGCCTCCTACAATCAACTTAGGCTCCTGCTTAAAGTTCGGCATCTGCAGTAACTGCTGTAATTCCTCCAGGCTGTCAAACTGAGCAAAATATTTTGCCTTTACATCAATACCAAATGTATTGTAAGGCTTCAGGGAGAATTGGGACTGAATAAGCATAAACTAAATTTTGCCCAAAGATAGAGATTAGGAGTTAGAAATTTAAAGGGTTAGAACATTAGAAAATCAGTGAATTCCTTAATTAGTAGGAGACAGAGAGGAGAAGTATAACTCGGAAAGCCTAGGAGTTATAGAGTTAAAATAAAACAAATTGATTAATAATGTCTTATAATTAAGACAAAAAGTCACTTTCTCACCTGCTCACTTTCTAAGCCTTTAACTCCTGCTTCTGCTCAATCGTCGAAAAACTTGATGCGCTTTGAAATGGCGATCATTACAAACATAGAAAGCAGGGCAACACCTAGCCAGATAAAAAAGCGGCTATAGTTCTGGAATATTAAGTCTCCGATAAAGAAAAGCGTGGAGTAAACCATTACTACGGCAGATAACCAGGCAACCAGCAAATGGAAGATGCGCGTGCGGGGCTTTGGCAGCTGCAGCGAAATGCGAACAGGCCTCCAGGCGCCATCAGGCTGTATTTTCTGATAAAAGTCCTGCAGTACTCCCGACGGTACTGCCGGTGTTACATAAGTGGCTATGATCCAGGCAAGAGTTGTAAAGCCTACTGTCAGGAAGAAGCTGTTCGGGAATTCCCATGCCAGCACAAACTTAGAAAAGGCATAGGCAATGAATGGCGCAATAGTGGCTACAATTTCACTCCAGGCATTAATGCGCCACCAGTACCAGCGCAAAATCAACACTAAGCCTAAACCTGCGCCTGCTTCCATAATAAAAGCCCAGACACCTGAAATAGATGTAATTTGTGTGGTAATGGCTAGCGAAATGACCATGAGCAGGAAGGTCGTAATACGGGAGGCATTAACGAGTTGTCGCTGGCTTGCATCCTGCTTTACAAAGCGTGCATAAAAGTCGTTGATAATATAACTCGCGCCCCAGTTAAGTTGTGTCGAAACTGTACTCATGTAAGCAGCAAAGAATGCAACTAAAAGTAGTCCTTTCAGGCCGGACGGCAGAAAGTCCTTCATCGCCATTACAAAGCCCAGCTTCTTATCTTCAAGAGATAGCTCCGGGTAAAGTACCACGGCACTCAGGGCCACCAGGATCCAGGGCCAGGGGCGAACACAATAATGGGCTATCTGGAAAAATAAAGTTGCATAAAGGGCATGTTTCTCATTTTTGGTACTCATCATGCGCTGGGCAATATACCCCCCGCCACCCGGCTCGTTGCCCGGGTACCAGCTTGCCCACCACTGCACTGTGGTAAAAGCCAGAAAGGCACCCACCGATAAGGTTAAGGTTTCGGCAATGCCTGTTCCTCCGTCATCGGAGCCTATCTGCGGAAAGTAGTTTAACGACCAGCTTGGCAGTTTTTCCTTTAAACCTGCTATACCGCCTATCTGCTCGGAGCCTACTACCAAATAGGCTAGTACAATACAGCCAAAAATAGCTATGGCAAACTGCACAACGTCTGTTATAGCTACTCCAAGCAAGCCGGATAACGACGAGTAAATAACCACAATAATCATGGCTATGGCAACATATATCAGTTGCTCTGTCCGTGGTACCTCAAAAAACACCTCGATAATAGACATTAAAGCCACATTTACCCAACCTATGATGAGGCTGTTCATAAAGATGCCCAGGTAAATAGCTCTGAAACCTCTTAAAAAAGATGCGGCTTTGCCGGAATAGCGCATTTCGATAAACTCCAGATCTGTAATAATACCTGCCCTGCGCCAGAGCCTGGCAAAGAAGAAGGTTGTTAACAGGCCGCCAAAAAGCATATTCCACCACAGCCAGTTGCCTGAAATACCACTTTTCGCTACCAGCTCGGTTACAGCTAAGGGAGTGTCGGCTGCAAAAGTGGTGGCAACCATAGATGTTCCTGCTATCCACCAGGACAGGTTTCTGCCGCCCAGGAAATAGTTTGCCATTGTGCCACTGGCCTTGCCTGTATAGCTTATACCAATACCTAAAATTAATATGCCAAAAACGGCAATAACAATCCAGTCAATTACGTCGAGGTGCATGCAAAAAGGGGTTAGAGTTTATAGCAAGATACTAATTAGGACAATTGCTGTAGTATATACCTGCACAAAATAATGAATTGAATGTATAGTTAAAAGTTAATTTTAAAAATTATTATTTAAAAGCTTTTACTTTGGTAAAAAAATTGCAAAAGTTAAGTAGTACAATGGCATCTGACAATTTATCTTTTCTGAATTAAAACCTTAGCCGTACCTTTGCAGCTTATCACTATTCAAATGGCAAAATCAGATTCTTCCGGAAATTTTAACATGATTGCTACCACGCTGGCTGGTTTAGAAGAGGTACTGGCAGAAGAGCTTCGGGCACTGGACATGGATTATGTTAAAGTAGCCAATCGTGCTGTTACTTTTTCCGGTAGCCTTCGTCAGCTCTACGAAGCGAACCTTTGGTGCCGTACGGCTATTCGTATTTTAAAGCCATTGCGCAATTTTAAGGCCCGCGACGAAAAGGATCTTTATAACCAGGTTCAGAAAGTGAACTGGTCTGATTACCTGGGCCTGGAGCAAACCTTTGCGATTGATGCTGTTGTAAGTCATTCTACTTTTGAGCATTCCCTATATGTGGCGCAGCTAACAAAAGATGCCATTGTAGATCAGTTCAGAAAAGCAACCGGCGAGCGGCCTTCGGTAGACCGGGTTCGTGCTGATATACGAATCAATCTGCACATGCACGAGAACATGGTGACGCTCTCTCTCGATGCATCGGGTGATTCTCTGCACCGGCGTGGCTATCGCTTACAAACCAACGTAGCTCCGCTGAATGAAGTACTGGCTGCTGGTATTATAGCTTTATCCGGTTGGGATAAAAAGTCCACTTTCATTGATCCTATGTGCGGGTCAGGTACTTTTTTAATCGAAGCCGCTATGATGGCACAAAACATAGCTCCTGGTATTTTCCGCCGCGACCCGTACGGCTTCGAGAACTGGAAAGACTATAATAAAGAGCTTTTTGAGATGGTCTGGCGAACCGCAGAGGCCAAAGAGCGACGGGAACCACAGGCTACAATCATGGGCTACGACATTGACCCAGATTACATTGATGCGGCTTATGCTAATATTGAAAATGCTGGCCTGGAGAATATTATCAAATTAGAAGAGGCAGACTTCTTTAAAACTAAAGCACCGTCTGAAGCCGGTGTGTTGGTTATGAACCCGCCCTACAACGAGCGTATCGTGTCTGATGATATTAACCTGCTCTATAAACAAATAGGAGACACTCTAAAAAACAACTACCAGGGCTTTGATGCCTTTGTGTTTACGGGAAACTTGGATGCTGCCAAACATGTAGGTCTGCGTACTTCCCGCCGCACACCGCTTTATAATGGCGCTATAGATTGCAGGCTGTTGAAGTATGAGTTGTATAGAGGAAGCAGGCGAAATGAAGAGTAGGTTTTACAGAAAATACTATAAAAGACCAAAGGCAGCCCTATCAGAGCTGCCTTTGGTCTTTTATAGTAGATTTAAACATCAGATGCGTCTGATCTGAGCGCCTAAAGCATTCAAGCGTCCATCTATGTTTTGGTAGCCTCTGTCAATTTGCTCTACATTATCGATGATGCTTTTGCCTTCGGCAGAAAGTGCTGCAATAAGCAGGGCAACTCCGGCGCGAATATCAGGAGAGGTCATGCGAATGCCCCGAAGCGGAATGTCTTTGTTCTGACCAATGACTGTAGCCCTGTGTGGGTCGCAAAGAATGATCTGAGCTCCCATGTCGATTAACTTATCAACAAAGAACAGTCGGCTCTCAAACATTTTCTGATGAATGAGCACAGTACCTTTAGCTTGTGTAGCAACTACAAGTGCTACGCTGAGCAGATCGGGAGTTAAGCCTGGCCAGGTATGGTCGGAGATGTTCAGAATACTGCCGTCAATGTAAGTATCTACCTCATACCGGTCCTGCTCCGGAATAAAGATATCGTCGCCTCTGAACTCCATTTTAATCCCCAGGCGCTGGAATGTATCCGGTATCAGGCCAAGCTCAGGTATCTTACAGTCTTTGATGGTAATTTCGGAACCTGTCATGGCTGCCAGACCTATAAAAGAACCGATCTCGATCATGTCGGGCAGCATACGGTGTTCTGTGCCACCTAATTTTTCTACACCTTCAATTACCAGCAGGTTAGAACCTACGCCACTGATGTTGGCTCCCATGCGGTTTAACATACGGCAAAGCTGCTGTATGTAAGGTTCGCAGGCGGCATTGTAGATAGTGGTGGTGCCTTCTGCCAGCACGGCTGCCATTAGAATATTGGCAGTACCAGTTACAGAAGCCTCATCGAGCAGGATATAGGTTCCTTTCAGCCTATCAGCAGATACACTGAAGAAACTCTCGCTGGTTTCATAGCTGAATTTAGCTCCGAGTTTTTCGAACCCGATAAAGTGCGTGTCTAAACGCCTGCGGCCAATTTTATCACCACCTGGCTTCGGCATTTTGGCTTTGCCATAGCGGGCTAGCAGAGGGCCGACAATCATGACAGAACCACGGATAGCACGGCCTTGTTCTACAAAGCTTTCTGTCTCCAGGTAGTCCAGGTTTATATTATCGGCGCGGAAAGTATAAGTATCTGCTGAGACTTTGTCAATCGCAACACCTAAATCTTTAAGAAGCTCAATCAGCTTGTTTACATCCCGAATATCAGGAATATTGGAAATGGTAACGGTTTCAGGGGTAAGTAGAACAGCGCACAAGATTTGCAGTGCCTCGTTTTTTGCCCCCTGCGGGTAAATATCACCTTTAAGTTTATTACCTCCAATTACTTCAAAAGAAGCCATTTATTATTTATTTCGTTGGTTAGAAGTGGTTCTGGTATTTTTTCTGCCGCGGTTTTGCTGTTGCTGGTTACTGCGTTGCTGTTGTTCCTGCTGCGGCTTGCCGTTCGATTCAAACAGGTTGTTGCTTTCTACATAGTTCAGGTCTATGTTCAGTTTTCCTTTCGAAATCTGTCTGATATCCGACAGAATCACATCATCTGTAATGCTGTCTTTGTTATAAGAACGGTATAAAGTTTTCATGAGCTTACCGATTGAGATGATGGCAGCCTCACGCTCCTTGTCATCTTCCAGTTCGGTAGCCCGTTGAATAAGTAATTCTACATTTTTACCATAATGCTTAAAGTTGGGCGTATCCAGCGGATAATCCATTGGCTGTGGTTTATCGTTCAGATATTCCATAGCACTTAGTGGAAAAGGAGAATCTACATCCAGTTTGGAGCCTGACATCACAAAAAGGTGGTTCCAGAGCTTTTGCTGTGCATCCTGAATATCACGCAGCTGTGGGTTAAGCTTCGACATCAGGTTAATGAGCAAGTGTGACAAACGCGTGCGTTCTGCTCTGTCTTCTACTGAAAGAATGTAGTTAACAAGGTCTTGCACGTTTCTGCCATACTCTCGCAGCAGCAAATCTTGTTTAAAGGTGGTACTAGCTTCCATTATATCTTTTTATAAATTCAAAATTAGAAATTAAAAATTAGAAATTACCGTGCACCGTGTGCAATTACGAATTAAGATTAGGGCTATACTGGAAGTAAAGCAGGTAAAGCAGCTATAAAATATAATGACAGCGCCTAAGAGGCTTTAGCTTGTACTGTTGCTGCTAAACAATAGCCCCCTTTCTAATTTATAATTTCTAATTCATAATTACAGCTTTAGCTGTGTATGCGTAGCTTGGCAAAGCTCAGGAGCAGTGTTTTTTCGCCAACCTCTTCAAAGTTAATAATGGCTTTTACACTGTTTCCCTGCGTGTCCATCTTAGTTACTACGCCAAAACCGAATTTTGGGTGCTCCACTTTCATGCCCGCTGCCAATGCAGAGGTATCGCTCGGCTGGAAATCGCCTGGGGCTGTATATGCCGTTGCTACCTGCTTTTTAGGAGGCGTGGAAATTAAGTTGCTTTTGCGCTGTAGTACTCTTTCGAAAACACCACCGGCTGAACCACCATTATCTCCATATTTAAAGTTAAGGTATTTGGCATCAATTTCATCCAGAAAGCGGCTTTTCTCACAGGCACGCAGGTTGCCCCACTGGTAACGACTGGTAGCGTAGGTAAGGTATAGCCTTTTCTCGGCACGGGTAATAGCCACATAAAACAGGCGACGCTCTTCCTCCAGGTCTGCTCTTGAATTGAGCATCATCTGGCTCGGAAAGAGATTTTCCTCCATACCTACTATAAACACATTCTTAAACTCCAGGCCTTTGGCAGAGTGGATAGTCATTAACGTAACAAACTCACCTTCTTCGTCGGCTTTTGTGTCGGCATCAGTTATAAGCGCAATATCCTGCAGGAAGGCTGAAAGGCTTTTATCTTCTTTCTCCGGATCGTCTACGTATTCTTTTATACCATTCAGGAGCTCCTGTATGTTTTCGTAGCGGGCCAGGCCTTCAACAGTTTTATCCTGGTACAGATCATCTACGATACCGGAGTGTTTGGCAATATGCTTTGCTGCTTCAAAGGCATCGTTGTGTTCTGCAATACGGGCAAAATCACGGATCATGATAGAGAAGTTCTCAATAGCCGTGCCTACTCTGTTCCCCATGAAACTGCTGGCATTCTGCACCACTTCCCATACCGTATGGTTTGTTTCTTCTGCTGTTACAAAAATCTTGGATTCTGTTGTTTCGCCTATACCACGCTTCGGATAGTTAATGACACGGCGCAGCGCCTGCTCATCGTTAGGATTAACCGTAAGGCGAAGGTACGCAATCAGGTCCTTTATTTCTTTACGCTGATAGAAGGAGAGGCCACCAATAATCTTATACTTGATGTTCATGCGGCGCAAAGCCTCTTCCATTGCCCTCGATTGAGCATTGGTGCGGTAAAGTATGGCAAAGTCGTCGTAGGAGAGGTGGTTGTTCATTTTCTCCTCGTAGATGGTAGTTGCCACCAGCTTACCTTCTTCGTTATCTGAATTGGCTTTTATGACCTCTATCAGGGGACCCTGCTCGTTATCAGTAAATACTTCTTTGCGCAGCTGCGCTGTATTGTGCTTTATAACCGAGTTAGCTGCATGTACAATATTTTTTGTAGAGCGGTAATTTTGCTCTAATTTAAATACTTCCAGCTCCGGGTAGTCGCGCTCAAAGTTCAGGATGTTTTGTATATCAGCTCCACGGAAAGCATAAATTGACTGTGCATCATCTCCAACCACTACAATATTTCTGTTTTGAGCGGCCAGTTTCCGGGTGATCAGGTACTGCGAATAGTTGGTATCCTGATACTCATCCACCATTACAAACTTAAAGATGTTCTGGTATTTGTTGAGCGCATCCGGATGATCCTTAAAAAGCACGTTGGTGTTAAACAACAGGTCGTCAAAATCCATGGCTCCGGCAGCAAAGCAGCGTTTCTGGTAGGTTTCATAGATTTTGCCGATCTTAGGGCGCATGGCAGCTTCGTCGTCGGCCTGAATGGTAGGGTCGTTTAAATATTGTTTTACCGAAATCAGCTTGTTTTTGGCGGCTGAAATTCTGCCCAGCACAACATTCGGCTTATACAGTTTGTCGTCCAGGTTCATCTCTTTCACAATATTGCGGACAAGCGTTCTGGAATCGTCGGTGTCGTATATGGTAAAGCTTTTCGGGAAACCGATTTTATCTGCTTCGGAGCGTAAAATGCGCGAGAAAACGGAGTGGAAGGTTCCCATCCAGATATTCTTTGCTTCGTTGCCAATCACTTTTTCGATACGATGGCGCATTTCCTTGGCTGCCTTATTGGTAAAGGTTAAGGCCAGTATATTAAAAGGATCAACTCCCAGGCTGATCAGGTGTGCAATCCTGTAGGTAAGAACTCTTGTTTTTCCGGAACCGGCACCCGCAATAATCATGGCCGGTCCTTCTGTATGGAGAACCGCTTTGCGCTGCGACTCGTTTAATAAACTAATGTAATCCA
This sequence comes from Pontibacter sp. SGAir0037, assembly GCF_005491705.1. Lineage (NCBI taxonomy): Bacteria > Pseudomonadati > Bacteroidota > Cytophagia > Cytophagales > Hymenobacteraceae > Pontibacter > Pontibacter sp. SGAir0037. The sequence goes on along the minus strand of NZ_CP028092.1, from coordinate 2,426,511 downwards.
TTTCTTCTCTTCCGCGTGCTTCTTAAAAACTGATGCAATTTACAAATACAAATCCGTAATCTGAATGAGTAGATAATTTTTGAAGCAGGTATCTTTGTTTTTCCTGAATTTTACATGTTTTTCCTGAAACTGGCCTTTAACTTGCTCTAACACCTGAGGCCTTTGCCAAAGTTATCTATCTTAGCTACAGACAAATTTATGCCCTGTAAAAATCTGTTTTTGATATAACGGAACAGAATTAGTTAATTTACAGTTTGTTTTACTGTATAGGAGGTACTGAAGCTTGAACAACCATTTGAGGAGCCTCTTATATTGATTTACCAACCATGAAAAACCTGCTTCTGCTTTTATTTGTTTTGCCGCTTAGCTGCCTCTCGTATGTGCTGGCGAGCAGAACTTCCAGTGGCAACAACTATAGCGCTGCTGTAGGTAATCCTACAGCGCTTCCTGCAGATACAACTGTTTCGATACAGGATACCATTCATTTTGTATACGATTCTACTGTTTACATCAACGGCAAAGCTTACGTTTGGAACGACTCTATCGGCATAGAGGAAGACACCACTATAAAGGCTGTAGCTTTGGAACAAGCCTCAGATACCATTGTGCATGCAGAGGATAGTATCCTGGTGTTTCAGCCTGAAATGCTTGATTCTGCCAGAGCCGAAGTAAAGCCGGTAAAAGAGGAGCCTGTTTATGCTAAAGGCAAGATATGGCGAACAGCAGTGATGGAAGAGGCGATGAAATTATACACCGGCCTGAAGTATGACGAAGCTTTCTCAAAATTCAGAGAGGCGGGTTCGTATGGAGAAGGCGCTGCCTTTTACTTTATCGGGCGCATGTACCAGTATGGTGAGCTCAGAAGAAGTGCTGCCATGCCTGATAGCCCTGAACCCTCTAATCCGGAGCTGTATTTTATACAAAATGACGATTCCGCTAAATTTTATTTCCAGCAGGCACTCGACCACAACAGTTTGCTGGGCAACTTAGGTTTCGCCGAATATAATGTGGTGCGCAGCGAGGAAGATAAACAACGTTTTTTAAGGTTGATGCGCAGTGCTGCTGTTGAGATTCGGGAGAGAGCTGTGGAAGGGGATGCATTTTGTAACCGTATTCTGGGTAGTATGTACTACACAGGCTATGGCGAAATGAAAGACCTGGAATTCGCTTTTCTGTACCTGAGTAAAGCGGCAGAGAAAAAGGATGTAGTGTCTTATACTTCTCTGGCAAATATGTACTTATCCGGAGAGGGCGTAAAGAAAGACGAGAAAAAAGCTATTGAGTGGCTGCAAAAAGGTGTAGACGCCGGCGATAAAGAAGCACTTTATACGCTGGGACTGGTGTATGAAGAAGGGCTGGCCGGAACATCTGACTCTGAGCAGGCCAGAAAATTATACCATAAAGCTATTCAGAAAGGAAGCGCGATTGCATTTGAACAGCTGAAGTACCTGAACCAGACACCCGACCAGAAGCTGGTGATTGCCTCTTTTACCCGCAACAGCGAAATGATTAAAAAATCGCTGACGGCCGGGGCAAAAATTAATACGCGTGCTGTGCCCGAAGGCTACGACCAGGATTTCCGAAACCGCACTCCGCTGATGCATGCTGTTTATATTCCGGTACTGCTGGAGGACTTTGGGGTAATTTATGTGCCGGAAGTGCGGGGGCAAGCCATTAGTTTGCTTTTAAAAAACAAAGCAGATGTAAATGCAACTGATCAGGATGGCAGAACAGCGCTGCACTATACTTTACAAGGAGCCCGAATCAGCACAGACTTCTTTGAGCGTGAACAGGCAGAGCTCCTAGATACCTTATTACACTATGGGGCTGATCCGAATAAAGTGGATAAACAAGGCAACGCTCCGCTTTACTACGCCCTGCTTGCGACCAACGGGCAGCACGAAATGGAGCTTGGCAGGCTGCTGGCAGGTGGTGCGAGTCCCAATATCCAGAACGAAGAAGGAAAAACGGTACTGATGCTTGCCTGTGAGTTGAAAGCCAGTAACGAGGTTATCCTGCGCCTGATCCAGGCCGGGGCCAATACCCGCATGAGAGATAACTCCGGAAAGGCAGCTATTGATTATACCACTAACGAAGCAGTGATCAATATCCTGATGGCGGCGGGTTCACCTGAAGCACGGAAATAATCTAAACTTATTTTCTGCTAACTTTGTCTCCCTTTTAAAATAGCATACATGATAGTTTTACAAAATACCGTTATCAGCGATGATATCCGTGAGCAGTTCTTTGTTTGTAATCTGGAGAAGTGCAAAGGGGCCTGCTGTGTAGAGGGTGACCTGGGAGCACCACTGGAAGAAGATGAGCTTGCTATTCTGGAGCAGAGTTACGATAAAATAAAGCCTTACATGACAGGGGCGGGGCAACACGCTGTAGAAGAGCAAGGTTTGTATATTACAGATTTTGAGGGAGATTATTCAACTCCTACTATCGGGAACCGTGAATGTGCCTATGCTATTTACGACGAGAATAAAACTCTGAAATGTGCCATAGAGCAAGCTTACCTGGATGGTGTTATAGACTGGAAGAAACCTATTTCCTGCCACCTTTATCCGATCCGGATTACAAAGTATGATGGGTTTGAAGCCTTAAACTATGATCGTTGGGGCATTTGCAGCGCAGCCTGCAGCTTTGGCGAGAACCTGGGGGTGCGGGTTTACCAGTTTCTGAAAGAGCCGCTTATTCGGAAATACGGCGAAGGCTGGTATCAAGAGCTAACTAACCTGATTGTAGAGGAAGAAAAGGAGCAGGCATAAGCTGCTCCTTTTTTGTTACAGTAGAAATCGGCTGTTTTTTCTCCTGAAATAAACTGACGTAGGAACTACCAATCTATTGTTTCCCCTTTTCCTGCCTTTAAATAGAAAAACCTGACCAGAGGGCCAGGTTTTTCTATGGTGCCAAGATCTTGCAATCTAGTCTAATTTGCTGAAGTCGAAGGTTTCGAGATAAGCTGTTGTAAAATTACCTTCTTTAAAGCCTTCATCATCCATAAGTTTCAGGTGGAAAGGCAACGTAGTTTTAATGCCTTCAATGATAAACTCACTTAATGCACGTTTCATTTTCACCAGGGCTTCCTCACGTGTCTGTGCGCTAACAATAAGTTTAGCGATCATAGAATCGTAGTTTGGTGGTATAGAGTAGCCGGAGTAAACATGTGAGTCTACACGCACACCGTGCCCGCCTGGCACATGTAAATTGCTGATTCTGCCCGGTGAAGGACGGAAGCCGTTTTTAGGATCTTCTGCATTGATACGGCATTCGATCGCGTGCATTTTAGGATAGTAATTTTTCCCGCTTATCTTATGGCCTGCGGCAACTTTAATCTGCTCCTTAATCAGGTCATAGTCAATTACTTCTTCTGTTATTGGGTGCTCCACCTGAATACGGGTGTTCATCTCCATAAAGTAGAAGTCGCGGTTTTTATCTACCAGGAATTCAATAGTACCCACGCCCTCGTAGTTGATGGCAGCAGCACCTGCAATGGCTGCCTTACCCATTTTGTCACGAAGCTCATCTGTAATGAAAGGAGAAGGCGTTTCTTCTACCAGTTTCTGGTGACGACGCTGAATAGAGCAATCGCGTTCAGATAAGTGCGCTACCTGGCCATGCTGGTCACCAATCAGCTGTATCTCGATGTGGCGGGGTTCCTCAATGTATTTTTCTAGGTACAAGCCGTCGTTTCCGAAAGCTGCCTTCGACTCCGTACGGGCATCGTTCCAGGCTTTTTCAAAATCAGCCTCACTCTTCACAATACGCATACCGCGTCCGCCACCACCGGCAGTAGCTTTCAGAATAACAGGGTATTTGATTTTCTTTGCCAGCTTCAGGCCTTCTTCCAAGGAACTCAACAAGCCCTCGGAACCAGGTATAGTAGGCACGCCTGCTTTCTTCATGGTTGCTTTTGCCGAAGATTTGTCGCCCATGGCGTTGATCATTTCCGGAGAAGCACCAATAAATTTGATGTTGTTTTCAGCACAGATCCTTGAGAATTCAGCATTCTCGGAAAGAAAACCATAGCCTGGGTGTATGGCATCGGCATTGGTGATTTCTGCAGCTGCAATCAGGTTTGGTATATTCAGGTAAGACTGAGCACTTATTGGGGGGCCAATACAAACTGCTTCATCGGCAAAACGTACGTGCAGGCTTTCTTTATCAGCAGTTGAGTAAACAGCTACCGTTTTGATGCCCATTTCTTTGCAGGTCCGGATAATACGAAGTGCAATCTCGCCCCGGTTGGCAATTAATATTTTTTTGAACATTAGATCAATGTGCTAATTTATTAATATGATAATGTGCTATTAAATAATATATTACTCAATATGCTGATGTACTAATTGATATACTTCACAGTTACTTTAGCACATCAGCACATTCTATGATTAGCACATTAGCTAGGATCTACCAGGAAGAGGGTTTGGTCGTATTCTACCGGGCTGGCGTTATCTACCACTACTTTTACTATTTTACCAGATACTTCCGATTCAATCTCGTTGAACAGTTTCATCGCCTCGATAATACAGATTACCTGTCCCTTTTTCACTTCGTCGCCAACATTTACAAAGACCGGCTTATCCGGGCTGGAAGAGCGGTAGAATGTACCGATCATAGGAGCTTTAATAGCTACGTATTTGCTTTCATCGTTTGCTGCCGGAGCCGGAGCGGGCGCTGCAGGTGCTGCCGGAGCCGCTGCTGCAGGTTGAGCAACCGGAGCAGCCACAGGAGCAGGGGCTGGTGCCGCAGGGGCAGCAGGCTGAGAAGACTCAATGTATTTTATCTTCTGGTCTGGCTCACGCTTTACCGATATCTTAAACTCTTCAGTTTCAATGTTAACTTTGTTTAGCCCAGATTTGGCTATGAAGTCGATCAGTTCCTGGATTTCTTTAGCTTTCATGTGTTATTTTACTCTCTCTGCGTAAGAATAAGTACGAGTGTCTACTTTAATTTTTTCGTCCTGGCCAATAAACAGAGGTACCTGAATAGTGGCACCTGTTTCCACAATAGCTGGCTTAGAAGCGTTCGTGGCTGTGTCTCCTTTTATACCTGGCTCTGTATACGTAATGGTTAACTCTACAAATGGAGGTATTTCACAGGTAAGCGGAGTTTCTGTCTCGGCATGGAAAAGGATTGTTACTTCCTGGCCTTCTTTCATCAGGTCGGCAAAAGGAACCATTTTCTCCTCCAGAGCAACCTGTTCAAAGGAGCTCAGGTCCATGAAGTTATAGCCAAAATCATCTTTGAAAATAAATTGATGTGGGCGCTGCTCTACACGGGCAGTGGTGATTTTGTGACCTGCAGAGAAAGTGTTATCAATAACTTTTCCTGTTTTAATGTTCTTTAGCTTGGTTCTAACAAAGGCAGGACCTTTACCTGGCTTTACGTGCTGGAACTCGATCACAACATACAGGTCGTTGTTAAACTCCATGCACAGGCCATTTTTAATGTCAGCTGTGGTTGCCATAGTTTACGTTTGAAGTAATGTAAATATAGTAAAAGTATAAAAGTATAGCTCTATTAGCAGTCTTGCAAACAAAGTTAGGCAATAAGCTCGAAAATGCCTTGAAAAAAATATGAGAGCCGTGATTTATACCCATTTCAGGTATCACACAAAATTAAGATAGAAGTTATAACTAAGTTTTTTACTATTATTTCAATCGGTATCCAACCGTAAAGTTTACAATTTTAGAGTCTCTGAAGCCGAAGCCGTAATTATCTATTGATGCTGAAAATTTCATCTTCTGGTGGTATAGGCCTGCACCAATGGTTACATAAGGTATAATATCAATTCCATGTTGATCTGTAGAAAACTGTCCTGTTAATCCAATTTGTAAGAAAGGAATGGAGTTGGAAATGATAGGATCTTTAAGGTTGATCTGGCCCAGGAGCGGAAACCTCACAAAATGAATGGTATTGTTCTCATAAGACTGGCCAAAATAAGTGTAATCGTACTGGAGGTAGAGGTAATTTATACCTAATCTGGATGAGATCCTTCTGCTGACATCTGGTTTTATAATATCCCAAAAGTAACCTAAAGAATAGCCTTCGCTCTTCATAATAGCACTTGAGTTTGGTATAACCAGAATGGCATACCCGGCTTCTAAACCATGCTTTGTGATTGGCTTTACTTTTGAATCGTAAACCATGGATGTTTGCTCGGGAGCTTTACAGGCATTGTACTTTTCAACCACCCTCATAATGGATTTGTCGTTGAATGCCAGTCTGTCCAAATTTTCATTTAAGTTTTCACAATCCGAAAAAGCAAAATTTAAGATGCCAATATACTGCCTAAAGTAGTTTACTTTGTTATTTTCTGCCCAGGATTCGTATTGGCCCAAGGTCATGTACCTATCTTCTTTTTTCAGAACATAAATATGTTTGTTGTCTCTTTTAAGGATGATAAACTGTTCGCTTTCTTTTAACGGAAGCTTGTACAAGCTGCTATAGCCGCTGACCAATAATTTTGCGAATCTGTGCGTTGTACTATTTTTTATTTCGGCTTCTACACTATAAAAATGAATTCTGCTCTCTGTAAACCCGAATCCATCGATATCATCTGGGTAATAGGTTGTAAATGAGCCTGAGTCAGCATTAGGCTTAAATTCAACCGATTGGCTGAGCTCAACGTTGGGAGCACTTTTTATATAACCGTGTATGGTATCGGATTTTTGTAGCAGGTAACCTGGTTCATAATTAAATTTCTGGGCATAGCAGGTGCTGCAGGCAATAAAGGTTAGTAGAATAAGGTAAAGTTTGTACATATGGTGTAAGAATATTGTAATATTATAAGTTTCAAATATATAAAATTTCCTACAGTGATAGCATGTTCATTACAAAATAAAGTTGTCATACAAAATATTTAACATGGCAGCTTTGGCTGGATGATAAAATAAAAAAAGCGACACAAAGGTCGCTTTTACATAGGAGTCTGTGACTTGTTCTATTTCGGATCGTATGCCCACTTCAGGTAGATGGCTCCCCATGTGAAACCTCCTCCAAAAGCAGCCAGCACAATGTTGTCTCCCTTTTTCAGTTGGCTTTCATACTCCCATAAGCAAAGAGGAATAGTACCGCTGGTTGTGTTGCCATAACGCTGAATATTCAGCATAACTTTCTCGCTGCTCAGGCCCATACGGTTGGCCGTAGCTTCTATAATACGCTTGTTTGCCTGGTGAGGCACCAGCCAGGCAACATCATCACCTGTCAGGTTGTTTCGCTCCATTACTTCTGCTGAAACATCGGCCATGCCTTTTACAGCAAATTTAAATACTGTCTGGCCTTCCTGGAAAGCATAATGTTCCCGGGCCTGTACCGTTTCTATTGTAGCTGGTTTACGGCTACCACCTGCTTTCATATGCAGGAAAGGAGCGCCATTACCATCTGATTTCAGTACCTGATCTTGAATACCCAGACCTTCTGTGTTAGGCTCCAGCATAACAGCACCGCCGCCATCACCAAATATAATGCAGGTAGCCCGGTCGGTATAGTCTATGATAGAAGACATTTTATCGGCGCCGATCACAATTACTTTTTTGTACTGTCCGGATTCTATGAATTTTGAACCAGTAGCTAATGCAAAGAGAAAACCAGAGCAGGCAGCCTGTAGATCGTATCCAAAAGCGTTTACAGCTCCTACTTCTGCTGCAACTAAGTTAGCAGTAGCAGGAAATACGAAGTCAGGGGTTGTGGTGGCACAGATAATCAGTTCGACTTCTTCCGGCTGCGTATTGGTTTTCTTTAGTAACTCTTTTACTGCAGGTACTGCTATATGCGAAGTGCCAAGTCCTTCACCTTTCAAGATACGCCTTTCCTTTATTCCAGTTCTTGATTGAATCCACTCGTCGTTGGTCTCCACCATTGTTTCAAGTTCCTGGTTGGTAAGTACGTATTCTGGAACGTAGCCACTTACACCTGTAATAGCGGCAGTAATTTTACTCATTGTTAAAGGGTCTTTGTTGTTAAAGGATTGAGGCGGGCAATTTACAAAAAAAAACTTGGCATAAACCGTCAGTTACCAAAAAAGAACAACTGAAAAGCTTATACCAAGTAGGATATCGCTGGCTTATTAGCCTTAGATTATGCGCTAATGTTTCTTCTAAAGCGCTCTGAAAGGTTTGATGCCACCATTTTCTGAGCCTGAAGTACCATGTTGCAGATGGCTCTTGGAGTAGACACTCCATGGCCAATAACGGCATTGCCATTAATGCCCAGGATCGGGCTTCCACCTACGGCTTCATAGTTAAACTTATCGAAGAAGGGGTCATGCATCTTCTTTTCGTTTAAGATATCATAGATGTTTTCGGCCATCTTTAGGATAATATTTCCTGTATAGCCATCGCAAACGATCACATCTGCTTTATCGTTGAAAAGATCACGGCCCTCAATATTTCCAATAAAGTTAATCGTACTGTTGGCTTTCAGGCGCTGGTGAGCAGCCTGTGTGTTCACAGTACCTTTTCCTTCCTCTTCGCCCAGGTTCATAAGACCAACCTTGGGGTTCGGAATATCCAGTACATACCTGGCGTAGATCGAGCCGATTTCGCCAAATTGCTCCAGCACCTCTGGTTTGCAATCGGCATTGGCTCCAACGTCCAGCATAATACCAAAACCGCCGTCGAGTTTAGGAACCAGACCTCCGATAGAAGGTCTAAGAATTCCTTCAACTGCCTTTACGCTGAACATAGCTCCAACAAGCATGGCACCTGTATTGCCGGCGCTGCAAAAAGCATGAGCTTTCTGCGCTTTTAGCAAACCGTAACCAACTGCAATGCTAGAGTCAGGCTTTTGGGTAAGTGCTTTGGTGGGATGTTCTCCCATTTCAATCACTTGGGTAGCATTAATTACTTTAATGCCAGAGCCTGTATATCCGTATTCTTGTAGCAGCGGATAAATCATTTCTTCCTTACCAATCAGTAAGATTTCATAATCTTTGTCGAGCTGCTCAACGGCTAATAATGCACCCTTAACTACTGCCTCAGGTGCATAATCGCCGCCCATAGCGTCTAAGGCGATCCTCATGTACTGGATTAGGTTAAATTATACAGAAACTACTTTTGCAGCAGATAAAACTGCTTAGATGGCGTTAGTTGTATAATTTTTGATAGCCAGTTTGCCTTTGTGATACAGGTCGCCTTCTACCACATATGCATGGTGATACAGGTGAGGAGTGTCTGTATTAGGGCAAATCGCAATTGCTTTCTCAGAAAGTTTCTGGTGAGTTCTTCTCTTATCCCTTCTGGTCTTCGAAATCTTACGTTTAGGATGTGCCATTTTTAGTTAAATAATTTACTTGCTGTTATTTATTTTTTAATCTGTAATACTCGTTAGTTCAGGTTTCTTAAAGCATCCCAGCGCGGGTCTGTATCATCTTCATCATCGCTGTCGTCACTTTCACCTTCATTAGCTGCTTTGCGGGAAGAGTAAATCAAGATGTCTTCGTCATCGTCTTCATCCTCCTCAGATTCTTCCACAAAACGGGGGTGCAGTTTTTTCATGGGCAGCGACAATCCTATAAAGTCGTAAATGTGCTGAGCCACGTTTATGTTCTGCGTATCGCTGGTAATCTGCCATAAGTCCTCGTCCAGTTCCGTATTCTCCGGCCCATACTTAATGCGGAATACCTCCTGTACATTCACCGGTTGATCAAACTCATCCAGGCTCCTGTCGCAGGTAAGGCGAACATGTCCCTTAATATCAAAATGTAAAGTTAGCAGCGATTCTGTCTTATCCAGCTCCACCTTAGCCTGTAGCTTTCCACCCAGGATCATTTCCTGCTCAAAAAGAGCAAAGAAAGAATCATCTACATCAAACTCGAACTCATGCTTTTTATTGCTGAGTTTAACAAGTCCGATTTCATAATCTCTTAGCTTCTTCACTGCCTTTTTTTATTCCAAGTCGCAAAATTAGCACAATATTCCGACAAAAAAAATACTTCGCTTATTAATCAGCCAGCATTTGTTCTGTGGTGCGTTTTTTTATCACATCGCAGGCCAGAAACAATGCTTCTCTGAAAGAGGTTTCATCGGCAATGTACTTGTCTGCTATGTCGTAGGCGGTGCCATGATCCGGTGAGGTGCGCACAACTGGTAAACCTGCTGTAAAATTTACGCCGCTTTCAAACGCCAAGGTTTTAAAGGGGATCAGGCCCTGGTCGTGGTACATCGATACAACGGCATCTACCTGTTTGAACTGGCGCATTCCAAAGAAACCATCTGCCGGAAACGGACCGAATACCAGGTTTCCCCGTTCTTTCAGGTGTTTGATGGCTGGCTGTATGATGTCTGCTTCCTCGTTTCCTAAAAGACCGTTTTCTCCGGCGTGCGGGTTAAGCCCCAGTACAGCCACGCGCGGTTTCAGAATACCAAAATCATGCTTCAGCGACTCTATCAGGATGGTGATTTTCCGTATAAGCAGGTCGTAGTTGAGTTTTGTCGCAACGTCTTTTACTGGGATATGGCCTGTTACGGTAGCTACACGCAAATCGCCGCTTACGAGCAGCATCAGGCTGTCTGCCGCATCGAAGTAGGTTGTCAAAAACTCGGTGTGGCCGGCAAAACGGAAGTCTTCTGCCTGGATGTTATCTTTATCGATGGGCGCTGTCACCAATCCATCTATCAGGCCCGCTTTCATATCGCGGCAGGCTGCCATTAAAGAATCAAGAGAGGCCTTGCCCGAAGCAGGCGACGGTTTGCCCGGCTCTATAACAATATCTTCTTCCCAGCAACTGATCAGGTTAACTTTCCTGGGAGCCAGTTCCCGTGCCGACTCTGCCAGCTGGTAATGAAAATGATCTGCGCTTAACGCTTTACGCACCTTGTTGAGCACATTTGCGCTGCCGTAGATTACTGGCGTGCAAAAGTTAACGATGCGCTGGTCTGATAAGGTTTTAACGACTACTTCAGGACCAATGCCATTGGTGTCGCCTATACTGATTCCTATTTTAGGTTTATTTCTATTTTCCATTTTACTTAGTTGGCCAGAGATCGGAGGTAATTATAAACCAGCCTTAAACCGGAGCCAGTAGCTAGTTTACCTCTGTAGGAGTCTTCGCTGTGCAGGTAGGCTGTGCCTGCTATATCAAAGTGCACCCATGGGTAACTGGTGAAGGCTTCCAGAAATTTACCTGCTGTGATGTGGCCTGCATCCGCACCTCCAATGTTTTTCAGGTCGGCAATATCCGACTCCAGTTGTTTTTTATATTCGTCCCAAAGCGGAAATTCTACAATGCGCTCATAAACGGCCTCGCCAGTTTGTTTTAAGCCGTTCATCACTTCTTCACCGGCAGTGCCCATTGCTACCAGACCTTCTTTACCAACCGCACGCATGGCTGAGCCGGTAAGCGTGGCAAAATCAATTACTAGCTGCGGGTTATACTTTTGAGCAAAACTCAGCGCATCGGCAAGAATCAGTCTGCCTTCCGCGTCTGTATTGAGTACTTCTACTGTAGTGCCATTGTGCATGGTAATAACATCGCCTGGGGCATAAGCTTTGCCGCCCGGGCGGTTGTCTGTGGCCGGAATAAGTGCAATAACGTGCAATGGCACCTGGTTTTTAGCCAGTGCATACATCACACCGGCCACTGTGGCAGCACCCGCCATGTCAGACTTCATATAGTCCATCGACTGCGGCGTTGGTTTCAGGCTAAGACCACCAGTGTCATATACAACACCTTTCCCAACCAGTATATAAGGCTGCTGGTTTTTGGCATTTTCAGGCTTCCATTCCAGTATATTAAAGGTAGGAGGTTCTTCACTTCCCTGGTTAACAGCAAGCAGCCCACCCATTTTTAAAGCCATAATGCGCAATTCATCCAAGCTCTCTGCCATAAAGCCCGCTTCACTTGCCATTTCGTCGAGCTGCTCGCTTAGCTGGGTAGCGCTCTGGTGGCTGTTAGGCTGATTTACCAGGTCTCGTGTTTTATATACAGCTTCCAGTACATGCTGTAACTCCTGCACTTCCTTTTCAGAGACGTTGGTATCGGCTATGGTGATGGTCTGTAGCTGATGAGGCTTGTGGTTTTTCGTTTTATACCCCTGGAACTGATAATTGCTCAGGAAAAGGCCTTCAGCCAGATATAAACTGGCTTGGGAGCCAGTATAGTCTTTTATAGCAAGAGTCTGTACTTTGTCAGCCTTTAATTGCTTCAGGAGCGTATAACCGGCCTGCCGTAAGGTTTCCCTGGCAGCGCTTTCAGTTTTAGCCTCAGAAGTAATTAGTAAGTATACCCGTTGGGTGTAGCGGTTCAAAGAAATCAGCTTAGCCTCGTTTTCTACCTGTTGTGTTACATAAGAGGCCTCTTCTGAGGAAAGTTCAGCAAGTGAACCTGCTTCGCCGGCCCCCACAATCAGGGCAACGTCCGTATTTTTATCTACCGATGTGTTATAATTGAGTTGTGTTGGCATTTGTCTTTGTATCTTTGAGGGTGCAATATAGTAAGTATCTCATGGATTATGAAAAAGGAGTATGGCTATAGCACAACAGCTTTTTCTTTAATTAAGTAGGTATAACGGTTTTAAGGGCAAAAGTATACATCTCTTTAAAACCATAACAGGTACAACGTGAGTAAGGTAAGTCCGAAAAAACACTTAGGCCAGCATTTCCTGGTCGACCAGAACATTGCCATAAAGATTGTGGAGCAGCTTACGTTGCCTCATGGCGTGAAAGATGTGCTCGAGATAGGGCCGGGTATGGGGGTGCTGACGCAGTATCTGTTGCAGCATCCGGGCTATACGACAACGGTAGTGGATATCGACAGAGAATCTATTGCTTATTTAAAAGAGCATTTTCCCGCTTTAGAAGACCGTATTATTTCTGCTGACTTTCTGAAGACAGACCTTAGCCAGTTGTTTCCGGATAAGTTTGCCATTATCGGCAACTTCCCTTACAATATCTCCAGCCAGATATTTTTTAAAGTGCTGGAGTACCGGGATCGTGTGCCGGAGGTAGTTTGTATGATTCAGAAAGAAGTGGCGGAGAGACTGGCAGCGCCTCCCGGCTCTAAAGCTTATGGTATCTTAAGTGTACTGCTGCAGGCCTGGTACAACATCGATTACAAATTTACGGTGCATGAGCATGTGTTTCATCCGCCGCCAAAAGTAAAATCAGGCGTAATCAGCCTGGTGCGAAACGAGGTGGAAATCCTGCCATGCGACGAAAAACGTTTCTTCGAAGTAGTGAAACTAAGCTTTGGCACAAGGCGCAAAACATTGCGCAACTGCCTTAAAAGCTATAACCTTCCTTCCGAAGTTACGGCACAGCCTGTATTCGACAAGCGCGCAGAGCAACTGTCGGTGCAGGATTTTATTGAACTAACCCAACTGATCGAGCAGCACATTTAAAAGTATGCAGATAGAAATCACACGTGAGTACATAGACCAGGTAGAGGAGGCAATAGAACGCGATGACAAAACCTTTATCCTGGAAACGATGGAGGATATGTATCCGGCAGATATCACGACTGTGTTGTATGAACTCGATACCAACGAGTCGAAATATGTGATGGACCTGTTGCCGGCAGAAGTGGGGGCCGAGATTCTCAGCGATCTTGATTACGATATTCGTACGGATTTCCTACAGTATTTCACCAGTGAGGAAATTGCGCGCTATGTAAACCTGATGGATTCCGATGATGCCGTGGATATTCTGAATGAACAGAGTGTCCAGACACGGGAGGAGGTTATTGCGCTGCTGGATAACGACGACAAGGTGAAGGATATCCTGGACCTGCTGCGCTACGAAGAAGACTGTGCAGGTGGTCTGATGGCGAAAGAGCTTATTAAGGTGAACTTAAACTGGCGGGTGAGGCAGTGTATAGAGGAAATCAGGCGGCAGGCGGAAGATGTGGAGAAGATCTATACCGTTTATGTAGTTGATAACCATGGCAAGCTGGTCGGGCGAATCAGTGTAAAGACATTATTGTTAGCCAAAGACGATAAGCTGGTGCAGGATATTTACAATCCTGATGTAATCTCAATAGAGTCTTTCAGGGACGAAGGGGAGGTAGTGGCCGTGATGCAGCGGTACGACCTGGATGCTATACCGGTTGTAAATATCCAGGGCCGTCTTTTGGGGCGCATTACCATCGACGACGTAATTGACGTGATGCAGGAGCAGGCCGAACTCAGTCGGCAGCTCATGACAGGTATTTCTGAGAACGTAGAGGAAGATGACAGTGTTTTCCGTATCTCGCGTTCGCGCCTGCCCTGGCTGATTATCGGGATGGTGGGCGGTTTACTTGCTGCCCAGTTTATGGGCTTTTTCGAGGCCGATATTGCCATGCTGCCTGCTGTGGCGCTGTTTGTACCCTTAATTACTGCAACTGGCGGAAACGTTGGCATCCAATCTTCATCCATCATTATCCAGACCCTTACCTCCAATGCGGTAATTTTCGAAAACTTTGGCCAGCGTATGTTTAAGGTGCTGATGGTAGCCCTGCTGAATGCCATTATTATTTCGGTGCTGGTGTTTAGCCTGTCGTACCTCTTTCGGCGCGATATTACGCTTTCTATGGTGGTGTCAGTGGCCCTGTTTTCTGTTGTGATGCTGGCTTCGCTTATGGGCACCCTAACGCCCATGGTGCTGGATAAATTCGGGGTGAACCCTGCCGTAGCTGCCGGACCTTTTATTACAACAGCCAACGACCTGCTTGGGCTGGGAATTTATTTTGCTGTAGCGCACATGCTGTATAATCTTTAGCATTGATCCTGAGCCTTGTGGCAGAAGATCAGCATGAGTGTGAGCAGGTTTGAACTGTTTCGGAATCAGCTAAAACAGATACCTTTATTTTTGCAGTTTGTCTTAGTGCTGCGCAAGCTCTACTTTTGCGGCACTATAAAACCCTGATGTATGACAAACCAGATCGCACGTTGCCTCATTATTGACGAAATACACCCCAGTATATTTGAAATGCTGCAGGAAATCGGAATAGAACCTGACTACAGGCCCAATATACTGCCAGGAGAAGTACGGGAGGCGCTACAAGGTTTTGATGGCCTTATTGTACGCAGCAAAATGCGTATAACTGCCGAAACACTGGGTTTAGCCGAACAACTAAAGTTTGTGGCAAGGGCAGGTGCTGGTGTAGATAATATAGATGCAGCGGCACTACAGGAACGGGGTATCGCGCTTATTGGAGCCAATGAGGGCAATAGCCAGGCGGTGGGAGAGCATACGCTGGGTATGCTGCTATCCCTGATGCGCCACATTTCTACCAGCCATCAGGAAGTAAAGCAGCGGATCTGGCTGCGGGAAGAAAACAGGGGAGAGGAGATCAGTGGTAAAACGGTGGGTATTATCGGGTATGGTAACATGGGCCAAAGCCTGGCAAAAGTATTGAGTGGGTTTGGTTGCCGCCTCCTGGCTTATGATCGTTACTGCCCGGATAAAATCAACGATTTGGTTGAGAGTGCAAGTCTGGAAGACATACAGGCTGAGGCAGACATCGTTAGTCTGCATATACCTTATACAGCAGACAATCACCGATTCGCTGACGAAGCATTTTTTAAAGCTTTCAGCAAAAAGATATGGTTTTTAAACACGGCACGCGGTGAAGTGGTAGATCAGGGGGCATTGGTTAGTTCGCTGAAAGAAGGCAAGGTAAAAGGAGCAGGACTGGATGTACTCGAAAACGAAAAGCTAAAGACACTTTCTCCGGACCAAAAGCAGCACTTCGACTACCTTGCTTCTGCCTCCAATGTTATTCTGACGCCTCATATAGCAGGTTGGACCCATGAGTCATACATAAAGATTAACCAGGTGCTTGTGGCTAAAATAGCACAGCTAAGTATCTCGTAATTACAGGCCTTAGCAGAAGATGTAACTTGCAGATGAAGCAACAAAAGAACAGCTTATTCTGTAAAAAGAGCAGCATTTGTGCTGATAATAATATCAGTTGATATGTGGGGCTTGTAAATGAAAATTTGTATATTTGCAACCATCGCCTCTTGAAGAGAGTGCTATGGGTTTTAACTTAATTACCAGTTTATGGTATAGTAAGGCAGAGGAGAGAAGGCTTTATCTGCTTTAAGAAGAGAAAATTAAATAAAATCAACATATTTGAGCAAAAAGAACGGTTATGCAGGCCATAACCGTTCTTTTTGTTTTTGTGTTTTAAACGTAAAGACAAACTATGAGCAAGATTTCTTATTACACGGCAGAAGGTTTACAAAAACTGAAAGAAGAACTGGCCGAGCTCAAAACCAAAGGCCGCGCAGATGTGGCACGTCAGTTGGCAGAAGCCCGCGATAAGGGTGACTTAAGTGAGAATGCGGAGTATGATGCCGCCAAGGATGCGCAAGGGCACCTGGAGCTCAAGATTGCAAAGCTGGAGGAGATTGTTGGAAATGCCAGATTAATAGATGAGTCGAGCCTTGATAACAGTAAAGCGTTGATTCTGTCTAAAGTGAAGATCAAGAACCTGAAAAACAACATGGTAGTTGACTATACATTGGTGGCTGAAGAAGAAGCAGATCTGGCAGCAGGTAAGATTTCAGTTAAATCGCCTATTGGAAAAGGCTTGCTCGGAAAGTCGGTTGGCGAGGTTGCTGAAATTACGGTGCCGGCAGGTAAATTACAGTTTGAAGTATTAGAAATCAGCCGTTAATGATGGAGCAGTCCATTTTCTCTAAAATCGTAAATGGCCAGATTCCTGCTTACAAAATAGCAGAAGATGAGCGCTACCTGGCCTTCCTGGATGTTTTCCCGACAACCAAAGGGCATACGCTGGTTATACCCAAGCAGCAGATAGATTATATTTTCGACCTGGAGGATGAACTGTATCTTGGCCTGATGGCCTTTGCAAAAAAGGTAGCAACAGCTATAGAGAAAGCAGTACCCTGTGCACGTATAGGTATGGCTGTAGTTGGCCTGGAGGTGCCACATGCACATGTTCACCTGATTCCTATAAACAGTATGCAGGATATGAATTTTGCCAATAAACAGCAATACTCGAAAGAGGAGTTTGAGGAGGTGCTTGAAAAGATAAAAGCAGCCTACTCACAGCTATAAAATAATATTAGCTTAAAAAGGGAAGAGGAGCTGATGATTGGTTTTCACCACCGTCAGTTCCTCTTCCCTTTTTAAGCTTTAGCCGAAGCTATTCCTGATCAGGAACAGGGGCCGGAGGCTCAGGCGCTTTTTCCTGGTCTGCCTTTTGTATATCCTGTTGCTGCCTTCTGAAGTACCCTCTGAACAGAAAGTTGCTTTGAAGCGCTTTCATGTTCTCGTCGAGTTTATGCGAGCTGCTTTCCAGGTTATACATGGTTTTACGGATGGTTGCCGCAAAATTAACATCGTTTAGCAGCATACCCAGCGCATTGTCGTTTGTGGTTAAATTCTCGCTGGCGCGTTGTAAGCTGGCCGTCATTTGCGAGGCAGAAGTGCTTGCTTCCTGTAACTGAGCAATAGATGCCCTTAGCTGACTATATACTGTCGTATCGGTTAAAAGCTCATCTACCAGGCCACCCTGTGAATTTAATTTGGCTGTAAACCTGCTCAGCGACTGCGATGCCCGCACCGTGTTATCAGACGTTTGCTGCAGGCTGGCGACCATGGCTTTAAAGTTTTGAGCAATGGCAGTGTCGGTTAGCAGTGCACCCACCGTGCCTTCTCCACGCACAATTCTGGAGCTGAGTTCTTTAAAGTCGCCGGTAATGGCAACCAGGTTCTGGTTGTTTTCCTGCAGCGTCTCCATTAAATCATCGGTATTAAGCGGGTTTACAGCAGCAAGTACATCGCCATCTTCTACAGGAGGAGCTTCCGGTGTACCGCCTTCTATTACTATGTTTTTGTTGCCTATAAAGCTTTCGGAGCTGATTCTGGCTTTGGCGTTTTTTCGCACAAACTCATGATGGCGTTCCTCGATATTCATAGTAATTTCTACCTGTGAATCGCCGTATAAGTTGATACCACGAATGGTGCCGATCTTAACTCCTGAGAACCAGACATTGTTGCCCTGCCGGAGGCCGGCCACATCATCAAAAATTGCTCTGACGGTAACAGTGCTGATAAACCGCTTCTGCTGGCCAGCCAAAATAAAAATGCCTCCTAAAAAAATGATGATAGCCAGGAGTACAAAGATTCCTACTACCACTGATCGTTTATTTTCTATTGCGCTCATTTAGTCTATAAAGTTGTAATTATAAAACGCTTGTACCCGTTTATCGTCTGTGTCAAAAACTTCTTCGAAGCTTCCCTCGCGCTGAAACCACCCATCCAGCAACATTACAATTCTGTCGCCTGTGGTTCTGGCACAGGTTAAGTCGTGTGTAATAATAATAGAAGAAGTATTAAACCTGCTTTGCACGTTGTTGATCAGGTTATTAATATCTATACTGGTTATAGGGTCCAGGCCAGCTGTAGGCTCATCATAAAGCATAATTTCAGGCTTCAGGATGAGCGTTCGGGCAATGCCGATCCGTTTACGCTGCCCACCGGATAATTCAGAAGGCATCTGGTTGATTGCCTGCGAGAGTCCAACAGCATCAAGAACGTTTTCAATCAGGTTGTCCCGTTCTTTGACTGTCATATTCTTGGAATGCCGCACCAGCGGAAACTCAAGGTTTTCTTTCACCGTCATACTATCATACAGGGCACTGTTCTGGAAAGAAAAACCTATTTTCAATCGTAGTTCGTCCAGCTCTTTGGGTTTAATCTGATCGATTCTTTTCCCAAGTACATTTATTTCGCCTTCATCTGATTTTAAAAGCCCGGATATAATCTTGATAAGTACAGATTTACCTGTGCCGGAGCGGCCAAGCACAACCAGATTTTCCCCTTTATACAGGTCCAGGTCTACTCCCCGAAGCACTTCAAAATCATCGAAGGCCTTTTTCAGGCCCCGGATCGAAATTACCTTCTGTTCTTTATCTATGTCAGGAGTTTGTTTTTGCATGTTTCAATCGGTTTAAACTGTACGAAGGGCATTTACCACCTGCAGAATCAGGAGTTCTTCTATGAAAATGAGAAACATTGCCGTTACCACCGAAGAGTTTGCTGCCTTACCTACCCCTTCAGTTCCTTTGGAGGAGTTATACCCTTTGTAACACCCGACCATACCTACGGTAAAACCAAAAACAAAGGCTCTTACAACAGAAGAGAAAATGTCGAGAAAGGTAATGGCTTCGAAAACCTGCGTAAAGTAAGTTGTCAGGCTTGTTAGTTCGTTTTGGTGTATGTTGATATAACCACCCATCAGCGACACAAAGGTAGTGTACATGGTCAGGGCCGGAATCATAAAAGTGGTGGCCAATACACGGCTCACTACCAGAAACTTAAAAGGATTGGTAGCTGAAACCTCCATCGCGTCTATCTGTTCGGTTACTTTCATGGAGCCAAGCTCGGCGCCGATACTGGAGCCAACACGACCAGCGGCTATAATAGCTGTTACGAGAGGCGCCAAAGCCCTGACAATGGCTACCGCAATAAGTGCAGGTAACAAGGAAGTAGCGCCAAAGTCGGCCAGAGAAGGGCGCGACTGGTTCGTAAACACAATACCAATGATAAAGCCGGTTAAAGAAATCAGGGGCAGGGATCTTACACCAACTTCGTAGCACTGCCTGATTATTTCTTTAAACTCATAAGGCGGCAGAAAAACTTCTTTAAAAAAGCGGGTAACAAATGCGTAGACGCCATACAGCTCAAGAAACATGCGATCTATACGTCGCGAGATGAGATATTTTCTGGTTTTAGTATTTTGAGCTTTTTTATCGCTGGAGTCCATTCGCTTTTAGTTGAGAAATTGCAGCCTTACCCTTAAAAAGCGGCAAATTAGGCTTATTTTTTTAATTTACCCATACATACGAATTGCCAGATGTTGTTGGTTATACCAGCTGCTATATTTTATAGGCAAAGCTTTGAAGCTTAACAGGTCCGGAGTTGTTAAAAAGCTTAAGCCTTTACAAAAGTATAAAAATTTAATGCTCGGCTTAGCGGCTATCGTACAGCCGCTAAGCCGAGATCTGAAAAAGGTTGTGATGTCTTATACCAGTTCCTCTTCCGGTATTGGCTTTAAAGCGTCTTCGAGTGAGGGCACAATGGTAAACATGCTGTCCAGGTTCAGGATTCTAAGCAGGCGTTCTGTAATTGTGTTGATGCCAAAAAGAACCAGGTGTACGTTTTCTGTTTTAAGCTGGAGCAGCATTCCAACATAAGTTGTAAAGCAGGTGTCGGAAACGCTGAATTTGCAGACTTGCGAGGAGTCGATGCATATTTGCTTGATTTTATTTTCCGGCAGGCTCTGAATTTTCTGTTTTAGTTCCGATAAATTCTCAGGTCTGATTAATCCTGTTACTTCAACTACTTCTGTATCCTGGTGAGAGTATATCTTGATTTTCATAAGTATTAATCTTTTTGAGGTTAAGCTAAGGCAAATGAAGGCCTATAGTTACTGCACCTATACTGTTAAATAGTTATCTTCTATTTTTATATATTGTGTTTTGTTTATACGAGGTAATTCTATATTTAGATGAGATTGGTGATAAGTAATTGATAATAAGTTTTTCAAAAAGGTTTGTAGAGTAGATTTAAGAGCAGCTATTGTGTAATTGTTTGTATTTTATTAATAGTAGATAGGTTGATTTTTTTAGTGAAGCCCGATTTGGAATGCAGCTTGATGTGCAGGAGCTGCTAATATAGGAGATATCATATTCTGCATTAATACGTATATCAAATAAGTATTAATAGCATAGTCTATAAACTGCACTTCCCGTTAAAGAGTGCATGGCGGAGCTGGAGGGGGATAAAGCAGGAGGTGAATATGCTCCGTCATTTAATAAATTTGATAAGATATTACTGAATAAGAATATGAGTAGCTTAGTAGAAAAAAGCAGAAGGCTTCTGCTGGTTTTAGTAGCATTAGTTGCTGAATCTGATCATAATTAATAAGCTGAGTTAAGGCTGCTAATATGCTAGTATAAGTTTGACTGCAGCCAGTATACATATGGTGTATCAGTCGAATCACTTAAAAAGTCCTTTCTCCAGGAAAGGGTACTTGAACCGGGCTAAGCAAAGCATGGGCTAAATGTTATTTAGCAATGGTGCGAAGGCTCAGGAAGCTGCTTTTCCTGCAAACCTTTGTAGTGCGTAATTGTAAGAATTCGTTTTACTGCCTACGTTTATGTTGTAAAAAATATCCTTAAAAAATTAATATACCTGAAGGCTGAAGCTAATTACTTAAAAAGGTTTGGTATATACAATATAATTTTAAAGTTATTGATTTTCAATTGATTATATGGAGATTGAATTTAAACTGGAACAATTTTTCTTAGAAAATGTTGCTGCTATAGCTATTTAATAAAAGCTGATGCTTTTTCCGGAAGATCAGAAATTTTTGTGCCGGTTCTTGTATTTTTACATTATTGCGCTTAAATTGCATTATCTAGTTTAAGGAATAGCATAAGTTGTTTATTTGTAGTAGCATAATTTTGAAGTAGATATTATAAATTGTAGTGATTAAGTACTTGCTTTTTTGTTATGCTTTAGTTATTCAACATTATTTTAGACGTAGCTTTTAGCCAATGTTAGACATTCTCAATTTCGTTGCAGTTTCTGGAATTTTTAATGTATTGTTTTTCTGGTATGCATCTACTAAAATGAAATCCAAAGCCGATCCGGTTAAAACATTTATTGTTTCTTTTATCTTTTCTATACCACTTAGTTTGCTATTAATTGGCGTGTATACTACTATGTTAATTTATGCCTTCCGAAACGGGATGAACGAAGATGCTATGTGGGAGTATATGGAGCAGGAAGAACTACAGTAAATATTCGCTTTAACTATATAAAGAACTTTTCTCTGTTTAGGGAATTTACAACAAAAGCCACCTTACGAGGTGGCTTTTGTTGTTTTAACCATATACACTCCTCTGTTAAAAGTATATTCCTGATCTTTCTTATCCATGTTTTTCCATTGAAGTTAGGAATCTCCGATAAAGGGAGAAGTTTTCGATAAGACGCAAGTTTATTTATAACTATAATTTTTCATCCTGGTATTGCATGCTGCCTTCAATTATGAAATTCTATTAATTGTCATTCAATTGGAAAAATCATATTTTTATTTATTAATATATATTGGATGAAAATTTGTATAGATTTTAAATTAAGGATATACTATAAAAGTATATTTTGCTTAAATTATATTGATAAATAATGAGTTATGTTGGGAGTGTTTTACTTATAGAATAGTGCTTTATTACGATAATTGTACTGAAATTAAGTATAAATTCTTTGATGTTCTAACAGCCAATCGAAATTATTCTCGTAGAAGGTAAGGTAAAGTACAATTTTAAATGTAAACGACTATGAGAAAATCTTGGATATCAGCGTTAGCTATTGCACTTATTACCTCGTCGGTAGCTTTCACTTCTTGCAACGATGATGACGCTACACCTGGCACAACGACAGGTGGAACAACATCCGCTACAACTACAGGTGGCACAACTACCGGAACCACCACTGGTACGACAACAGGAACTACCACTACTGGTACAACGACTGGAACAACCACCAGTACAACAACCGGCGGAACGACATCCGGTACTACAGGTGGTGATACTACCGGCGGTACGACAACAGGTACCACTACTACTGGCGGCACAACAGCAGGTACAACTACTACTGGTGGCACAACCACAGGCGGAACGACTACGGGAGGTACTACCGGTGGTGGAACAACTGGTGGTTAATTTTGAATAGTTCTATAACAAGCAAAGAGGCAGCCCTTACAGGCTGCCTCTTATTTTAAATAATGAGCCTCCCGCTTAGCCAGAATTTTACCTGTAGAGTTAATTAATGGCTTGCAATGCAACATTTTAACTCATTTACGTAGAGCTATATAAATTTCGTATCAAATTATTCATATAATCGTTTAACGGGGAATATTATTCATTTAAAGTCAATTTACTATGAAAAAGAATTGGATTACAATGGTGGCTGCAGCTTTCCTGTGTTCATCTATGATGCTGACCTCTTGTGGCAACAACACAGATTCAACAACTGGTACAACTGAAGGAACTACTTCCGGTACCGGAACAGATGACATGGGAACCGGTACAACTGCTGGCGGCACCTATGAAGATGATACAACTGGTACAACTACTACTGGAACAACCACTGGCATGACTACCGGTACCACAACAACTGGTACAACAGCAGGAACTACTACTACTGGTACTACCTCGGGCACAACAGCAGGTACTACTACCGGAACAACTACAACAGGTACTACTGCTGGAACTACAACTTCTGGTACAACTGCCGGAACTACTACCGGTACAACTACTGGCGGCACTACTACTGGTGGATCAACCACTATGTAGGATAAGCTTTAACGCTACTGAGAGTATGTTGCTGAACCTCTAAGGTAAAAGATTGATTTACCTGCAGGCAACAAAAAAAGGTCAGATAAACATCTGACCTTTTTTATTAAACTTTACCTTTCGGTTAACGGCTTCCGGAATTACTGCCAATGTCCTGGCCACCATCCTGCACACTTACACCTCCCTTACGCCCGCTTTGAGTTGGCTTAATGCCGCCTATTTCACCAGCTTGCGCTTTAGCATCTGTTACATCTTCTTTAGGAACGGGGTTTATGTTCGGCACTTTGTTGCCTTCATTTACCGTTTTGTTTACGTTTTCATTATTCAATTTATCTTTCTTATCTGAATTCATAGCTTTTGTTTTTTAGTTTAAAAAGAAGTTTAACTATTAATAGCGGTCATCCTCTCTGTACCTGTCGTCCGGCCTGTTGCGTCTATTGTCAAAGTTGTCCGGCCTGCGGGTACTGTAGTTTCCATGGTAACTATGGCGTCGGCCGCTTAACGGATTATACATGCGGTTCGCATCCGGATCGGCGTTGTTGTCTCCATCATATCCAAAGCTTAAAGAACCTGCCATGTTGCCGTAGTTTTCGCCGCGTCCGCTTCTGTAGTTATCAGAACCGTAGTCATTATTAAAATTGCTGCTGTAGCGCTCCCGGTTGTCATAACCCCTGTTCATTCTGTCGTGTACAGAATCCCGGGTGTTACGGTAGTCGTTCCCGCTGCTGTAGTCGTCTCGCTCATTAAACCGGTTGCGGCCAGATACGTTATCTTGTCGCCCTTGCTCATTGCGGTAGTTGTGCTGGTTGCGGTTGCCACTTCTGTCGAAACCATTGTAGGTCGATTGGTTATGGTGGTCGCTTGTATTATCAAAACGATAAGCGCCTCTATAGGAATCTTCTTCATCCTTAGCTGCATTATTACCGAAGCGATTATTGTTTCTATATCTGTTATCCTGATCACGATCATCAAAATCGGATCTTCTTCTATTCCAATTATCTCTTTCCATTGCATTCTGTTATTGGTTGTACTTTCTTTTTAACGGCTCAGATTGGCTTGGGTTTAAGCAAAAAGGCTCAGTTTTGGCAGATATTACTAATCTAAAGCGGCCAAAAGCCGTAATAAAAGAATGAAAGTTTAGTATTACACGTAATAGAAGAACTATGAGAAACGAACAAAATAATAGCCGCGATAACCGATATGATGAGAGAGAACCACGTTGGCTGCACGAGCAGCGACACGGAGAAAGGTCTTCGCGGGGAAATTATAGAACCAATACTCATTTCAATGCAGGATATGATATAGGATCAAACGATCCAACCAGTTTTAATACAAGTGAAGACCATAGCTACACTTCTCAGCAGGGAAGATTTCAGCCTGGAGGTGCAACATACAGTGGAGATGATTATACCCGCAACAGTCGCAGCCAGAGCGATAATATGTATGGTATGAGCTATGTGCCAAACGATGATCGCAACTCCTCCCGCCATTACGACCCCCGTGCGGACTACAGCAACTCTGATTATGATGACATGCGCCAAAAGGGCCGTTCACATGATCGGTATGGTATGCCGGATGAGCGCTTTGGGCACGATGTAAGCAGGCGCGGCAACCAGCAGGACCCGTATCTGGGCAGGAGCTCCAGAGGCGACTACGAATCGTACAGGCGCTATGAGCAAGGCAACAGCATGTATGACAACGATTACAGCACTGGTTTCGCCGGCCGTAACCATACAGAAGGGAGGGACCACTTTGGAGAAGACCGCTATTATAGCAACCTGGACCGCTGGAACGGCGAAACCCGTCGGAGAGACCGTTACGACAACGACCGTAACAGCCGCTAAGCTCAGGCTGTTTAAAGTATAAATACAAAGTGTGGTAGCTCAGTTTTAGCCTGGGCATTTACTTGTTTAAAAAATTAAGACCATGAGAGACAGAGAAATGAATTATGGAAACTTTAACCAGCGTCGCAGAGATCACCAGGACGATGATCGATACCGAGATAATCGCTGGATAAGGGATAATTGTAACAGCAGGGATAGAGAAGACAGGTTCAGGGTAGATTCAGAAGATTACAGCAATTCGGACCAACGACGCAACAGCCGTGAAGATTACTACCAAACCATGTATGAGACAACCAACTATAGTGGGGTGCCACGTAGAGAGAACTATGGGTTACCCTATGGTAGTGAGAACGACGTAGACAGGATAGACTATTATTCCAGAACAGAAGGACCATACAGACAGGAACGCCATCACTTCCATTACAACATGGGCAATAACCCTAATTATGATAACCCGGAAGAAGGAGACCGTTACCGCGACTTCGACAGCCGGGGCAACCATGGCTTCAGGCATGATGCCGCTTATGGAAGTACTGATGAGTTCCGTGATTTTGGGGATGATACCTATGGCCGGGACCGAAGAAGCAGGAACAGGTAAGGAGCGTATGTAATCCATTTTAAATAACTAACGTATACTACGCCATACATTAGTATTAAATTTCCATCTGAGAAAGGCCATAGCGAAAGCTGTGGCTTTTTTTGTGTAAATAAATTCCTGGCGCACATTTGACATTTATTTAACTATGTCGTATGTTTGCGTCATACTTCAAAAGATAAATCAGAATGACTTACACAAAAGCTATGGCGTTTGATTTGGAGCAGCAGGAGGTAGCTAAGCTGGCAAAGGTTTTGTCGCACCCGGCGCGGGTAGCCATACTGCAGCACCTGGCACAGGCAAAAACCTGTATTTCGGGTGATATATCCAATGCACTGCCTTTAAGCAGAACCACAGTATCGCAGCATTTGCAGGAGCTCAAGAACGCTGATCTCATAAAAGGTGAGATTGATGGTCTTACAGTCTGCTATTGCATTAATCAGGAGCAGTTTGAGCGGGCAAAGCAATTGTTAGAAAAATTCTTTGGTAACATCAGTAGCTGCTGTAACGGTTGTGACTGTTAAGCCTGAAGCTTTTTGAATGAGTTTAATATTTCTGTCAATATAAAGGTAAGAACTATGCGTAACCCTGTATTTCCAAGAATGCACGTGAGTCTGTATGTAGCAGACTTAGCTAAAACAATATCATTTTATAACAGTTTTTTTGGCCAGGAGCCTGCAAAGGTGATGCCTCATTATGCCAAATACATGCTCGAGAATCCTTCACTGATTATCTCTTTTGTAGAGAACCGGGAGCGCGTACAGCAGAACTTTGGGCACCTTGGCTTTCAGGTGGAAACGCAGCAGGAACTGGAAAGCAGGTTAGCGGTTGCCAGAGAACAGCAGTTGGTATCGAAAGAAGAAACAGGTACTGCCTGCTGCTATGCAGTGCAGGATAAGTTCTGGGTAACAGATCCGGACGGCGTACAGTGGGAGGTGTATTATTTTCATGAGGATGCAGCTTTCAACGATCCGCACTACGAGTTGCAGGATGCCTCTGCCTGCTGTATGCCTGCCACAGAACAGAAACCTAAAGTACAGTTAGCTTCGCTGGGTTTCCTGGATGATAGTGCTGCTTCCTGTACACCTGAAAGTGGTTGCTGCTAAATGGTAAGCTTTAACATAACTCAAATATGAAAATTGCTTTTTTTAGCGATATACATGCAAATATGCCTGCTTTAGAAGCAGTGCTGGCCGATATAGATCAGCAAAAGCCTGACTTTATCTATTGTCTCGGAGATCTGGTCGGGTATAATGTGTGGGCAAATGAGGTGGTGGAAACTATCAGGAGCCGATCTATTCCTACACTGGCAGGTAACTACGATGAAGGCGTAGGCCTGGGTAGCCCTGACTGCGGCTGTGCTTATAAAACCGAGGATGATAAAGCCCGTGGGGTATCATCGATTTCTTATACCAACAGCATTATATCAGACCAGAACCGGCGTTATTTAAAGCTTTTACCAAGGCACATCTGTCTCGATTTTGAATTGCATGCAGGAGAAAAACTAAGCCTGCTCATGGTGCACGGCAGTCCTCGTAAAATAAATGAGTACCTGTTCGAAGATCGTCCTGAGAAAAGCCTTGTGCGTTTAATGGAAGATGCCGGGGCAGATATCATGCTGTTCGGGCATACACATAAACCTTATCATCGCAAATTGACTTCGGAAACAGACGGTAAAACAAGGCATGCGATTAACCTGGGTTCTGTAGGCAAGCCGAAAGACGGTGATATACGCGCCTGTTATGTACTGTTAACGCTGGATGAAAAAAGCAGTTTAACAGAAGCCGGAAGTATACAGGTAGAGTTTGTGCGGGTAAAGTATGACTTAGAAAAAGCCGCCAGAGCTGTAGAAGAAAGCCCGCTTCCGAACGAGTTTGCAGATATGTTGCGGAAAGCCTACTAACGTGTTGTCACACCAGAAATAATACAGTCTGATAAACGGACATTTTATGCGAAATAATTGTAATCCCACGGTGAACCGTAAGAAACTGTCTTTTCTGGATCGCTTCCTGACGCTGTGGATTTTTTTAGCTATGGGTATAGGAGTAGCGTTAGGCTATTTTGTACCAGCAATGGAAGGTTTTATCAACTCTTTTCAGCAAGGTACCACCAATATACCTATTGCCATAGGGTTAATACTGATGATGTACCCGCCTCTGGCGAAGGTTCGCTATGAGCAGCTGGGGAAAGTTTTTAAAAATGTAAAAGTGCTGTCGGTTTCGCTGGTGCTGAACTGGCTCATAGGGCCTGTGCTGATGTTCCTGCTGGCTATACTTTTCCTCCGGGATTATCCTGGGTATATGGTCGGACTTATTATGATTGGTATGGCGCGTTGTATCGCCATGGTAATTGTATGGAACGAACTGGCAGAAGGAGACAGAGAGTATGCCGCCGGGCTGGTTGCTTTTAACAGTATCTTTCAGGTACTGCTTTACAGCATATTTGCTTACCTGTTCATTACCGTGCTGCCGCCGCTTTTTGGGTTGCAGGGTGAAGTTATTGAAATCAGCATGCCGGAAGTGGCAGAAAGCGTAGCCATTTACTTGGGTGTTCCTTTTCTGGCCGGTTTCCTGACACGCCTTGCGTTGCGGCGCATTAAAGGAGAGGACTGGTATCAGAATAAGTTTATACCTGCTATCAGCCCTGTTACGCTTGTTGCGCTGCTGTTTACGATTGTGGTTATGTTTAGCCTGAAAGGTAATACGATTGTAAATATTCCTTTTGATGTGCTACTGATTGCTGTACCCCTGGTTATATACTTTGCCATTATGTTTATGGTAAGCTTTTTTGCCGGGAAGTATGTGGGGGCAGATTATTCTCAGAATGCCTCCATTGCGTTTACGGCTGCAGGCAACAATTTTGAATTGGCTATTGCGGTAGCGATAGGTGTTTTCGGAATCAATTCTGACCAGGCTTTTGCCGGTGTGGTAGGGCCGCTGGTTGAAGTACCGGCACTAATACTTTTAGTGAATGTTGCTTTCTGGCTGAAGCGAAAGTTTTATGACAAGCCTGCAACGGAAGTTGCTGCGCGATAATTTACAGTTCTTAAAAGAAGAGAGCCAGCAGTTCCTGATTGCTGGCTCTCTTCTTTTAGAAACAGATATGCCGAAGGTTAACTTAAAAGTATAGTTATGTATTATTCTATTTTGTAGTCCGGCTCTCTATTGGAACAGGTGTTTTATTAACGGCTACAGAACTGGAATTGTCTTCCTCTTTAGAAAATACTCTGTCTGCCCATCTTGGAAAGACAAAAGCGCCAATAATCAGGTATAGGTAATAGGTGAATAAGCGATATACCAGAATGATGATAGCCGTAAAGCCAGCAAGATAAGCACCAAAAAAAGCAGGGAAAGACATTTCGGCAAAACCTGCTCCGCCTGGCGTTACAGAAACAAACAGTACGATTTTATACACCAGGTTGCGGGAGAAAATAACTACATGGTCCATCATCTCCAGGTCTGTGAAAGCAGCGATCAGGCAGCTGATAATGGCATACCTGGCTGTCCAGACGAATATGGTAGATATGCTTGCCTTAAACCAGTAACCAAAGGTTTTATGCTTCAGGTGTTGCGAGGCAATTAAGAGTTCATTGGCATGCCTGAACAAGCTTTGTTGCCACCTTCTAAATATTTTAAAGCTGCCTAGTTTCAGAAGAAGCTTTTTAACTGCTCTTGGATGCACGAAAAGTGCGTAGAACATCAGAAAAGCGTAAGAGGCTATAAGCAGGTAACTGATAAAAAAGGCGATACCTAAGCTATCTCTTACAGTCTCACTTAAACCAATTAGTTCTGGCAGTAGATTTCCACTGGTAAAAAACAGAATCAGGGGAAAAACTAATACAAAGTAGAAGTTATCAAGCATAGCAGTAACCATAACCTGAGATAAGGATTTACCCAACGGTACGCCTTCTTTATAGAGGATGTAAGAGGCAATGGTAGAGCCGCCTACAACAGAGGGAAGTGCACAGGAAGCAAACTCCCAAAGCATAATTACTGAAAGGCTTTGTTTCCAGCTCAGAAATTTATCTGTAATCAGCCTTATTCTGTACACATACCCCCAGTCCCGGACAAGCAGGAGGAGTAAAGCCATACCAATCCAGAGAAGATGGGCATTTGCCAAGGTTGAAAACTGATCGGGATCATAATTCTCATAAATCAAAAAACCCATTACGCCTAACCCTAATAATACGGGAAGCATAATTCTTTTGGCGGAGAAATACCGCTGCAGCTTTACTCTATTCAAACTCATAGCAATACAAACTCAAATTTCAGTCCAATTAGCTGGAATAGCAAAACATTTTGGTAGAAGTAGGTATTTAAAGGGTTAAAGATCAGTGTGCTATGAGATTTTGGATTAAAAAAAGCTTTAATAAGAAGAAATTGTTTGAGCAACTGCTATAGAGTTATAACAGCTGCTCAAAGAGTAGTTTTGGAGATTAACTTATATTATAAGATACAGTGAAGTTAAGAGCTGCAGGATAGCATAGAACAACCTGCTTTTTGGCTGGCCCAGGCAGGTCTTTTAGCGAAAAATTTATCGTATTTTGCCGAATAAGGTTCTTTCAGCGCATCCTGCAACTGAAGGAACAAATCGTTATTTCCCCTTTCAAGCTCTTCTATGGCTTGATGTAAGAGGTAGTTTCGTAAAATAAACCGCGGATTGTGCTCCTGCATACGTTTCCTGGCGTCTTCCTCCGAAATGGAATTCTGTGTAAGCCTCTCCATATACTGTTGCATCAGGTTAAAGAGCAGTTCGCTTTCTGCTTTATCTAGGGTATTGTAAAAACTTTGCTGAAAATGATGCACCGTTTCCTCTTCGCCAGCCAACTGCGCAGGAAGGTTGATGAGTAACTGGAAGAAAATAGTCATGTCCGGTTTGATGGTGGAAAGCATTTTTTCAAAAGCCCTGATCAGCTCGACATCCTGCTCTCTGAGCAGATCAAGTCCAATTTTATTTGCCATCATTGTATAATATTTCTCCCAATAGATGTTATCGTAAGCTTCCAGTGCTGCAATCAGTTGCTCAGTTCCGGAAAGGAGTGGAGCTATAGCGCTTGCCAGGCATCCCAGGTTCCATTTTGCTATAGCCGCCTGCTTCCCGAAGGCATACCGGCGGCCGGGCAGATCGGTGGTATTGGGGGTGAAGTTAGGATCATAATCGTCCAGGAAAGAGTAAGGGCCGTAATCAATGGTCAGACCCAGAATGGACATATTATCAGTATTCATCACACCATGTACAAAGCCAACCCGTAACCATTCTACCATTAAAGCGGCAGTTCTTTCTACTATCTCTTTGAACCAGGCCAGCACCTTTTCTTCTCCTTCTCCGGCAATATGGGGGTAATAGCGGCTGATTGTCCAATCGGTTAGCTTTTGAAGGTTCTCCTTCTCTTTCCGGGCTGCGAGTATTTCAAAGTTACCGAAACGTAGAAAGCTGGGAGCCACGCGCATCACAATTGCACCCGGCTCGAAGGCTGCATTCCCGTTGTAAAACATATCGCGCATTACCTGGTCGCCGGTAGATACCAGGCTCAAGGCGCGTGTTGTAGGCACACCTAAGTAATGCATGGCTTCACTCATCAGGTATTCGCGTACAGATGAGCGCATAACTGCTCTGCCGTCTGCCCTGCGTGAGTAAGGAGTAGGACCTGCCCCTTTTAACTGCAGTTCCCAGGCTTTTCCGGCAGTAGTTTCCCATTCACCTAAAGTAATGGCCCGCCCATCACCCAGCTGTCCGGCCCAGTGGCCAAACTGATGTCCGGCATAACAGGCAGCATAAGGATACATGGTTTCCGCTATGCGATTGCCGCTCAGCAGCTCAACTTCTTCCTGAGACGCGGGCTTTAGTATACCGAGTTCTTTAGCCAGTTCTTCCGACCATGCCAGCAGTTCCGGTTGCTTAACCGGAGTAGGAATTGCCTTGCTGTATAATACGCCTGGTGTCTGGCGCGGCTGTTTATCTCCGGACTCGTCTCCGGGAAATGTGTCTGTAAATACTTTTTTATATTTTTTGGAGCTTAGGCTCTGCATATATTCCTGTTTTATTTGTTACTTGGTTAAAGTCTATCCAGGTGGAGTGACCATTGTTTTATGACAACAAGTTTACGCAAGTAATAGTTGACTTTTAGAAACAATAGCGAAAGATGCGAAGTCAGGTTTAATCTAACTGCTCGGCTGCGCGAGTACTTATTGCGGCCTATTGCCTTTCCGATCTAAAAATGGCCAAAAGTTTACCCTCCTTGCTATATTTAACAGCCGCTTAATATTTCATTGGTTACATTTAGTACCGTAACATCCTGCCAGATTTTACAAGGTTTGTGGTGAAATCTTTACTATATACTGTATGTCAGATTCAAGAAGAGAATTTATTAAAAAGGCGACGTTGCTAACAGGTGCAGCTGGATTATTTTGTGCCATGCCGGATTCTATACAACGAGCACTAGCGATACAAGCAGAACCCGGAAGCACTTACCTGGATGCAGAGCACATTGTGTTTCTGATGCAGGAAAACCGTTCCTTCGACCATTCTTATGGATCGTTGCAGGGTGTTCGCGGGTTTAATGACCCACGAGCTATTGAGCTGCCTAACAAAAATAGTGTGTGGCTGCAGTCCAATGCTGCCGGAGAAACCTATGCACCGTTTCGCCTGAACATAAAAGAGACGAAAGCTACCTGGATGAGTGCTTTGCCGCATGCCTGGGCAGACCAGGTAGATGCCCGTAATAATGGGAAGTATGATAAATGGCTGGACATTAAGCACTCTGGTAATAAAGATTATGCGCACCTGCCTTTAACAATGGGCTACTACAACAGAGCTGATATACCCTTCTACTATGCCTTAGCGGATGCTTTTACCGTTTGCGATCAATATTTTTCATCAGCCTTAACCGGCACAAGCCCTAACAGATGCTTTTTCTGGACAGGCACTATACGTGAAGAACAGCACGAGAAGGCAAAAGCGCATGTGTGGAATGGCGAAATAGACTATAAAGACCTGCGGTGGACCACTTTTCCGGAGCGCCTGGAAGAACTGGGTATCTCTTGGAAAGCTTATCAGAATGAGTTAAGCGTTGGAGTAGGTTTTGACGGCGAAGAAGATGACTGGCTGGCTAATTTTACTGATAATGACCTGGAATATTTTACCCAGTACCATGTGAAGCTGCATGCAAAGCACCTGGAGTACGTGCAGAGGAAATTTAAGGTGTTGGAAAGCGAAATAAAGGAGTTGGAGGAGGCTCTGCGCGGCAGGCAATCAGGTCAGGCAGAAAAAGAGAAGCTGGAAAAGAAAAAAGCGGAATTTAAAGGTCTTCGCCAATACCAGGAGGAGTGGAACCAGGAGCGCTTCGAGAAGCTCTCGGAAAAAGAAAAGAGTATTCACCGCAAAGCTTTTGTCACAAATCTGAATGATCCGGATTATCATCAGTTGAGTACCTTAACGTATGATGATGAGGGAACACAGCGGGAGGTAAAGGTTCCTAAAGGGGACATCTTACATCAGTTCAGAAAAGATGTTGAAGCAGGAAAATTGCCTACAGTTTCCTGGTTGGTTGCTCCTTCTAATTTTTCTGATCATCCTGGTTCGCCGTGGTATGGTGCTTGGTATGTATCTGAGGTGATGGATATACTTACCAAAAATCCGGAGGTTTGGAAGAAGACCATCTTTATTCTGTATCCGGCCGACCAAGTGCATATTTTGTAGTTGAGTTGCAGGGCTTAGTTTTGCTGGTAAAAAGAGAGAGATGACCCACCAGGAAAAGATGCTCCACTTAGTGGAGGTTTATGAGCAAAGCGGGCAGAGCCAGCGGGCCTTCTGTCAGGAGCAGGGCCTAAAAGTTTCTCAGTTTATCTACTGGATCCACAAAGTACGGAAGGAAAAGCAGCCGGCTTCCGGTTTTATGCAGCTAAGCGCTGAGCGAGCAGCTAGCTACCTGGAGGTAATTTATCCCAATGGCGTGCAGGTACGGGTCGATTCCCGGGACCTGGCCCTTGTGAGCCGCCTGCTGCACCTTTACTAAATGCTCAGCCTCACCTCCTCCCTCCGCTACCTGCTCTACCGAGGCAACTGCGACATGCGCAAATCCTTCGACGGCTTGTGCGGTCTGGTAGGATCGGAACTGGGCCGCAGTCCCACCAGCGGTGAAGTGTTCGTGTTTCTCAACCGCAAACGTACCCATCTCAAGCTGCTCCACTGGGAACACGGGGGCTTTGTGCTCTACTACAAAAGGCTCGAGCAGGGCACCTTCCCTTTACCGAAAAACACCACTACTGGCGCTATAAGCTGGAGCGAACTGGTGCTGATGGTGGAAGGAATCGAAGTGGTGAAGAGCAACCGCAGGAGAAGATTTTCTTTGCCACCATAAACGCATTATCCTTGGTGCCATGGCTGTTTTTGCTTATTTTTAGAGCATGCAAACGGTACTGGAAAACCTCTCCAAACAGGAGCTGCTGGAGCTTATTTCCAGCCGTGACGAGAAGATCGCCTACCTGGAGGCCCAGGTGGCCATGTACCGCCGCATGCAGTTCGGCCAGAGGCGCGAGCGCTTCGAGGGCGACGCCTCCCAGTTCCAGCTTCCCTTTGAAGCTGCGGCCAAAGAGGTAGAAGAGCAGCACCAGGAGGTAAAGCAGAAGATCGACTACGTGCGCCGTCGCCCCCGCCACCACGGTCGCGCCAAGCTCCCTGAGCACCTGCCCGTGGAGGAGGTGGAGATACACCCCGAAGGAGACCTCTCCCAGATGGTGTGCATCGGCAGGGAAGTCACCGAGGAGCTCGAGTGTGAGCCGGCCCGCTTCTTCATCCGCCGCTACATCCGCTATAAGTATGCCGCCAAAGACAAAGAAAGCGTGGTGATCGGCCAGCTGCCGGAACGGGTGATCGACAAGGGCATTGCCGGGGCCGGACTGCTGGCCTCCATCCTGGTGGATAAGTACATGGACCATCTCCCGCTCTACCGCCAGAAGCAGCGCTTCGCCCGGGAGGGCATCCAGATAGCCTCCTCCACCATTGAGGGTTGGACCAAGGAGGCGCTCTTGAAGCTCGAGCCGCTCTACGAGCAGCTGGTGTTCGAGACCAAGGCAAAAGGCTACCTGCAGGTGGATGAGTCGCCGATCAAAGTGCTGGACTCGGATAAGAAAGGTGCCGCCCATACCGGCTGGTACTGGGTCTACCATGCCCCCCTGGACAAGACGGTGCTCTTCGACTACCAACCCACGCGCGCTGCGGTGGGGGTAAAGGCCATGCTCGATGGTTTCCGGGGCTACCTGCAAACCGACGGGTACGCCGTGTACGAAAAGTACGGCAGGAAAAAGGAGGTCACCCACCTGGCCTGCTGGGCCCATGCCCGAAGAGAGTTCGAGCGGGCCCTGGAAAATGACAAGGCAAGGGCTGGCAAAGCGCTCACCCTCATCCAGCTCTTGTATGCAGTGGAAAGGAAGGCAAAAGAAGAGGGGCTGGAGGCAGCAGCCATTAAAGAACTACGGCTCTCCGAGTCGCTGCCGGTGCTCAACGAGCTGGGCAAATGGATCTTCGAGGAGATCAAGAGCACGCTGCCCAAGAGCCAGATCGGCAAAGCCATGGCCTACGCCTACGCCCGCTGGGACGCCCTCTCGGCCTACCTCTACGACGGCAGCCTGCACATCGACAACAACGGGGTGGAGAACGCCATCCGGCCGCTGGCCCTGGGGCGCAAGAACTACCTGTTCGCCGGCTCACATGATGCTGCAAAGCGGGCCGGTATGATCTACTCCTTCCTGGCCATATGCAAAAAGCATGAGGTAAACCCCTACCAGTGGCTAAAACACACCCTGCAAAACATCATGTCCATCAACCACAAAAACATCAAAGACCTCTTGCCGCAGAACTTCAAAAACAAAGCAAATATGTAGTTCATAGGGCCGATACTTTATTCTGAACTACGATGAGAATGATGGGTACTTTGACCATGTGCCGCCTTTTGTGCCTCCCCATACAGGCAGGCCTGAAACTGGCTTAGCTTCTGCTGGTATAGATACACGTGTAGAATACGTAACAATGGAGCAAGAGAAGCAGAGAGGATACCCAGAAAACAGCCTTCGGGAAAGCCCGATTGGCTTGGGCTATCGGGTGCCGATGGTGGTTGCCTCGCCCTGGAGCCGTGGCGGCTGGGTAAACTCCCAGGTGTTCGACCACACTTCCTGCCTGCAGTTCCTGGAAACTTTCTTGGGTAAAAAGACAGGCCGGAAAGTAGCTGAACCTAATATCAGCGACTGGAGACGTGTTGTGTGTGGCGATCTGACTTCTGTGTTCAGGACATACAACAACGAAAAGATTACAGTGCCTGATTTTATTCAGAAAGTAACCTTTATACAAAGTGTGCACCAAGCCAGATTTAAGAAGTTGCCGTCTGATTTTAAATCTCTGACAAAAGAAGAGGTAGAAGCGAATAACCTCAATCCTGCTTTGTCGGCTTTTATGCCACAGCAGGAGCAGGGCATTCGTTCTTCGTGTGCTATTCCGTATCAGCTGCATGTGAATGGCAAGCTTAGCCCCGATAAGAAATTATTTACCATTGACTTTGAAACCAGGAAAGATGTTTTTGGCGATCTGACAGCTGGCGCTCCCTTTATGGTTTATGCCCCGGGTACATACAAGCGGGCAAATGCAGTAGAAGAACAAATGGCAAACTGGTCTTTTGCCGTTAAGGCTGGTGACCGCCTGGTTAATACCTGGCCGGTGGATGCTTTCGGGAGCAACAACTACCATCTGCGGGTTTATGGGCCAAACGGATTTTTCAGGGAGTTTATAGGCAATGCCCAGGATCCGGCAGTTGAAATCAGCTGTGACTATGAGCGCAGCAGGATAAATAAGAAAAGGCTCGCAGGCAATATAGAGTTGAAGATTGTAAATACAAGTAAAACGCCTTTTACCCTTAACATAACAGACCATGCCTATAAAGCTAATAACCACACATTGGTTGTGCAGGCAAGTGGATCTGGTCGGGAGGTGCAATCTGTTCGTCTAAATTTGAAACAGAGCTTTGGCTGGTACGACTTCAGTATAAAAATAAACGGGAATAACACCTTCGAAAAAAGATTCGCAGGACGTGTTGAAACAGGTAAGCCAAGCTATAGCGATCCCTTTATGGGCAGAGCAGTTGTGTAGTTGGGTAGTGATAGCTAACTATTCAACTACACAACTCATGCTCTAATAAAAAACTGACCTGTGCAGGTAGATCTTGACTTTTACTGAAGAAAATCGCTAAGAAATAATTCAATAAACATTGTCATTTTTTTTCAGTGACTGCCAGAAGGTTAGGAATATTATTTTCATATCCAGTAATACCGACCAATTTTCCAGATACCAAAGGTCAGCTTGGACACGATTGATCATAGAAGTTGTTTCCTTGGTTTCTCCTCGGAACCCATTCACTTGTGCCCATCCTGTTATTCCAGGCGTAAGGAAGTGCCGCACCATATAGTTATCAATGAATTGAGAATAATCATGTGTATGTTTCAGCATGTGAGGCCTAGGACCAACAACGGACATATTACCTAATAAAACATTGATAAATTGAGGAAGCTCATCAATGCTTGTCTTTCTGATGAACTTACCTAGCTTGGTAACTCTTAAATCATCTTTGGAGGCTTGTACACTATCGCTAGTGCTATTTACTTTCATGCTTCTGAATTTCAGACAATAAAAAGGCTTGTTGTTTTTTCCTGATCGTAGTTGTCTAAAAAAGACCGGCCCTTTAGAATCTAATTTAATTGCTAAAGCAACAATAGGTATAAACCAGCTGAGTATAAAAATTATTACAGATAAGGAAAAAACGATATCAAATAGTCTTTTTATAATTTCATTTGCCTTATTTTCTAATGGTTCCTGTCGAGCCTTTAGTACCGGTACATACCCGAATAGCTCTACTAAAAAATTACGTTGGATGGATCCTTTTACATCTGGCACAAGTCTGAAGCGAATCATATTCTTATCAGCCTCTTGCATTAGTTTTTCAATTTTTTTACTATCACTATAGGATAAAGCACAATAAACCTCATCTACATTATTGGCACATGCATAATGAATACATTCTTCAACAGGACCTAAGTAATTAATATGAGGTGGCATTTTCGAGTTATCATCGTCAAAAATGCCCTTTATCTGGTAGTTCAAATCGAGCTGCGGGTTAGAAACTATATGATTATATAAATCAATTCCACCAGATCCTGCTCCTACTATTACAATACTGCGATACCCTGGCCAAAATCTGCGCCGGTGCTTTCTCAGCAATAGTAAAAAGCACCTTATGCTTAATATGAATGCTGGAAAAAGAATAAAAAAATATAAATAAGGTGTAGGAGGTACATAAAGATGAGGGAGTGCGTATTTTAATAAAGCTGCTAATGTGGTAAAAACCAATAATGAGCCAATAGTAGCATTAATAATTAAAGCTGCTTTGTGTTTTAGCATATAGCTATGATCATAAGAAATACTTGTGCTAAAAAACCAGCAGAAGTTAAGCAGTAAGATTGTTAATCTTGAATCATACACGTTCCACCAATCTACATCAATACCTGCTATGAAAAACGATCCGCATAAAATGCCATTCAGCAGTGAATAATCAACTACGACATTAATCCATCTAAGTAAGGTAGAATATTTTTGTGCCATAGAATGTAAGGTTTACATTTCAATTAAGGTTGTTCGCCAGTTTAATGGTGAAAGTTATTATGCTGTTTAGCGAAACAAGTGTTAAAATCGTGCCATATTTATATTAAATATTTGTAAAATGCTTAAATTGCCTTATTAGTTTAATATATAGGATTATGACTTGGTATTATTGTTCTTAATAGAAATAGCAAAGTCTTTCTCTGGTAGAATGATTCCTAAAATGGCAAAATGTGTATCAATATGAGATAAAGTAGTAGCCTATTAGATAGCATAGAGCAGAGGGGATACGCATATATGGTCGGAAGCTCATCCTATAAGGCATAGTATAACATATACTCTTTTATGTTTGCTCTTAAAATAAGATTAATAAATCATTGATCATGTACTAAAGGAATGCAACATAGCTACCATCCATAATTTAGTAGGTGCATTCTCCTGATAATCGAAATACTAGCCTTACTTATATGTAGTAGCTTGTGTCAAAATGGGAAAAAATGTTTCAAAATGAAAACAAGACACAGTTTATTATGAGATTAGTTATACTTATGCTATGTGTAAAAGTTCTATTTGTGGCTAATTTTATGATTATCCAGGTATAATATTGATGTTTTTAAATATTGGCATAGTATTTCTAATGTAAATTGTCAGAGATTAAGCCACTATAGCCTCAGTTGGCTAGCATTAAATCTTTGTTAGTTATTGTTTTATGTATATAAGTGCTGTAGGAGAAAGTAAATCTTTCCTATAAATCCCAAAGAATACTTTTGATCTCTGCAGATTGTTAAACTATCAATTTACAATTGTGTTAAATGAAACTTTTAATATTTGGTTTCCAGCTCTAAGATGATAGGAAAGATAGCACTAGGTGTACAGGAAGAGCGAGAAACTATAAGAAAGTGGGTTAAAGTTCTCGGAGCATTTTTATTAGGACAAGGAGCAATTCAATTTGTACAGTTGCTGAGCGGGTTTTTGTTAATA
The DNA here is from genome assembly GCF_005491705.1 of Pontibacter sp. SGAir0037. NCBI lineage: Bacteria > Pseudomonadati > Bacteroidota > Cytophagia > Cytophagales > Hymenobacteraceae > Pontibacter > Pontibacter sp. SGAir0037. Next base: position 2,387,128 of record NZ_CP028092.1, on the reverse strand, counting down.
AGGTGGTTAACTGTAGAAGAGTATGCTCAATATAGTATCACATTTGCCTTTCAATCAACTGCCCAAATGCTAGTTGAGCTTGGGTTTTCAGGTGCCATAGTAGCGTTAGTCGGACCTAAAATTCATAATAAAGAGGTTATTGGTGAATATATAAAAGCTGGTAAATACTATAGGAACAGATTATTTATAATAGTTGGCTTAATCTGTCTAATTGTATTTCCTCTGTTAAATTTTCATCACGGCTGGCCTTTATATATAACGTGTATACTGCTATGTTCAATCTTATTTAATTTATTTTTTTCTGGGCTAAGTGCATATTATACAACTCCGCTTAGAATGCATAAAAGGTTAAAAGATCTTTACTCTGTAGAGCTTAAAAGTAGTTTAGGAAGATTATCAGTGTTAGGACTATTAGCTCTCTTTTCAGGATTAAATGCTTGGATAGCAGCAATATTATCTAGCCTTACTTTGTGGTATAATGGTAGAGCCTTTAAGGAAAAAGCAGGTGTATTGATTGCTGAACCGGAAACTAGTTCTCAGGCTGCTCGAAAAGAAATTTACAGCTATATAAAGCCTGTCATTCCAGGTATTATTTACTCGGCATTCAGTGCCCAAATTGCGCTTTTTATCATAGGAGTATTCGGTAAATCTGAAAGCATAGCTGAGGTAGGAGCACTGGGAAGGTTAGGGCAGTTGTTTTTGATATTGAATGCAGCAAGTTCAATTCTTGTGGCACCCTTTCTGGCAAGGCAATCAGATAAAGTATTAGTAAAAAGATACCTCAACATAATGGCCGGAGCTACTGTGCTTGCCACCGGTATAGCTGCTTTCGCTTATGTATTTCCTGAACCATTATTGTGGATTATCGGAAGCAAGTATGCTCATCTTGAGAAAGAAGTAGGGCTGCTGATACTGAACTCCTGCATCATGATGCTTAATGTTCTTATGTGGGACATGAATTGTTCACGCAAGTGGATATGGACTTGGATACCCATAGTAAGCATAAGTAGTAATATTGTACTTCAGGTAGTGTTGGTATTTTGCATGGACCTTAGCACTACTTATAACGTGCTGGTTTTCTCTATAATTCTAAGTTCATTCAACTTGTTGAATAAAATATTAGTCGCATTCATAGGCTTAAATAAAGTAAAACATGAAGCTAATCTACTTTAGGGAGAATAAAAACTTTGGTGATGCCCTTAATCCTATCATCTTTGGTAAGTTCCTTCCTGATTTTTTTGATGAGGATGATAGCACAGTATTCTTAGGGATCGGATCAATTCTTCAGTTCAGAAGAGATGCTAAACATAAGATTATATTTAGTTCAGGTTTTGCTTACGGCGAGTTACCAACCATAGATAGTAGCTATGATGTGCAATGTGTACGAGGGCCATTAACCGCAAAAAAATTAGGTATCAGCGAAAAGCTAGCTATAACTGATGGTGCTGCACTATTAAGGGCATTCAATATGAAACACCCTATAAAGAAGTATAAATTCTCATTCATGCCTCATCATGGGAGTTTACATTTCTACGATTGGAAGAGGGTATGTGAGGAAGTAGGCTACCACTTTATTGATCCCTTGGGTGAAACAGATGATGTTTTATCTCAGATTTTGCAATCTGAAGTGGTTATTGCAGAGGCTATGCATGGAGCCATTGTTGCAGATACGCTTCGGGTGCCCTGGATTCCTGTTAAGTTCTACAAAAGCATAAATGAGTTTAAGTGGTTAGACTGGACTCAGTCTCTGAATTTACAATATGAACCAACAGTACTCAGGCCTCTGTATGATAAAGCTTCTGTTTCTAAAAAAATAACAACCAGGTTCGGCAATATTCCCGACTTTATTATAAAGCAGAGTGCACAGTTATATACCTCATATCAGGATGCTTTCTTACAGAAGTCAATTATCAGAGATTTTGCAAAATTAAGACACAGTAGAATTTTCTTAAGTAGAGAGACGCTGTTAGATGAAAAGGTTGAAAGATTGCTGTATAAACTTGAGCATGTTCAGCTGAAATACGAGAGAATCATCAAATAAAAATGAACTATGAAATTAGATAAAATCATAACCCTTGCTAATAAGAATGTGGAGTTGCAGTTTCTTGCAATGGAGAGATCTTTACGTGCGACAGGTTGCCAGCTTCCAATCTGGGTTATTCCTTTTGATGATAATAAATTTGATTTGCCTGAAGGTGCTGTTTGGTGGGAAATTGAGCCTTTACTTGCATGGTCAAAGAGCCATAATATGTTCTCGATGTGTCGGAAATATCAATGCTTTTTAACTGACAACTACCAGTATGTAGATTCTGATATTATATTTCTGAGAAACCCGGAGGAGGTTCTGGAGCCTGTCGATGCATTTATTACTTCGTGTACTCATTGGAATAATCCTGATCATACATACAACGATGAAACCAAAGCTTATTTTCTATCTAAAAGTACAACCTGGCAAAAAAATATTTTTAATGCCGGTCAATTCGCATGTGATAGAAAGCTATACACTTTAGAAACTCTTAAGACAACCTGCGAAGGTACATTTAGGAGCACATTAATTGATAAAATTCAAGTTTACAAAGATCAGGTAGCTATTAATCTTTTAGTCAGTTTAACTGGTGTTCCCATTATAAACCTCTCTTTACCGCCATACAATATGCAATCTACATGGGCTGGTGATTATAAAGAAGAAGGTTTTGAAGAAGTGTATTGGGGAGCTGGAAATGTTAAGCCTTATATTGTTCACTGGGCTGGTGTCCCGACGCATAGAAAGCTTGCAATAAACAAGTATTTCTTAAAGCAGCTAACTGCGGAAGAAGCTTTGTTGTGGAACTCAAAGACAGAAGCTGAGTTGCGCCATGATAATGCAATTTCAATAAATAAAATCAGGGGCAAATTACACAGAATCAGGAAAGCGCTTAAACATGCTTAAACTGTTATTCTGAAGGATATTAAACATTCATATCTGTTGATCTCATGCTGGATAGTAATAAGACAAATTCAGACCCATTTATTTCTGTCGTTATACCCACAAGGCACCGCAATGATTATCTGGCTCAATGTTTAGATTGTCTGCATCCTGATGTTCAATCACTAAAAAGTGATAACTATGAAGTTATTGTTTCAGACGATGGCTCCTTAACAACTTCGGAGAGCATGATTAAGGAAAAATACCCATGGGTGAGGTGGGTTGCAGGTCCACGTAAAGGACCTGCAGCTAATCGGAACAATGGTGTTCAGCATATAAGAGCTCCATGGATTGCCTTTACTGATGATGATTGTTTACCGAATTCCAATTGGATTGAGGCTTATGTGAAGGCAATTAAAACCAATCCTTCACACAATGTTTTTGAAGGAAAAACAATGCCAGATCGTGAGCAACAGCGATTTAATGAGGTATCTCCCAGAAATGAAAAAGGAGGGTACTTATGGAGTTGCAATTTGGCTGTAAGGGCAAACTATTATAAAGAAATTGGTGGCTATTGCGAAGATTTTCATTTCGAATTAGAAGATATCGAGTTCAGAACCAGAGTTATAAAAGATGGGCAAGAGCTGATTTTTGTTCCTGAGGCTTCTGCATGCCACCCATGGCGCTTAGTTAATTACCATTATAAAGTTGGAATAGATAGTGTTCTGACACTGCTGAAACGGCATCCGGATCATAGAAAGTACTATTCTTTAACAACGCGGCTTAAAATTCTTATTCCTCAATCAATCAACATTATACCTTATGCCTTTAAGTATAAATTTCGAGGCCTTAATTACGCGATAATAGATTTATTGTATGAAATAAAAAGTGCATTCTTAATTCAGTTTATGCTTTGGAGGCATGATAGAAGATTAAGAACTCAGAGATAGTAAATAAGTGCTCTTAACATAAGACAAACTGATATTTCTGGAGATCATAAAGCATAAAATAAGGCAGCTGTCATTCATTATCTAAATTCAAATTTTATGGCTAAATATTGTGTATTTGGAGGAGCTGGTTTCATTGGTCAGCATGTAGTTAATAAACTGCGGGTTCAGGGGCACGAAGTAATTATAGTAGGTAACAGCAGAAGAAATGATGCTCAACATTATGATTGGTCGAGCTTAGATTATATTGATTTAAAGCGCATTTTAAAGGGAGTGGAGGGCGTTATTAATCTGGCTTATTCTTCTACCCCAAAAACCAGCTTTGATGATCCTATTGCAGATATAAGAGACAACTTACCTTTTGCCATTAATTTTTTTGAGTGGATGGGGCAGTTCCCGATTAGTCGTATCGTTATGGTTTCGACAGGTGGAGCTATCTACGGTAACACCAATGAAAATCCAACTTCTGAGCTTGCAGAAACGAATCCTATTTCTCCTTATGGTATAACAAAACTTGCTGTAGAGAAATATGCACACATGTACTTTAAGCATAAAGGGTTACCCGTAATCTCTGTTAGGCCGGGAAACGCTTATGGTATCGGGCAAACTCCTTTTTCAGGCCAGGGCTTTATTGCTACGGCTACTTATTCAATTTTAGAAAATAAGGCTATTAGTATATTCGGGAAAGAAGGTACAATACGTGATTACATACATGTAGAGGATGTGGCTGAAGGAATAATTGCGGCCTTGTATGCAGGAAAACCTGGTGAAGTTTACAACATAGGTACTGGTATCGGTACATCCAATAAAACCATTTTGGATTATCTTTTTAAGATGGCTCTAGGCGATGGTTTTATGCTACCCGAGGTGTATTATAAGGAACTAAGGCCTTTCGATGTGTTAGAGAATGTACTCGATACGACTAAATTAACAAATCATTCAGGTTGGAGGCCAAAAATAGACCTTTCAGATGGTGTTCAAGAATATTGGAACCATGCTATGGCTAAAGTTTCAAACAGCAGCCTAAATAAAGTGCAGTGGGAATGTTAATTCTAAATGCGGAAAGAATATTAGCTACAGATTTTGACAACAATTTTATCTCTCTAAAAACGAATACTTTTATTATAATCTATGAAATCTGAAGCTATTATTTTCCTCTGTTCATTTGAGGAAATAAACAGAGAGAGAAAAGCTTACTTCGAGGCATTTTCAAAGCTTGTGGAAGTAATTTTCTATGATGGAAGCTTAAACATGCTTGCAAAAGAGATAAGCAGGCTTAGGCAAATAGACGTTGAGCCTATCTTAATACTTTATCCTAATCCATATTTAACTGATATTCCGGATGAAATTGTAGAAATTGACGTTCCAACTGCTTGTTTTCATATAGATACTTATCATGGAACGAAGAGCAGGATAAATGAATCTATGCTATTTGATTACGCCTTTGTTTTCCATCCAGGGTATGAGAAAATTTTCAGAGAAGCAGGACATCCTAATGCATTTCTGCTTCCTCATGCAGTAGAGGGACATCTATACCCTGAGTATAAAATAGCCAGAAAATATGAGGTAGGTTGGGTAGGACGATTAGATGGGAAATTGTATCAGAAGCGAAAGGCTCTTGTTAACCTGATTCATAAAAAATTCTATACTAATAACATTAACCTTTTCTACAATCAGGATGATCTAATAGGTGTTTACACAGATTCTAAAATTGCGGTTAACATATCCAGAGATGATTATTTGCAGGACGCAAATCTTAGGTGTTTTGAAATAATGGCTGCGGGAGCGTTATTAATTACTATGGCTCCTACAGAATTAACTGCACTCGGCTTTGTAGATGGGAAGCATTTTGTTACCTATCAAAACGAAAAGGATTTGGTTGAGAAAATAGCTTATTATCTGGCACATGAAGATGAAAGAAATTCTATAGCCAAGGCTGCTTACGAACTAGTACATCTGGAGCATACTTATCAAAACAGAGCTGCTTACATTCTGGATGTTCTGAAGAAAGAGAAGAGAGAATCAGGCGCACCTGCCAAAAGCTGGACTCCAAAGAAGATAAAGGAAATTTATTTTGAATATGCGACTCAGCAACATAAACTCGATCGAGCTTTCAGATATGGAGGGAATCTTTTAAGTATGCGGGACACCAGAATACCATGGATAGTTTACAGGCTACTGAAGGCAGTTTATGTAGAGTTCAAACTTTTATTTTAGGAAAAAATAATGGCTAAAATCGTACATATAGCAGATATAGATCTCAATCCCACTTCAGGAATGGGTAGAGTAGGATACCATTGGAAAATCGCATTTGAAAATGCAGGACATGAGTTTGTACACATTGGTAAGAAAGAGATAGGCAAAACAAGCCATCCTTCCCAATTTCCTCGGTTGGCCAGATCCTATTTTATTGAAAAACTAAATGGTACTGCAGATGTTATTTTAGCTCATGAACCTGTTAGTGGCTTTTTTACAAAATATCAAATTCCTGTTGTTCTTTTTAGCCATGGCATAGAACAAAGAGAGTGGGAGCTACGCCTTTCAAAGTACAAAAGGTATTATGAGCCTGTTAGTTTAAGAAGCCGTGTATTATTTCCGTTGTGGCGTTTGCGCCCGTGTAATAAAGGATTACGTGGGTCTAAAATTCTTCTACTTTCTAATTCTGAAGACAAGAGTTTTGTTGCGAAGCGGTTCAAAAGGAGGGATCAGGATACCTTTGTGTTTCGGAATGGTATTTATCCCGGCTATTTCAAAAATAGCAAAAGCGATCTGGAAGAAACTGAAACTTGTACCATCGCATTTAATGGCACCTGGATCAAAAGAAAGGGAATTGATTTATTAGTTAGAGCTGCTTCAATTTTAGCACAACGAGGAGTTAAAGTAAAGTGGTTCCTTTTTGGAGTAGTGTTTCCGAAAGATCAGGTACTAGCAGCGTTTCCTGAAAATTTACATGATCAAATTGAGGTAGTTTCTCTTTATAAGCCTGAAGAGGAGCAGGATTTATATAGTAAAGCAGAAATTTTTGTACTTCCCAGTTTTTTTGAGGGACAATCTCTTGCTTTACTTCAGGCTATGGCTTCACAGATGTGCTGTATAACATCGTCTTGTTGTGCACAGATTGATTTGATCAAACATATGCAAAACGGCTTACTTTTTAATCCGGGTGATGCAACTGATCTGGCAAATCAATTACAGTTTGCCGTTGAAAATAAATCAACCAGACAGAAATTAGCTGCTAATGCGCAAGCCTCTGTACAAGATTACCGCTGGGAATCAGTTTCGGAAGAAATTGTAAACATAGTAAAAGCAGTTCTGTAGATGGTATGGCAAGTTATACATAAAGGAATTTTCAGAATCATGATGTTCGGAAGGTACATCAGAACTAAGGTTCAGTTATGGCCAAGTTTACTTGCAGGCTTGCGTGTAGGAAGAGGAAGTACAGTTGATAGCCCCATTTTTACCTGGCCACATCAGGTTCAGATTGGAGATGACTGTGTAATCGAAAGGGATGTTTTCTTTAAATACGATGGCGTTTGGTCAGAAGGCCCTTCCATCATTTTAGGAAATAATACTTTTGTTGGCACTGGGTCAGAATTCAACATCAGTGATAAAATAACTGTTGGTCAGGATTGCCTGATAGCCTCAGGGTGTAAGTTTGTAGACCATGATCATGGGTATGATTTTCGACATTTACCTATCAGACTTCAACCTCCGCAAGAAGCACCTATTATAATTGAAGAAAATGTATGGTTAGGTTTCAACGTGGTGGTTTTAAAAGGAGTTACTATCGGAAAAGGGGCTATTGTGGCTGCAGGTTCTGTTGTAAATCAGTCTATTCCTGAACAGGAAATTTGGGGTGGTGTTCCGGCCCGTAAAATAAAATCCAGAAAATATGAAAAAAGTACTTCTGCTTAATGGTTGCCTAGAGCCTGGTAAAGATGGCGTAGGAGACTATAGCTTACTTTTCGCAGCAGAATTACAAAATCTAGGTCTTGAAGTTCTTTTGTGTAGTTTACATGACTCTTTTATAAAAAAGGTGTCGCAGAAATACTCTAATGGTTTAAATATTACCAGAATACCTGCTACACTTAGTTGGCATAAAAAAACAAAGCTGCTTGAGAGCCTTATTGATGCATGTAAGCCAGATCATATTAGCTTACAGTTTGTGATCTATGCCTTTCACACTAAAGGCCTACCTTTCAGGGCAATGTATTACCTGCAGAAAGTGCTTAAGAGGTTTTCGTCCGTTAGCCTTATGATGCATGAACCATGGATCGGCCGTTCATATCAAGAGCCAGCCAAAAGAAGAGTTATTGGCTTCATTCAGCGGAACATGATAAAAAAATTTATCGCTGAGGTAAGCCCTAAAGTAATACATACAAGCAATTCAGCCTTCCATAAGCTATTGGCCTACTATAAGATTGATGTAAAGATATTACCTCTGTTCAGTAATATTCCCTATATACCACATGCACGTTTACAGGTAGAGGCCTGGATGTTAGCAAATGACTGTATAGGCGTAGGAGAGCAGCTGAGAATTGGAATATTCGGACGAATTCCGCAGCAATGGAATCTTAAAGGACTTTTGGAATGGTTAAGCAAAGAAAATGAAAATGCAGTACTGCTACATATTGGTAAGGCTGATGAGGACCAGGTCAGGAAATTAAGTGACGAAATCAATAGTACTATACCTTCATTAAAGGCTTATTTTCTTGGAGAACGTGACACCGATTTTGTTTCTGGTTTTTTACAAACCATAGATGCCGGTGTGGCTGTTACGGCTACACAAATTTTAGGCAAGAGTGGAGTAGCTGCAGCTTACCGTGAGCATGGGCTTCCAATTATAATTGCCGGTTTGGATGAAAACTTTCGCAAGATTAATCTGGAGACCATCCTGCAGGACGATTGTATTTCGCTTAACCACTCGTTGGACAGCCAGCGGTTGAAATTAAGAAGGCGTGAAGCTACTAATACGCGCTGTCAGGTAGCCAGACAATGGGTTCAAGATGTACAGACAACTAAAGTATTAATATGAAAGTACTAGTCTCTAATCCCTTCAAAGCTTATGCCCACCAACTTAGCTATGCGTTGCAACAGGTAAACAGCCTTAGCTGTTTTGCAACGAGTGTTTGGTATACGCCCAACAGTTTTGATAAACAATTCAGCTTAATCCCAAGCTTTCTTAGAAACAAGCTTGCTAAGCAGTTTCGGAGGAGATCTTTTGATAAACTAAACACGGCATTAGTAATTACATATCCGATACCTGAGTTAATCAGGCAAATCATGCTAAAGTTTGGGTTTGTTGGAGAAAGGTGGTTTTTCTATGTAGAAAGGATTCATGATAATCATGTTGCAAATAAGTTAAGCCTTATTAAGCCAGGAGTTGTCGTAGGGTATGAGAAAGCCTCTCTGCAGACCTTTCGGAAGGCTAGAGAAATGGGAATCACAACTATCCTGGATTTAGCTCAGGTTCATTTCCGGCATATAGAAGCTATAGATACTCGGTATGGTATATTAAAGGGTTTGATTGATAGTCCATCGCTGTTAAAGCGTATAAACAGGATAAAGGAGGAAGAATATCGCTATGCAGACTATATACTTGTTTTATCTGAATATGCCAAGCAAACGCTGCTTCAGGAAGGTGTTCCGGGAAATAAAGTAAAAGTGGCAAATTTAGGTTTTGATCCAAACCGCTTTCAACTAAAGAAAAAATTTCCAACTCAAGGCACTTTCAGATTATTGTTTGTTGGAAGTGTGATGCGCAGAAAAGGCATTGAATTGCTTTTAAAGGCTTTTAAAGAATTAGCCTTAGCCGATACGGAATTAGTAATAATCGGTGCCATGGGAGATGCATCTGACATTATGGAGCAGTATAAAGGATCTTATACCTACATTCCTTTTCTCACTCACGATGAGCTGGTAAAGCATTATCAGCAGGCAGATTTATTTGTTTTTCCATCCTACCTGGATAGCTGGGCAATGGTTGTATTAGAGGCTATGGCCTGCGGAACACCTGTAGTTGTTACAGAAAATACCGGGGCAAAAGAAGCAGTGAAAAAAGGTGGTGGGTCCATTATCCCAATCCACGATCTGGAGGCAATAAAGCAAGAGGTGCTTTTTTATTATTACAACCGGGATCAGGTAGAAGAATTAGGTAGAAGGGCAGCTGCAATTGCAAGTGAATATACTTGGAAAGCTTATTACTCTCAAGTGGTTACTAACATCAGTGAATGCAGTAAAGAAACCACATTTCAAGAATTAGTATAAATTCCTTTTAGGTTAGATTGTGGCTACATTAGAAATAAATAAGTTAGAAGATACTGTAATACCGCTTGCAGCAGACAGTAAGACTCAGTTTATAAAAAAATCAATAGTGGTAGTTTTTCTACTAATGATTTTTGATGGGGCTTTACGTAAATGGGCCTTGCCTTCGCTAAGTACCCCGCTTTTATTGCTAAAAGACGCAGTAGTTGTACTCGTTTATGCATATGCACTATACTATAGGATGTGGCCCAGCAGTACCTCTGCTAAAATTGGATATACTTTATCTATAGTTTTTTTGCTGATAATTCCTTTTCAAGTCTTTCTAAGGGATTTGCCCCTCTTTCCGGTATTTTATGGGTGGCGCAATTATTTCTTTCTTGTACCCCTAATTTTTATAATGCAGGAATACCTGGAATGGAAAGATATCAAGCATATTGCACGACTTATGTGTCTTATAGCTATTCCTTCGGCTATTTTAGTATTTATCCAATATACTTCACCTCCAGATGCTTTCATTAACAGGAGCGTAGGGGGTGAGTCTGAACAGAATATATTTTATGTGGTGAAGGATGTTGTGAGACCTTATGGCTTCTTTTCTTTTACAAATGGGCATGCCCATTACTCCATTCTTGCTCTTTCGCTAATTCTGTTTAATTTTTTATTGCCTTATCATGAGAGATTTCTTGATAAAATACTTAGTCTCATCGTGCTGATGGCTGTATTGGTGAACATTGTGGTAAGTGGTTCAAGAACTAATTTTTTAGAAGCCGGGATTGTCTTTGTAACCCTTTTTCTGTCTGGTGTTTACCTGTTTAGAACACCTGTCGGCTTTAAAATAACAATTGCGACAATTGTTGGAGGTTTACTTTGCGCAGCTTTTATTATGCTATTTTTTAGTGCTAATATAGATCAGATGCAAGAACGGCAGGAGGTAGCAGCACAGGCGGAAGGAGCCATTACGAACAGAATGTTTAAAGATTATACTGTGGTTTTCACAGGCCTGCCTAAAAACATTCCTTTTCTGGGGTATGGGCTCGGAATGGGTACAGCTTATGCCTGGATTGCCTTTGGAAATACAGAAAATGTATACTTAGAATCTGAGTGGCTAAAAGTAGTATTCGAATCAGGAATTTTTTTCGGCTTTTTCTTTCTCATCTATCGCATCGGACTTAGTCTCTATGTGCTGGGGCATGCTTTTAAAATGCTTAGGTTTCACCATAGCCCCGTCTTATTATTATTGCTTATGTCAATTTTTCGGACGGTTATAGCTGGGCAAATGACATTTAATAACACAACATGTTACTTTGGCTGGCTTACTATTGGGTTGTGTTTGGCTATAGTTAAAGAATTTAATCATGACAACAGAGAACAGCAACAGATATAACAATCGAAGATTACTTCTTGTGGTGGACTACAACCCGGAAAAAGGAGGAGTTGCCAGGGTAGGATACCTGATGTACCGACAATTAGCTCCTAAAGTAACTGTTTCTCTTTTTGGCAAATCAAAAAGAAATGAACGAGTTATCGGTTGCGATGGGAATGTTGCGCTTTTCTTTTTCTATGTTTTGTACTACATGGTTTTTAAAGACTGTAGAGAAGTTTATTGTGATATGCTTGGCAAAGCTACTGCGTTGATTTTTATGCCTAATGTCTTTATCTCAAAGTTTGTAATATTCCTGCATGATGAGGAAGCTTGGTTTCGGGCAAAAGGCCGGCATTATATGGCTATGCGCAAAGCGACGCACCTTGTTTGCAATTCTAACTACACATTTCAGCGTTTCATTAAAACGCATCCTGAATTTTCTGATAAAACGAAAGTATGCTTATTAGCAGGAGTACCCACCAGTTTTTACAACACCTATACTTTAGAGGACTCGGAATTCTGGCCTTGGTTCAGTACAAAGCCAAAGTATTGTGTTTTCGTATCCCGGCTATGGAAGAAGCACCGCTACAAAGGTTACCTGGAGTTGTTAGACGCTTTTGCAGCACTTCACTATAACTACCCGGATTCGAAACTTAAATTGGTTATTATAGGAAGGGGAGATGATGAGAGATACGTAGCATCCAGGATACAGCAGTATGGGCTTCAGGACAGGGTTTATTTATTTAATAATGTTAATGATAAAGACTTGGTTCTCTTTTACCAGCACTCAGAGGCCTTAATGTTTCCTAGCTCAAGAGAAGGCTTTGGCTATGTATTTCTGGAAGCGATGTTTGCGAAGAAAGCATGTATTGGTTTAAAAGGCCAACCAGCAGAGGAGATAATTGAAGAAGGTAAGTCTGGTTTTCTGTTGCAAGATAACCAACCAGAAACCCTTTTAAAAGTCTTAAGAGATATTGATGAATTTCCTGAAAAGTACTCAGCAATGGGCGAGATAGGGTACGAAATTTACCATAATAAATTCACTTTTGAGCATTTTAAAGAACGTTTTGAGTCTTCAATTGCCGTTTAATCAAAACTTCAATATAGTTTAAACTATTATATTGATATGGAGCACAACAAAGTTTTTTATTGGTTAGATCTTATCAGAGGTATAGCAGCATTACAAGTCTGTATAGGACATATTAGAAGTCTTTTCTTTCAAGATTATGCCGATGTTGATAAAAGTGTTTTTACTAAAGCCTTTTATTTTCTTACTGGATTTGGACATCAAGCAGTTGTTATCTTCTTTGTGCTTAGTGGTTTCTTTATAATAAGGAGCATTTATACTGCTTATGAAAACTCAAAGTGGTCATTAAAAAACTACTTGATAGATAGGCTGTCAAGGCTTTGGATAGTCTTGATTCCTGCTCTATTTATCACATTAGTATTAGATGTCGTTGGTACAGGGCTATTGCCGGAGTCTCCAGCATATTTAGGAAAGATTGAAAACTTGGCTGACATCAATCCTAATGATAAGCTTCATGCTGGTGTGCTAATTGGTAATTTGTTTTTTTTACAAACCATCTTCATACCAACTTATGGTTCAAACGCTCCCTTGTGGAGTTTAGCTTATGAGTTTTGGTACTATATTATTTTTCCTGTTCTATTTATGGCCTATAAAGTAGAAGATGGTTCTTATAAGAAGATTTTGCTCTGTTTGATCGGATTGCTCTTACTTATAATGGTTGGTAAAAGTATTGCGCTTTATTTTTTAATATGGCTGATGGGAGGTGCAAGCTATTTCCTGCTGAAGCGGTTTAATACCAGATTTTTATCAAAGCCGCACATATTGCTTACTATAATAACCATGTTTGCGGTTGTTCTTAGCTGCGTGCGTGTTGGAATACTACCAGTTTTTTTCAATGATTTTTCATTAGGAGTGGTTACGGCAATTTTGGTTGTGGCTTTGGTAAACTGTAACATGAAGTTTTCCTTCTTAAGAAAAATAGCACTGTTCATTTCTAATATTTCTTTTACACTTTACCTTACACATATGCCATTTGCAGTTCTGATTACTGGACTTATAGTAGAGCAGAGGGTGGCATGGGATATCGATTCATTTTTTATGTTTATTCTTATATGTGTTACCACCATAGCCTATAGCTATACAATGTGGTTACTCTTTGAGAAACGTACTCCGGTGGTAAAAAAATGGATAAAGGCTAAAGTAAACTCTACTAGAAAAGAGACAGCAACTACTGTTAAAGCTTAATATAAACTGTCGTTATAATGAAAATACTTCATATAACTCCAAGTATGGATTTAAGTACGGGTGGGGTATGCCAGGCTGTAAGAACCATGATAAATGGCTTAAGGGAGGAACAAGTTTATAATGAAGTAATATGCTTAGATTCTCCTGATGCTCAACATCTGAACGACTGCCTATTTCCGGTTCATGCTTTAGGGCCAGGAAAAGGTCCTTGGCGGTATAGTTCGAAACTTACGAAATGGCTAGTAAAAGAATTGCCGTCATTTGATGTGGTTATTGTGCATGGCATGTGGCTTTATTATAGCCATGCGGCTATAAAAGCTATAAAAATACTTAGGAAGCGACAAAGCAGCAACAGTTGCAATATTCCTAAACTTTACCTGATGCCACATGGCATGTTGGATCCATACTTTCAACGTGCAAAAGAAAGGAAGTGGAAGGCTATTCGGAATACGGTTTATTGGAAGTTGGTTGAAAGAGCTGTTGTTAACGATGCCGATGGACTACTTTTTACATGTGAAGAAGAGTGTAGATTGGCTAAAGAACCCTTTTCACCATATAAACCAAAAAAAGAACTTATTGTTGGATTAGGTGTCGAGAATCCACCTGCTAAAAATTTTGTAATACAGGAAGCCTTCGAAACGAAGTTCCCCTTTTTAAAAGATGAACCTTATGTTCTTTTCCTTAGCCGTGTGCATGAAAAGAAAGGGGTAGATCTTCTTATCAAAGCTTATGCTCAGCTTAAGAGAAAATACCATCATGAGATGGTGTTAAGCTCAGGTTTAGAAGATTTCATGCCTCCCTTTCCTAAACTAGTTATTGCGGGTCCGGGCCTGGATACTACTTACGGAAAAGAGATGGAAAACCTGACATTAATTGAAGGGTTGAAGTCTGATATACTTTTTCCAGGTATGCTCACAGGAGCTGATAAATGGGGCGTTTTTTACAATTGTGAGGCCTTTATCCTGCCAAGTCATCAAGAAAACTTTGGTATTGCGGTTGTTGAGGCAATGGCTTGTGGTAAACCTGTTCTCATTTCTGATCAGGTAAATATATGGAGGGAAATTGTGGCTGGAGGAGGTGGTGCTGCAGAACCTGACACTCTAAAAGGAACCAGTAAATTATTAGCAGAATGGGTGAAGATGACTTTCGATGAAAAACACTGTATGGGTATGAAAGCCAGAGATTCATTCCAAAGAGATTTTTCTGTTAAGGCTGCTTCAAAACGTCTGCTTTCAATGCTCTTTAACAATACTTCAATATAATGTTATAAGATAATGGCTGTAATTAGTAAAGCAGAGGTAGGTCATAAACTGGTTTATCAGGATTTAAGCACTTTTGATGTTCCGGCTTCTTTCAGAGGTAAATCTAAACTATTAGTGCAGTTGTGGTGGATAGTGCAAGGTACTCTTTTTTCTATGTCGCCGCAGGTATTTTATGGTTGGCGAGTACTCCTGCTTAGGTTTTTTGGAGCACAGATTGGTAAAGGAGTTAAAATAAGATCTTCTGTTAAGATAACTTACCCATGGAACCTGGAGATTGGTAACCACTGCTGGGTAGGAGATGATACTTCTATTTATAATTTGGGAAATGTAAGAATAGGTAATCATGTAGCTATTGCGCATAAAGTGTATATAAACACTGGAGGCCATGCTTATGACAAAATAACCTTCGATATATTTAGTAAGCCTGTTTATATTGAGGATGAGTGCTGGATAACAAATGACGTTTATATAGCACCCGGAACTACAATTGGAAAAGGAACTATTGTTAGTGCGAGAAGCTCTGTGCTAAAGAATTTGCCAGCTGGTAAAATATGTGTTGGAACTCCGGCCGTACCAATTAAAGACAGGACTATTTCTGATAGATAAATAAGAAGTGCACCTTATTACTCAAAAGTAATTAATAAAATAATGGGAAAATATGTGGTTACAGGAGGTTCCGGTTTTATAGGAACTAATTTAGTGAGTAAGCTTATAAACGAGGGGCACGAGGTGCTCAACCTGGATATAGCAAGACCTCAGAACGAGCAACAGTTCCCTTATTGGCGCCAGGTGGATATCCTGGAATTTGAAAAGCTTAAGGTTCTAATTCTACTTTTTAATCCTGATGTAATTATACATCTAGCTGCTGTAACAGATCTGGATGGAACGACCTTAGATTATTACAGGGCCAATTTTGACGGCACAAAGCATATAATCGACATTGCAAATATGTTACCTTCCATTAAGAAAGTAGTTTATACTTCTTCAATGTATGTGTGCAAACCTGGTTATGTACCTCTAAATTATGACGACTATAAACCCCATACACTGTATGGTGAAAGTAAAGTTAAAGCAGAATTACTAGTTAAAGAGAGTGTAAATATTAATCATAACTGGGTACTTATCAGACCTACTTCTATATGGGGGCCTTGGTTTAATATTCCCTACATTGATTTTTTTAATGTAGTGTATCAAGGTAAATACTTTGACTTTGGTAATACCTGTACCAAAACTTATGGTTATGTGGATAATTCGATTTACCAAATACAAACGCTCATCGATGCAGAAAGCAGTTGTTGTAAAACATTTTACATCGGAGATTTTGAACCTATACAGATATCAGAATGGGCGAATGAAATCTCTATAGCCATGGGTAAAGGAAAAATAAAGAGAATTCCTTTTAGCGCCATACAACTGGCAGCTCTTACGGGAGATGTTTTAGCTAAATTGAAAATTAAATTTCCTATGACAAGTTTTAGGTTAAGTAATATGACTACTAATAATACTTTTCCACTACAGGATTTATTTCAAATATCAGGTCCTGTTCCTGTAAGTAGGCAGGAAGGAGTAAGAAGAACATTAAATTGGTTAGTCAATAATAAGTCATATAAAATTAGACCCGCGTCTGTTTCTTCCGAAGCAGTATCTAATACCTATCCGGTTAGTTTGACAGAGTAGCTACTTGCCTGTTATTTCGGTTTACATAATGTTTCTTCTTTGTTGATCAGAATGCAATACCAGTTTTTCTTATTCCCTAAACTACTGGACATTAGAATCTACAACCGTATAAGATATTAACTTGTACTACTAATGTAAAGAAGACGCTGGTCAGCAGACGAGATTTTAAAGACCTTTTAAAAGCAGAGAAGGGAATAATAACGGCTATTGTCCCCAAGCACGGCATTTACAGCACTTTATTTATGAAGTCAATCACATACTCTGAGATTGACTTCATAAATAAAGTGCTGTACCATTACAACAGAACTCTGAGGTTGAGCCTGATAACTAATTGCAGCAGCTAGTCCAAAGCTGGTTTATTCCGGCAGTATCTCTAAGTAAATCATCATCTATTTTGATTTTACGCACGTAGCTAGTGCGCATTAAAGTTACTGCATCGAATTTGTCTTCCCATTGTGGAAGTTGTTTTCCCTGCCAGATAAGAGCTTGAAAGCCTGCAGAAAGTTAAAGAGGTTTTAACAGGTTCACTAACTTCTACAACCAGAACAGACCTGAGTATGCCGCTTCCAAACCAGTTCCTGCTGCAACAGCAGACAAGCTAAAAGGATGAGGATTATATCGCTAAAGGAAGAATGTATTGTACTTCAAAAATGAATGAATAGCAGAATTTATATTTTTGAAAGAGGAGGGTTGGGTGCTATTTTTTAAGAACCTTTATAAAAAAATGTAGTGCTCCTCTCTCTAAAGATAAGAAGCACTACAGAATAGAAGTTACTATTGATTATTTTACGATGAAATCTTTCGATGAATTTGTTCTATAACTTTTGGCATAGTACTTAGAAGCATATTTAACCCGCTTATCTTTCACATCATTAAGAATAATAGAAATGTGTTCAATCTTATTTATATGAAGAAGTTCTCGTATTGTAGCCAGAGCAGATATTTTAGTGAATTTTTGGCGAACAACAACAAATATTTGATCTGCCAGTGCCATTAGTTCAAAAGCATCAGAAAAAGCAGCAACTGGAGGTGTGTCAATAATAATATAGTCAAAATGTTCTTTTAATACATCTACTAACGTCTGCATTCGTGGGTTAACCAACAATTCCGCTGGGTTATGCGGTGTTTTTCCTGCCCTGATAATATGCACATTGGTTTCATCTTTCTCTATTATATCATCTATCGATGCGAGTTGTGCTAAGTATTCACTAAGGCCTAACTTTTCAGATGGAGTTCCGTTGGTTTTGACACGTAAATCGGCATTAATCCAAACGACTTTCTTATCTGTAATTGCTAATATCTGAGAAAGATGATATGAGCTAAATGTTTTCCCCTCACCACTCATAGAGGAAGTAACAAGCAAAACCTGTTTAGGTTGTGGTAAGTATTGAAGATTTGCCCTGAATGACCTGAATGATTCCAGCACATTACTATCTATCATTCCCACTGAACGTTTGTTTTTATGAACAACTGAGCATATTATTGGCATCGGAAGCATTCTTTCTACATCATCTTTCGAACGAACTTTGTCACTTAGGAAATCTAGTACCAAAAGAATACTTACAGGCAAGATCGTGCCTAGCAGCAAAGCAATAGAATAATTTCGTAACGGGCTGGCTGAAACAACTCCTTCGTTTATCGGATGATTTATGATGCTGTAATCCGAAACAATCGTGGCGGCGTTGATCCCAGCTTCAATCCTTTTCTCCATAAATAACAGATATAAGTTTTCGTTCAACCTATGGTCCCGCTTTATATTCACTAACTCTCTTTCTGCTTTAGGAATACCTTGTAGAGAAGCCGAAAACATAGAGATTCTGCTATTCATGTCCTTCAGGCGGATGTTATTCTTGCCTTTAAGGCTTTTAACATTATAGGTAATGTTATCTTTAAGATCTTTTATTATTTTTTTCTTTTCTTGTAAGAGTGGATTTTTTGTGATTTTGTCATTGGCAAGCAGCTTAACTTCCAACTGAGCATCTACTAATTGGTTTAATAGCTTAGCAAGTACAGGATCCTGTCCATCTATTGGCGCCGGCATCATCAGTTGGTTTATTTCAGATTCACTCGATACAGATTGTATCAGGTAATCTAAATAGCGGTTGCTTAGCAGTAAGTCAGCCTTTTGTTTTTCTAACTCTTTTATGTTGGTGTATAGCTGATTCCCTTCTACATTAAGATCAACAGTTGCTTTTTCATTTTTAAACCTTTGTAACTGACCTTCGATCGCCTTTAATGAATCGGTGTTTTCTGACAGTTGCTCATCAATAAATTTTGCAGTACGTTCAGAATTAAGTCTTTTACTCTGGATACTTTGATCAATGATGTTTTTGACAAACGAATTTAAGAATTCTATCTCCTTATCCGGGTTTTCTCCCACCACTGAAATATTGATGATGGATGATTTTTCATCGAATGGAGAAATCTTGACCCGTCCCTGGTAGTCGCGAACTAGTTGGAGAGGGTTGTTGACTTTGAAGATGATATGATTATACTTAACAAGTTCGCTATAATCCTCAAGGTTTACAGTAAATATAAATCCGTCTATATTGGCTTGCTTATTAAAGGCTAATTGATGCCTTATTTCATCACCAATTTCAATAATATACCTCGTGCTGTCCAATGGTAAGCATTTCCATTCCTGCTCGTAGGGTAAGAATGTAGAATTGACATCAATTGATAATTTAATTGGAGAATTTTTATGTAGTTCTATTTTTTTAAGAGGATTACTGTAGTAATATGAAACAGCAAAATCAAGATCACTGATTGTGGAGGTGAGCAGGGGAAATGATTTTAATAAAACCGTCTCATCCGGAAGGTTAAGAGAGTTACTACTTCCGTGGTTAAAGATTAGGGCAGTTGGATCTGCTGAGACAATAGCCTGCTGTTTTTTTACTTGTAGTGTTGTCACGACATTATATCGTGGCAGAGAATATTTGTTATAAAAATAGGCACAGGTTATACATACAGTGACGAACAGTAGAATAATGTACCACTTAGATAATATGCGCTGAAACAACTGAGTTGGATCAAAGCTTTGATTAGTTGGAGGCTTTAAGTTCATTATAAAATTCTTGATAAGAGTAGAGAAAGCGATGTAATAATGCCAACAGTTGAGGTTAGGAAAAAGAGCTGGTTTTCCCTGGCGCCCCTAGCCCCCAATGGATCCACAATTATGACGTCTTCAGAGCGTAAGTGGTAATATTCGCTTGCAAGAAGATCTGCCTTTAAAACATCTATATTAATGATTTCTGTTTGTCCTTCTTTATTTTTCCTTACCAGTTTGATGTTAGAGCGATCCGCAAAGCGTGTAAGGTCGCCTGCTGAACCTAAAGCTTCGAATAATGTTATTTCTTCTCCAACTTTAGTAAAATGGCCGGGCTTGTTTACTTCACCTAGTATTGTAAACTCAAATGGGGTCCTTAACTCAATGCGCACTAAAGGGCTTTTCAGATACTCTTCTAAAAGAAGTCGTATTTTATCTTGTGCTTGCTTAATAGTAAGATTATTTACTTCCACTTGTCCTATTGCAGGTAATTCCACAAAACCCGCTCTGTCTATTGTAAAAATAGTAGCAGGATTTTGAGCATCCTCGGTACTTCTGCTGAATATGTTAAACTGACCTGGAGTCAGACTGAAAATATGAATAGAAACTACATCATCTGGTTTAAGTCTGTATTCCAAGCTGTTTGAAGCAAAGGATTTAGCATTAGTCTGTTTTACTTTACTAGCTTCCTGCAAATACAGTAGCTTTTTCCTGGGTACACATGAAAAAGCTGTAACCAAAACAAAAATGTAAATTATAAATCTAAGTGGTGTCTTTAGTTGCAGTAGGATTCTAGATTCGAAGGTTTTTTCTTTTAAAAGCATGTTTGATGCATTATCTTATGTATTGCAGTTTATTGTAGATAAATCTAAGTTTTGAGTTCGCTATATTATGTGATTGCGTATGTAGCTTTTAGTTGATGTTAGTATTTCATTAAAAAGTAAAGAAGGAGAAGGTAAAGGGTGAACTCTAATTATTAGAGATATGCTTACACTTTGCTCAACAATATTTGTAATATTTATTCTTCATTTATGATATTATAGGTTGAAATAGTAATCCTTAGTTTCAATTCTAATAATCATGCCAATATTCCTAATTAAATATATAATATAGGTCTATTTAGTCTCAACATTCAGCTAAAGGCGGTTAGTATGAGCAAAATATAACCAATGTTGTTTTATAATAGGAATTATTGAATCGAAATGGGAAAAATTTAGGTTTTATAAAGTGTCAAATTGGGATATCATGATTCAATTTGGCACCCTGTAACTTATTTTTACCTCTTTAAAACACATCTAATAAGATTAAATGTATTTTTGATATACCTTTTCTGCTTTATTATTTGCTGTTATACATATAGCATATCGTTGTTATAATTTTTGGCATAGTATTTCTTGTAAAGCTTATAAATACAATGGGTGGTCTTTCCGCTATTATGTTTTATGTTCCGATTTTGTCTTCTTGTTTTAAAGAGTATATAATCTGATAGCCACTACACATAAGTTTTACTGCCACAGATAATTTAAATATGCAAAGCTAAGTTACAATACTCACAATCGATTGTAAGAGCTAAGTTATCTCTGCTTGTTCATCTTCTATTAATTATTTGTGCACGATTTTATTAGGTTGCTTGATCTATAAGAAAAAAGGAAATGAAGAAAATTTTGATGATTGGTTATAATTTTCACCCAGAGCCAACAGGTATTGGTAAATATAGTGGTGAAATGATTAGTTGGCTCGCAAAAAATGGGTATGATTGTACCGTTCTTACTTCTTATCCTTATTATCCTTACTGGAAAGTACAGGAACCATATAGAAGCGACAGGTTCTGGTATAAGACAGAATATTATGATATTGATAAGGTTAAAGAAGGTGGTAAACTTAAGGTTATCAGATGTCCTCAGTATGTTCCTGCTAACCCTACGGGTTTAAAGAGAATGATACTTGACCTTACTTTCCTGTTAACTGCTGGATTAAAGTTACTGCAGTTTATTTTCACTCAAAAGTTTGATACAGTAATAGCTATAGCACCATCATTTCAGTTTGGTCTTTTAGGTGTTCTTTATAAGAAGCTGCGTAATGCCAAATTCTTTTACCATATACAGGACCTACAGATTGAGGCTGCTCGCGATTTAAGAATGATAAAATCAGAAAAGATTCTCAAAGGGTTGTTCTCCTTAGAGAAATATATTTTAAATCAAGCTGATTATATCAGCAGTATTTCGGAAGGAATGATTCAGCGAATCAGGCATAAAGCAAATAAGGATGTGCTTTTATTCCCAAACTGGGCTGATATAAACTTCTTCTATCCTGTACAGGATAAGTCAGCATTAAAAGTAGAGTTTGGTTTCAAACCTACAGATACCATTATTTTATACTCAGGTGCAATGGGAGAGAAGCAAGGGCTGGAGGCTATACTTTATGCAGCAAAAGAGCTGAGTACCATGGAAGGAGTAAAATTTCTAATATGCGGTTCCGGTCCTTATAAAGAGAAGTTACAGAGCTTATCTGGAAGCTTAAATCTTACAAATGTCATTTTTTACCCACTTCAGCCAATCGAAAAGTTTAACCAATTTCTAAACACGGCTGATATTCATTTAATTATTCAGAAAGCAAATGCAAGTGATTTGGTAATGCCTTCAAAGTTAACTAACGTACTCGCGGTTGGTGGATTAGCTTTAATAACAGCTAATCGTGGGTCTGGGCTTTACGAACTTGTTAATAAATATAAGATGGGCCTGTTAGTTGATGCAGAAAATCAAGCAGCTCTGACCGAGGGTATAAAACTTGCAATTTCTGATAACAATGAGAAGCACTGCCAAAATGCTCGTTTATATGCAGAGCGATATCTATCTAGAGAAATAATAATGACATCATTTGAAGATAGTGTAATAGGAAGAGAAGAACTTGCTGAAGCATATGCATTATGCTAAACAGTATCCTGGCTATTACTACTTATGTCAGATCTTATATTGGGTGAGAAATGCTTTTTAAGTTTATTTTTTACTAATTCATTTTCGGCCTTGCTTTCGTTATTTAACTCAGACGGAGAATGCGTTGTTTTTTGTATATCATGCATCACTTCTAAATGCAAGGCTTCATATGCATCAGATAATTCGCGTTCAGTAAAAGGAGAATGATGTGTTGTGGCCTTCGTTTTGTCGCCTCTTCTGAAAAGCCCTATAAGAGTGCTTAGTATTTTCATGGCCATAAAGATAAACGTGTTCTACAATAAAGCTTAAAGTATAAGTTCTCTAAAATAATAAAGAATTCTGAAGAATAGCACTTCCGTTTTTGTTTGTTTATCAGGCTCTTTAATATTACGGATTAACGCAATTTAAAATTTTAAGAATTATATGTTTCTTAAATATTTTAATGAATCATATCGATAGAGGAATACATTCCCATATTTTATTAACCCATTTTTAAAGAAATGGGTTTCTCAAATCCTTTTTGTTACCTAAAGAAATGTTTACAGGTTTCAGAAAAGAATAGTTCATTCTCTGATTACATTGTTCCTCTAACTTTCACCAACCTGTTATAATACTTCTGTTTCTATTATTTAAAAGAAGCAAAAAAGCCAAATGATTAAATAGTAAGTTGTTTTCTAGCATTGGGGTAAATAAATTATGAAGAAATCCATATTGTTGATTGGGTATAATTATTACCCGGAACCTACTGGGATAGGGAAGTACAGTGGAGAGCAGATTAATTGGTTGGCAAAGAAGGGGTATGATTGTACTGTTATAACTTCTTACCCATATTATCCCTATTGGAAAGTACAGGAGCCTTACTTGCGAGATAGGTACAGGTATAAAAAAGAAATGCAGTATTATAATTCCGGAGGGAAAGTTACCATACACAGGTGCCCAATGTTTGTTCCCGCAAAACCTTCTGGCTTAAAGAGGATGCTGTTAGACCTGTCTTTTATTATTGCTGCTTTTATTCAAATTCTTCCTCTATTGTTTAAGAAAAAGTTCGATTTTATAATTGCTGTAAGTCCATCTTTTCTGATTGGTTTATTAGGACTACTCTGTAAACAGTTTACTAAAGCGAAGATTTTATATCATGTTCATGATCTGCAGATTGAAGCTGCCAGAGATTTGGGTATGTTAAAAGCTCCAGGTTTAATCAATAAGTTGTTTAAGATAGAAAGATATATTATTAATAGTTGTGACTTCATTACTTGTGTTGGTGAAGGTATGGCTCAAAAGACAAGGGAAAAGACCCATAAGGAAGTATCACTTTTCTTAAATGCAACAGATCTCACTCAATTCTATCCAATTAAAGATCGGGCACGACTTAAAGAAAGTTTCGGATTTAATCCTACAGATAAAATCATACTTTATTCAGGAGCCATAGGGGAGAAGCAAGGAATAGAAAACATTCTGCATGCTGCAAATAAATTTGTTCAAACCAGCAACATGAAATTTGTTATTTGTGGTTCAGGGCCTTATAAAGAGAAGCTGCAGCTTTTAGCTGAAGATTTAAAGCTCAACAACGTTATATTCTTTCCTTTACAGCCTATCGAGAAGTTTAACCAATTTCTTAACATGGCTGACTTGCACTTAGTGGTTCAAAAAGCAAATGCAGGAGATTTGGTAATGCCTTCTAAATTAACAACTGTATTAGCTATTGGAGGCTTAGCTTTGGTCACAGCCAATAAAGGTTCTAGTATGTACTCTTTAATAAAGCAATATAATATGGGTGTACTAGTAGAGGCTGAAAATAGGCAACAGCTATTTGATGGTATAGAAGTGGCCATAAACAAAGATCTAAGCTATATGTCAAGGAATGCCCGCCTCTATTCCGAAAAATACCTTTCAATTGATAAAATTATGTCAAATTTCGAAGAATCCTATATGTTACCAGGGCCTTATGAAGCAAGACCTGTGTTTGAGAATGAAAACACAACGATTCCACTACCTGCTTAAAGCAGTAAATTATCTACTGAAAACATAAAGATATAATAGCGCTTTTATTCTAGCGCTACACAACAATAAAAGTAAACTTTAAGATGAAGAGGAATGCTAAAATTTATGTAGCAGGCCACTAAGGTATGGTTGGATCGGCTATCGTATGATATTTATCTAAAGCAGGGTTCGAAAATATAGTCTTAAAAACAAAGCAAAAACTGGATTTAAGAAACCAGCAGAGGGTTCGTTCTTTTTTAGAGATGTAAAGCCTGAGTACATTTTTCTGGCAGCTGCTAAAGTAGGAGGTATTATTTTAAACAACACCTGCAGAGCCGATTTTATTTACGATGATTTACTGATGGCCAGCAATTTGGTTTATGCCAGCTATACTAATAGCGTTCAGAAGCTAATGGTATATACCCAAAGCTGGGCAAGCAATCGATATAAGAACTCTCCATAATCTAAATTCTCCAAATACACATAACCTACTTTAGAGAATAGCTTATCTATAATACTCCCTATGTTTAGGTCCACTATTTTAATTGACGTATAACATTTAACTTAGTGAAACAATGAAAGGGAAAAGAAGGAAATTCAGCGCGGCCTTCAAGGCCAAGGTAGCCCTGGAGGCTTTGAAAGAGCGGGAGAGCCTGGCGGAGCTGTCCAAACGCTTCGAGGTGCACCCGAACATGATCAGCAAATGGAAGCAGGAGTTTGTGGAGAACTCTTCTCTTGTCTTTGAAAAGGAGAAGGGTCCTGCACAGGAGCCTGACACCGAGACGCTCTATGCCCGCATCGGCAGTCTGGAGTTGGAGAAAGAGTTCTTAAAAAAAGCTTAGGGAAGCTCGGACTCTAACAGAGCTGAGAAAGCTGGTGGAGCCGACAGGCGGGCTCAGCGTCCGCTGCCAGTGTGATTTGCTGGGCATCCACCGCAGCGGCGTCTACTACTCTCCGGCAAAGGAGAGCGAGGAGAACCTGGCTATCATGCGCCTGCTGGACGAGCGTTACCTGGACAAGCCCACGCACGGGGTCTTGCAGATGCAGGACTACCTGCGGGATGAAGGGTATCGGGTGAATCACAAGCGGGTCAGAAGGCTCCTGAGGCTCATGGGCCTGGAGGCCATCTACCCTAAGCGGAACCTGAGCCAGCTGGGCCAGGCAGAGTATATCCACCCTTACCTGCTGAGGAACCTAAAGGTAGCGGATCCAAACCAGGTCTGGGAGGTGGACATCACCTACATCCCGCTGGAGAAGGGGTTTATGTACCTGACGGCCGTCATCGATGTGTATAGCCGCTATGTGGTCGGCTGGGGGCTGTCCAACAGCCTGGAGGCCGAGGCAAGCCTATCGGTGCTGCGGGAGGCGATTGCCCGCCACGGCAAACCGCAGATAGTGAACTCCGACCAGGGCAGTCAGTTCACCTGCAAAGAGTGGGTGGGACACCTGAAGGAGGAAGGCATCCGCATCAGCATGGATGGCAAGGGCAGGGCGCTGGACAATATTTACATCGAGCGGCTGTGGCGGACGCTGAAGCGGGACTATGTTTACTTAAACCCGGCAAAGGATGGATGGGAGCTGTATCAGGGAGTGAAGGGCTTCTTCAGTTTCTACAACCATGAGAAGCATCACCAGGGAATCGGCAGGTGTATTCCGGTAGAGGTCTATAAACAACAGGCTGCGTGAGTTGGGGAGAGTATAAGTAGGGAATCAACTTAGAAACAGTAACTCGTGGTCCTACAAAGAGGGAGCACTATAATCTATACAAGAGCTAGCCTTTAATGTAGGTTTTTGTTTCAAAAATTTTCTTTAGAAAAACTTTCCTTGTTCGGCGATATAACGGGTCGGCTCTGTTATCAGTTACGCCTAAATTCTAATACTTGTATTCATCAAGGAAAAGCTGGAATACTAGTTACATTAACTTGAGTATTACTTGCCCTTACCTTACAACAGCTGAAATGATAACTGAAGGACTGTTCATGCTATTTTTTAACATATCTCACCAACAGCTGTAACCTTTTCGGATATTGAAGTTTCCTATAGGGAGTAGCAACTATAAGCTGGCAATAGATTGGATTCATTTACGGACAATGCTTTGATGCTCAAGGTGAAATCCGGGGACCTTGACAAGCTAGGCCACCTCTTTAAGAGGTATGGCAGAAGCCTGTATGGCTTTTACTTCAGGTTTACCCGGGATCCGGAGCTGAGCGAAGACCTGGTGCAGGATGTGTTTGAGCGGGTGCTGAAGTATCGGCATACCTATCGGGGCGACGGGAAATTTATTACCTGGCTCTACCACCTTGCCCGAAATGTGCTTGTCGATTACCACAAGAGGGCAGCTCGGCTGGGCATCCGGGAAGATATTGGCAAAAAGGAAGAAGCACTGCCCGATACTGCTGCGTTAGGGGAGGCTACTGAGAAGGAAGCAGACCTGAAGCTGATGGAGCTGGCGCTGGACCATCTAAGTGAAGAGAAGAAGGAGCTCCTGTTGCTCACCAAGTTTCAGGGGCTCAAATACAAGGATATAGCTACCATATATAACTGCTCGGAAGCCAATGTAAAAGTTAAGGTTTTTAGAGCAGTGCAGGACTTACGGGAAGCATTTAGAAAGATACAGGCAAAGGGAATAAGCATATGAGCGAAGAGAAATATCAGGTAATGATACTGGAGTACCTGGAGGGAAACCTGACAGCGGAGCAGGTAACAACGTTTGAAGCTTTATTGGCCGATGGTAAAATACAAGCCAGCGAGGTAGAGGCAATGCGGGAAACATTATACCGTTTTTCATCACTACCTGAACCCGAACCCGGTGCTGGGCTTGAGCACAAGTTCTATCGTATGCTCTCGACTGAAATAGAGCGAACGGAGCTTGCTAAACCTCAGCTCACCTGGAGCATGCTCTGGAATAGCCTGGCAGAGATGCTTAGCCCGGTTAAGCTGGCTTATACGCTGCTTATGTTTGGGTTCGGTTTTTTTGCTGCCTGGCTGACTTTTTCTCCTGCACAGCAACCAGCACAACACCCGGACACCCAGATGCTGGCTATGGAGCTAAAGCAGGTAAAGGAAATGCTTTTCACTACTTTAATTGAACAACCAGCCGCAGTAGACAGACTGAAAGCTGTTAATATTTCCTACGAAATAGCTGACGCTGATGAGAAGGTAATTCAGGCCCTCTTCAACTCCCTGAACCACGACTCAAATGTGAATGTGCGGCTGGCTGCCGTCGAAGCTTTAAAATTACATGCTGCGAACCCTACCGTACGAGCACAACTGATCCAGTCGATTAACAAGCAGGACTCCCCGATGGTACAGATCGCATTGGCCGACCTGATGCAGGCGCTACAGGAGAAGAATGCGGTGCCCCAACTACGGCAGTTGCTGGATGATGAGAACACAAATGAATTTGTGAAAGATAAAATCAAAGAGAGTATAAACGTCTTAATCTGAAAGAAATGAGCATTGTAAAACAAATTATCTGGCTGATTATATTTCTTCTGAACGGAATAGGATTAATGGCTCAGCAACACACTGAGAAAATTGTAAGAGAATTTACTTTTAACCGAAAATCACCAGAAAATGTGCTTCGCATCGAAAATATAGATGGCTTTGTGCACGTGGTAACGCATAACAGCAACAAGGTAGTACTGGAAGTAGAGCGGGTAATTAAACCCATAAATCCGAACGGACTTCGGAAAGCACAGGAAGAACTGAAGCTGGAATTCGAGGTAAGCGGTGACAGTATCATCAGTTACCTGAAAGCTCCCTTTATCCATGCTAAAAGAAATAACCCAGGTAAGGGCAGAAATTTAAACATTGATCGGGAGCCGGATTATAGGTTTACACATAACTTTACAGTTAAAGTGCCTCAGAATACCAATGTTTCTGTGGAAACCATTAACAACGGCGACATTAGCATACAGAATTTAAATGCTAACTCCATCGTTGCCCGAATTATAAACGGACCTATTACCTTGGAAAATGTTTCCGGTGATCTGGATGCCAAAACGATCAATGGAAAACTCACGGTCACTTACCAGGAAAACCCAAAGTGGGAGGCAAACCTGGAAACCCTGAACGGAGATATTGAACTGTTCTATCAGAAGGCGCTGTCCG
Organism: Pontibacter sp. SGAir0037; assembly: GCF_005491705.1. Lineage (NCBI taxonomy): Bacteria > Pseudomonadati > Bacteroidota > Cytophagia > Cytophagales > Hymenobacteraceae > Pontibacter > Pontibacter sp. SGAir0037. The sequence goes on along the minus strand of NZ_CP028092.1, from coordinate 2,358,366 downwards.
CCACGATCAACTTCAGTTCTTTTAATGGAGATTTATATACTGATCTGGCCGACCTGCAAAAGCTCTCCCCGAAGATAGAGAAAACAAACTCTTCCGACGGCGCCAAAACAACCTTTAAGGTCGATAAAGCAACTTCATTTAGAACAGGAGGAGGCACGGCTCAGTTGAATTTAAAAACCTTTAATGGGAAAGTGATTGTAAAATCTGGAAGCTAGACTTTTGCTAAGTCCGGATTTACAATTGAAAAATGTGCTTGCTCAAATTCTCTTTTCCGAATCGTAATCTGAATATAACACCTGGATCTGCTTTTAAAGATCACTAATTAAAATCAACTATTAACAAATGGCGACAATGCCTGCTGATTTTGAATATCTATATGAAACGTAACATCCTTATATTACTAATACTACTATGGTGTGCCAAGGCTTTTGCACAGGACAATGCAGTAGAAGAGATCGTAGTGCCTCTTACCAAACCTAACGAAAGCGGGACTTTAGATGCAGGCCTTATCTTTGGTTCTATTAAAGTTACTGGCACAAAAGGCAAAGAAGTTGTGGTCAGGGCAAGCCAGGGAGCTGCCAGAACCCGATCCAGGGCAAATAGCGGACAGGCAAATACACAGGCTGGTTTAAGAAAAATAACAGACTCAAGTTTAAATCTGACTGTAACGGAGCAAAACAATGCAGTTAAAGTCTCTACCGATGCAGTTACTAAACCTATCGACCTGGAGATACTGGTACCACAGAATTTTAACCTTAAAATATCAACAGTAAACAATGGCGACTTAACAGTAAGTAATGTAAACGGCAACCTGGAACTGGACAATGTAAATGGCAACATAATACTTGAAAATGTATCGGGTAATGCCGTTGCAAATACAACCAATGGGAAAGTACAGGCAAACTTCCTGCGTTGGGACAGTCAGAAGCCCATGGCGTTCTCTACTTTAAATGGGAATGTAGATATTACGGTGCCTGCCAACGCCAAATTTGATGTTAAGCTTAGCTCCGACAGAGGCGAAATTTTTACAGACTTTGATATTGCTGCACAAAAAGCATCGGCTAAAGCAGGTGGAAGGACCGATAGCGGAATTTATAAAGTTACTTTGGCTGAATTTATTACCGGCAAGGTAAATGGCGGTGGTTCCGAAATCATGATCAAGAACATGAACGGTAATATCTATCTTAGAAAGGGAAAGTAAGTATAATGTAAAAGAGAAGAGCCGCCCCTACAGGGGCGGCTCTTCTCTTTTACATTATACTATATTACTTCTCATTTCCCAGGTTCTCGTTGCTTTTCTGGCCTTTCAGTGTGCTGGCGTTTGGCTGATTGTTTCTGAACTCCTTATCAGTTGAGTCTGCCCCGCGGGTCGTTGTAGCTGAAACTTCCTGTGTATCTTTATCAGGGCTGGCTTTACCTGCTTTGGCGCCACCGCTGGTTCCCTCACTGCTTGGTTTATTTACGCCGCGTGTGTTGTCAGCCCCACCCGGTACTGGTCCTTCGTGTGAGCCGGATAGTTGCCCGCTTACACCCGAGTTAGCACTAGGGTTGCCTTGAGTTTTTAATTCATTGTCTATGTTTCTTTTATTATCTGACATTTTATCCTCCTTCACTTTTGTAAAACTTGAATTCATTTGCGCCGGAATTCGCCGCATAAAGAGTGTACGAGGGAAAGTGGAAATGAGGTTTATAGCAGAACTTTTTCTTATCCAAAGCGGAGCGTAAACGCTGTGCCTTCTCCCTCTGCAGATTGTACCTGTATAGTGCCACGATGCAGCATGATGATTTGTTTACACAGGCTGAGCCCTATGCCGCTTCCTTGTTTTTTGGTGCTGAAAAAAGGGATAAAGATTTTTTCCTGCACTTCTTTAGACATGCCGGTACCATTATCTCTAACACGGATAACTACTTTACCATCAGTAGCTAAAGAAGCAGATAAAGTAATGAGAGGATTTGTTTTAGCTTTAACCGCTTCTATGGCGTTTACCAGCAGGTTAATCAGTACCTGGTCCAGCAGGTTTGGGTCGGCCTGTAGCGAAATGTCAGGGTCGCTTACTATAATTTCAAGTGAAATATGCCTTTGCTCAAGTGTTGGCTGCATCAACCCTTTCAGGTTCGAGAAAAGCTCTTTCACCGCTATATGTTCCAGGTTAAGGGTCGTAATTTTGTTCAGGTTGCGATAAGTTTCTGCGAAGCGTAGCAATCCTTCGCTTCTTCGTTTAATCGTGCTGATACCGACTTCCAGGTCTTCTATGTCATCAGCTGTAATTTGTGTATAGTCTGTTTGGTGCAGGCGGTTTTTCAAAGTGTCAGCTAAAGATGAAATCGGTGCCACTGAGTTCATGATCTCGTGTGTCATAACGTTCAACAGCTTTTGCCACGCAAGCGATTCCGTTTCGTCCAATGCCTCATTTATATTTTGAAATGCCACAAGTTTGTAGGTATGATCATTATTTTGAAAAGAAGTGGCAGATAAAAGCACTTTAGAATATCGCTTCTCAATATAATCTGTCTGTGCAGTAGCTATAATGGTATGCCCGGGTAGCAGGCGTTGCACTGCCGCATATAAGGCTTCATCTCTTTTCTTTAAGGCATGGATACTTTTCAGGAAAGGCACATGCAGCAATTTTTTTAAAGATTCATTCATCAGTACCACCTCGCCGTTTTCCAGATTATAAGTTAAAATACCTGTGTTTACCAGCTCCATTATCTTTTGCAGGTTCTGGTATTGTGTTTCTCTTTCGCGGCTGATGGTTTTAAAGGTATAATTGATCTGGTTGAAGCTCTGGCGGAGTACCTGTAAATCTGTAGATGTATTTTTTGTATTGTAGTTCCTGGAGAAGTCCCGGTATTGAACGGCCTCGATAAACTGAGCGAGCTCATCCTGTGCCTGATGCAGAAATCGGATCAGTTCTATTACCTGGAACAAGAGCAGGGGTAAAATAAAAACCAGGAGTTCAGCACCATTATTTACAATAGCAATGCTGGGGGTGCTTAAGGTAATGCACAGCAGCAGAACCCGCAGAATAAGTTTTATTTTAAAACCTTTAAAGTTCATACTTGTTCAGGCGTCGGTAAAGCGCTGTTCTTGTTATGCCAAGTTCTTTGGCGGCTTTGCTCAGGTTACCGCCGTGTTTTTCAAGTACCCGCAGTATCGTTGCCTTTTCCAATTCTTCCAGATTCGTCTCTTCCTGCAGGAGTTTTGCTGCCGGAGCTGATTCGATGGGTGAAAAAAGAATATCGCCGGCTTCCAGCACTTCGGTATCAGCCATAATAACGGCTCGCTCTATCGCATACTGCAACTCCCGCACATTACCCGGAAAATGATAATGCAACAGCTTTTCCCGGGTCGATTTGCCCAACTCTGGCACAGGCTTCATATACTTTGAGGCGTATACCTTTATAAAATGATTAGCCAGAAGTATAATATCATGCCCGCGTTCCCGAAGAGGAGGAATTATAATTTCTACGGTATTGATGCGGTAAATCAAGTCTTTACGGAAACGCGCCTCGTTTGCCAGGTCAGCAAGAGGGAGATTGGTGGCACAGAGCAGACGCACGTTAATGTCTGTAGGTTCGTTAGAGCCTAACCTGATAACCTGCCTGTTCTGCAAAACGCTCAACAGCTTCGACTGCTGGTGCAGCGAAATATTCCCAATCTCGTCCAGGAAAATAGTGCCTTCTTTTGCAGCCTCAAAACGGCCAGCTCTATCTTCACGTGCATCTGTAAAGGCCCCTTTTTTATGGCCGAACAGTTCGCTTTCGAAAAGCGATTCTGTGAGCGCGCCCACATCAACTTTTACAAAAGGTTTATCAGCTCGTCGGGAGTATTGGTGAATGGCTTTGGCCACTAATTCTTTCCCTGTTCCATTTTCACCCAAGATAAGAATATTGGCATCTGTGGGCGCTACTTTCCTTATTTTGAGAAGGATATCCTGCATAGCCCCTGATTCGCCTAACAACTCCGTTTCTACTGTTGCCGTTGACTGCTTGGACAAGGTTATTTTAGGTCCGGCCTCTTTGCTGTGAAGGGCATCAGTTATGGTAGCTAGAAGCTTTTCGTTATGCCAGGGCTTTACCACAAAGTCAAACGCCCCATGTTTTAAAGATCGTATAGCAAGATCTATATCGGCATAGGCTGTAATCATAATGACTGCTGCCCTCGATTTCATCTGCCGGATCTGCTGCAGCCAGAACAATCCTTCATTTCCAGTATTTAGGGCGCTTTTAAAGTTCATGTCCAGCAGGATCACATCAAACGCTTGCTGCTGTAACAGCGAAGGCAGGCTTTCAGGGTTTTTCTCCGTGACTATTTCCTTTACCTGTGGCCTTAACAGCAGGCGCACTGCTGTCAGTACATCAGTATCATCGTCAACAACCAGTATGGAGGCCTTTTTTAACAGCATAAACAATACATATATAGCTGCGAAAGAAACTATAATTATGCCATTATTACAACAAGCTGACTATGAAGTAGAAGTGCTTTTTTGATGTGGCGTTAAGTGTGCGATTTTGCACACTTAACGCGCGCTTTTGCACAGAAATTTATCTGTGCAATTATATAGTTTACTGATAATTAATAAGATATGGTTGTGGCACTTGTTCTGATAGATGTCAGAAGAGCAGCTATGCTTTCCGATTTCAGACAGAACTATTGAAAAGAACCCTGTAAATTTACTATTATGTTTAGAAACTATTTCAAAACAGCCTACCGAAGCCTCTATCGCCACAAGGGATTTACCTTCATTAATATAGCAGGTCTTGCTTTGGGCTTAACAGCATGCCTGCTAATTGGCTTATTTGTGTATGACGAATTACAGTACGACAAATTTTTGCCGGAAGGAGACAGGGTATACCGGGTTTACAACGACATGTCAGCAAAAGATGCGGGAGAGGTGATGGTTTCGGTACCACCCATGTTTGGTACCACTTTAGAACAAAGTATACCGGAGGTGGAAACTGTTGTGCGTATATTAATGCTTCAGTTTGATGCGAATAACCTGGTAGAAGTGGGGGAGAAGAATATCTACGAAAAAGGCCGCTTTTTTTCTGACCCGGGATTTTTTGAAATCTTTCAGCTTCCGTTTATTTATGGCACACCAGATAAAGCTCTTGCTGACCCTTCATCTATAGTGATATCAGATAAGTTTGCCCTGAGAGCCTTCGGCGAGATCAATCCTGTTGGAAAGGAGGTAACCGTTAATAAACTTCCATACATCGTAAGAGGTGTTTTTAGTACTACGGAGCGCTTTCATTTGCCTGTGAATTTTGTGTTTTCGCTAAAAGCTGCAGAGTTGCCTGCCGAGCGTATGAAAAATTGGGGATGGCAGCAGTTTTACACCTATGTTAAACTTAAGAAGGGTGCAGATCCAGCACTGGCACAGGCAAAGTTCAGAGAGATTGTTAAACAACAGATCGATCCGGATCGGCATGAACCCTACAAGTACCTGCCATTCCTGCAGCCCCTGAACGAGGTATACCTGTACTCTGCTAATTTTAAGTTCGACCAGTCTATAAAAGGCAATATAACGTATGTGAGGGCACTTGGTATCATTGCCTTTTTCATTTTACTCATAGCCTGCTTCAATTTCGTGAATCTTGCCACTGCCAAGTCGATGCAGCGTGCAAAAGAGGTGGGCGTAAGAAAGGCGATAGGTGCTAGCCGAGGCCAGTTAATATTCCAGTTTATCGGAGAAACGGTTTTGCTTACCCTTATCAGTGTTATTTTCTCTGCGGCACTGACCTCTCTTATTCTCCCTTCACTCAATGCTTTTACCGGTAAAGAAATGCAGTTTAATGTGTTCACTACTCCTGCTATTCTTTTGCTGTTGCTTCTGCTTACACTGGTGGTGGGCATACTGGCCGGTTTTTATCCGGCTTTGGTTTTATCCGGTTTCAAGCCTGTAAAAGTTCTTAAAAGTTCGGTAGTTGTAGATGCTAAAGCAGGTAAGATACAGTGGCTTCGGCATGGGCTAATTGTGGTGCAGTTTGCTTTGTCAATTTTTCTGATCATTTGTGCCTCCATTGTACATAGACAGGTGTCTTACCTGCACAACAAAGACTTAGGCTTTAATAAGGAACAGATTATGTTCTTCACGATGAGGGGAGAGAATATGTTCGAAAACTATGAAACCTTTAAAGGTGAAATACTGAAAGGCACAGGAATTAAGGATGTATCCATCGGCTATGGTTTTCCCGGTGATGCTACGGCAGGTGATGGGGTTATTGTTCCGAAAGAAGGGGAGAAAGAGCATCAACCGGTCTCCATGCTCATGGTGGATTTTGATTATATCAACACACTTGATATTAAAGTAGTGGCAGGGAGGCCTTTTTCCAGAGAATTTAAAACGGATGCAGATCATGGGTTCATGCTGAACGAGACCGCTGTGAGAAAACTTGGTTACGGCACTCCGGAAAAGGCGCTTGGGCAGACCTTGTACTGGCCTACGTGGGATAACCCTGATTCGCTGAAAGAAGGAAAAGTAATTGGTGTAGTTAAAGACTTCCACTTTAAAAGCCTCTACGACGAAATGGATCCGACAGTACTACAGATTTACAGTGGCGCTAATATTAAAGTGGCAGTAAAAATGGAGCCTGTAAATATTAGTGGTGCTATAGACCATGTGAAAACGGTTTGGAGCAAATTCTCACCTGACTATCCGATAGAATACATCTTTATGGATGAGAACTTTGAAAAGATGTATAAGGCCGAAGATAAATTAAAGTCGCTGCTAACTATTTTTACAGCCATTGCCATTTTTGTAGCCTGCCTTGGCCTTTTCGGACTGGCAGCCTATTCAGCAGAACGCAGAAAAAAAGAAATCGGCATCCGCAAAGTATTAGGAGCCGAAACCTCTTCTATTGTTACGCTGCTCTCCAAAGACTTTCTGAAGCTGGTTTTGGTGGCAGCCCTTATAGCTTTTCCATTGGCCTGGTATGCGATGCAACAGTGGCTGCAGGATTTTGCTTATCGCATCGATATTCCTGTATGGATATTTGCTTTTGCAGCACTGGTGGCGGCTGTACTGGCTTTCATTACAATCAGCTACCAGGCTGTTAAAGCCGCAACAACTAATCCTGTTCTGAACCTGAGAATGGAGTAGCAGTTAAATATGCTATAGGCACATGATCTGCTTTGTCACGCTGGCAGTTCATGTGCCTATAGCATATCTTTACCTTAAAATAGTGGCATCTAAATACCTGAGGAATACTTTAAGATAACCGCTTTTCCTTTTTTGCTACCCTCGCTCGAAATAAACATTTCCCCTTTGCTGTTAAACGTTAAGCCTTCGGCTTGTCGTAACTGGGCTTTATCCAACACAACTTTCTTTTTAATGCTTCCATCATTGTCCAAGGTTATCAGGTAATAATTCTTAGCATCCAGAAGGTATAATTCTCCTGTTATAGGATGCACTTCCAGTGACGACGGCTGTAGCACATCATAAAGGTTCTTATGTTTTTTGGGGTTATGAGCGAGTTCTGGCTGCTCCAATGAAATTTTTAGCAGCGGAGAAGCTTGCATCTTTTTGCCTGATAAAGAAAAAGCATAGACCCCTTTATAGTGGCCCAGTTTCTCGTCGTACCCTTTGCAGGCTATCAGTAATCTATTGGCTTTTTTATCGTAGGCAAGGCCTTCTGTATCTTGTGTAGGAGCCAGAACAGAAGTATAGGATTTTGTTTTCGGGTTACCGTTTCTGAAATCTGACACTTCAAGAATAACTCCGTCGCTTCTCAATACATAAGCCGTCTGGCCTACAATTACAATCTCTTCATAGTCTCCGGGTTGTGCAAAGGGAATCTTTTGCGTTATGTTTTTCTTTTCAAGATCGTAAAGAAAAATAATCCCTTCTTCATCCTGGATGCAGGCCATTACATTATCCTGCACCAGCGCAATACCAGATACTTCCCGCAATTCAGGTGGCAGTTCCCAGTGTGCTACAGGTTGTGCTAGACTTCCTTTGGAGGTTTGCTGCAGCAAAGTCAAACCTTTAGCCGCCGGATAAATGCTCAGGTAAGTAACAGCAACGTTAGCCGACGTTTCAGGCTGTTGCATGCCTTTGCTGTTCGGTAAAAAACAGATGCAGGAGAAAAGAAGGAAAGCCAGTGATAACATCTTTAGTTTCATCAATTGAACACGTAAGGTTAAACAAAATATGAAGGACACTAAAGTAGAGGCTGAATCTGGAAAGAATTGGGAATGAAAACTTCTTGTGAAAAAGAACCTAACATCACTTCACCTTTAAATCCAGCCGCATGATATGTTTATCCTGGTAAGTATAGCTGATTTTAAAACCATACAAAGCTGTTATCGCCTTCACAATTGGTAAGCCCAAACCGGTTGAAGTAGGATTTTGCCCGTCTCGCTGGAAACGCTCAAACATCTTATTCGTGTCTAAAGAGCTTCCTTTACCGCTATTTTCTATCAGCAGTTGTAAAGGGCTAACCTTTACCAGCACATAGCCTCCTGTATGGTTATGAATAATAGCGTTTTTTAAGAGGTTGCTAAGCAGAATAGTAGCAAGATCCGGGTTCATGGCAACCTGGCAGACACCATTTTCTTCTACGGAGAGCGTAATGTTTTTAAAAGCAGCCTGATCCGAAAAGTCCTCTGCAAGAGATTGAAGTAGCTGGTTCAGGTTTATTTCTTCCTCCACGTGGAACTGCTTGTTTTCAATTTTAGAAATTAGCAGTAAAGATTTGTTTAACCTTGCCATGCGTTCCAGGTTGTGTATACTGCTGGCTAACAGCTGCACCTGATCTTCAGTAAGGTTGTTTTGCTCCAGCAGTAACTCCAACTTGTTTAGGCTAATGGCAAGAGGTGTTTGCAGTTCGTGTGAGGCATTCTCGATAAATTGTTTTTGGCTGAGGTAGGTGTTGGTTGTATTCTGAAGCAGCTTTGCTACCGCATGGTTCAGCTCCTTAAACTCAGCCACATTGGTTTCCTCAAACACAACGGTGTCCTGTTTTTCTAGGCGATAGTGCCTGAGCTGTTGTAGCAGGGAGTAGAAAGGCATCCAGATCCTTTTCAGAAGAAAATTGTTTAGTAAAAGAATGGTGGCAATCAAGCCTAGGTAGAGCCACAGAATAGAGTATAGCAGGTCTTCTATCAGATCGTCGGTCTCAATCATGGTGTTTACCACGCGCAGCTCATAAAACCGGTTGTGCTGTCGAAATACAGTGGTCAGCATGCGAACAGGTTCATAGTCCTGCTCGTTTTCCATAAACATGGTGGTATCGCTGTAAATGTCTCTGAAGCTGAGTGCGTGAGGGGCAGCTACCGGCTTAATAGAGTAGTTATCTTCATCAAAACCAGTTTTGTGCAGAATAGTGCTGTCTACTTCTGCTCTTTTTATGATGAGGATCTTATAGTTTTCCAGCCCATCGTCCAGGCTGTCGTAAATTTCGTCGAGCAGGTTATAGTAAAATAAACCGGCCCAGCCCGTGATAATAACAAACAGAGCTGCAGCAAAATAACGAAGGGTATGGTTGAGTAACTTCATAAGAGCAGCAGTTTATAACCAATGCCGTAAACTGCCTGTATTTCTAATTGGGCATCATGCTCCTTCAGTTTTTTCCGGAGGTTTTTTATCTGGGAATAAATAAAATCGAAGCTGTCTGCCTCATCTATCTGGTCGCCCCACACATGCTCGCCCAAAGCAGTTTTACTTACCAGGCGGTTTTTATTAGAAACAAAGTAGAGCAGAATATCATACTCTTTCCGGTTCAGCACCAGTTGCTCCTGGTTTACATATACTGTTCTTTCATCCGGGTCTATGCGTAAATTGCCCAGTTCAATAATCCGGTTTCCTTCAAACTTCCTTCTGCGTAGCACCGATTTTACCCTTGCGTGCAGCTCTGCCATGTGGAATGGCTTTGGCAGGTAATCATCGGCCCCTAAATCCAAACCGGCTACCTTATCGTCTACGGAGTTTTTTGCTGATACAATGATCACTCCCTGTGTAGCATCCAGCTTTTTGAGTTCTTCCAGAATCACTAAACCGTTTCCGTCAGGCAACGAAATATCCAGCAGGATGCAGTCGTATTGGTAGAGGTTTATTTTTTCAAGAGCAGCGTCAAAAGTGGTGGCCGTTTCTACTACATACTTTTCTTCCTCCAGCGACCAGACAATGTTGCCCAGCATGTCGGGTTCATCTTCTATAACAAGTATTTTCATAAGCCGCTAAAATGATCAGCAATTCTGAAAAGAATCTGGAACAGTAAAAATAGTTTATTACACTTTGCAGCCTTTGCTTTTCCCGCTTAGAGGAGAGCTTGCCAGTACCTGGTTGAATTACCTTTCCTCAGAAGACAGCCAGCTAAAAGCGGCATCCATCTCGAAATGTACTTTCGTTATACCCTTCAGATGTTCTGCGCTTGCCTGTGCCGGCTTTTCATACACTTTATCAGGGCTGGTCATAACAAAACATTCAGGCGCCATTACAATAGCAAACCTGCGGAGTTGAGACTGTAGTAATGGCTGCATTTCCTGCACCAGCCAACCCTGATTTTCGGGAAGCATTTCTTTTATTTGTCGCGCATCAGATAGCCAGTAGTGTGCTCCCTTTCTTAAGGCCACATCAATAGCTAGCTTATAAGCATTTCTGAACTGCTGCTTTTCAGGAGTTTTCAGAAAGGTAAGGTGCAGAAGCGAAGCACTTTTTGAGTATTGAATTTGTAAAACCGCATCCGCGTATAAACTCTCCAAATTTAATTCAACCATTCTTTATGCTGCTGCAGTTTCTTGATAAGGTAATAAACAACTAAGGTGTAAATCTAATTTGTTTTCATATAGCATGCAAAATGTTCCTGCCCCTGAAGCTTTGCCGGTAAGAGGCGCCCCTTTTTTATACCCAACTATTTTAATATGTGGAGTAGCTTGTCGGGAGCAGGAAATTTCAGCAGCTTTTCCAGCTTTTATATTAATTTTGCATCCCTCTATAAAAGCTAATGTTTTTGTGCTCTGTTAAAAGCTGAAAGGGAAGAAGGAGGTAATTGGCTTTTAAAAGAATAAATTCTTTATGGCGACTGTCGATACAAACGATTTCTTTAAAATTCAGCGGAGTTCTGCCGAAATAAAATCAGAATTGTTAAACGAGTTCTTCAAGTCCTGGTGCAGTACCATGCTACAGGGGCAGCGCTACAGGTCTTTGCCAACGCTTGCCTTTATCGACCTCTATGCCGGTGAGGGGAAGCCAGAGCACGGAAAGCCGGCTACACCTGTTAAAATTCTGAATAGTATTTTTGGCTCCATCGAGAAGTATAACCTTAACAAAACTGTCAGGACTTTTTTTAACGACGAAAAGCAGGCCGTTGTAGCAAAACTTAAAACCAATCTCGAACAATTGCCATACTACGATGAGTTGGTGCATAAGCCGGTTATGCTGCAGGAGGAAGCTAACTTTAGTTTGCTGGTTAAACTGCTTGGCACCGATACGCCCAGCCTGCTTTATCTAGACCCGTTCGGCTATAAATTTTCGCAGCAGCTCCTGTTGCAGAGTATCCGAAGATGGGGGCTTGATTTGTTTATGCTGTTTAATCCGGCCAAGGTGCGCACGGCTATTCTGCAGACAGAGCAAGGAGACCTGTTGCTGGATATCTTCGGTCCTGAGCGGGTTGAAAAGATCAGGGAGTTTTGTGAGCGTTACCAGGATGCTGCCCAGCGGGAGGATTTCATAATGGATAGCTTTGAAGATATTTTCCGGGAAAAAAGCTACAAGACATTCCGTTTTAAAATAAGCCTGCCTAAGAAACACCAAACGGGGCACTACATCTTTTTTGTATCGAAAACAGAAGATGCTTACATGAAAATGAAGGAGTTGCTGCTCATGTACAGCGATTACCAGGAGGACGGCGTGCCTTTATTTGGAGCCAATATCAAACATCAGCTTTCCCTGTTCCAGGAGCAGTACAGGTATTCTATAAAAAATCTTGTTACTGAGCTGGCTGCTAAGGCCGGTTATTATCACAACCTTCCCATCGAGAGTATCTACAGGCACCATAACATCGGCACCAATTATATCAGGGGGAATTACAAAGAAGCTTTTGAGCAGCTCAAAAAAGAAGGGGTAGTGGAAGCCATCAATCCTGTTTCAAGGCAGCCAATGAAGAAAGTTAGTTTTTCATCCATCATAGCATATAAGTAAGTACCTCATAAATTGTTTGTGAACTTGACTTGTTAAAGCAGTCTGGAACAGCAGGATTAAACTTGTTAAAGTATTATTTTTAATAAATCTAAATAATGATAAAGCCTGCAGTTTATTCCCTTGTTTTATGTTTGAAAATAGCTCTGTATTTAATTAAAGCCTGTTCTTTACTTCTTTATCTGGTTTGTTTACCCTGTTTTGCTAGCTGTGCATCCTGCTGTTTCGGTTAATAAAGTACAATATCTGAAACCTGAATGGCTTGGTTAGGAGTATAAGGTTCTATAACTGATGTAGAACTAAAATATTCGATATATGGAAGCTATTTGCAATAACTGTAATCACTGGGAACAGAAACCGGAACAGGTGAAAATAGAAAGCGACGCTTTTGGTGTATGTGATGAACTAAGTGGCAAGACTGGTATGAATCCGGAGTATGTACTGCCGCTGGTGCACGATGCTGTGATGGAAAACAACACACCGCAGCAATTCGAAATGATTACCGGTGCCCAATTCGGCTGTAATCACTTTAGCGAGCGTAGAAGCTGGATCTAAATACCTATTTTATACATGCCGGAGGCCCTGCTTTAGTATTGCAATACTAAAGCAGGGCCTCCGGCATGATGTGCATATGCTAGTTTCTGCGGCCTTTGCCTTTCTTCTTTTTCTCTTTGTTCCGTTCCGCCTTCATCTGCTTATATGCATCATTCGAAACAGTTACTGTATAATCAACAGATGTCAGAATGGTCAGATCGGCATCGAAATCATATGCGGTGGTTAAATAGAGCACTTTGAAAGAGTTCAGCTCATAGTCATCGCCGTTTTTGTCGTATACTTTAAAATCATATTCTCCTTCTGCAGCGTTTTTGTCAACTATCAGCGCCAGGCAGTCGCCTGTCAAAATAAGGGGAGTATCCAGTTCATCTATATAATTGAATTCCTGAAAATACTTCCCGTCTTTTTTTGAGGTAATGTATTCTACCTTATCAATGTGTACTTCAATATCCTGGTTTTGTGAATCTCTGGTGGCTTTGATCCGGCCTATATCTCCAATCAGTTTCATGTCTGCTCTTTTGTGCGAAGATAAGAAAGATACACGTAAGATAGGAAGTACACTTTTTCCTAAGCTAGCAGTTTCGCTTTACAGGCAAATATTGCCTTTGTTGAGGATGCGGATAACATCTACAATCTTGCTGGCCTGACCGGCTTCCAGATCAAGGGCAGAGTAAAGGTATTCTATCAGTTCTTTTTCCTGGTCAGCCACCACACAATCGGCTAAGACAAGCTGAATGGTTTGTGCAAAAAGTGTTGCTTTGTTTTCAGGAGATATCCTATCAACTGAAATATCGATCATCTGTTTACTGCCGATCTGGGCATGTGCATAAAATACCTTTTTGCTGTAAGCCAGCACATCGTGCCCTTCAAACAAGGACTTGCTTGCCAGTGTTTGTGCCAACGCTTCCAGTTCTTCGTCCGCTACGTTTTCATCCACGGCTATACAGGCGTGCATAATGGCAATCCAGGCTTCCTGTTCGTTCTGGGGTGTGTAGTGATACGTAGCAGGTGCTAAGTTTCCTGTTGTGTTAAAAATACCTTCCATTTTCAGATGCTAAGCTAGACCTCTTAAACGATACTTAATTCTGCTATATTTTGTTTTATACTTACATAAGTAGGTAGTAACAAGCAAGAGGTCAGGCTGCAGAAGGTGCAGGCCATTTAAATCAGGCTTTTATAAATGGTATAAGCAGAGATAAGTATAATAAGGTTACCCACCAGCAGCATGAGCGTTTTAGGCTTCACGCGTTTAGCCATAACCGCACCAATAGGAGCGGCCAGCACGCCTCCGATAATCAGCCCCAGTATGATAGGCCAGCTGTCTATCCCCACAAAAAACAAAAACACCCCGGTGCTGAAGAAAGCCACAAAGAACTCTGCTGTATTTACTGTTCCTATCGTTTCTTTTGGAGTTTTACCCTGAAAAATAAGATTAGTAGTTACAATCGGTCCCCAGCCGCCACCGCCGATGGCATCGCAGAATCCACCTACAAAGCCCAGAAGCGAAACCCTTTTTGCAGCTTCTTTTGGCTGAACAGGTTTAAAACTTTTCACAACCAATCGGATCCCCATAATTAACAGGTAAGCTGAGATATAAGGCTTGATAACGCCGCCATCAAAAAAATCAGAGATAAGCCAGGCTCCTATTACAGCACCAATCACACCTGGCACCACAATCTTGAGAAACAGCTTCATGTTTACATTTTTAAGGAACAGGTGCGAAAGGCCTGATACACCTGTAGTGAATACCTCTGCGGTATGCACACTCGCCGAGGCTACAGCTGGCGATATGCCGAAATTCAACAGCAGCGTAGAGCAGCTTACGCCATAAGCCATTCCCAGCGTACCATCCACCAGTTGGGCCAGAAAGCCGGCTACCACAAACATGAAGAAGCTGCTGTTAACCGGCAAACTGAAACTGCTGGCATCCCCATCAGTTAGTATCTTTATAACCAGAAAGGCCACCAATGCCAGCTTCAGCAAAATAATAAGCTTGCCTATGTGTCTAAGTGATAATTTATTTGTCATGGTTCTGGAGGTTTATCTTGTGAAAAATGCTGAGTCTGGTAATATCTCTGTTAAAGAAGTCTTTGCCGCTTGCCCGTTGCTGGTACCAGTTCATATAGCCCAACTCAACAGCCAGGGCGGGTGTTATGCCGTATTGCAGCCCTGCATATATCCGGTTCTGATCGAAAACATTTTGTGTAACAGATTTGCCTGCATTCAGCATTACCTCATCGTGAACAACCAACCGCAACTCGTGGCTTTCCGATTTCAGGACCGGTATTTCGCCCTGTAACCTGTAGCGCAGCCTGTAGTTGAAGTTGTAGCCATCTGCCAGTTTATTATCTTCTACTTTGCGTATGAATCTTTGCTCCACCATGTACCTGTGGTTCATTATTAATTTGCCAAAGGTTTGCTTCAAAGTAATATCCTGCTGCCCTCTTAGCTCTGGTATAACCAAATCAATTTCTGCCTGCGGGTCCTGTGGATGTTGCAAGGCATATGTTATTCCACCTCCTGCAGTTAAAAGAGGGCTTATGGTATACCTGATCTGTGAGCGCATCACCAGGTGATGTTCCTTAACCGGAAAGACAAACATGCGGTTATCAATCTCAGACTGCAGCAGCCATTTCGGGTTTAAGCTAAGCTGGTTTTGATAGCGCACCCAGAACAGGTCCTGGCGCACCACGTTTTTTTGTGCTTGTACTAAAGAGGAAAACACAAACATCACAACCACACAAATTATTAGTCCTCTGTACATCCTTTTTTTGCGCAATATATATTAAATCTACCAATTTAGTATAGATTAAAAATCTATTTTTTAAAAATATGTTTTTTAGCTTTATAAGCTATTGATGTTAAATTAGATAATGCTTTGTCTGAAGAAAAATTTTAAATATGCAGTACCTGGTTTATACGTTAAAAGTAAAAAAGTAGAGGTCGTGGGTTTATGCACATGAAAGAAATTATAAGGCCTTCTTTCCGGCTGATAATGCACTGAGGCTGCCGGGAAAAAGGCCCTATAATACTGGAATATTTCATGAATCAAATCGCACAGGCTAGGTGGCTGTTTGCCGAATAGGAGGTAAGCCTGTTACTGTAAGCTATAGTAAGCCGATCTATAGTTTATATCTGAAGGTAAGCCCGTATGTTCTGGGGTCGCCCAGTACTCCGGCATAATGCCCGACATTACCTGCCGCAGGTAACAGTTGCTCAAAGTAGTCTTTATCGAGGAGGTTTCTACTCCAGACAAAAACCGATAAACCGTCCATAGCTCTGAAACCCAGCCTTACGTTAACAAGATAATAAGCCGGGATGTTCAGGTATCTGGATGGGGAGGAGCTGGAAGAGAAGGATGAGCGGTAATACGTGTCGAAGGCAATGAAAAACCTGCCATTCTGCCCAAGTATTGTTCCGGTGTTTGACAATGCTTCTCCTGAAACGGAGCCTGCCCATTTGGAAATGCCAGGCAGTATACCTCCTGAGATGTCTTTAAAAGCTGTTGGACCGCCTGTTTCTTCAAGCGGAACCGGGGCATTGGTAAAAGTGAGGTACTTCCCATCTGTATAGGCCAGAGCGCCGTTCAATGTCAGGTTAGTGTTAACTTTGAGGCTGCCATCCAGCTCCACTCCCAATACCCGCACTCGCTCTGCATTTGCCAGGTAGCCCCGGTTAACACCTACTTCGGCCGTTTGTACCTGTGCCTGGTAATCTCTGATGTTGGTGTTATGGAATACTACATTTAAGGTTGAATAAGGAGTTGGTGTTGTCTTTATACCTGCTTCGATATGCTTTACATATTCTGGCTTAATGCGCGCCAGTTCCGTCATAATTCTACCGTTATCGGTGGGTAAGCCGCCTAAGTTAAGGCCAACAGGTTTGTAACTGGTGGAGTACGTAGCAAATGTATTAATAGCTGTTGAAGCTTTATAGGCCAAGGTCAGCTGTCCTGAAAAGTTCTTGTCATTTGCATCGGCGGCAAAGGCCTGGTCCGTATAAACAGCCCTTTTAAGGGCTATCAGGGCGGGATCGTCTGTTTGCAGCCCGCCATAGGTTTGTCTGTTAAAATCTACCTCTTTCTGGTCGTAATTGTAACGGAGGCCGGGCAACAGACGCAGTTTATCTGTAATGGCCCAGTCGAGCTGTCCGAAAATGGCGGCTCCGAAAGTCTTTAATCTGGAGGTTGTTCGGATGCCGTATCCGTCAAAGAGGCCCGGCGTTTGCCAAAGGGTGCTGGTAGAGCTTTGGGAGAAGCGCCATTGGGCGGCACCTGATTCTTCTGTATGTACTGGGTCTGTTTTTAGGTCCTGGGCAATGGCAAATACGCCTATTACGCCACTCAGGCTAGAAGAAATATTGCCTGCATAACGGACTTCCTGTGTCCACTGCTGGTGTTTGGAGGTGGCCGCCGATTTAGAAAGCACAGGCAAACCTGTAAAGTCTCTGTCGTTCGATGGGTCCCAGTTCCAGTAGCGCCAGGCCGTAGTAGAGGTAAGCGTGCCTGCGCCAAAATTGGCATCAATGTTCAGGGAGATACCGCCCAGGTCGTTGCCCGACCGCCAGGGAGAGTCGTGGTCTACAAGGCGGTCGAAAGGGTTCCGGCTCGGAAGATTGTAATCAAGGTCTTTAATAATTTGCTCAAACTGCCTGTATTCCGAGCGTAGAGTAGGGGCAACACCTGCAAATACCTGGGCATATCCGTCGGGGTTTTGGCTGGAGGCATCGCCTGCCAGCGTAACTTTAAAGTTATCGTTGGCTTTGAACAGCAACTGCCCCCTGAAACCAAGATTATTTAAATTATTAAGCGGTTTTTCTGTGGCTACATTGTAAAGCACGCCATCTCGCTGTGTGCCGGAAAAAGACAATCTGCCGGCTAGTTTGGAGCTGATGGGGCCCGTAACTGAGGTTTTCGACTGAATAAAGCCGTAGTTACCATAACTCACCTCAAAGTTGGCGCCAGGGGTAAAGCTAGGAGCACGTGTGGTGATGTTGAAAGCGCCAGCCGTAGTGTTTTTGCCGAAAAGGGTGCCCTGTGGCCCCCGTAGTACCTCTATCTGCTCAATATCTATAAAATCGAGGGTGGTTGCGGCAGGGCGTGCATAGTAAACACCGTCTACATAAAAGCCAACACCCGGATCTATACCATCGTTTGTCAGGCCGAATGTAGAGCCTAAACCCCTGATGTTTAGTGTTGTGTTGCGGGGGTTAGAAGAATACAGCTGCACGGTAGGCACAAGCTCTTTTACACGGTTTACGTTAAAAGCACCTGCATCCTCTACTGCCGCCCCACTAATAACTGAAATCGGTATCGAGACTTCCTGGGCTGTTTCACTTCTCCGCCGTGCTGTAACTACCACTTCACTCAGATTATTATCGAGTTCAAGTAATATGGTCAGGGGAGAAGCGGGAAGTTGTGTAATCTGTATTTCCCGGGCTTTGAATCCTACAGAACTGATACGGAGCACAAATGGAGGGTCTTTGCGGGCAGACAGGCCGAAATGACCGTTTTGATCAGCGTTGGTGTGAATGGTAGTGCCTTTAATAACTATAGTGGCTGCTACAACGGGGTTCCCGTCAGCATCCTTCACAGAGCCTTCAATAACTTGTTGGGCAAGCGCTAGGTTCGTCCATAGCCATAAAGGCAGGAAGAGTTGTAATACTTTTTTCATGGTTAACATTTACAGGTTTAAATAGATGTATCGGTTTAATGTGATACTACTGCCTGGGAAGATATTATGCAGGCCACTGAAGAGATTAATTATATTTTGTCTATAGAATAAGTAGACAAATGTAATTAACTTTTTAAATCCGTAAATAATTTTTTAATATTTTCTTTAGGAAATTTGTTTTGCGCTGGTTAAAAGCACTTTATGAGGGGTGCAATTACTCCTCTTGGTGCTCGACTATAACAAGTTGCGTATGCCATACTATAGCTGACGGCCTCACAAGTATATATACAGCTGTACCGTTACCGCAGTAAAAAACGACAAAACATCAGAGAAAACCTTTTTAACCTGTTATAATGAAGTGGATAACAAGCGAGCGACTAAAAATGACAGGTTAGCCTGCCCTTGGGTAATAAAAAATTTTATAGACCGGGAAGCTGAATTTTTCTTTGTTCCTGCAAATGATGTACTACAGAGAGGTTTGTAAATGGATGCTATTTCACTGGGGGCCTTCTGCAGTCATTTAATCTCTTTCTGTTCTACTGAAGGCTGGGTGGGTAACTATAAAAAGCGGTATTTCATTTTTCTGCCAGCTAAATGTAGCAACTCAGGCATTCTGAAGAATATGGTTTCGGTAGCTTCCAACTAAATCTGAAAGTCTAATTCTTCGTTTGAGCTGTCGTCAATTAATTCTGAAATTGCTTCGAGGTTAGTTAAAAAAGTATTATCCAGTATATCGGCAGTAGCATCTCTTACTTTTTTCATGACAATACGAATTTCGCACCTGGCTTCGTCTATACATTCATCGCATTTGCGATAGTAAAGCTGACTTACACAAGGGATCGGAGCCAATGGGCCGTCGATTGCTCTGATAATATTTCCCATGGAGATTTCTGAAGGTTGTTTAGCCAGGTAATAGCCTCCATTCTTGCCTCTTACACTATGTAAAATTCCATTGGTCTTAAGATCAACTAAAATTGCTTCAAGAAATTTACGAGGTATGCGCTCTTTCTCAGATATATCAGAAATAATTACTAATCCTTTTTCGTACTGTTTGGTGAGATATAAAAGTGCTTTAAGGGCGTATTTTGCTTTTTTAGAAAGCATAGAATATTTATCTGTTTTTTTCCAAAGTTACTCTTTTAAAAGATAAAGTTAAAGCATAAAGTTCCGTTGTGCTGGAGCTGCAAATTCAATGGCTACTAATAAACGGAAACTGTGATCATAAACCAGAGTCTTATCTATGCACGTACTTTCGCTTTTATGCAAGAAGTATATTAATTTTATAATTGAAGTGAGAAACAATTGGTATGAGAGATTAGCCCTGAACTCCTCATTCATATTTTCTGCTTAAAATGATGAATATTATCTTCACACATGGAAAATCTGTTACTTGTATTGCTGGTGCTTCTGGCGGCTTCTCTTACAGCTGCAATGGTGCTATGGCGCAAAAACAGGAAACTGGCAAAGGCCGCCAGTGAAACAGAGCTAAGATTTAAGCAGTTAGAGGAAAGTGTTAACCGGCTCCAGATGGAGAGCCTGCAGTTTAAGCTGAGTCCGCACCTGTTCAAAAACATCCTGAATTCTGTGCAGTCGCATGCGTATCAGACCTATTATGCGCTGGATAAGCTGGCCAATGTGCTCGATTATATCTTGTATGAAAGCGATAAGCAGTATGTTACTCTGAAAGAGGAACTGGAGTTTGCGGCAAGTTTAATCGAGATAAACCGGTTAAAAGTGAGCCCGCTAATGGACCTGAAGATAAAGAACCGCATAGATGAAAGCAGCAGATTGTATTTACAGCCTGTGCTGCCCCCGCTTATCACAGTCGACCTGATTGAAAATGCTTTCAAACATGCTGACTTAACCAGTTCTGATGCGTTTATAGCGGTCGTATTTGAATTGAAGGATACCACCTTCTCTCTTACAGTTTCAAATAAGATCAAAGCAAGGCCGGCACTCAGAAAAAACAAAAGCGGCTTTGGCAACGAGAGTTTGAGAACGCGCCTCGAAGCCTTCTATAAAGGCAACTATACTTTGGAGCAAGTATCTGAAAACAATGTTTTTATCGCTCACCTAAAAATTAACCTCCTTGGAAACAAAGTTAAAGTGCCTCTTGCTGGATGATGAATTGCCAGGGCTCACGTACCTGCGCATGCTTTGTGAGAAACTACCCCAGGTTGAGGTGGTGAAAGCATTCAACTCCCCCGAACGATTTCTGGAAGAATATCAGCAGCTGGATTTCGATTTTTCTATAGTAGATATCGAGATGCCCGGCTTCAGTGGTTTGGAGGTGGCCCAGCTCCTGAAAGAGAAGCCGGTCATTATTTGTACCGCTTACAAAGAATATGCAGCCGAAGCTTTTGAACTGGAAGCAATAGACTATATTGTTAAGCCTATCAGACAGGAGCGCTTGCTTCGGGCAATAGAGAAAGTTAGTCGCTACCTAAAGCCACTACAAACAAGCAAAGACTTTGTACAGCTGAACACCAACAAAGGGAAAGCATTGATTTTCTTTGAGAGGCTGCAGCGCATTACCTCCAGTGAGCAGGATAAGAGAGACAAAATTGCTTTTTTAAATAACGGGGAGGTGGTGGTGCTTAAAAATGTTTCGTTTGACTACCTGTTGTCTGTGCTTCCGTCAAAAGACTTTTGCCGCATCAGCAAGAAAGATATTATTGCCTTAAAAGCAGTACAGTTCTTTAACTTCGACGAGGTGACTCTAACCCTGAAGGACCATAACCAGGTATCTGTTGTGCTGAACATAGGGGACAGCTACCGCCATCATTTCATAGCACTGCTGCAAGCCTGACAAGCTGTTACAGAATAACAGCTGCTTGTTACATTTTTAGCATAATTGGGTACATCTCTTTCGCGCTAATAAGTTAATTCTGTAGCTTTAGTATTCACTAGATGAAGCGGAGGCTATGATACCAACCATAACAGGCAATTTACGGGAACATTCCATCACATTCCGGAACTAATAAAGACCTTATTATACCACCTACCACGGCAGAGCTCGTGAAGAACATCATGCAGACATATCCGAGGGAAAGTTAACTATTAAATTATGCAAGCGGTAGCAGTTAAACCACCAAAGAAGCGGGGCATTCGAAACACCTTGTTTTATGTGCTCGTGATAGGCTTTTTTTCAGTGCTGATGTACTGGATTGTACTACAGGGCAGCGCTTTAGAGGCTGCTAAAGGCGCAGCCGCTGCGGGTGCTGCCGAAGCCAGTACCTGGGAGCAGTTTCAGGATACCCTCAGCCATAACCTGAAGCACCCACTTGCTATCTTGTTGGTGCAGATTATTGTTATAATCTTAACAGCCAGGTTTTTCGGGTTTCTTTTTAGCAAAATCGGGCAGCCTACAGTCATAGGGGAGATAGTAGCAGGTATTTTCCTGGGACCATCGTTGCTGGGCTGGCTGTTTCCGGTATTTTCTCAAGCTCTCTTCCCGGAGCAGTCGCTGGGCAATCTGCAGTTCTTAAGCCAGATCGGCCTTATCCTGTTTATGTTTGTAGTCGGTATGGAGCTCGATTTAAAGGTGCTCAGAACCAAAGCTCACGATGCACTTGTGATCAGCCACGCCAGTATTATCATTCCGTTCGCCCTGGGCACTGGCTTAGCCTATTTCATCTATGTTTCCTATGCCCCAGCCCATATAGACTTTCTTTCTTTTACGCTGTTTATCGGAATAGCCATGAGTATAACGGCCTTTCCTGTACTTGCCCGCATTGTGCAGGAGCGTGGTATTTCCAAAACAAGGCTTGGAACGGTGGTAATTACCTGTGCAGCAGCCGACGACATCACCGCCTGGTGTATTCTGGCAGCAGTTATTGCCATTGTAAAAGCCGGATCATTTGAAAGCTCTATCTATACCATAGCTCTGGCTGTTAGCTATGTGTTTTTAATGCTAAAGCTGGTGCAGCCTTTCCTGAAACGGCTGGGCAACATCTACTCTAACAGAGAGACCCTGGGCAAACCCATTGTGGCCGTATTTTTCCTGGTGCTGCTACTGTCGGCCTATGCTACGGAAGTTATTGGTATACACGCGCTTTTTGGTGCTTTTATGGCAGGTGTGATGATGCCTGATAACATACGGTTTCGTAATATTTTCATTGAAAAAATAGAAGATATCGCCTTAGTGCTGCTGTTGCCCTTGTTCTTCGTTTTTACAGGACTCCGCACCCAGATAGGCCTGCTAAACAGCAGCGAGCTTTGGCTTACCTGCGGGTTAATAATACTGGTAGCCACCACCGGTAAATTAGCAGGAAGTGCCTTGGCGGCCCGTTTTATGGGGCAAAGCTGGCGCGAAAGCCTTATTATTGGTAGCCTGATGAACACCAGGGGGCTAATGGAACTGGTGGTGCTGAATATAGGCTACGACTTAGGAGTTTTGTCTCCTGAAATATTCGCGATGATGGTGATTATGGCCCTGGTTACTACTTTTCTGACAGGTCCGGCACTGGATCTGATAAACAAAGTCTTGCCCGCTGCCAAACCGCTTTCACCTTTCTCTGAGCAGGTAACCGTAAAAGGCAAGTTTAACATTTTACTTTCTTTCGGAAATCCCGAGAGTGGAAGAGTTATGCTGCAACTGGCGCATAGCCTCACCAGGAGAGCAACTGACAATGCCACCATTACTGCGCTGCATTTATCTCCGAGCGAAGAAGTGCATTTGTTTGAAGAGCGGGAAATGGAGCGGATAAGCTTTTCGCCTGTCTTATCCGAGGCGGAACGATTGAATATTGCTGTCAGCACGCTGTTTAAGCCTTCGCAGGATATCAGCAAAGAAATTATTGATACCGCCAACAGAGGCGATTTCGACCTGATGCTGATCGGAATGGGACAATCAGTGTTTCAGAATACGCTTTTGGGTAAAATATTGGGTGTTTCTACACGCATTATCAACCCAGAGAAGTTGCTGGAAACCTTAACCGGCCGGGAAAAATTATTTGCAGAGGCAGTACTCGACGATCGTGTGCGGCAGATTACCAAAGCAACCAAAATTCCGGTGGGCATCCTGATCGAGAAAAAACTGAAAAAGATAGATGCCGTTTTTATTCCTGTTTTTTCCAGAAAAGATATTTTCCTGCTGCAGTATGCCCAGAAACTGATCAAAAACAACGATTCTGGCGTGGTAATTCTGGATGCTATGGGTGAAATTGAGCAGTCGATTGATTTTAAAGAGGCAATACGTGCTATTGAGCTGGTTGCCCCGGGAAATATCGCCCTGTATAATGATAAGAATATACATCGCCAGTTTCTGTACCAGCAGGACCTGATGCTTATCAGCCTGTCGAGCTGGAAGCAACTGGTGAGAACACAGAGCAATTGGTTGCGCTATGCTCCATCTGTGCTGATTCTGAAAAGTTAGCGTTTGTGCATGGGCAGCGGGGCGAAAAAATGGTTTAGCGGCCCGTTGCCCTGCCCGGTTTTTACATCCTTCCCCTGATCGATGGCCTGATAAACATATTCTCTTGCTTTCCTGACAGCAAGCGGCAGTTCGTTCCCTAAAGCAATATAGGCTGCAATGGCGGAGGAGAGTGTGCAACCGGTGCCGTGGGTATTGCCCGATAAGATGGCTTCCGATTCAAATACTTCTTCATGGCCGTTCTGGTGCAGGTATACATCGTAAAGACGATGGCTCTTTAAGTGCCCGCCTTTCAATAATACAGCCCGGCAGCCGGTCTCCAGAAGCAGTCGGGCACCCTTTTTCATCGCTTCTAAGCTGAGGATAGAGGTTCCGGTTATAAGTTCAGCCTCATCCAGGTTCGGAGTTATTAGTTCGGCCAAAGGGAAAAGCCTGTTCTTTAATATACTAACAGTATTGTCGTTTGTTAAGTGATGGCCGCTGCTGGCTACCAGCACAGGATCGATTATAAGAGGTAAGTTGTATTGCTGCAGCTGGCTGGCTATTGTTTCTACCAGGCCGGCACCGGGCACCATCCCTATTTTTATAGCGGTGGGTTGCATATCATCGAGTACTGCAGCTATCTGAGCCTGCACAATAGCTGCGGGTACAGCATGTACAGCTGATACACCACAAGTGTTCTGCGCCGTGATGGCTGTAATAGCAGAGGTGCCAAAGCAACCCAAAGCCGAAAACGTTTTCAAGTCTGCCTGAATGCCGGCCCCACCGCCGCTATCAGATCCGGCAATGGAAAGTACAGTAGGGTATTGGAGCATTGTCATTTATTTCACCACCGACACAGGTTGTTTATTTTCGTCGATAGCCACGAGTGTAAACTCTCCGCTTATAGCTTTTTCTCTTTGCTCGGAGTACATCTGCTCTATAAAAATATCAACGTGCACTTTTATGCTGCTATTGCCAACTTTTGCCACTGTGCCCACTAACTCTATAATAGTGCCTGCCGGAATAGGCCTTGTGAAGTCGATTTTGTCGCTGCTGACAGTTACCATGCGCTGCCTGCTGAAACGCGTGGCCGCAATAAAGGCTACTTCATCCATCAGTTGCATGGCCGTGCCGCCAAACAGGGTGTCGTAGTGATTAGTTGTATTGGGAAATACCGCTTTAAAAATGCGTGTTTCCGAACGTTGGATTCTCTCTTCTATAGTCATTTCGTTTTCAGCTGCAGCTATGCAGAACCTTTACTTGTCTTAATAGAAACAGGCAGTCTGTCCCATGCGGCGAAAGTATAAAATATACTGCGTACATAAAACCAGGCAGCAGAAATAGGTTGGTACGCAGGCGGCTTCATGCTGAATAATGGTTCATGTATAAAAGTGAAACTAGCATCATTTATAAATCATTATTTCTTCTTTTTAAACTGAAGTAGCAGTAGCTGGTACACTGCTGATAGTCTGTTAAACATTGATATTGCTGCTCCGTAGTAATAAAGGCAGGTGCTGATTACCTAAAATTCTAGCTCCCTTATATAAAACTCTTACCAGGTATTTTATCAGTTTGTGCTGATGATGATAGCTTTATATCATTGAAATAAAAAAGCAGATGTATTAACTATTTATTAAGCCAAAGATTATCATACTATGAGCAGCATCTTGTATAACGGAAACGAAAAAGAAGGATCTTTTTGGGGGGGAAGTGGGGCAGACAAAAGAAATGAAACATTACTATTCATGAAAAAAGCAGGTTTATTACTGGTAGTAGCCCTTGTCTCTGCCATCATGGCCATTGCAGGGTACAGGTATGTAGATGAATTGCAATCCGGAAACCCAACCCCTCAGGGTAATACAGCATTAGGATTTACCGACGATAATAGAACCAGAAGCAGTGTGGCTGCCGAAAACCCGAGTTTTGTAAATGCCGCATCTGCAGTATCACCTGCTGTGGTGCACATCAAAACAGTTTACGCTTCCTCGGCAGGCCGGTCCCGGAATCCATTAGAAGAACTGTTCGGAACTCCTCAGTCCAATGCTCCGGCAAGAGGCTCCGGCTCCGGTGTCATTATCTCTTCGGATGGCTACATTGTCACCAATAACCACGTTATCGAAAATGCCTCTCAAATTGAAATCGTGCTTCCGGACAGGCGGTATTTTAATGCTAAACTGATAGGAAGGGACCCGAGCACAGACCTCGCTCTGGTAAAGGTAGAAGGGAATAACCTGCCGGTAGTTGAACTGGGGAACTCCGATAATGTGCAGATAGGGGAGTGGGTATTGGCTGTTGGTTATCCGCTGTCGCTCAACTCAACTGTTACAGCCGGTATTGTAAGTGCCAAAGGGCGAAGCATTGGCATTCTGAACCAGCCAAGCCAGCGCAACAGCATGGGCAACCAGGAGGTGGCGCCTGGTACAGCAATAGAATCCTTTATTCAGACGGATGCAGCTATAAACCCGGGCAACAGTGGAGGTGCGTTGGTAAATGCCAATGGGCAACTGATAGGTATAAATGCCGCCATAGCTTCACAAACCGGCAGTTATGCAGGCTATGGTTTTGCTATTCCGGCTAACCTGGTTCGAAAAGTGGTGGCAGACATAAGAGAGTTTGGTGAAGTGAAAAGAGGTTACCTGGGAATCAGCTTCCCGGCCCCGGCTGTGGAAGACGAAATACTAAGACAGCAGGGCATCGAGCCTTCATCGGTAAAAGGGGTGTATGTAACGGGTGTGCAGAGTGGCAGTGGTGCAGCCGCCGCAGGTTTAAAAACCGGGGACATTATTCAGCGTGTGGATGGGGCTGTGGTGAACTCTTCCGCCGAGTTCTCAGAAAGGGTTGCCAGGCATCGGCCTGGTGATAAGCTGGAGCTGACATACCTGCGCAACGGCCGTAAAAACAATACCAGTGTAACCCTGAAAGGAGCCGAGTCTGCTAACGCCATTGCAGGTGACAACAGTGGCGCCGGAGGTGGCTTGCACGCAAAGCTGGGAGCTACTTTTGCCCCTGTGCCTGAATCGTACAGAAGACGTTACGGCCTGAATGCCGGGGTGGTGGTAACAGAACTGCAAAGAGGCGGTTTTTTTGATGCGGCAGGTATACCTGAAGGTACTATTATTGTGAGCGTGAATGGCAGACGTGTAAACAGTGTGGCAGAACTGGATGCAGCCCTTGCGATCTCAAGAAGCGGCATGGCCCGCATAGATGGCGTAACGCCGGACGGAACTGGCTTTGTGTTTAATTTCCCGTTAGGAGCATAAAACGTACTTAAAACCAGTTAGCGAAGCAGTTAATAATAAAGGCGGGTTAATTTCCCGCCTTTATTATTAATTTTAGTGTGATAGGTAGTAGATGAACTCGCCCAGGCTTTTGCCGCTCCTGTAAATACAGTAAGCTGCCAGCACAAACAGTACTGTCCGGGTGTATTTATTCTGTAGGATGTAAGGTAGTAAATGCATAAGGATTTCTTCGCAGTGAAATTATCAGTTAGCGTATACTTCCTTTTTCTCTTCTTCTTTATCCCACTCTTCTGCATTTTTTATGTGGAGCTTTTTAGGGCTGAATACAGGATCTTTGCCAGCTTTTAACTGCGCGTGATAATCTTTTAAAGCCCGGATGGCGGGCTTATGCAGAAACAGGATAGCTACCACATTCAGCCATGCCATTACTCCCACGCCAATGTCTCCCAATACCCAGGCCGACTCGGCTGTTTTAACAGAGCCATAAAAGGTAGCAGCCAGGATCAGGAGCCTTAATGCCCAGAGGGCAATTTTATTGCCTTTATTGCTCAGGTAGCTCAGGTTTGTTTCGGCAATGTAGTAGTAGGCCATTATGGTGGTAAAGGCAAACAGCAGCAGCGAAATAGCAACAAACCCGCTCCCCAGGGTTGGGAAGTAGGTATTGACTGCCTGTTGGGTATAAGCTGGGCCAATGGCGATACCTGGTAGGTTCTCTACTATAAAACCGCCTTCGGGATTCTGCACATTGTATTGTCCTGTAAAAAGTATCATGAAGGCGGTAGCCGTACAAACTAGCAGTGTATCTACATAAACCGAAAACGCCTGCACAAGTCCCTGCTTCACCGGGTGGCTGACTTCTGCAGCGGCAGCGGCATGGGGTGCAGTACCCTGGCCAGCTTCGTTTGAATAAATACCGCGTTTTACACCCCAGGCAATAGCCATTCCGAAAACACCTGCAAAGGCTGGCTCGGCATCGAAAGCAGAACGGATAATCAGGCTTAGTACATCCGGAATCTCCGTAACATTAAGTGCTATGATAACCAGGGTCATCAGGATATAAGCGCCTGCCATAAACGGAACGGCAATTTCTGCAACTTTTCCGATACGTTTAACACCTCCAAAAATAATCAGGGCCAGCAAAACGGTAATGGCTCCGCCTGTTATTTCTACAGGCACATTAAATGCTGCATTTATACCGGAAGCTATACTGTTGCTCTGTACGCCAGGTAAAAATAAAGCCATACTCACGATGGTTGCCACTGCAAAAACAACGGCATACCATTTCATGCCTAAACCTTTTTCAATGTAATAGGCAGGGCCGCCGCGGTACTCCCCATCTTTTACCTGTTTATAAATCTGCCCTAAGGTGGCTTCTACAAAAGCAGATGCACTGCCCAGAAAAGCAATCACCCACATCCAGAAAACTGCTCCGGGACCGCCCATGGCAATAGCAGTGGCCACACCGGCAATGTTCCCAGTGCCAACCCGGCCTGCAATGGCAATGGAGAATGCCTGGAATGAACTTACACCCTTTTCTGATGCCTCGCCTTTGAAAAGCAGCCGGAGCATTTCGCGCAGGTAACGCAATTGTAAAAAACGTGTTATGATAGAAAAATAAATACCTGCGCCCAGGCAAAGAATAATAAGCGCATTGCTCCAGACAATGTCGTTGATCGAGTTAATAAAGTTCTCCATGTTATAAATTCAGACCGGGAAGGAAAGCCCTATGATGAAAAAAATTCTGCTTTTAATGATGAGACAGTTCTTTAGTCTTATAAAGAAAAGAAAATTTTAGCAGAAATGCGGCAAAAAGTGTCAGATAGTAACCAAGTAGCAAAGGCAGTTACTCTTTAAAAGCCTCTGCCTGTTAGTTTGGGCTTGTTTGTTTAAAGGTCTTATAAATATTCCACTATAAGGTTTTTAAATAGAAGCTGCTTGTACGATGTTATTCTGTTGTAGCTTTCTCTAACCTAAAAAACATTCTGGAGATAGGTATAAGCATCATTCCGGCTATGGCAAAAGCAACAAAGGAAACTTTTAAGCTAAAGGCATGGGCCAGGTAACCAATCATGGGTGGGCCAATAAGCATGCCTACAATACCAAAGGTAGTAACAAGTGAAATGGCTATACCAGGAGAGTAGGTTTTAGAGGAACCCGCCAGCAGGTAAGTCATGGGTATAACGGAGGCTGTGCCGAAACCTACCAACGAGAAACCGATCATAGCCGGCCAGAAGCTCGGAAAGAAAATAGCCAGGCTGATGCCTGAGAAGATGAGCGAAGCACTGATGATATAGGTGGTTTGCATCCCGATCTTATCAATAATGCGATCTGAAATGAAGCGGGAAAGGGCCATAAAGGTCATGAAAATAAAGTAGCCGGCAGTAAACACTTCTTCTTTTATCACCTGCTGAAAGTACACGCCACTCCAGTCGAACATGCCTCCTTCACAAACCGCTGCAAAAAATACTAGCAGGCCCAGGTACAGAATATAAGGGTCGGGCTTGCCGAATGCCAGTTTATTGCCTGTGCTGGACCGGTCGCCGCGGAGCATGTATCTGTAGGCCACTGTAACAGCTATCAACGAAATGGTAGAAACAGTTACCAGGTGTGGCACAATGGGAATGTTGAGAGAAATCAGAAGCGTAGAAAAGCCCACACCCACAATACCGCCTGTGCTCCAGAGCCCATGAAACGAACCGTTTATCTTTTGAGCAAACTGCTTTTGCAAGGTAATAGCCTGTGTGTTCATGGATATATTGAAAATGCGCATGGTTAAGGCAAACACAAACAATGCGGCCACCAGGGCAGCCGGGCTATTGGCCAGAGCTATAAAAGAAAGGCAGATGGAGTTACACAAAAAAGCAATCGTTAAAGGAATGCGGGTTTCCAGTTTAGTGACCAGCCAACCTGAAATAGGCAAGCCGATCATCGAACTGATGGGCATAGTGAGCAGGACAGTGCCTAACTCTGCTTCATTCAGCTCTAAAGCTGCTTTTATGGTAGGTATGCGGGATGCCCAGCTGGCAAAATTAAATCCTGATAAAAAGAAAAATGCACCAAGTGCAAAACGCTGCTTATTCTTTAGCTCCATTTTATATAAATGCTGGCGCAAATATGCATAAATTAAATTCCCTGGCTTTAATTAATTCCGGATGCTTTGTTTTAGTGGCTTTTACATTTGTTATCTTAAACTAAAGCACAACCAGGAGTTCAAAAGAGTAAATACATAAAAAATATTTTGGGGTATCTTCCATTGCTCCTGCACCAGTTTCAGGTTCTGTTTCATTTACTACTGTAACAGGGTATAGTTGCAGGGCTTAATACTGATTCTACAGGTGTTAATGCGGACATACCTGAGGGTGTTCATTAAAACTGTTATCCTTCAAGTTACCAGTTATGACAAGAATCATTTATTTAGTTGGCGTTGCTCATGTTTATTGGTTCTGAGTTGCAATACTTTTGTTTAAAGCAAAACGGTACTGCCGATTGCCTTAAAATAATTGTTCATTCCTAAACTTTCAGATCATGAAAACTTTACTGGTTCCTGTAGATTTTACTGATAATGCCTTACGTTCTCTTGAGTTTGCCATTGAAATAGCAAGAATTGCAAATGCAAGCGTGTTAACCTGCCACATTTATGAGTTATCTGCTGTTACACCTGGTCTGGCTGAAATAGTCAGAAAAGAGTTCAGGTTGGAAGAACAGGCTAAAATGAACAGCTTTCTGAATCGTGTCGATTATAAGGGAGTAGCTGTGAAGACACTGCTCAGAGAGGGCGACACTGTGAGCGAGATATGCAGCATAATAGCAGAAAAAGAGATTGCTTTGGTTGTGATGGGAACAGGTGGAGGAAAGAGCCTTGTGA
Source organism: Pontibacter sp. SGAir0037 (assembly GCF_005491705.1). Lineage (NCBI taxonomy): Bacteria > Pseudomonadati > Bacteroidota > Cytophagia > Cytophagales > Hymenobacteraceae > Pontibacter > Pontibacter sp. SGAir0037. Next base: position 2,327,539 of record NZ_CP028092.1, on the reverse strand, counting down.
AAAAGGTTTTTGGCACCACCGCTCAGGCCATTGCTAAAAAAGGACTCTGCCCTGTACTGGTTATTCCGGCCAAAGCAGAGATAAAAGCAATAGAAAGCATTGTGTATGCCGCAGACTTTGAGAATGGTGACGAAGTTAGCACCAGCCAACTGCTAAAACTAAAAGAGCTGTTTCAGGCATCTTTAATTTTTCTGCACATAGAAAGCGAGAAGCAGCCTAACTACATCGACAACGAGTACATTAAAGCAAACCTGCAGGCCAACTTCCCGAATGAGACCTTCGAGTTTGTAGAAATAAAAAATAGAAATGTTGCACAAGGCATTGCTGATTATGTGCAGCAGCATAACACCAGTCTGCTTGCTTTTACTGTACTGGGTAAGCAGTTGTGGGAGCGGGTATTGTATGGAAGCGTTACCAGTAAACTCCTGCAGAATCTGAATATCCCGATGCTGGCACTCCCTGAAAACGGCATCTTCCTGGATCTGAAAAAACAGAATACAGCAGAGCTGGAAGAAACTGTTTAAAGCGATGCAGGTTTATTTGGGTACAAACCAGAACACCAGCTCGTAAAGCTGATGTTCTGGTTTATGGGTTCTCACAGGCTGGTTTATATTTGTATGTCCTTCAGAAAAGCTACTATAGGCTGGTAGACATGCTGGGGGTAAGTGTAAAGGGCGAAATGATCACCGGGAACTTCCTGCACCTGCTGGTCCGGATATTTGACAATAGTGTCTGCCCTGGCATGAATGCGAAGGTCTGGCTCAACATATATTGTCTCGTGTATAGGGTTCAGGATAAGGCGAAGCTGGTTATTTACATTGTTTTTATTTCCCTTTATCAGTCGCTCAAAAACAGAAGCAAAAACAGGTGCTGAAGGTGTATTTTTATAGTTTTTCCTGAGCAGGTAGTTTTTGGTGAAACGGTTAAAAAGCAAGCCTTTTTTAGTGAGCCAGTAAGCTAACTCTTTGTTTGTGCCGTGCTTTACAACCTTTTGGCTTTCTGTCCAGGAAGATACCTGCACAACTGGGCAGTAAACAAGGTGCTTTATGTGTAAAGCTACCCAACCTCCGGTAGAGTGCCCTATAAGAACATCATCCGGCCGGATAGCGAACCATTTAACAAGCTCCTTTGCATACAGCAGGGCGTTTAACTCTGGGCGGGGCTGGTTCCCGAGTAATACCCACGGGTTCAGGTATATTTTTTTACCGGACAGGTGTGGGGCTATCTTATCAAAGATGGCTTCGTCTTCTCCGAAGCCTGGTATCAGAAATATACGCATATAATTAATTCTTTTGTCCGAACACTTTATACTATACTTTTACAGTTGCCTGAGTGCAGGCAATCAGCTAAAAACAGCTTTGCGTTTTATTTCTTTTCGTCGGAAAGCGCTTTAGCGGCATCCACTGCCGATTTCAAACTGCCGGAAGCATTCAAGTTTATTTTGCTGTTCTGCAGTATATCAGATTCAGAAATCAGCTCTGTGTTCAGTTGAAAATTATACTGCACATCATCGCCTTTACGGATAAGATCAATCAGGTTCTTGCCCATTTCCTTAAAGTTTACCTCGGCTGGTATGCTGATAGTTGTGGAACTCTTGGGCGGGATATTCACAGTGCCGGGTTTACTGCCATCCACCGATTCATTGTCTTCCAGCTGAACAGAATAAGACATATCCCGAAAGCCGAGGGCAAAGGCATTTTTGTTTCTGATCACAATATCTGTTTTTAAAGTGGCGCCTGAAAAGCTGAGGTTTTCCACGCCGATATCCGCCACTTCAAGTTTGAGAGGGTATATGAGGGGCAGGCGCTTTTCTATGTCTATGTTAAGTTTGTCTTTTGGAATAACCGCCATATCAGAAAAAATGGTTGCGTGTATTTTATAGTTGACGCTATCCCGGCCCTGCTCCTCGTAAGTGTTAAAAATACGCTGCAACTTGTTAAAGTAAAGTGTCAGGGGTAAAGAAAAGCTGGTGCTGTCGCTGGCCTCAATCTGCAGGGAGTCTGGATAGGTTGTTCGGGCTACCTCATTATCTTCTATATAGATGATGTAGTGCAGGCTGTCGATCCTGATGCCAACTGGAGCAGGATTGTCAATAATCATGCTCATCTGCATGTCTGCCTTTTCGCCTGTAAGGTTAGTAATCTGTATGTTGGCCACCCGCAACTCCGGTACCACATAGTCTGCTATACTTTTATCAGACTTTTTGAATCGAACAATTGCGTAGATAATACCCGCCAGCACAATTAGCCCTATCAGTAGGGATACAATTTTTTTGGTACTCATGTCTTTGTGAAATTAAGTGTGCGTCATGAATTGTATGTGCGGGTATACATACAGAACCATCTGCTCTTTCTGAAGCAGATGGTGAGGGAGTAGCTTCGGGAGTTGGCCCAACTATGATACGGTACTAACCTTATCTTAGCCGGATTGCTTTACCAATTGTATATGATAAGGCTTTTTGTTTGTTGCGTAGTAATTAGTATACAAGCGTAAAACACCTGTTAGGGCACGTTGGTGCAGGGTGTAGCGTCCCTTCAACTATAAAAGAATGTTTCTTGTAGCCGGGTTGTTATTGCTGCCAGCCTCCTCCCAGGGAACGATACAGGTCGATCAGGGCCAGGAAAATTTCTTTGCGGGTATTGGCTTTGCTTAACTCTGCTTCCAGCACACTGCCCTGGGCTGTAATTACCTCCAGGTAAGAAGCATAACCTGCCATAAACAGATCATTGGAAGTGCTTACGGCACTGGTCAGTACTTCTGCTTCCTCTTCGCGTAAGGCATACACGTTTTTATAGTTTTCTACCTTCTGCAGATTAGAGGCTACTTCCTGGTAGGCAGTCAGGATATGTTTCTGATAGTTGTAAAAGGCTTCTTTATTGATGGCAGAGCTGCGGGCAAAATCCGCTCTGATCTGTCCGTTCATGAAGATGGGGGCTGTAATGCCTCCTAAAAAACCGAGCACCAGCGATTCCGGTGTGTTGAAGATAGCAGGAAGGCTACGGGTATGTACGCCGGCATAAGGCGTAATCGTAAAGGAAGGGAGAAATGCGGCTCTGGCCGATTCAACGTCGGCATCTGCTGCCAATAGCTCCAGTTCAGCCTGTTGTATGTCTGGTCTCCGGAGCAATAAATCAGAAGGCACACCCGCACTGATCACCTTCGGCAGATGCTGCAGCAAAATAGACTCTCCTCTGGTAATAGGTTGCGGATACCTGCCGAGCACCAGGTTGAGCTGGTTTTCTACTTCTATGATCTGTTGCCGCTTTTCCAGACCAAGGCTCCTGGTACGCAAAAGCTGCGCATGAAACTGCTGCACAGCCAGCTCGGTGGCACGGCCGCCTATTTTCTGTATTTTAATAATTTCAAGAGCATTTTCCTGAAGCGCTATATTTTTTTCGATAGCCTCCAGCTCATTGTCGAGGCCCAGCAAATCGTAGTAGAGCTGAGCTACTTCGGCAACCAGGGTAGTGGTAAGAAGTTGCTGCCCTTTTTCAGAAGCCATAAAGCGTGCAAAGGCAGCCTTGCGCCGGTTCTTCAGTTTTCCCCAAAGGTCAATTTCCCAGGTGCTTTGCAATCCGAGAAAGTAGTTTTCGGTTTGGGTAACAGTATTCCGGTCGCCATTGATGGTACCGTTTAGCAGGTTGTTATAGATATTGCCCGATCTGGACCTGAAACGTGCGTCTACAGATGGTAGCATAGCGCCACGGGCAATGGCAAGGTCGGCACGGGCTACTTCGATGCGCTGTACCGCAGCCAGCAGGTCGGGGTTGTTCTTTAAAGCTGTATCGATCAGCGAGAGCAGGTGTTTATCCTCAAAAAAATCTTTCCAGTGAATATTGCCGATGCTGGTAGTATCTGTATTGCCGTTAAACGAAGCAGGCATCTGCGACAGTGACGGAAGTGGCGGCTTTTCCGCCACTTTGCAGCTGCTGATAAAGCAGAGGAAGGTTAGAAAACATGTTAATCTATAAATCAGTTTTTTGTTAGGTATCATTTTAATTATCGTATACAGACACTTCAATCTCTTCAGTAACAGGTGTTGATTCGGCCGGTTCTTGTAGCTTTTTCCCTTTTTTAGGAGCAAAAAGAACGTATAGGCCTGGTATAAGAAACAGGCCTATAATGGTGCCCAGCAACATTCCGCCTGCTGCAGCTGTGCCAATGGAACGGTTCCCCAAAGCGCCTGCGCCGGTAGCCATGCAAAGGGGAATAAGTCCGGCAATAAAGGCAAAGGAAGTCATCAGGATAGGGCGGAGCCTGGATGCTGCTCCCTCTATGGATGCTTCTAATACTGAGGACCCTTGCCGGCGGCGCTGGGCAGCAAACTCTACAATCAGGATAGCATTTTTCCCCAGCAGTCCGATCAGCATGATCAGCGACACCTGGGCGTAAATATTGTTTTGAAGCCCGAGCAGGTACAGGGCCAGAAAAGCCCCGAACACACCGGTTGGCAGCGACAGGATAACGGGCAGCGGCAACAGAAAGCTTTCGTACTGTGCGGCCAGCAGCAGGTACACGAACACCAGGCAGATAATGAAAATATAGATTGCCTGACTTCCGGATGAAACTTCCTGGCGCGTCATGCCATACCAGTCGTAGCTGTAGCCTCTCGGCAGTGTTTCGGCAGCTATACGTTCGATGGCAGCAATGGCGTCGCCACTACTATAGCCGGGTGCCGGGCCTCCTTTCACTTTGGCGGAAACATACATATTGTGGCGGGAGAGCTGCTCGGGTCCATACACTCTTTCCATGCTGATAAAAGTGGCGTAGGGTACCATTTCGCCGTCTTTGTTTTTTACCTGCAGCTTCAGCACATCATCCGGCCTGGCGCGGTACCTCGGATCTGCCTGCACCATTACATCATACATTTGCCCGAAGCGGATAAAGTCTGAAACATATAAACCGCCAATCAGTGTTTGAAGCGTATTCATGGCCTGCTTAATAGTTACACCTTTCTTGGCGGCCATATCCTGGTCTACATGAATCATGTACTGCGGAAAGTTTGGATCGTAATCTGTTGCGGCATGTCTGATTTCCGGGGCCTTTTCCAGCTCCTCTACAAACTGATTGGTAACCTGTGCCATCTTCTGCAGGTTTCCGCTACCCGTCTGGTCCAGCACTTTCATCTGAAAGCCACTGGAGTTACCAAAGCCCGGTACAGTAGGAGGCAGAAAAAACTCAATCTGGGCATCGGCAATATGGCGGGTTCTTTCTTCTAACTTTCGTATGGTTTCGTGTATGGGCTCTGTACGTTCGTTCCAGGATTTCAGGTTAACCATAGCCATGCCATAGGATGCACCGGAAAGTCCGGTTGAAAGGCTGTAGCCGGCCAGCGAAGTGAACGACTCTACCTCTGCGAGCCCTCCGGTTGCCTGGTTAATGTAGTCGAGCACACGCTCGGTGCGCTCTACGGTAGCCCCGGCCGGAGTGGTCACGTTCACATAAATCACGCTCTGGTCTTCTACGGGTATAAAGCCAGTCGGCAGAATGGTGGCAATGCCCCAGGTTGCCGCGAAAAAGAAAAGCAGCATGGCTGCCGTCACCATTTTTCGTCCCGCCAGAAATGAAACACTGCCTCTGTACTTCGATGCCAAGGCATTATAGCCATTGTTAAACTTGCCAAAGGCGCGTTGCAGCAGGTTCTTCTTTTTAGTATGATGCGTGTTGCGAAGCAGAATAGCACACAGAGCAGGTGTAAGTGTCAAGGCATTTATACCTGAAATAACAATGGCGATGGCCAGGGTAAGCGAGAATTGCCGGTAAAATATACCAACCGGACCCGACATAAAGGCAACAGGCACAAACACTGCCGACATAACCAATGTAATGGCCAGAATGGCGCCGCTGATTTCGTGCATGGCTTCGAACGTAGCTTGTCGTGGCGGCAAACCTTCTTCCATTTTTGCATGCACGGCCTCCACTACCACTATAGCGTTATCCACCACTATACCAATGGCCAGCACCAGGGCAAACAGGGTAAGCAGGTTAAGCGAAAAGCCCAGAAGCTCCATAAAGAACAACGTCCCGATCAAGGCTACTGGTACAGCCAGTGCCGGAATAAGGGTGGAACGGAAATCCTGCAGAAAGATAAATACTACGATAAATACCAGGATGAAAGCCTCCAGCAGGGTGTGCAATACATTTTCGATAGAGGCATCAAGGAAGCGGGATACATCGTAGGTGACCTTGTAATCCATGCCCGGCGGGAAAGACTGTGCTTTGATTTCGCTCATCCGTTCCTTTACCCTTTGTACAACGTCACGGGCATTGGAGCCGGGCCTTTGCACAATCATAATGGAAGCGGCTGGTCTGCCGTCTGTTTTGGATATCCTGCCATAGTTCAGGTTTCCCAGCTCTATGTCTGCCACATCCTTCAGGCGCAGAACCGAACCATCTTCGTTGGCCCGGATCACCAGCTTTTCGTATTGGTCTGTATCAAAGAACTTACCTGTATAGCGCAGCACGTACTGCAGCATCTGGGGTGTTTTACCCGAGCTTTCCCCTACCTGTCCCGGTGCCGCCTCCACGTTCTGGTTCTGGATAGCTTCTGTCACCTCATCGGTAGATACTTTGTAGGCAGTCATCCGGTCCGGTTTCAGCCATATCCGCATCGAATAGTCTTTCGTGCTCATGATCTCAGCAAAACCAACACCGTCAACCCGTCGAAGCTCCTGCAGGATGTTCAGGTCTGCAAAGTTGTAAATGAATTTCTCATCAAGCTCTGTGTCCTCGCTCATCACGTTGATGTAGAGCAGAAGGCCTTCTACCTCTTTCTCGGTCGTTACACCTGCTTTAATCACTTCTTCCGGCAAATTGCTGACAACCGTTGTAACACGGTTCTGCACTTCCACAGCTGCCTGGTCGGGATCGACACCGGCTTCAAAGTATACTTTTATACCAGCCGTACCCCTGTTGCTCGATACAGAAGACATGTACATCATGCCCGGCACTCCATTAATGGCTTTTTCGAGAGGTGTGGTAACCGTGTTGGCTACCACGCTGGCATTGGCACCACGATATTTAGCTCTGACAGAGACTGTAGGCGGTGCTATATCGGGAAAGAGGGCAACAGGTAAGGTAAAAAATGCCAGTGCTCCCAGCAAGGTAATAAAGAGGGAGATAACCAGGGAAAGTATAGGTCTTCGTATAAAAATATCAAACATTATCGGCTCATTCTAAACACATCAATTTATTTTAAAGGGTGATTGCCAGCAGGCTGTCCATGCCCACTGGTTTAGGCTTAATCTTCGTGCCTGTTTTTACGCTTTGTATTCCTTCCAGCAATATTCTGTCTCCGGCCTCTAAACCAGACTCTACAATGTAAAAGGATGAGAAACGGGTGCGGGGTATAAAGCTCTCCATCCTTACCTGGTTAGTAGAATCTACCAGGAAAACATAGTTTTTATCCTGCAGCTCAAATACTGCTTTTTGCGGCACCAGCAGGGCATCTTTTACAGCGTTGGATAAAATGATATTACCTGTAGCACCATGCTTCAGAGTTTTGTCGGGATTCGGGAAGCGGGCCCGGAAAGCAATGGAGCCTGTTCCGGACTTAAATTCACTTTCTACTGTTTCAATACTGCCTTCGTAGGGGTAGGGACTTCCGTCGGCAAGCACCAGTTTTACTTTGTTGTTTTTTCGCGGGCTTTCGTTTTTGGTTTTGATGTACTGCAGGTATTCGTTTTCTGACACATTAAAATAAACGAAAATAGCACTGATGTTGGAGGCGGTGGTCAGAAGGGTGCCGTGGTCGATCAGGCTGCCCGGGCGGTGTGGAATACGATCTATGATGCCGTTGAAGGGGGCTTTAATGCTGGTGTAAGACAAACGGATTGAGGCATTGGAAACAGAAGAACGGGCGGCGCCTATCCTGGAGTTGGCAGCATCTAACTTGGCTTTGGCGACATCTATTTCTGTTTTAGAGATAACGTTTTTTTCAACTAGTAATTTAAGCCTGTCTATTTCCAGTTGAACAGCCTTGGCTTCGGCGAGTGCGCTTTGCAGATTTGCCCTGGCCTTTGCCAATTCCTCTTTGTATTCTTCATCGTTGATCTTGAACAACAACTGCCCTTTTGTTACTTCCTGGCCTTCGTCTACATATACCTGCTCCAGAAAACCCGGCACCCTTGCCCGAAGCTCCACATTCTGTACGGCCTGAATGTCGGCTACGTATTCATGCTGCAGTACGGTGTCTTTAGAGATGATTTGTGTTACAGGCAGTTCCTGTTCTACTGTATTTTCGTTAACCACCTGATTATTGGCCGAACATCCTGCTGTATAAAATCCGATTAGTAAAATAAATGTTAAACGATAGGCCTTCATCTTGTTTTGCATGGTTAAACAATTGGGTTTGGACGGGGCACATCGAGGGTGTATCTCCGGCGAGGAGGCGGCAATCCGGCTATACTGATAACTCCCGGGTACCATACCCGAAGACATACCTGACTTTACCTGTAATTATACAAAACCAGGTAAAATATAAATTTGTGAAGGTGCGGATTGACGTCTCACCTTGGAAAGTCATCCTCTAAATACCACGAATATTAAAGAGATATTAAAATAAACGTCAGTTTTAGAGCAAATGTTTGCCTTAAATCCCCAATATAGGGATTATTTTTCAATTTTATTAAGATGAGATTAATATATTAAAATACTTACCTGGAACAGGTACGGGATATGCGGCGGAATTAGTGCAATTTTATTAAATTACTTAATATTGTTTTTTCAATACAACGTATGCTTTAGCAGGTAGGGGTAGAGTAACTGCTAAAGCATACGTGAGCTGGGTAAAATCAGTGATTGCTAGTGTGTTGCTCATTCAGTGCTTTCAGAAGGTCAGATTCCGGGTTCGATAGAGCATGTTGGAGGTCGTCGTCTTCTATCTGTAAATTCACTTCGCGGGCATGTTGTACCAGCGATCTGAAAAGGCGGCGGTGTATCCTGCTTTGCGGCAGGTACTCCGGATGCCACTGCACCCCAATCATATAAGGCTGTTCTGTATTTTCTATTCCCTGCACCACTTCATTGGATTCACGGGCTACAACTTCAATGGCATTGCCAGGGTCTTTCACTGCCTGGTTGTGCAGCGCATTTACCTCCAGCTGTTGTGTGCCTAAAACTTCTTCCAGCTTGCTGCCGGGTTTAATGTATACCTTTTTCACCGGGAAAACACTGGCCGGGTTGGGCTCTTCCATGTAAAAGGTATTGATGTCCTGGTAAAGCGAACCCCGGAAGTATACATTCAGCAACTGAGAGCCCCTGCAGATTCCCATCACAGGTATTTTTTTCTTTGCAGCCTGGTCGATGAGCTGCAGTTCCAGGTGATCACGGGCACGATCCAGCCCGAATTGTAGTTTTCCACGGTTCCTGCTCATTATTTTCCTGATAAAGAAAACGGCAGGGTAGTATATCCACTTAACAAAGCGGCCAACCCGTTGAAAAATATTTTTATGGGGATGCTGTATAGTTCTTTGCAGGTACTCGTCTATAACATTATCCTGCTCGTAAGTGCTGGGGTCTACATCGGCACCACCGCCTATGATCAGGGCCTGCAAACCATCGGCGGTACGCGGCCGGGATGGCGTAATGCGAACTGGTTTGCCACCGGCCAGCAACACCGACAAAGCAGTAAAAAACCAGGCTGCCCCTCCGCCTTTGTCGGGTCCTGTAATGCCGATGGTTGGTCTATTGCGGTTTATTTTCTGCTTCAGTTTCAGGTTAGCCATTGTGTTGTTCTTTTAATCCATTTACTGTCGAAGCCGATGAGCGTATCTTCTCTCAGGGCGATGTATTCCTGGCTCATCTTTTCCAGCTTTTCCGGATCGCTTGCCAGTACCTCTATTTCAATCCAGTTGTTCCACTCTTCCGCCAGGGTCCAGTTGGGGAGGGCAATGGAACTGTTCGGCAGGCGGTAGTGGAATGTGTTTCGGGCCTTCACTTTACCCAACCCTTTATACTGCTGCAGCTGCTCGTTGTTCAGTGCTGCCAGAATAGGGTACATGTCGAGCGGGCGATTCCGGTCAGGGTTATATGTATGGTAATCTTGGGTAAAAGTTTGCAGGTCCGGCTGATAGGAAGGTGCCAATACTTTTGCAACGTAAGCAGCCGGGTAAGGGTCTATAAACGGGCTGATCCGACGGGCCAGGTCGGTTTTGCCAATCTGCAATAGCCAGGGGTAGAGCAATAGAAAACCTCTCAGATAACGCAGCAGGGTTTCCGTATCCAGCCTTGGCGCCTCCATGTTGATATGCGTGCCGAAAGCGTTTGTCAGGAAAGCCTGTGTGCCTTCTGCATGATGCTGGTACAAAGCTTCCCGCAGCTTTTCCAGTTCATGCAGCTGCGTACAAGGAATAGGCGGGCAGGCAATTTCAAATGGAAATACTTTCCCGACAATACTTTCCAGGGCGCTCTCTACTTCTATCTCCAATGTACTTTCGCCCAATTTTACATTTTCCAGGTGGATGTTTAAAGGGTCCAGAAATTTTTTGTAACTCTGCTCAGTAAGCAAGGTGAGGTCAAACTCCACAGTGAAATCTCCCAGATAGGTTTCCTTTACTTTCTTTTTATACCTGCTGTTGTGTTCTACAGTACCTCCATATAGCTCCTGGATTACCTGAACAGATTCTTCGATTCCTACATTGGAATACTCCAACTCAAAGCCCACAGTACGCAGGCTGCCTTTCTCATTATACAGTACAGGAGGTTGTTTAAATGTCATTGTAAAACTTTCTGATTTGTAGTAGAAACGGCAATTGTTTAAATCAGTTATCAGGCAGTGCCGGAAACAGGAGAGGGGTGTAGCGGGCAGCAAATAAAAACCTGTTTCTGTTCTTTCAGGTAAACAGCTAAGGTTAATTGTTTTTCACGTAAACAACAGGTTTTGATTATCAGGAGGATTACGTTTCTATTCTTTTTTTTGCAGCTGCTCGGATGTACTGGCGGCAATGTAACCGAAGAAGGGCTCGTTACTGAAAAGGCAATGGTGGTTTCGGCACATCCGCTTGCCTCCGACGTGGGGGCGGAGATAATCAGGCGTGGCGGGAATGCAATAGACGCGGCCGTGGCGGTACAGTTTGCCCTGGCAGTGGTTTACCCGGATGCCGGTAACATAGGCGGTGGAGGTTTCCTGGTACTCAGGCAGCACGATGGAAAAGTGGATGCCCTTGATTATCGCGAAGAAGCTCCTGCAGCCGCTCACCGCGATATGTACCTGGATGAAAATGGAAAAGTAGTGGAGGGATTAAGCGTAAAGGGGCACTTGGCGGCAGGCGTTCCCGGTACGGTAGACGGTATGGTACAGGCCCACGAAAGGTATGGCAGCATGCCCTGGGTAGAACTGGTGCAACCTGCCATAGATCTGGCTGCAAAAGGCTTTCCTTTAACAAAAAAGGAAGCTGTAAAGCTCAACGAGCAAAGAGGCGACTTTATCCGTTACAATACCCGGAAACCTGAATTCATGTTTAAAGATAACTGGCGCGAAGGTGATACTTTATACCTGAAAGACCTGGCCCGAACGCTGGAGCGAATCCGGGATAATGGCCGTGCCGGATTTTACGAAGGCCTTACGGCAGACCTGTTGGCAGCTGAAATGGAAAGGGGAGACGGCATGATTTCCAAACGTGATTTGGCTTCCTATAAAGCAGTCTGGCGCACACCGCTCGAAGCTGAAATCGGGGCTTGCAAAGTTATTTCCATGCCGCCGCCTTCAAGTGGTGGTATTGCACTTATTCAGCTGTTAACTATTGCGGAGGATTACCCGCTGCCGCAGTGGGGCTATCGCACCAGCCAGACAACGCACCTGATGATCGAGGCAGAAAGAAGGATATATGCCGACAGGGCAAAACACCTGGGCGATCCTGACTTTTACAGGGTGCCGGTAGCAGGGCTGCTGGATAAAGCCTATATCAGGAGTCGCATGAAGGACTTCTCACCCGGGCGAGCTACTGCCAGCAAAAAGGTTTCTGCCGGTGCGCCTGCTCCGCCGGAAGGACCGAACACAACCCATTACGCTATTGTAGATGCGCAGGGGAATGCCGTATCTGTAACAACTACCCTAAACAGCAGTTTCGGCTCCAAGGTGTTTGTGAGCGGAGCAGGGTTTTTACTCAACAATGAAATGGACGACTTTAGTATTCTGCCGGGTTACCCCAACACGTACGGCCTGATAGGTGGTGAGGCCAATGCGATAGAACCCGGTAAACGCATGCTCAGTTCTATGACGCCTACTATTCTTGAAAAGGACGGCAGGTTGTTGATGGTGGTAGGCAGTATGGGGGGCTCTACTATTATCACCACGGTTTACCAGATCATCCTGAACGTAATCAAGCATGGCTTCACCATGCAGGGCGCTGTTAATGCCAGGCGCTTTCATCACCAGTGGGAGCCGGACTGGGTGCTTTCTGAGTGGGGTGCACTGGGGCCAGGTACAGGTTTAAAGCTGTGGCTGAAAGGGCATAAGATAGCGCCCAAACCAGGAGGTATAGGCAGGGCAGCTGGAATACTGGTCAGGCCAGACGGGAAGCTAGAAGGGGGTGCCGATCCGAGAGGCGATGATGCTTCGGCAGGATTTTGAGCAAGGGTTCGGCCACCACGCATCCTGCCCCGGCAGCTATACAAGCCGTGATAGAAGCACGTGTCGATAACGGACCAACCCAATAAACTTTAAACCGTCCAACAGGAAAGGCTGATCCGTTAAGGTCAGCCTTTCCTGTTTTATTGCCTGACAATTGCTGCGTCTTTACCTATTATCGCTTTCACCGGCCACGTCTATTCATCATGCATTATAGAACGAGGTGTAGGTGTGAGAGGTAATGGTTTAGCCGGGTTAGGTGATAATATGCTCTTTTGTATCAGCCGGAACATCATCTTTACCAAGTATAAAGCCATAGGGGCTTAAGCGCGGTATCCGGTCAAAGATAATTTTCAGGCTGGCAAACAGTGGTACAAACAGGATCATGCCGGCCACTCCCCATAGCAGGTTTCCAAGCAGAATAACCATAATGGTTGCCAGAGGGTTTAGCTTAACCCTTGAACCTGTAATGTAAGGCGTAAGCAGGTTGGCTTCCAGCAACTGTGTGATCATGAAAAAAACAAGCACCAGCACCGGGTACCAGAATGAGTCTTTGGTAAGCAGGGCAAAGGCTATCGGAAAGGCAATGCCCAGAAAAGAGCCGAAGTACGGAACAACTCGAAGCAGTGCCGTAATAATGGCAAAAAGTATGGCATGCTCTATACCTATGGCCCAGAAGCCCAAGGCGTATACTATCGCTAGAGTGGAGATAACCGTTAAGGTGCCTTTGAGGTAATCGTGTATGATGCGCGTAATTCTGGCCAGGATTACCATGGCATGTTTGCGGCTGTCGAATAAACTGAGCCTGACCAGGAAGTACTGGATGCGTTGCTGGTAAATCAGGAAAAAGAAGGTATAGGTAAGCACTATAAACACGAACAGCAAAATGAAAAGTCCCTGCAGTACAAAGTCCCTCACACTTTTAAAAACAGCTTTGGCAATGTCTGGTTTCTTTTCCTCTATAATCTGGTCCTGTTCGGCATGCGACAAATCTGTTGTTTCATATAACAGCCATTGCAGCTGCTTCGTCTTTTCCTCTACTTTTCCTTCTAGCCTGGGCAAGTCGTCTTCCAGAATGCTTACCTGGTAGTAAACGAGTGTGCTCAAGGCCACCAGGCATACCAGTAGGATCAGGATAGAAACCAGGGCAGCAGTGGCTTCTTTTAAGTTAAAACGTTGCAGTTGCTGCATCATAGGAAAAAGCAGCATGGCAAAGAAAGCGGCAATAGCTATCGGGATCAGGAAAGGCTTACCCAGGTATAGCAGCAGGCAAACCAGCAATACCGAGAGCAATGTTTTGTTAAAGCGGCCGAGACTAATTGATTTTGTATTCATCTTCGATGTGAGAACGCAAAAGCATGGCTGATGTTTGGGGAATTTGCCCGCTGTTCCGAAATGTTTTTACCCTGTAGCTGTTTACCTGCGCTTGCACCATAACTACTGGCTATGTCAGGCGTAGAACCCTAGAAATGGAATAAGATACTGGCTCAGGGCACCTCTTTAAAAAGTCCACCTGAATTAAATTATTTTATACCTTGGCAGGTATTGTAGAGAACAGCTTACAGTATAACAAAATGAGCACAACTTATAAACCTATAGATGCCGGTTTCCACGAGGAACTGAAAGAACTGGTTGCGAAAAGAGCACCGGCCCGAATCCAGTTTTTCAGCGATATACGAGAGTTTTTTACGCGCCACGCTACTTTAAAAGAGCTCTTAATACGAGACGAAGAAGAGTACCTGGTGCTTACTTCGGGGGAGGAAATCCGGCTGGACAGGATTGTGAGATTAGACGACAGACCTGCTCCGGGATATGACGAAGCCTTTTTTAAGTGCGACATAGGCCGCTGAAAAACAAGCTTGACACAGCAATAACAAAGAAGCCGCCCGGGAATAGGCGGCTTCTTTGTTACTGCATCAACAGCTATTTTATAAGTTGAGTAGTTCTCTGAAAAACGGGGTCAGTTCTTCTGCCAGCACCTGGTGATCTTCTACACTAGGGTGTCCCGTGCAGCCCCTTGCCTGCATAGACCTGAAAAAGTGTACAGCAACAGGTTTGTCGGAGGGATAAGCCGCGTCAATTTCTTTTTTTACGGCTGAGAGGCAGTTCTGAAGTATAGTTCGGTTGTTGCCATTCACCATCGCGCTGCTCAGTAAGGCAATCTGTGCTTCCGGATATTTTGATTTAACCAGCCTTACAAACTTTACATAGTTGTTCACAAAGCTGGTGCTATCGAAAGGCAGCCTTTCCGTTTTGCCATCGCCGTTGCTGAAGTCGTTGGTGCCCAGGACAATGCTCACCACCTGCGGCGTGTAAGTGCTAAAATTCCAGCGCTGGCTTGTGTTATGCTGGAAATCTAGTTTCTCATACACCTGGGGCATGGTGGGGCCATTGCTGTTCCAGTTACGGTATATGCCGATGCCGCTCACACTGCTCAAGATAAAATTAGCATTTAAGGCTCTGGCTACTACCGGCCCATAAGCGGCATAGGCGTTGTGCTGGTCCTGGTAAACACCGGTGCCACAAGGCACTTCCGATGAATCTGCTGCAGCGCCACAGGTAATACTGTTGCCTATAAACTCAATAAGGGGAGCAGCTGGTTTGGATAATGAGTTTAGGTTTTGGCCGGTTATTTTTTCGATGGCAATAGGGCCGGTGTGTGCCTCGGTAGCCTTGTAAACCCAGACGGTATGTTTGCCTGCCTTCGGGACATTTATAAGAATAGGCACTGCTGCGCTTCCGGCTACCTTAACTCTTTTCTGGTACACGCCATCCAGCTCGTATTGCAGGTAACCATGGCCTCCGCCTCCGGGAACGCTGGCATACACCTGGCATTCTGTTCCTTCGAAGCTAAAACCGAAGTGCACGGCCGAACTGATCAGTTCCAGCTGTTGTGATTCATTTACCTTAAACCGGCCAAAAGGCTCCAGCGCTGTGGCAGGTAAGGTATCTGTTTTGCCCGGACTATTTGCACTGGAGGCACAACCCAGGCAAAACAGACACCATACAACTGCAAAGAGTGAGTTTCTGAATTTCATAAGCATTTACAAGTAAACAGCATCAACGGCAAGATGAGCAAAATCTCTGTCAGAACAAAAAGCAGCTCCTCCTATACCGGCAGTAAATGCGGATGAATTCCTGATAGCTATTTTACCAGCACTACTTTCCTGGTCAGGCTTTCTTTGCCGGAGTAAAGTTTTACGAAATACATTCCCGCCGGCAGGTGCTCCAGGTTAAAACGTATTGCCTTGGTGTTGATGGCACGGGAGAAAACAAGAATCCCCAGGTTATTGTAAAACTCCATTCTGTCTATCACAGCTTTCGATTCAATGTTCATTTCCCGGTCTGTAGGATTCGGGTAGATCATTGCAAAGCCGTTCCCCAGTGGAGTGCCTTCCACCAGAAGCCGTACCGTTACAGGCTCTGAATGATGAGTGCCGGCAATGACGCTATAGGAGAAGGTTACTTCTCCGGTCTTTCCTTCTTCGGGCACATATACAAAGCTTCCGTCTCTGTTCAGTACCAGCTGGCCATGTTTAGGATTTTTGTCAATGACGGCTTCCATCAGGCTTCCGTCCAGAGAAAGGTCGTTCTGCAGTAGCCCTTCATTCGCCTTCACCTCATTCAGAAGCCCTGCCTGTACTGTATAGCTATCCTGCCTGGCGATGGGGTTGCCTGGCAATGTGGCAGTGTATTGTTTTGCAATATCGTAAGAGGTTTTGGTATACTCCACAGCGTTGCTGGTGTTGTTCCAGCCCTGCCATTTAAACCGGGTATTGGTGGCATAGCTGTTTCCTTTATACAGAACAGTGGCAGCAATACCATCAGAAGTTCTTTCTTCTCTACCTGGCGTAGCTCTCTCGTCGTGCATCACGGCTAGTGAACTTGGGTCGGTAAAGTTGAGAAGCGTCCAGGGTAATTTAATTTCGATGGCGTTTTCCCGAAGAGTAACAGCATCCATGGAGGTAGGAGGCAGGCCCAGGCGATTAACTCGCATACTGCCGATATACTGTACCTCCTGGTCGTTGTTGTTGTTTCGCCACCTTACCAGGTACCAGGGCGCACCGTTAGAGGCAACAGAACGATACAACTGTCTGGCGGAAGAGGTGCCGTGCCAGATGCCGTAAAGATCATACGCTTCAGTTACATATAATTCAGCTTTGTAATTGGTAATCATCAGAGCAAATTCAGCCCTGTTGTTTACCGCTTTCCCGTTTGGTAGTACACTTTCACCCAGGTCGGCGGCATAGGTATCAAGGGCAACCCAGATCGTGTCGTTTACATCAAGTGGTTGCTGTATCTGCAGCTTCATGTTCAGGTAAGCAAAGTCGGCTCCGGCTTCGATGGCTTTTACCGGGCAATTGCCGCAAAACTGCTCCCAGGGCTGCACAGCAGCACCGGCCTTTTTGAACCCGATCAGGCCGAAGTTCTGTTCTGCAGCGGTTACATTGTGCCATAAAATGCGCCTGTCCAAGTTAAAGTCCATCTGGTCGGTTACCCAGGTGCGCTTAAACCACTCATCCATCAGCGCAAACTGAATACCGCCGCCTCCTCCGGCAGTTTCAATGTTGCGGAGCATGCGCAGGTTGTTTTTTCCCTGCGTTTCTTCGTCCATTCCGCCATGATGGATGCCACTTTGAGCATAGTGCGCTACCCCCCAACTAGAAGGTGCTCCATATTCACCTATAATCAGCGGAATGTTTTTATAGTGCTCTTTTAAAGCTGTCAGATAGCCCAGGTAGCTGTTCTGGCCCAGGTAATCGGAGTAGCCGGCATAGGCAGGGTCGTGGCTCACAAAATCCGGGTAGTACGGATATGCATGGTAGCTGGCAAAATAACCGGCTTCGGCCTTTGTCCTGTCCATGCCGGTGATATCGATGGTAGCCATATCCTCATACCTGTTCGGCTCGGTTGGGTGAGACAGAGGGTCCAGGGTAGGCCAGCTGGAGAAACTTACCGGGCGCTGAGTTTTATAGCTGTCCATCTCTTTTGAAACCAGGTAGTCCAGGTGCCGGGTAGTCCAGGCTTCTGCCGGACTTGCATTGGCTATAGAAAAGTACCTGCCCTGGTGTGAGGTGTTGGCGGCATGCTGTTCGTTGGTGTGTATGACTTCGGGAGGGTGTACTTCCCGGCCAATAATGTAGCCGATCAGCCATTTGGAAGCGTCTACGCGGTAAGTGCCGTAAGCTTTTCCCAGTCTGCTTTCAATCACTTTGTTGCCGTGCACGCAATCCACATTGTCGGCTATTTCCTTTTCGAAATAAGGGGTTAGCGTATACAGGTCTTCGTCGTAATCAGGCACCTCTTCCTCGAGCCATACCCCCTGAAAAAACAGGAGAGGCGATGTAGGATTAGCCACATTAAAAGAATCCAGCACTTCATAAAAATGAGGATAATGCAGTGTGTAGAGCCTTATTGTGTTAAAGCCTGCATCGCGGATGAGTTGAAACCATCTGCCGTAGTCGGCTCTGCTGGCAGCCAGCTCACTTGGATAAGTGCCTGGTTTGGCTATACCCATGTTCACGCCTTTAATAAAAAGAGGAACATACTTTTCACCGTTCCAGACGGTAATGTGGGTGCTGTTTGTAGAGAAAGGTAAAGGCTCTGCCTGTGAAATTGCCTGCTGTGCCTTGGCGCAAAAGCTAAAAAACGTTACAACGAAGCAGATTGTAAACCGGAGGTGGTAAAAGTACTTCAAATGAATTAATGGCTAAAAATTTAAAAAGTGCTAAAGTGTAAAGGCTTCCTGTTTAGAAGAACTTATTCATTTATATTTGGTTATATATATTCTGATGGTGCTATTGTGTGCTTTTATAGCACAAATATAGAGAGTTAAGTTTAAAAAAAAGCTTCTTGATAAAATTTTATAGCACCAATAAGTACAAATTTATTTTTTTAGATTTAGAAGCGTGCTGTAGTACTGTAACTGTAAAATTCCATCCTGAAAAAGTGGAAAGCTGTTGCACATTCAGCTGGGAAATAAGAACAGATAACAAAGGGTGATTGGGTTTAAAATAGAATAATTGACTTCTATATAGTGAAGGCAGAGTATTGTATCCTTTCCAGTTAACATTGGCTTAATCTATTGTAAATATTCTTAATGTTTGATTTATTTTATTTGTAGTTTAAACTTTCTTCGTTATTTTAGGATCGCAAACCATATTCATTATTCTAGCTTATGAAATTTAACAACTACAGAACAGCCTTGTTATGCTGTGCCCTTGGTTTTATCACTCTTTCCTGCGATAAAGATAAAGACCTGTTAGAGGCTAACCCTGCAGCTACCCTTAAAGCACAAACTTCTAAAGATGCGCAAAGCGGAAATAATTTGTACGCTTTTAACGCCAATGCCTTGCCGGGAGATCTTTTAGGCTGCTCCTATAAAGAACTGAAAGGACAGTTGCAGGCTGCCATTGCCAAAAACGCAGTTGAACCAAGTGAATGTGGACCAACCCCATTTGATTATGCCATTAATCCGTATGCACTTCAGTTTGGTGCGCTGGAGTGGGAGTGGTATGACCTGATGGCCACCATTAATCAGTTGTATACATACCTGGATACTTCGAAGCAGTATTTCGGAGCGAATGGCCAGTTAACAAACTTTGCAGCAAAGCATAAGCGCAACCTGGAGTCTTTCTGGAACATGCCGGATGAAGTAAGCCTGATCGGGCAGCATACCAGCACCCTGCAGAACAGAGATGCCATTGCTGCGGTGTATATAAACTTTGCTGGCTTAACGCCTGCACAGGCCTATGCCAATGCCGATTTTATCATCGAAAATATCATCATGCCAAGCCAAGTGTTCCAGGCAACACCTTTACTGTCTCTTGATGGCTTTGCCACTTCCGGCGATATGATTGTGATTGGCGACGGTATTGTAAAAATTATGACTGATGCCGGAGTAGACGAGCAGGTTACTTTTGCCGGTATTTTAGGACACGAATGGGGCCACCAGGTGCAGTTTAACAACTATAGCAGATGGTATGCCGGCATGGCGCAAAATACTCCTGAAGCTACCCGCCTGACAGAGTTAGAAGCAGATTTCTTTACAGGTTATTACCTGACTCATAAGCGTGGTGCAACCTACAACTGGAAAAAAACTGCTGAGTTCCTGCAGCTGTTCTACAACATAGGAGATTGCAGCTTTACTTCTTCCGGCCACCATGGCACACCTAACCAGCGCCTGGCTGCTGCCCGTCTGGGAAATATTATTGCCGACCAGACTATGCCGAAAGGTCATATCTTAACGGCGGACCAGATGCATGCGTTGTTTATGGCTGCTTATAACGACATTATAGCCAACAACATCGGTGCTGCCGAAGCGAAAGCAAGCCTGGCTACTCCTGAGTTGAAAGCTATTTATGATGATATACTGAAATTCCAGACTGAACTGGAGCAGATCATTATGTATGGCAGAAACTGGGCTTAACCTTAAGTCCGGTATAAGCTAGTACAAGGCCTTTACCAGAACAATAGTAGAAATAGGTTTCATTGCATTCAGGAGCTTATATTTACTAATCGAAGTGGTAGAGTATAGTTTATCAGACACATTTTGTAGTTGAAGGAGCCCGGCCTATGCCGGGCTTTTTTTATGATATGTGGTTTATAAATGGCTATAGGAGGCATAACAGTGGCACGCGAAAATCTCTGCTGATGTTTGAACTGGCTGGCAGGAAAGTATTCCGGTATTGAAAGTTTCTGATTGTAAAAACTGTTAAATGTTTATACATCGTATATAGCAGACACGAAAAATAAAAACTATGAAAACCATCATTTTTGTACACGGGATGTTCCAGAACCCGAAAAGCTGGCTCAATTGGATAGAATTTTTTAGTAAAAAAGGATATAACTGTATTGCTCCTGCCTGGCCCCTGCACGAGGGAGAACCTGCTGATTTAAGACAAAATCCGCCAGCCGGATTAGGAAAGCTTGCCCTGGATGAGGTAGTTACTTCTATTGAGAGGCTGGTGCTGGATATGGACGAGAAGCCTGTTATGATAGGTCATTCCGTTGGGGGCCTGGTAGTGCAGTTGCTAGCTAACAGAGGGTACCTGGATATGGGGGTAGCCATAGATTCAGTAGCGCCGAATGCTATGCTTGATTTTGACTGGGGATTCTTTAAAAACAGTGCCATTATAACCAATCCTTTAAAAGGTGATGATCCTATTTTTATGGATGCAGAGACTTTTCATGGGGCATTTGCCAATACCTTGAGCGAAGAACAGGCCCGCATGGCGTTTGAAATGTTTGCTACGCACGATAGCCGGAACGTACTGCGCGATTGTATGGGGTCTGCCGGTAGAATAGACCTGGACCTGGCGCACCCGCCTCTGCTTTTAATTGCAGGAGAAAAAGACCAGATTATACCAGCTTCTCTAACCGAGAAGAATTACAAGGCTTATTCCGATGCAGGCAGCGTTACAGCTTACAAAATGTTCCCCGACAGAAGCCACTTTATCTGTGGTGAGCCTGGCTGGGAGGCTGTGGCTGCTTATGTATATGACTGGCTGCAGGCAAATGATACACCTGCCGAGCCGGTTACCAGAATGGTATAAATAACTTATATTACCTATTAAAACAGCGAAGCCTGCCGGTTTAGACCGGCAGGCTTCGCTGTTTTATGCGTGGCTGCTCTTGGTAAGCCTTTCTTGCGCTACTACTTAATTTAATCCAGCGAAATCTTCTTGCCCAGCAGGTAGATATCTTTTTTAGATAACACCAGGTACAAAATGACATAGGCAAAATATAAGTGGTACAGTATTTTGGGAAGGAAATTGAATTCATAGGTAACAGATGAATTCATTTGCAGGAAGTCAGGGTAATACAGCAGGATGGCCTCAACCAGCAGATTGCCTACAGTATAAGGCAGCACACATATCAGAACATAGTAGAAGAGAATCTGGAACTCGTTTACGCTCTTCGACTCGAAATACCTCTTATAAAATATCAGGTTAATAAGACTAAAACTGGCTACATGACAGGCAAAGAAAACAATAGGTGTCATAAGACGCTAGGTTTATATATTTCTAAATAATATAAGTACATTCCAAAAATAATATATATGAAAATATAAAGCAATAATCTTTCGCTCTATGTTCATATTTTTAGCAAATATACCCATTTTTAGGTATGCCTTTTCGTTTCAAACTTCAGTAACTGCTTCATGAGTCACCTTATGGTTTAACCAAGAATATATAGCATCTGTTTGCTAACGTATACAGGTATACGTATCGTATGTAAAACCGCTGACCGGGGGAGCCGCTTTTATTTTAACGGTACTTTATAATATCTGGCAGCTATCAGAACTTTTTCAGGAGGATAAAAAAGTGGAGCTAAATTAATTTGTAGTAAATTTCACAGCGCAAGCAGCAAAAGAGCCTTGGCTCTACAACATGATGCACTCAAATTCTTGCTTCCGCTACGCCTATGCCGAAATCAAAAAAGCTTCAGAATGTCACATTAGGGGAGGTTTTTAAAACCATCATCTGGCCCCGAAGAAAATATCTGGTCGTAGGGCTGGTACTGATCGTGATAAGCCGCCTGGCAGGCCTGGTAGTGCCGGGAGCCAGTAAGTACCTGCTCGACGATGTAATTCCGAACCGCGACCTGAACATGCTCTGGTGGCTGCTTGGCGCTGTGGTAGCGGGTATTGTTATACAGGCGGTTACCTCTTTTGCCTTAACGCAGATTCTGAGTGTGGAGGCACAGCACCTGATTTCGCAGCTGCGGGCCAAAGTACAGCGGCATATCATCCAGCTACCTATCCGCTTTTTCGATAATACTAAAACAGGCGAACTGGTATCACGCATCATGACGGATGTGGAAGGTGTGCGAAACCTGGTAGGTACTGGCTTTGCCCAGATGATCGGTGGCGTACTGACTTCGCTTATCTGCCTGGTGCTGCTCATCGTTATCAGTCCGCTCATGACTTTGTATGTGCTGTTCCCGGTGGTTATTTTCGGGCTGATCTCGCTGAAGGCTTTCGGGAAGATACGGCCAATCTTCAGAGAGCGGGGTGTGATTAATGCCGAGGTAACGGGCCGCCTGACTGAAACCTTGGGTGGTGTGCGGGTGATCAAAGGGTTTAATGCGGAGGAGCAGGAGATCAGGACCTTTGAAGATGGTGTAACACGGCTGTTCCTGAACGTGAAAAAGAGCCTGATCACCACCAGCCTGGTTACCTCCTCGGCTACCTTGCTGCTAGGGCTGGCTTCTGCCGGCATTATGGGCATAGGCGCCTATCAAATCATCAGCGACCAGCTTTCTTATGGTGATTTTGTAGCCTTTACGCTATACCTGGGTTTCATGATTGCTCCTATCTTGCAGATGAGCAATATCGGGAGCCAGTTTACCGAAGCCTTTGCCGGCCTTGATCGTACGCAGGAAATCCTTAATACACCTCTGGAAGATGCCACCGGGCAAAGAACGCTGCAACTCAACCATATCCAAGGCGATATTGTTTTTGAAAAAGTTGCCTTTGCCTACGAAACAGGAAAAGACGTGGTGAAAGGCGTAAGCTTTAAAGCACCTGCCGGTTCAGTGACAGCTCTGGTTGGTACCTCTGGCTCGGGTAAAACTACCATTGCCGGTCTGGCTGCTTCTTTTCTGAATCCGGATAGCGGTACTATTACCGTAGACGGACAAGACCTGCAAAGCATCAGTTTGCAGAGCTACCGCAGTCAGCTGGGGGTGGTACTGCAGGACGATTTCCTGTTTGAAGGTACGATCCGCCAGAACATTCTTTTCCCGCGCCCCCGGGCCACCGAAGCACAACTTATGCAGGCGGTAGAGGCAGCGCACGTGCAGGAGTTTACCAATCGCTTTCCGGAAGGGCTGGACACCCTGATCGGGGAGCGGGGTGTGAAGCTTTCGGGAGGGCAGCGGCAGCGCATTGCCATCGCCCGCGCCATCCTGGCCGATCCGCGCATCCTGATCCTGGACGAAGCCACCTCTAACCTCGACACCGAAAGCGAAAGTTTGATACAGGCCAGCCTTAAAACCCTGATGCAGGGCCGCACCACCTTCGTCATTGCCCATCGCTTGAGCACCATCCGTCAGGCCGACCAGATACTGGTAATTGAGCAGGGCCGGATTGTGGAACAGGGCAGGCACGAGGAACTGCTCGGGAAGCAGGGGCGGTATTACCAGTTGTATACGTACCAGGCCAGGATCTGAAGCCTGTGCCCTTTACCGGCCCAGGCTTCACAAGACCTCGCGGCGTGCGTAGCTCCCGCGAGTGTCTGCACTTGTGGCGGCGGCTATAAGTTTGAAAACGAAAAGGGAACGCTACAAATTTAAGGCTTTAACGCTCTTAATAACTCTTTTGCGTATGTTAGTGCAAATGCTAACTACATTGGATTCATGTTTGTCTTACCGCAGCCAGCTACCAGGGCGCGTAATTAAAATTTTATTTCATTGAAAAATGTACACAAGCAGAGGCTTCCCAAACAGCACATCGATAAGAAGCTGATTTTCCGGTTGCGCATGTTTCTGTGCATCCTGATAGTTATGTGCGGTATTGTATTGTATGATGTGGCGACAGAGGTAATTGGCTGGCTGCTGGCATTCGGAGGTGTGGCAGTAGGAGTGGTTACCAGCTATGTGGTGGGGCATCTGTCGGATGTACGCTGGCACGAAGAGACCAGCAAAGTAATGGCGCGCATAGACCGCTTGGGTGGTGTGGTACTGGTGCTATACATCGCTTTCTCTATATCCCGCCGCTAAACAATACATCTATTAAGCTTTAAGAACGTATCTAGAATAAAACATTAAAACATTTAACTATGGAAAACAACAGCGAAAAAACACTTCAAAGCCTTGTGGATGAGCCGGCGCAGGTAAAAGAAATTATGAATGATCCGACCAAAGGGCTTGATTTCTATAAAAAGCTGCCTGTTAAGCAGAAGCAATATTTATTGCTAGCTGCTGCAGCAGGATTAGTAGGCTACAGCATCTACCTCGGTAAAAAAGGCTAACCAGAGAGCAATCTCTGTGGTGTTAGTCCTGTGATGGGCTGATTGCCTGCACAACCAGTGCTAATGCTTTTTTATCAGAATAAGCCTAAAAAGAGTACGAAGCAGGCATTGCTTCCTCTTTAGTCATAAAAACAGCCGCTGCAGTTTGTAGCGGCTGTTCTGTTTAAATAGCAGGATTTGCTACAGGTAGTGCCAGGTCTGGTGCTACCTTTTTTTCAGCAGCTTCTCCTCGCCACAAATAGTTATCTTTGTACGTATTGTTACAGCTATAAAAATGCTATTAAGCCTACATCTTCGTAGTTTTGGAGCTGTTATTCTTTTTATTGATCATTTAATCGGGAATACACACTGCTATTTACGGATATATAATTCTTTTCACTATGATAAAAACCCTTTCAGTTTGCACCACTGCGGTAGCGCTGGTGTTTAGTGCCTGTCCTGTTGCCTTTTCGCAG
Source organism: Pontibacter sp. SGAir0037 (assembly GCF_005491705.1). Taxonomy (NCBI): domain Bacteria; kingdom Pseudomonadati; phylum Bacteroidota; class Cytophagia; order Cytophagales; family Hymenobacteraceae; genus Pontibacter; species Pontibacter sp. SGAir0037. The sequence continues at coordinate 2,302,541 of NZ_CP028092.1, read as the reverse complement.
CACAGTGGCGGATTGCCTGCTGTTGAAACTAAAACTGCTAATTCACCTGAAAACACTCCTTCTTTTGCCGGGCAAACCCGTGTGGCGGGTGTAAAAACTACTGCCAGCTACGAAGGCAAGGTGGTAACCAGCTCGCTGAAACTACCCTGGGGCATTACCAGTTTACCAGACGGACGCCTGATCCTGACTGAAAAAGCCGGAAACCTGCGCATCGTAACCCAGGATGGAAAAGTGAGCGAACCAATTACTGGTTTACCTGCGGTGCACCAATCGGGCCAGGGAGGGTTACTGGGTATTGCCCTTGATCCGAACTTCAGTAAGAACCGGATGGTATATTGGGTATTTTCAGAGCCTGGAAACGATGGTAACCTGACGGCAGTAGCCAAGGGTAAACTTTCTTCCGACGAAAAAAAAGTGGAAGGTGCAACCGTTATTTACCGCGCTACACCTGCCTATAAAGGCAACCTGCACTATGGTGGTCGTATTCTGTTCGATCGCCAGGGCAACCTGCTCGTAAGCACCGGCGAACGCTCCGACCTCGAAACACGGCCACAGGCACAGTCGCTGGAGTCGGGCCTGGGCAAAATTATCCGGATTACAACTGAGGGCAAGCCAGCAGCAAACAATCCATACGCCAAAACACAGGGAGCCCGACCAGAAATTTATTCATACGGACACCGCAATGTGCAAGGGTTGGCTTTTCACCCGGAGACCGGCGATTTATGGGAAAACGAGTTCGGCCCCCGGGGTGGAGATGAACTGAACCGAATTGAGGCTGGCAAGAATTACGGATGGCCGCTGATTACCTATGGGATCGAATATGGCGGCAATAAGATAGGAGAAAACAAACAGCAGCAGCAAGGCCTGGAGCAGCCTGTCTACTATTGGGATCCTTCTGTATCGCCCAGCGGAATGACGTTTTATGCGGGCAACCAGATTCCTGAATGGAAGAACAATCTCTTTATCAGTGCCCTCAGTGGAATGCACATTGTACGGCTGGTGCTGGAAAACAACCGTGTAACAGGCGAAGAACGTTTGCTGACCGAGGAACGCCAGCGCTTCCGCGACATTACTCAGGGCAAAGACGGTGCCTTATATGCTATTACCGACCAGGGCAGGCTATACCGTATTGCTAAAAAATAAACCAGTCTCTGCCTAAGTGCAACAGGCAATCAAAACAGGAAGTCCCGGTTTGCTCCAGAGCAAACCGGGACTTCCTGTTTTGATGTATACCTGGTAGCTATTACACCTGCTGCTTTTTAACGGTAGAAAGTTGTTGCTGCAGTTCTTCCACCAGGTTTCGTTCTGTTTGAAGCTCACGTTTGATTTTCAGTTCCCGCTCCCGGGCATTCTTCATATAGTCGTTCAGCTCCTGGGCTACCTGGTCGTAAGCTTTGCGCTTTTCGGTAGCCACACTTTTGCTGCTCTTGTGCTGCACCGCTATAACGCCCAGCGCAATCAGCAAGGCCAGAATAATGCCACTGTTCAGGATAATGTACAGTTGTTTGGGTACATCTATGCCCAGCACCGAAATATGGGTGATGTCGTGCATGCTCTGCTGAATATCCGCTTCCTTTTGCTTTATCTCATTTTGCATAGTTTGCAGTTGCTGCTGTTGCCCTGCTACATCTTTTCGGGCTTCCTGTAGTTTGGCTTCGGCCTCTGCTTCAAAATTGTTTAGCTTCTGGTCTTTGGCAGCTACTGTTTCCTGTACGCTTTTCCAGAAAGACTCCAGCGTATTAATGTTTACCACCTTATAGCCCTGCCAGGTATTGGAGTTGCTTTTCAGGCTTTCGTATTGCTTTTCTAGCTTGGTATTGGCTGCAGGAGCTTTTTCTGCTTTGTTATTCTGTGCCTGTACAAATGTGGCAGAACACAAAAGAGCGACGGAGAAAAAGAATGCCTTCATAGTTGAAAAATTTAGTTTGTAATCAATTTTAGTGTTTTTGTTACGGATAATCCGGCAGGTACTTACGCTGGTAAAACCACCTTTACTAACCTGTTAAACCCTGCCATTGGTAAATTATTGCTTTTGAAATTTAAAAAGATCTGCTATAGCAGCAAAAGCATCTAACAGTATTATGGTTAAATGAGGTTCATTTCAGGTGTCTTTTTACACTATGAAAGACTAATAGATTATCATGTTGGTCTGTGCGCGCTTATTTGCAGAATTAAACCATGCTGCCTGAGAGTCGTTTATAACATAAAGCGAAACTTATTCTTTGAACAAACCTGATAAACTATGAACAGAAGAGACAGAGATCGCGAAGATTATGGCTACTACGACGGCTATAACAACGACGACCATTACCACAGTGCCAGAAATCTGACCAGCGAGTTTGAGCGCAACTACGAGCGTAGCAGAGGCAATGCAGACTATAGCCGTGACCGGATGCCCAGAAGTTACCACGAAGGGAACGATATGGAAGATACCTATCAGCGATTAAGAAGAGACGAAGACAGCTTCAGAGACCGCTCCGATTATACAGGCAATAACAACGACAGAAGCCGAAGCTATTACAACAACTCCGGCCGAGATAACTACAGGGATAACCAGGGCGATTACCGCGGCAATATGGGCAGGTACAAAAGCGACCGCGACATAGAAAGGCAAGGTAACCAGCGCCAGTATGATGGCTCCGGCTACCAATCCCAAAGCCGTAACGATGGCTTCCGCAGTGGGAGCATGAGCAGGTCGGGCTACAGCCGCGAATATGACCAACCCAACTATTCCGACAGGCGCAACTACGGAAATGACAAGGGCTACGGAGAAAGAAGCTATAGAGACGAGTTCGGCTACAGAACCGGGCAGCAGGGCCAATCCTCCGGCAACTTCGGTGGTTACGGCTCCAGAGACGAGCGCAGCTACGACCGCGATGACAGACGTAGAAATGACTGGCGATCTTCCGACCGATACAGAGGTGATGCAGATGCCTATTAAGCTGCAGTAATCATTCTGAAAGCAGCCGCTGCATGTAGTAGCGGCTGTTTTTGTTTTAGATATCCTTTCTTCTCCTGAAACAAAATAGTGTACTATTCTGAAGTTATGGCGGAATCAGATTTGCCTCGGCATGCTTCTCTGCTTAACTTTAAGCGGCTTGCTGCTGCCATCCCACGCTTCGTGCTTATTTGCCGGCTCCAGCCCTTATGACTGTAACAACAGCAGCTCATACCTGTTTGCTGCCTATACGCTACCTTATGGAAAGTCCGATAAAACTGAATATCCCCCTTTCTGTTTCTTATGCCGCCCTGGAAACCGTGCTACAACAACAGTTGGTGGGAGAGTATATTCCCAAACCTGAAGACGGTACAGCCGCTACTCCTTATGCCCAGGTGTTAGGTGTAGGCATAGCGGGAAGCAGTGCCGGTGCCTATAACCTTCTGCTACGGGTGCAACTGAAAATATTGCGCACGGTGCTAAAGCGGGATAAAGTAGATTTATATGCCTCGGTTGCCTTAGCCTATGATAATGCTTCGCAGCAGGTTTATGTGCGGCAGTTTACCATGGAGTCGCATACATCCAGTGGGTTTTACAATACGGCGCTGCAGGTGCTGGTTAACAAAGTAGCCTATAATCAGATCATCCAGAAGGCGAGAGTGAATTTGAAGGAGATTATCGGGCCGGAACTGGATAAAGTGAATCAGCAACTGGCGCAGGGCCTCGAACTGAAAGGGCTGCGGCTGAAAGGTGCTGTAGAAGCGGTGGGAATACAGGACATAAGCCCGCAGGCCAATGGTCTTTCGCTACGAGTGGAAGCTCAGGCAAACCTGGAAGTAGCCGTATATTACCTGGCTAGCCTTTTACCGCCGAAAGAAGCAACGAATTAGCCGGAGCGACATTAAAATCCCGACGGGTTTCCGGAACCCGCCGGGATTTTGTTACCCGTTGTCTCTTACTGACGCAGGAAATCCAGGAGCGCACTGTTCAGCTTTTCCTTGTGTGTCAGGAACAAGCCATGCGGTGCACCCTCTATTTTAACATACCTGTTGTTCCGGATTGCTTTGGACGATTGTTCGCTGCTGGTTTCGATAGGTACAATCTGGTCCGCGTCTCCATGCACGATCAGGGTAGGCACGTTTACATTGCGCAATTCTGAACGGAAGTCGGTATTAGCCCAGGCTTTTGCTGTTTCAATCGTAGCGCGTGGCGAGGCACCGGAGGCAATACCCCAGTCATACTTCAGTTGCTCTTCACTAACAGTATCTTTGTTGTCGCTGTAGTTGTAGAACTGCTTGCCGAATTCCGCCAGAAAAGTTACCCGTTTGGTCTTGAGCGCTTCCATAATCTCGTTCAGCTTTTCTTCCGGCACACCGTTCGGGTTGTCGTTTGTCTTTTTCACAATAGGAATGATCGAGCTGACAAGTACTGCCTTGGCCACCCGGTCGTTGCCGAACATAGAAAGGTAACGCACCACTTCGCCGCCTCCCATTGAGAAACCCACCAGCACACAATCCCGCAGGTTAAGTTGCTCGATCAGGGTGCGCAGGTCTTGTGCCAGCGAAGTATAATCATAGTTAAGCCAGGGGCGGTCGGAGTCGCCAAAGCCACGGCGGTCGTAGGCAATGCAGCGGAAGCCGGCATCAACGATTGCCTGCACCTGGTTCTCCCACATCTTGTGGCTAAGTGGCCAGCCGTGTATCAGGATTACAGGCTGTCCGTCGCCATAGTCCTGGTAATTCAGGTATACATTTTCTCCTCGCTGGATGTCTTCGGTTTCAATAAAAGGCATAATAAGTTTATTTAGTTGGTTAAAAAATAAAATCAATAAGCTCTATCCTTTACTTGATGTAAAACCTAAATGTTTAGCGAGTGGCAAGGTTAACCATATTGTACTCACGACAATACCTTAGTCGCAAAGCCAGCAGCCTGTAAATGTGCCTGTATTGATATAGTGTCCGGTAAATTTTCTTTGGCTGCATGTAAGGCCTGCGTTACTTCCTGCGGGTATGGTGCCCGGCCGTTCTTTTCGAACAAGACGCGCATCGTATAAAATTCAGGGGCAAAAAGCCGCAGCAATAGTTTAGGCGCCGACTTATATGTAAACTGCTCCCCGGTTCGTAGTTGCCCTAAGAGCTGCGCCAGTTCAGTACCCGAAATAAAGTCGCCTACCAGGTTAATGGTTCTGCTCAGATATTTTTCTGGTTGTGCAAAAGCCAGCGCGATAAATTTTCCTATATCCTGGCACGATACATAAGGCACTTTGGCATCGGCATCTACAAAGCCTTTAACCACTCCTTTTTTTACCGGAAAAAAGTCCGAGCCGATATTTTCCATAAACTGGGAACAGCGGACAATGGTATACGGCAGAGACTGCGTCTTGATATATTGCTCCATTTCCAGTTTGCTATCGGCATGGGAAACGCCTGTGGCAGTATTGGTAAGATTCAGCACAGAACTGAACACCAGGTGCTGAACACCGGCCATTTTGCTTGCCGAGGCAATATTTTTGCCTTGCCTGATTTCTTTGGCCGTATCGCATTTTTTATAATCGGAAGACCAGGGTTGTGTAATCCCGAAAACCCCATCGGCTCCGGTAAAGGCGTGCAGGAGTGACTGTTCGTTCAGCAAATCTGCTTCCTCTATTTCAGCTCCCAGAGAGTGTAACTGTCGGGCTGCCTGCGATTGAGGTTTACGTGTTAAAGCTGTTACCTTAAAATCTGTGTTTTGTAACAAGCTTTTAACCACGGCACTTCCCTGGTTACCAGTAGCACCGCAAACAACGATTCTTTGCTTTTTCATGTTTATTTTGTGTATAAGTAGTTATGATATAATAATTTTGATACACAAAATTAGCATCAGGCCCGGCCCGGCAGGGAACGCAGGCCGGATTATAAGCTACGCGAGACGGATTACTGCATTCCAGCTCGGATTATGAGCTGCAGGGGCAAGCGGAGCAGGAGCTGTGCAATAGGTAAGGTTTATAAAACAACTAGAAAAATTGATTGACCGGCTTCTAGTTAAATTCAATTTCAACGCGCCTGTTTTTTTGCCGCCCCTCTGCTGTTTTATTAGAGGCAATGGGAACCGTATCGCCAAACTCCGTTGCTGCAATACGTGTTTCATCAGCTCCCTTTTTTACCAGATAAGCTTTTACAGCGTCAGCCCTCGACTTAGATAACTTCCAGTTATACACATACTCCCCAATATTATCGGCGTGGCCACCAAGCTTTAAGGCAGCATTATTAGCTATAAGTAATTCGGCCACCCGATCCAGCTCTTCATAAGATTCGGGGCGTATGGTGGATTTATCAAAATCAAAAAGTACGTTTTGTACTTTAACTTCAGATAAGTCTGCCATGGCTGGTGGAGCGACTTCTTTTACAGGAGAAGCAGCATAAGCTACAGGTGTTACAGGATCAGCTTTAACTGTCGGTCCTGTTTGAAAGGCATAGTTGCTGCATGCCAGTATGCCGCCACCCACAAGTAAAAATACTTTTTTCAAATCATGCTTGTTCATTGTCATCAGATTTACATGTTATACAATATGCTCCAGTTAAAATGTACTTGATGGGCATACATACGAATCATTTTATGAGATTGGATTTAGCAGTGATTATTTAGTAACGTATTGTTGATGCATTAACTTTAGCAGCGTGGGATTTGTAATCAGCAGTGGCAGGCTTAGCCCCAGAATGGCAGCTAACAGGTAAATGAAGAAAGCTTTTGCCTTAATTGGTAATACCGATGTTGCAGGCGCTTGTAAAGCTGCCACCTGCTCTTCAAGCGTCGAAATACTGGAAATTATTTCCTCCCGCTTCTCCAGCAAACGGCTGTAAAGGTTTATCTTACTATGTCGCTTTAAATCGGTCAGCAGCCTTTCATTTATATCATTAATTGCTTCAGGTCCAGGTTCTGCCTGCTTTTTATTGTTACCGGATAAGTCTTTTTCGAGGGTGGTTATTTTAGCTGTTAAATCATGTTGCAGCGCGGCTAATCTCTTATTACTGTCTGCCACCAGAGGGGAGTTGGTGTTGTTAGACTTTAGAAGCAGCTGTTTGGCCTCTTGCCTGCTATTGTACTCCAATATCAGGTTTTGCAAGGCCGTATCCTGAAGCCCAAAACCAGCAGGTATAAGCGTGTATTCATGAACCGGCCTTTTGATATAGGGCTTCAGGGCATTCAGAATATGCAGCTGTTTCGTCTGGGGAAGAGATCCTGTTATAACTGCAGCTTCAGTATTCTTTTGCGTGTGGCGCAGGGGTTGATGTATTGCTGTCAGGCTGTCGAGTACCAGAATCTCATGATCTAATTGAGCCAGTTGCGCATCAATTACTTTTACGGCTGTTCTCAAAGGTCTTTCATTTAACCTGGTCTCTTGCAGGTATGCAAAACATAACTTTTCAAGAAAGTCTCTTCCTTTTTCAGGTGAAGTTTCTACCAGGCTTAGCGAAACTTTGTAAGGTTCGTGATCACTGACAGCTACAGATAAATGCTGCCGGAAGTCCTCGGCCAGGGAATTAATATCTTGGTAATCTACCTGAATTAACTGAGCCTGTCCGTTGAAAGCAGGTCCAGGTTTTACTTTCAGCGTTGCAAAGCTTGTAGAAATGCTTTCTCCAAACGTATGGAGAGTCTCTTTTCCGTTTTCCTCCAGTATAAATTTTTGTTGGTCCATTATGCCAACCTGTAGCGACAGATGCCGGATGTTGGCATGGGGCTGTAGAATAATAATACGGATGGGTAAATAGTAGCCATATACTTCTGTGCTTCCCAGCAGCGTATTGGTGGAGTATTTCAGCGGAACCCCCATACTGGCAACTGCTCTCCATATCAGGCTTTTCGATTTTAATAATTCAGCCCTGTTATCCTGTGCATCCGAACTGATTTCAGAAGTTACTCCGGTACCTTTACCAGCTATATCTTCTACATGAGAAAGCACAAGCTCAGTTGTAATCCGGTAGCTTCTACTTGCTCTCTGCTGATACAAAAATGCCAGGAACAAGAATAGTAGAAGAGAGCCCATGAAGAGGTACTTGTAGTTGCTGATCACCTGCAGGTACTTCTTCACGAACTGGCTGTATCCAGATTCATATTTTAAGTGATTTCTTTCAGACATGAAGGCTTGGCTAAGTGATAAGCAATCCAGATGCACCAGCGGGTAAAAGCTCATGTCTACTTACGAAATCAATTACAAACCAGATTGGGGGGAATTAAGCTACTGGTCGTGTTTCTGGTATCCGGAAATTATGGAGCAGGCGGGAAGTGAAGCTTAACCTTATGGCCGCCTGGCTGCTTATCCGGGATAGCAGAATTTCACTTCTTCAAAAGCTTTACGATTTTCTTGTTTTTGAATATTTCCACAATGCTCTTTGTGGTTAGCAATAGCGCCAGACTTCCGATGGCAACTACTTTTACCACCGTTTGCGGGTCGCGGATGGGGCGAAAGCGGGTGCTTCCCTGTTTTATCTCAATATAGCCTACTGGGGTTACTGCCATGCCGCCGCCGCCGCCACTGCCAGCGCCTGCCTCATCTGCTTTGGCGCCACCGCCACCACCCCCGCCAAAACCATACATAGCTTTAGAAACAGGAATAATTGTAATGCCCTCCCGTTCTACCGGCTCCCCATAAATGGTAGAGCTTTCAGCTGCCATGCCCAGCTTTTCGGCCAGCCGTTCCACAAATGTGGGGGCAGCAGCATTTAAAGGTTTATTGTTGTCTTCCATAGTTGGATATTTGCCAGCATTTAATTTTAAACTATAGGTACGACTGTCTGTAACGGACGTTGCGCACCAGTTTCCGTACACAGGAAAAGCCTCCCTGCGCAGCTGCAAATTGTAACCCTTCGACGGGGGGCTAAGAGAGTACTAACTCTTTTCGCCGGTTTCGTTGAGTTCTTTTATACAGGCTTTCATAAACATTTTGCCATAGGCTGTAAAGTAGTAATATCCTTTTTTAGGATACAGGCTGTAAAGCACGTCCGGGTGTTTCTGGTTAAGGCTATCTACCCACTTCTGGCTTTTCAGAATGTTGGCTTGGTAAATATCCTGCTCCAATTGTTGGAACGTATCCAAGTCCTTTTTCAGTAGTACCTCTGTTTCAAGTGCTATAATGCCGAGCTTTTCCAGGTTCTCCGTGTACACGTCCACATTCTCAGGGAAGTCCAGCTTCACGAAAGTTTCTATACCTGTCAGGTTCCAGGCCACTTTTATGTGCACCTCCTGTGCCAGGTTAACGCTTTGCTCTCCCTCCAGGGGCCTTAGCTCTGCATGAAAAGGAAGAACAGGGTTTTGGCCTGTTAAGCTATGCTTATGAATGTACAGGTCCATTCTGGGTATACTTTCTGCCTGCTTATAATGAAACAGGATCCTGGCTTCGTCGGCACAGAGGTTGCCCAGGGTGTTTATAAAAGAAGGATGCGCCAGGTGAATAGTCGCCTTTGTGGATGCTTTTGTAAGCAAATTGATAAAAGCTTCTGATAGCTCGTGCTGGTCTAAATAAGTGAGTTTGTCTAAAATGGGTAAACCTACATATGGTGGCACTTCGCAGATGTCTTCAGCCTCACTTTCCTCTAACTTTTTAGCAAACCGCTTCAGGTTCGCATCAAACTTCATTCTGGCTTTCTGCTCATGAAGCTTCAAGGGAAGCAGGATCAGGTTTCCCATGCTGAACAGGGTTCCTAAAGCTTCTCCCACATTTTTGAAGCTTGGCTGCAGAAGCTCTTCGTAAATTTTGTCAGTAGGTATCTTATCTAAAAATTTGTCTAACATAGTGGTAGAGGGCTTTGATAATATTGTTTGACTATTTAAAGAAGGAATTGAATTTATATTTGCTAATAAAGTTAGTATTTACTAGTATTGTATACTAAAATTATTAGTAAAAGTTAAGCTATGAAACAAAACACTATTATTTATTTACTTCGTGATGAAGGACATGAGCTGTACCAGATCGAAGCGTTTGACATACTGAAGGTGCCTTACTATGCCTCCAGCATATCGGCTGGTTTTCCTTCGCTGGCCGAAGATTACCTAGACGAGCGTATAAATTTGAATGAGTTCCTGGTGAGGAATCCCGCTGATACATATATGCTGAAGGTGCGTGGAAATTCCATGGAGGATGCAAACATCAAGGATGGCGCTATTCTGTTAATAGATCGGCTGCTGGAACCTGAAAATGGCCGTATTGCTGTCTGCTACCTTGAAAATAATTTTACCGTAAAGACTATCCGCAAAAGAGACGGCAGGTTATTTCTGGAAGCCGCCAACGCTGCCTATCCTGCCATAGAGGTGACGGAATCTATGCGCATGCAGGTTCTCGGAGTTGTTACCTTTATCATTTTAAAGGCTGAAGAGCAATAGCGGGGATAAGAACCTGCTGAATTGGAAAGGATATACTGCAGCAGCTGTTTTAATGATTTTTAGATTTTGTAGGAATAATATAGCATACTGCATGAACGATCAGATTAAACTTTGTTTTTCACCGGATTTGAGCCTGAATGCCGAAGGCAAACATGTGCGTGAAGGCCTTTCTACCGCCATGCTTCTTGGCGATAACCTGTGGTTGAGTTGTGATGAACGCACCACCATTGAGCGTCTTACCCGTTTACCCGACGGCTCTTTTGGCAAACACCACTCTTTTGATGTGCATGCATACCTGGATCTGCCTGCACAGGACAATAGCGAAATCGACATAGAGGCCATGGGAATGGATGATCATTACCTTTGGCTTGTTGGCTCCCACAGCTTAAAACGAAAGAAGCCCAAACGGCATGATTCTGTCACCAAACAAATCAAGTCCCTGGCAAAAGTCAGGAGTGACCCGAATCGCTACCTGCTGGCACGCATTCCTGTTTTACAGGATCGGGCAATAGGGGAGTATACCTTATACAAAGAAGTGGAGCACCCCGACCAGCCCGGAAAAGTGCTGCGTGCTGGCCAGGTGCGGGGCGGCAAAACCAGCAATCTATTAACAGAATTGATGGGACAGGATGAGCATATAGCACCTTTTATGAACATACCCGGCAAAGACAACGGGTTTGACATAGAAGGACTGGCCGCACACGGCAGCCGCCTCTTTATAGGGCTGCGTGGGCCGGTGCTCAGAGGCTGGGCCATTGTGCTGGAAGTAGAGCCTGAGGAAGACGAAACCGGTATTCTGCACCTAAAGCAGCTGACAAATGAGAAACCTTACCGGAAGCATTTTCTGAACCTGCGGGGCAAAGGTATACGGGAGCTGCGCATTTCCGGGAATGACATTTACCTGCTTGCCGGGCCCACCATGGATCTGGACGGTGTGATTGCCATCTACCGCTGGCCCGATGCACTGAGCAAGCAGGGGGAGCAGGTGGTGCATAACAAGGAACTGGAGCGCCTGCGCGAGGTACCGCACGGCACCGGCGAGAACACCGGGAAAGACAAAGCGGAAGGACTTGCCATACTCGATGATCAGCGGGTGCTGGTGGTGTTCGATAGCCCGACGGATGCACGTGTTGTGGGCGAGAACGATGTGCAGGCAGACGTGTTGCGGCTAGGGGAATAGGTATGTTATGAGTGCCAGATGTGCGGATAGTATAGTTGTGTGGAAAAGAGAAGGCACAGTAACATTAAAGATTTTAATATATGCAATAGTGTTGCAAAATTGAATTGAGTGTCTATATTTGCAACATTGTTACATATATAATAATCCACTATTCTATGAATTACAGTGTTACCTTTCGAAAATTAGCTGTGGGTCTTCTTGCGGCACTTGTTTTCACATCCTGTCAGAAAGATGAAGAACCGGAGCCGATTGCTGCGGAATCGGAAAAAGAGTTTAACTATGTACGTGTGCTTGTGACAGACGAGGTGTCGACAAAACTGACACAACTGAATCCCTCTGATGCTGCCATCAGCACATTTGACACTCAATATCCGATGGGCAACCTGTTTGCTACCGCCTCCGGGCGCTATGCCGCTGTAATATATGGCAGCAATAACTTTGTACAGGTTTTTGATACTGGCCTGGAGCACCACGTAGATCATGTGGATGTAAAAGGATCTGCTAAATGGGCAGCCATTACAGCAAACGGATTAACACCGGCCCACTTTAAAAGCAAAGGCACCGAGTCAGTTATTTTTAACGACGGACAAGGCACCTTAAGTGTGGCTAATGAGGCTAGCTTTAACACACCGGGCGCTACTTTTGGAGTAATTAATGCCGGTCTGACACCACATCATGGCGCCATGGCGCAATTTAGCAACGGCACCTATGCCATAACAGAGAGCAGGGGCAGGGTTCGGATTATCAATAGAAGTGGTGGTTTAGTACATGCCTCTCCTATAGAGGTTGCCAACATACACGGTAATGCCACCGATGGCGAAACAGCCGTGTTCGGTAGCTTTACAACACCTCAGGCTACCACAGGTGGCGTACTGGTGGTAAAACAGAACGGGGAGCAGCGCGTGATTGCGAATCCGGACGGATTCGGGGCTGTACGACTTGGAACTATCCTGTATGCCCAGGAAGCCAAAAAGTTTATAGGCTATGGAGCCACAAAAGGAGCATATTTTATTGATCTGGCAGGTAACCGTATCACACCGATCTACGAAGGAAGCGACTCATATCAGTGTAAAGTCGACTATGCTGGCAATAACCTTTTGATACTTACTCTGGATGGTAAACTCAGAATTTATGACCTGGCATCCGGAACGCTGAAGAAGGAAGGTTCTGTCATAAGTTCTGTCGCTTCGAGCGAAACGTTTAAGCCTGTGCTGGAGGCTACCTCAAAGTATGCTTATATCGCGTTACCTGCCACAGGCGAAGTACACCAGGTTAGTCTAAGTGATTTTACAAAAGTAACGAAGCACAAGGTATCAGACAGACCTGTTCGACTTGCTGTACTGGGCTTTGAAACAAACGAAAGCCACTAGTACTCATCAAAATTAGAAATCAGAAATCTAGAATTAGGAATGATCCTCCGGTGTACTTTATCCCTTACAAATCTAAAAATGGTTTAGAAGAGCACTCGTTCACGGTCAGGTTAGAAAATTATAATTAGAATCTGATATTGCTCTAAAAAGGAATAGAGTTTCATGATGCTTAATCTGGGAAAGCACTGGTATAACCTGGTTTTGCAGGTAGAACAGTAGCTGTAAGATATTGCCAATAGAAGAAGGCTGGCGAAAAGAACGGCTGCAGGTTTTGTAACCTTACAGCAGCTCTTTTCGCCAGCTTTGTCTTTTAATTTTCTTCTGCAATTCCTGCTACAGCAAACTATAATTTTTATGCTACAAAAGGATATTGATTTCTTCCAATAAATAACACCATTGTCTGGCTAACATACGTAAACCACTTAATTTCAGTAATTTAATAAGAATATTATGAAATCAAGCTGGCCTGTACTATCCTATGCAGAAGCAAAACCCACTTACGAAACCATACACCTATGGACACAGGTCGTGGGAAAGATAAAACTAAGTAAAATGCCCTGGCTCAACCACTCTTGGCATGTTACGCTGCAGGTAACCCCCACTGGTCTCAGTACCTCCGGCATCACCGATGGTAACAACCATTTTCAGATTGATTTTGATTTTGTGGACCACAAGCTGAAGATTCGGAACCATCTGGGGCAGCATCGGCAGTTTCAGTTGCAGGGCATTTCGGTGGCCGACTTTTACAAAAAGGTGCTGCAGGGCCTGGAGGAATTGCAGATAAAAGCTGAAATTAACAAAACGCCGTGTGAGCTGATAGATTCCATTCCGTTCGACCAAGACTACACCCACAACACTTATCATGCCGAACACGCCGCTGCTCTGCACCGGGCACTGCTGGAAATGCAAAACGTTTTCCAGAAATTCAGGGCCGGGTTTAAGGGCAAGTGCAGCCCGGTGCATTTTTTTTGGGGAGCCGCCGACCTGGCCGTTACCAGGTTTTCGGGCAGAAGAGCTCCCAAACACCCTGGCGGTGTGCCTAACCTGCCGGATTGGGTGGCGCAGGAAGCCTACTCGCACGAGGTGAGCAGCTGCGGTTTCTGGCCGGGCAGTGAGCCTGTAAACTACCCCGCTTTCTACTCCTACGCCTATCCGGAGCCGGCAGGCTTTAAAGAGGCTCCCGTAGAACCCGAAGCTGCCTTTTACCACCCCGAACTGGGCGAGTTCATCCTGCCCTACGATGCCGTTCGACAGGCCGAAGATCCTGAAAAAGCGCTGCTCCAGTTCCTGCACAGCACCTACAGCGCCGCCGCCGATCTGGCGGAGTGGGACCGGGAAGCCCTGGAGCTAGATATGTCGAAGCCGTAGCTGGCTGGCTGCTAAAAATACAGCTAACACTCGGCTATGTTTTTTTGCTTTGCTTGAAAGTATAAGTTATCAGCTCCTTCAGCAGCACGCTCGGGTTTTTTCTCCGTCCCGGAAGATAAAGTGCACTTGGCAAGGCATGATGCGAAGCAATTACCCATGAAGCATTTGTGCTGCTATCCTGTTCTTGATCATTAATTATTTATCATCCAGAGATAGATGCCGTTCGTCCAGCCAAAGCCATCCTGGTTTGGGTATTCTCCTCCTCCGGCTTCCGAGTCGGGGTCTACCACATTGTATTTTTCCATCATCTTGCCGGTTGCTTTAAAAACCTGGTCGTTTAGGGCAATCCATCGCCTTTTTAATTCTTCAGCGGTATCATCAAAGACATAATTTCGAAGCCCCACATATGTCATGTACTGCAGCGGGGCCCAGCCGTTCGGATAATCCCATTGCTGGCCACTCTCGTGGAGAGAAGAAACGACGCCACCCTTTTTCAAGAAACTGCTGACGATCTGTTCGTGCACCTGCTGTGCCTGTTCTTTGCCGGCAATTTTGAAAAACAGCGGAAATACCCCTGCCAGCGATAGGATAGTAGTGGACTTGTTCGATTCTGAATCATAATCCATGTAAAATCCCCTGTCCTCATTCCAGAAGTACTTGAGCATGGCCTTTTTACGCTTCTCTGCCTTTTGGAGGAAATAAGAAGAAGGCTCAGAAAAAGAGCTGTGCGCATACGCTTCCGATAGAGTTACTTCAAGATCGTACAGCAGGCAGTTTAGATCGACAGGTACTATATCGGTTGTGTGAATAGTTTCCATATTGGTCTCTTCTCTGAACCAACGGCAGGTAAAGTCCCAGCCAGATTCACAGGCAGCCCTTATATGCCGGTAAAGTGTTCCGGGCTCCACGCCATCCGAGGCTGCATGATGGGCCATTTCAACATCCTCCACATACGATTCAGGACGAGGGGCCGGAAGGTCGTCCCAGTAACGGTTCAAAATACTGCCATCTGGGAGCCGGATTACTCTGCGAAAACAAGTCTCCTTTTCCGAAAGGCGAAAGTACCCGTCCATCCAGTAATTATATTCTTTTTGCATGTGGGGAAGGTATTGCGTCAATGCATCCGGTCCATCAATTTCAGCAAGCAGCCGTATCATCCGGGCAAAAAACGGAGGCTGTGAACGTGTCAGGTAATAACTTCGGTTTGCATTCGGAATATGGCCATAGGCATCAATTAAATGAGCAAAATTTTCTACCATGTCCCTGATCAGTTCATGCTCCCCGGCACATTGCAGGCCTAAAATGGTAAAGTAGCTGTCCCAGTAATACAAGCCTCTAAACCTTCCGCCAGGAACGATGTAGGATCTGGGGACAGGCAACATAGAGCAATTCGTTTGTGAGGAGCGCGTTAGCAGAGGCCACAGTTGTTTTATATGCTCCGTAACCGGCAGTTGCTGGTTACTTTCATAATCAGTTTTTATAGGAGAGGGAATCTCAAAATACTCATCAACAAAATTCCCCAGATCGAAATCCTTCTTATGCTTTTCGATTTCATATAAACTTAGAATTTCTTCCGGGGCACGCTTGGGAAAACAGTCTGCAAACGTGATGGAATCAGGGAAAACATGATTCATCTGCACATCGTGAAATAGAGGTCCGAATAACTGATCGGGTGGTAAAATGGCCGGAACGACGCTGTAAATCTGTGGGGGCTCTATAGCTCTCATTTATTTTCGTTTTTCATTATTCACGCATTACCAGCTTTTAAGTTAATATATTTTCATTTTTAAAGCTATTGGCGTGGTATAGTGCTCCCTCCGCTAGTGTGAGTTTGCAGCTCGTGCTTTCATGCTTCAGGCAATCAAAGCGTGCCATGTTAGTGCGAGCTAGGAGCGCGTACTGTTACTTTAGCTGAAGGTATAGCTATTTGGTGACGAAAAGGCACGAGCTGCAAGCTCGCGCCAGCAAGGGGATTAGCCCATATTTGTTTAAGCGCATTTTGCCCACAATCACCTTTCCAAAAGCATGTACCCGATCCTGAACACACGACGTTACAAAATACAGCCCTTCGCTGCTATAATCATACCCGCTTAACCTGTTTCGCTTTCGTTCCGGATGCGCCATTCTAAAATATACGAGCCCCACCCGGAATTGTGGATCTAAAAAAGCTCATAATATATTGAAATTACTCCCCCCATTGCACGAATTCATTGCAAGATTCATTGTAGGGACAGGTCGCGACCTGTCCCTACATATTCCCGATTACACAATACGGTGTACATGATACCGAATGCAGGATGCTACGTACGGGATTTCAATCAACATGATACCCGTATAATTTTGTAAATCTGCTTATTGAAACTTTGCAATTATAACCGACAAACCTTGCCCTTCACCCCATTTACCATCTACTTACCCGTTCAGAAAATTATTCCTGCTGTTAGGGAGCACCTGGCGGCGCAGAACAGATGAAAAACCGATAAAACAAACAACAAACTTACTCTTTCTTCAGCAGCCGCTCCATCAATTCCACCTTCTCCCGCTCGAACTGTAATTTCTCCTTTTCACTCTGCAGTAACCGCTCGTAGAGCTTTTTGTTTTCCTCCATTACATCCATTAACTTTTCAATCGGATTGAAAGCTATAGAGCAGTGATTATTGAATGATGGGCCACTAATTGTAGTGTCATTAAACGTATTAAAGAAATTGACAACAGCATCATCGCTATAATTTTTTATAGCTTCGGGATTAACATCCAGCACTTTCGCAATTTTTGCCAAAGTCTCTTCCTCTACCGCCTCGCTTGCCTCAATGCGCGACACCGTTTGCTGGCTCACGCCCAGCTCGTGGGCAAGGCTTTCCTGCTTAATTCCGCGAAGCTCCCGGATGCGGCTGATTTTTTTTCCGATGTGCACCGGTTTCATAGTCGTTTCCATGTATCAAATATAGTGTTTTCACCTGAGTATGAAAAACAATAAGATGAGTAAAGTACGCGGGCTTTGAGTTCGATACACGGACATATTGAAGTAGCTTAGGGTATAGCAAACCTTTATCCTATGGCCAGCATGAAACCAACACCAAAACCTGTCGTAACTTGCCTGTCTTCAAAAGAGCAAAAGGATCCTCTTCTCGCTATCACGGATCTTTTTGAGCAGATTACAATAGATAATTTACAAATAGACCTGCGCCTATATCTGAAAACAGCGACCACAGAACCCGGCTGGTGGATATACGGGCAACCCTGGGAGGTGCATGAACTACAACAAAGGTTGGAAAAACTCATGGAAGCATGCTGGTTGCTGCTGCAACAGCATGAAGAAGTACTTGGAGAAGTGCAGCTTCCGGGTGTGGCAACTTGCTGGAAGCAATGGAAGGATGATACCGATGACCTGCGGCAGGAGTACCAGGCCATACGGCTCATGTACGGCGGGCGCGTCCGCCTGTTACGAGACAGCGAGTTAGATGAGCCTGTTACAGTTTTGAAGCAGTTGTTCCATGTCCTGTCCCTCCCGGATTGGAAAATCGTGCTAACCAAATGGACGGAATATGCCCTGTGTGGTTCAAGTATCCTTCGTGAGGGCGACATTCACTTGTTCCTGCACTACGAGCAACTGGAGAAGCTGTTGGAAGTGGCGTGGGTTATACATTACGATCCGGATGAAGCAGCAGCGCCGGAAAGAGAAGCAACAAGAAGTATAGCAGGGGAGAAGTCGCCAACACCTGATTTGCTGGAAGAATTTTCCTCGTTTCTGCAGGAAGTGCCACCCGAGCGGCTGACCCGTAACCTGTTGCGCATCTATGTAGATTACCTCCAGTATCATGGTCATAATCTCCCTGGGGATTATGAAACAATCCGTACTGATTTTCTGAAGCTATACAATTTGTTTCGCTCGGCAGAACTGGATGCGAAGGGACTTTACAGGGAACTGAAAAAACCGGAACAGGTACAGGCTAAAACGGAGCGCACATGATGGAGAATCTTCTGAATCAATTGCCGCCTGAAGCGCTGGATGAGTTGCAGGGCCTTATTGCCAAACTGGTGCAGCAGTATCAACCTGAAAAAATCATCTGCTTTGGCTGTAACCATCACCATAACCGGTTGCAGAGCTGCTTTACCGAAGCTTCTTCCCAAGCGCAAGCAGATTATTACCTGCTGGTAATCGTCGCCTCTGCCACCCGCCGTGAGCACGACATGCAGGATTTCATAAATGCCTACTATACGGGCGGTGCCGTTACCGTTCTGCCGCACCCGCAGGAAATGATCGTGCGGGCTGTGCAGGAACAGAACACCTTTTTTGTGCAGGTATTGCAAGACGGGCTGCTGTTGTATGCGGCCACAGGCTTTGTGCAGGCACAGGCTTTTCCTGTTATCGACCCGAAGCAGCAGCTAAAAAAAGCGGAGCAGGCTTACCGCTGCCGCCACGAACGCGCCTACGGGTTTCTGTTCGCTGCCAGGAAATGCCTTTCGCAGGGCTACCTTCAGCTGGCAGTATTTCAGTTGCACCAGGCCGTAGAGCAGTCGTGTTGCATGCTGGTGAACGTGTGCATGGGCTACCGCTCCGACATCCATAACATTGGCCGCTTGCTCCGGCTCTGCGGCTGCTTTTACCCCGGGGCAGCCGCCCTTTTCCCGCAGCGCACGCAAGAGTAGGAGCGTTTGTTCCGGCTGCTCTGCAAAAGCTATACCGAGGCCAGGTATAAGTACGAATTTAAGGTAACGGAGAAAGAGACCAAGAGCTGACGCAACAGGCCCATTTGTTTGTGAAAAGGGCCGAAGAGCTGTGCCAGCTCAAATTGCAGCAACTCCAAAAGCAGGCACAGGTGGTGGAAGTAAAAACCGAGGAAAGTTAAAGCATTTAATCTAAACTATATGACGGAAGAAACAAAACGCCCTATGCGCAATGCGCCCTTACTTTTATCTGAAATCGGAGTGGAGAATCCCCATCTGGTGCTGGAATCTATCTTCATCAAAGAAATGCTGACCTAATACAGGATGCTGTTACACAAAGCATTGATAGCAGGTATGGAAGACCAGTATACTTGGGAGTATCTGGATGTAGTAGAGTATTTATTTTATAATAAAACCACATTATAATGTGAAAATGGGTTTAATTCTTTATTTTTGTAAAGCTATACACACCAAATCACATTATAATGTTGGTAAAAGAACTTGGGGAGCAGATTAAGCGCAGGCGCGACATGCTGCACATCACGCAGCCCGACTTGGCAGAACTAGCCGATATCAACGTTAATACCCTGTATCGGATCGAAACAGGCAAAGCCAATCCGACGCTCAAGGTCTTGCACAAGCTGGCAGAAGTGCTTGGTATGGAGCTAAAGCTGGAAGTAAAGAAACCCAACCTGTAAGCGATGCGGCAAGCGGAAATATATAGAAACGGTACTTTAGCCGGAGTGATCACCCAATACCCCGAAAAACGGTACGAATTCAGGTATACAGATGAGTGGTTTCAGAACAATGCGCTACCCGCCATCAGTCTGACCTTGCCCAAAACGCAGCAGGTATACCAGTCCGATCATTTGTTTCCTTTTTTCTTCAACATGCTTTCAGAAGGGGTAAACCGCCAGCTGCAGGCCCGTCAGCTCAGGATAGATGAAAAGGATTATTTCGGCCTGCTCATAGCCACTGCAGGAGCCGATACCATTGGGGCTGTTACCGTAAAACCATTAGTTTAAATTATATGGCTTTCCCTGAAATAACTACTTGTCCGGGTACATTGGCAGCGGGTTTTCATAGCTACAGCCGTACGAGCTTGGTGCGCGTTTTCGACGGCAAAAAGGTAAGTCATGTATTACCCTATAATGCACCGCAGGCAAGCGAAGAAGATGCGGAGAAGTTTATAGAGAACCGCAAGCGCATCTCTATTTCAGGCGTGCAGGAGAAACTCTCGCTCGTGTTGGACAAAAACAAACTGAGGCTGACACAGCCAGATGAGCAGGGTACGTATATTCTAAAACCCATTCCCCGCGACCTCCGGAAGGTGCAGCAGGTGCCTGCCAACGAGCACCTAACCATGCAGATCGCACGGCAGGTATACGGTATACAGACAGCTGAAAATGCGTTAACCTTTTTCCAAAACGGAGAGCCAGCCTACATCACGAAGCGCTTCGATGTGAAGCCGGATGGAAGTAAATATGCCGTAGAAGACTTTGCCTCGCTGGCCGGCAGGACCTCCGAAACAGGCGGGCCCGATTTTAAGTACGACTATACCTACGAAGCACTGGCTGGGCTGGTCAAACGTTACATAGCAGCTTCCGTCGTAGAACTGGAAAAGCTATTTTCATTGATCGTGTTCAATTACCTGTTCTCGAATGGCGATGCGCACCTGAAGAATTTCAGCATCATCGAAACACCCAACGGCGATTATGTGCTAAGTCCTGCCTATGACCTGATTAACACCCGGATTCATGTAGATGATTCGTATCTGGCCCTGAAAGGAGGCCTGTTTGAGGACGATTATGAAACAGAAAGTTTTGCAGCTAACGGCTACTATGCCTACGACGACTTTTATGAGTTCGGACTGCGCATCGGCATTCGGGAATCCAGAGTCATCAAACTATTAAACTTGTATCGGGCAGAGCAGAAAGCCGTAAACGATTTGGTCTCACGGAGCTTTCTGGATAGCGAAACAAAAACCCTATACATGGAGCAGTATCGCACAAACCTCAAGGCGCTTAGCTATTCCTATAGACAATTGATGTAAGGGAGTTCCCGCTTTAATTTTAACTTAAACCCATTTGCCACATACATATCCGTTTAGGAAATTATACCTGCCACTAGCAAGCAGCTATTAATAATGAAAAAGTAGCTCTGGCACTAAGCGTCCAGAACTGCTTTGTTTTAAAGGTATAGCAGTTCTTTGAAGTTACTGCTTAGCTATAGCTGCCAAAACCTTAGCGCTTCCTGCTTTTGTTGAAGAAGCTCCACATAACTTCATTTATATCGATGTCGGCGGTTGTATAAGAAGTACATGACCTGTAGACATGAGAGCAAATAAACAAAATTGTTAGGCTCGAAAGCATTTCGCCTTTGTTTTAAAATTTTTACCTCGTGGATAGTCTGTGCACGATTGTCTGTGCACGATTGGACAGGTCGCGACCTGTCCGTACGGGGGTGTGGGTGAATGTGATTTAAATATGAAATTTATCTTTGTGCCACAGGGATGGGTTGTTCAGAATGTAATCAGCAATATTATTGTAGGCGATGTTGTTTCGAATGATGTGGTCGTGAAAAGAACGTTGCCAGGCGAACTCAGGCATACCTGCCTGTCGAATCAATTTAGAAGAAGTTGTTTTGTAAGCGCCCATAATTCCGGAAATGGATTTAGGCTTACTGCCTGGTGATGTCAGTGTGGTTAGCCCATGCTCCGGCCGTCCTATTGCTCCAGGTGGAACTGGCCCCTTTTCCGAAAGTGGTGTACTTGTTGTGGAGTTATCGAGTTGAATAATGCCATGAATGTGGTTAGGCATCACGACAAACTCATGCAGCACTACATTCGGATAACGCTCATGCAGCCAATACCATTGTTGTTCTGCTATTAGACCAAATCTGTTCAAGCGCATTTCGCCCTCAACCACCTCTCCAAACGCATGTACCCGATCCTGAACACACGACGTTACAAAATACAGCCCTTCGCTGCTATAATCATACCCGCTTAACCTATTTCGCTTTCGTTCCGGATGTGCCATTCCAGGATATACGAGCCCCACCCGGAATTGTGGATCTAAAAAAGCTCATAATAAATTAAAAAATATTCCGCCCACTGCCCCGTACGGACAGGTCGCGACCTGTCCAATCGTTCCCCAATCATGGCTGCGATCCAATCGTTCCCCAATCATGGCTGCGATCCAATCGTTCCCCAATCATGGCTGCGATCCAATCGTTCCCCAATCATGGCTGCGATCCAATCGTTCCCCAATCATGGCTGCGATCCAATCGTTCCCCAATCATGGCTGCGATCCAATCGTTCCCCAATCATGGCTGCGATCCAATCGTTCCCCAATCATGGCTGCGATCCAATCGTTCCCCAATCATGGCTGCGATCCAATCGTTCCCCAATCATGGCTGCGATCCAATCGTTCCCGAATCGAATTTTTAACAGGCGCTGAACCTGGATTATAATTTTCATCATTTGAAATGGTTTCGGCATTATTGAATCAGCAGGATTGCCGGTGCACGATTGGACAGGTCGCGACCTGTCCCTACACAATACCGATTTCACCATACGGTGCACACGATACCGGATACAGATCATGGGGATAACGGATTTGCACGACTGATACCCGTTTAATTCCGTAAATTTGCCTATTGAAACTTTGCAATTATAACAGACACACCTTGCCTTTCAACCCATTTACCATAGACTTACCCGTTCGGGAAATTATACCTGCAGTTAGGGAGCACCTGGCGGCGCAGAATACCCTCATCGTAAACGCCCCTCCAGGAGCGGGTAAAAGTACCCTGCTGCCGCTGGCTTTACTCAACGAGGCTTGGCTGCAGAACCAGAAGATCGTGATGCTGGAGCCGCGGCGTTTGGCGGCCAAAACCATTGCCGAGCGACTGGCGCAGCTGCTGGGCGAGGAGGTGGGCCAGACCGTCGGGTACCGCATCCGTTTCGAGAACCGCACCTCCGCCGCTACCCGCATCGAGGTCGTAACCGAGGGCATCCTCACCCGCATGATCCACAGCGACCGTGGGCTGCAGGGGGTGGGCCTGGTGATCTTCGACGAGTTTCATGAGCGCAGCATCCATGCCGATGTCGCTATGGCTCTGAGCCGCGAGGCTCAAAACACATTGCGCCCCGATCTGCGCCTGATGGTGATGTCGGCCACCCTGGATATGCCCCAACTCACGAAAATGCTCAACGCCCCCGTGGCGCAAAGCATGGGGCGGCAGTACCCCGTAGAAACCTTTTACATGGGTGATGCCGATGAGCGCATGCTGCCCGAAATGACGGCCAAAGTAGTGCGGCAGGCCGTGGAGGAAAAAGACGGCGACGTGCTGGTGTTTCTGCCTGGCGAAAACGATATCCGAAAGGTAGAGGAGCTCCTGCGCAGGCAGCTGCGGGAGTTTAAGATTCACCCGCTGTTTGGTATGCTGCCTTTTAACAAACAGCTGGCCGCCATCTTGCCCGACCGCAGCGGCAAGCGCAAAGTAGTGCTGTCCACCAGCATTGCCGAAACCAGCTTAACCATAGAGGGCATTTCGATTGTAGTGGATACGGGCTTCGGCAAAACCTCCCGCTTCGATCCGAAGTCGGGCTTATCCAGGCTCGAAACGGTGCGCATCTCCAAAGACGCAGCCGACCAGCGCGCAGGCCGTGCGGGTCGGCTGGGCCCCGGCACCGCCTACCGTATGTGGAGCAAAACCACCCACGAGCGCATGGCCCCGCACCGCACCCCCGAGATCATGGAAGCCGACCTGTCGAACCTGGTGCTCGACATGGCGCAGTGGGGCATTACCGATATCCGGGGCCTTACCTGGCTGAACCCGCCACCGCGCGCAGCCCTGGCCTACGCCACCGACATGCTGCACCAGCTGCAGGCCTTGGAGCATGGCCGCATCACCGAGCACGGCAAAAAGATGCACACGCTGCCTTGCCACCCGCGCATTGCGCACATGCTGCTCAAAGCCGAGGAAACCGACCAGGTGGCGCTGGCCTCCGACATTGCCGCCGTGCTGGAAGAGCGCGACCCGCTGGACCGCAACGCAGGAATCGATATTAATTTAAGGGTAGAAGCCCTGCGTCGCTACCGCAAAGAAAAAGGCCAGGGCAAGCGTTTCGGCAAGATTGAGAAAATTGCCCGATCTTACCGCCAGCTGTTCGAGGTAGAAGCCGAAAACAGCTCCTTCGACGACTACGAAACAGGCGTGCTGCTGGCGCACTGCTACCCCGAGCGTATCGCCTACGCCCGCCCTGGCAACAACGCGCAGTTTCAGCTGGCCAGTGGGCAATATGCCTCCGCTGGTCACCGCGATGATCTGGCCCATGAGCCCTGGCTGGCCATCGCGCACCTGCACGCGGGTACAGGCGATAACCAAGGCCGCATATTCCTGGCCTCGCCGCTCAACCCCCGCGACCTGGCTCCGCTCGTAAAGCAGCAGGAAAGCTACCATTGGGATTTGAACGACGGAGAACTTACGGCCTCTATGGACACGCGCATCGGCAGTATTATACTGCAAAGCAAGCCGCTGCCAGCGCCGGACGAAAAGCACCGTGTACCTGCCATCTCCGAAGCCATCAAACTGGAGGGCGAACACCTGCTGGACTTTAACGAGGAGCTTACGCAGTGGCAGAACCGCGTGGGGAGCCTGCGCAAATGGCGCCCCGCCGAAGGCTGGCCCGACGTCAGCACCAGCACTTTGCTCCTAACGAACCGGGACTGGCTGTGGCCTCATTTGTTCGACATAGAGCACCCCGACGAACTGATGGAACTGGAACTGCTGCCGATACTGGAAAAGAAGTATTTAACAGCAGAACAGCGTGCAAGGCTGGAGATATTGGCTCCGGCAAGTATAGCTTTACCCGATGGCTCCGGTATAGAATTGGAATATCGGGCAAATGGTGAGCAACCGAAATTAGAGATACGACTGCAGGATGTGCTGGGCTGGGAGAGTAGCCCGACTGTGGATGATGGAGAGATGACGGTGGAGCTGGCCCTGCTTACCCCGGAGCTAAAGTCTATTACCACCGTATCAGATCTGGCTGCTTTCTGGAAAGGCAATTATCGCGTCATCAAACGGCAGCTGGAAGTAGTGTTTCCGGAGGTAGATTGGGAGCGTAGATAAGTAAAGATTGCCTGCTAACGATTACACCCCTATAATCCCCTCCAGGGGATAGTCTGCTATGGATTGTTCAAATTAATCAGTTCTATAGCTATGTGAAGCTATAAATAGAAGTTGATTATTATAAAATCTGTAAAAGTAGCAGGAAAATGTCCCCTTGAGGGGACTAGAGGGGGGTATTATTCGTTCAGCAAACTAACAAAGGTAGCGCAAAGTGGGCAAGAACAACATTATACCTTACAGAGAAGATTTGAAAGCAAAAGCCACGGAGCTACGCAAAACTAGCACGCTCTCTGAAGTTCTGCTTTGGAAGGAGATAAAAGAGAGAAAAATCCTTGGTTATCAGTTTCATCGGCAGGTGCCTATGCTGGATTATATTGTAGACTTTTATTGTCACGAACTTCGGCTTGCTATTGAAGTTGATGGCGATAGCCATAATTACAAGTATAAAGAAGACATGGCAAGGCAACAGGCGCTGGAAAAATTTAGCGTTACATTTCTTCGCTTCGATGATAAGGAAGTAAAACGGAGTTTGCCTAATGTCATAAGAGATATAGTATATTGGATAGAGGAGAGGCAATAGATCTGGAACAGGTTTTATAGCGTTTCTCTGCTAACGATTACACCCCTATAGTCCCCTCCAGGGGACAATGCTGCTGCTGAATTTTAAATCCACGTGCTCTGTAGCTACGCCTTAGAAATTAATTTAATAGTATGAAGTGGCCAGAAAGAGCTGCAGGGGCCTTCTTCAAAAGACAAGGAGGGGCAGAAACTCCTCTTTTCAGACAAGCTAAAACGTGAGTCACCTTGTTACACGCCTGGCTCCAAGAAGTTGGAATTGTTGAGTGATACCAGCTACAAAACAAACATGTGAGGTAAACCTATTACACTTTACGCAAAAGCAAAAAAAACCTGGACTAGAGCAATTGGCTGCTTTAGTTCAGGCTTTTGTACTATATATTTAACCAGTATTGCTGTGCTATAGGCTACAGCACAAGCACACTGTTGGTGCCACCGTATTCGTTCGGGTTTTCGCTGTCAGCTTCTGGTTCGTTCATCCATTCGCTGCCGTTGACACGGTACTTGAACTCGTGCTGGCTTTCTTTTGGCAACGAAGTTTCGTACGTAAAGCTACCGCCCTTTTTCTTGCTCATAGGTACAGGATTATCCCAGTCACCGTTTAAGCCCAGTATTTCTACAGATTCGGCATTTTCAGGATTAACGGAGAATTTCACCTTACAATGATCCTTTGTTTTGTAGTATGTCTTCTGTATCATTTTGTTGCCTCTTTAGAGAAAGTAAAACATGAAAGTTCTGATATATAGAATTTAAAGCCTCTTACAGCTTTATAAGTCTAAAGGTTACATAAATTTACACATAAAAAGTAGCAATTAAAATTGCACAGAAAGGCAGTAATTCACATCTTCAGGTAAACCACAATACTTCAGGATAAAGGCAGCTTATAAACGGGCAATACCTTTTCATCCAGACACCTACCCGTTTTATCGGTTCTTGCCTCTTATTGTAGCCGGAAACATGTTACTTTGTGTATGAATCGTTTCCAAAGAACAGCAGTAGTTTCACATGCTGTCGGGTGGCTTTTACTTTTAAGTCTGCCCTTGCTTTTCCTGATGCAGCAACCTGATAACCAGAGTGCCTGGCAACTGTTAGGTTACCCTGCCTACTGGATATTCAGTTTATCGTTTATACTGCTTTTTTACCTGCATACTTACTGGCTTATTCCGCAACAGTATGAAAAGAAAAAGTATGTGCTGTATGCTGCCACGCTGGCCCTTTTGTTTGCAGGCATTTCTTACCTGCGGCCCTACGACAGAATTATATGGCACAACCAGGAGATGCGGCCCAATGGTGTAGGAAGAAATGCAATGCCCCAGCCTTCAGAATTCAGGAGACCCGACAGGCCGGGAATGCCACTACCACCACCTGATCCGGGGCGGTTTGGCAGGAGGGGGATGCCCGGCAGGCCATTCGACCTGGTTTCTGTTTTCCTGTTTTTTACGCTGCTGGCCCTCGGCACAACCATCCGGAGTACAGAGCGCCTCAGGAAAACCGAGAAAAGAGCCCTGCAGGCCGAAACCGAGAAGGCAAATGCCGAATTGTCTTTTCTGAAAGCGCAGATCAACCCGCATTTTCTTTTTAACACCTTGAATAATATTTACTCGCTGGCCGTTACGCAAAATGAACATACGCCGGATGCAATTCTGAAACTATCCAATATCATGCGCTATGTTACCGATGATGTTACCGAAGATATGGTGCCCGTAGAAAAAGAAGCCGCCTGTATCCGCGACTTTATAGACCTGCAGCGACTGCGGCTGAACAAACAGGTGCAGGTAGAGTTTAGCATGCAAGGTGATCTGAGAGGAAAGTACCTGCCGCCGATGGTGCTGATGACCTTTGTGGAAAACGTATTTAAGTACGGTGTGAGCAACCATGAACCGGCCAGCATTATTATTCGGCTGGTATCGGAAGCCAATACCATCTTCTTCTACTGCCGGAATAAATTGTTTGAGGTGCCGCGCCATGTGGTGAGTACAGGAATCGGTATTGCCAACACCAAACAGCGGCTGCAGCACTTGTACCCCGACAGGCATCTGCTAAGTATTAAGCAGGAAGATGGCTTTTTTACGGTGGAGCTTACGATTCAGCTGTAAGCAGGGCTCCCTTTCCTGTTATAATTATTTTTTGCTTTTAACCGAACTGCCTATGCCACTCCGATGCATTGCGATAGATGATGAGCCCCTGGCCCTGACCATAATTAAAACGTATGCGGCGCGTATTCCGGAACTTGAACTGGTGCAAACCTTTGATGATGCCGTTTCGGCAGCTGAGTTCCTGAAAAGCTCGCCGGTGGATCTTTTGTTCCTGGATATCAACATGCCTGATATTACGGGGCTTGACCTGGTGCGTGCGCTGGAGATTAAGCCAATGATCATTTTTACAACAGCTTATAAGCAGTATGCCTACGATGGGTTTGAACTCGAAGCACTCGACTACCTGCTCAAGCCCATCAATATGAATCGTTTTGCGAGGGCAGTACAAAAAGCCCTGGATTACCGTTCCTATCAGCAGCAGTCGCAGGAGTCAGAAAGCGAGGCTCTGTTTGTTTATTCGGAGTACAAGCTGGTGAAAGTAGACCTGCGGGAGGTGGAGTATATTGAAAGCCTGGAAGACTATATTAAAATTCACCTGAAGCATGAGAAGCCTATCCTAACCTTGATGACCATGAAAAAGGTACTGGAAAAGCTGCCTGCAGGGAAATTCAGGCGGATTCACCGGAGTTACATTGTGCCTGTCGCGAAGGTAAAAGCTATTGTAAACCGGAAAGTGCAGCTTTCTTCCGGCAAGGAACTGCCGGTAAGCGATACCTATGCCGATTTTCTGAAGGAGTGGGGAAAGCTGTGAGCAGGCTGTACCGGAGTAGCTGTATCAATGTTTAAATTAGCTCCAGGAACAGGATAAGGGCGTTATGGCTCAGGGCCTCCAGCTCTACCTCTGCGGTATCCCAAAGGGCGATGCCGTCTTTCTCGTGTAGCAGCCTGCCCTCTACTTCGAACACGCCAGATAAGGCATAGGCATAAAGGGCAGAAGTTTTGTTCTGCAATTTATAGACTGCTTCCTGTCTGCCATCAAACCGCCCCATGCTGATACGGAACGGGAATCGGGCATTTGTCACAATATTCGCTAAATTGTTATGCAGGCGGCCAATGGTATAGGTGTAAATATCAGGAGAAGCTATGGCTACAGGCGCGGTTGCTTTCATCCAGAGCTGCAAAAAAGTGATGTTATCGGTTTTGTAAGGGTTAGAGATCTGGTAGGTGTAGCCAGCCGACACATGGTGCACCTGAACTTCCTCCACATCCAGTGTTTCCATATGTCCCTTGCAATCCAGGAAATTAACTTCCCCGGTTATTGGTATCAGTACCAGGTAGGAATCCTGCTTTACCTCCAGGTTTACACTCTGGTAAGCTGCCAGTAATTCTTCGTTCAACAGGTAAAGGCTGCGGAAAGGCTGCCTGTCTTCCTGCCCTGCGGCCTCCGAAGGAAAGGTGCTGCATCTTTTCAGAATAGCGGTTTCGCTAATATAATGCTGATCTGCCAGAAAGATTTTACCAGGCGTTTCCTTTGTCATAGATGATTTGTTTGAAGTGAATAAATGCTTAAAAAAGGTTGTAGCTGTACCAGGTTGGTCAGGGCTTTGTCTCCTGTTGCGGCTGCTTCAGAAACCAGCAGGTAGGTACCAATGGTATGGTGCCAGATAAGGGGCTCAGAGTAAAAATTGAGTGCTACCTGGTGGCGCGTACTGTCCAGTATATCAGAATTTATGATTTCGAACTGGTACTGGTTAAACGGGAGAAAATGCCTGCCCTGGTTGTTCAGGATATCAGGCACAGTATTATGTAGTTGCTGCAGATAGCCTGTTACAGCAGCGCTAACCAGGAAGTGTAGCTGCGAAGCATCGGGTACATGTTGCAGCAGTTCGGCAAAACTACGGTATTTCTTTTCTTGGTTAAAAAGCTGTGCCTGCATTTTAAACTCTTGGTAGCTGTCAGCGAAAACAAGCTTCTCCCAGGCTCCGGTAGTGCCGGCATCAATCACTTTTCTGTAGCAAAGCGTGATAATCTGTGACATAAGAATAAGCGTATAGAGGAGCAGAAATACCATGTCTCTGCTCCCTTATCCTAGTTAAGCGGCTACATTTAACTGAATGGAAAGATAGAAACCATCAGTGGTATTTCCTGTTACAGTTGCAATCTGTATACCCGTGGTATCGTCGTTAAATATACCGTCACGGCTGTTGTAGGTATAGCCAGACATACCTTTGTTATAGCCGTTCACCAATGCCTTGGCACTGCCTGTGCCTTCCGGAAAAGCAATCTGGGTTACTTTAAGGGAGGTGCCGCTGGCTCTGTAAATATGCACATGTATATGGGTAGCTCTGCCATTATACCAGCCGGGGAAGATGGTGGTAAAAGTTACGAGCCCGTTTGCATCGGTTACCTGTCTGCCCCGCAGAAAATGCACCGACTGGTAATTGGTGGATTGCATGCCGGTGTTGCCATACTCGGAATAATTGCCCTCTGCATCGCAATGCCAGATGTCTACAATAGCTCCTTCCAGAGCTGCGCAATTGTTGTTTGTATTGCCAATTGTAATCTTAGCGGTAAGTTTATAGCCTGTTCTGCCGTCGGTGATATCGCTGCGTACATAAGAAGCCGGGCTTTTGGTCGGGTAGGGACCTTCGGTTTCGGTGGGGGCTACCGTGCAGCTACTGGAACTGGTGCCTGGGTTGGTCACAGTGCCACCGGCATTTTCAGATGGAGCAACCAATTCATCCTCTTTGTTGCAGGCTGCCAGCAGAGCAGGAGTAGAGATGGCACCTACCAGTAAACTTTTTAAGAAGCGCTTTCTTTCCATAACCTATTCAATTTGATTTTACAAATTTTTATAAAGCGAAGATGTCGGGTGACGGTTGCTTTGCCAAATGTGTATCGGTAATTAGGTGCTATGTATGGATAAACCGGCGAATGAAAAAGATGGCCGGAAAAGAAACTAAAGTTATAACAATAGCATTTTGTACAGGACAGGCTGCTGTTTACCGATACAAGTAAACTCTTTATCCGGACATTGTTTATAGCAATAAATTTCGCTTACATTTGCGGGGGCAGGAGGGTAATCTAAATGCTCTTTCTTAACTAAATCGATCATTCTTTAACCTTAAAATCAAATAAATATGGCAAGTAATTTTCTTTTTATAGGAGGACTGGGAGGCTCAGAAGTAATGCTTATTCTGTTTGCTGTTCTCCTGCTTTTCGGCGCTAAGCGTATTCCTGAACTTGCCAGGGGCCTGGGCCGCGGCATCAGGGAATTTAAAGATGCCAGCAAAGAAATCAGGAATGAGATCGAAAACACCACAACAGCAGATAAGGAGCAGCCTGTAAAATAAGGCACCGCTTTACCGGAAGTTTAAACCGGGTCAGCAGTGGCAGAATTGATTATTCTGCCACTGCTGACCCGGTTTTGTTTTAGAGTAGCTACCATCTGAATACCAGGTATTTGCCTAAACGGTACGCGTTTCAAGTTCTGATTCGGCCTGGCTGTTTCGGATTGCCCTTCAGCTTGTTAAAAGCTATACTCCACCAGGTTATCCGGAAAAAATTTGTGAAAAGCTGTAACCATTCCCGAAACAGAAGTTTACTTAACTGAAACAAGAACTAAAGCAGCGGCTGCAGGAAAGCAAACAGCTTTGGCCAATACTGATAGGTGGCATTTCTACACTTTTCAGGATGGAGCCTGTAATCTTTCTTTGCTGCAGTCGTCTCTTTAGAAAAGCGAGGGCACATGCAACTATCCATAAAGTGCTGTGTCTTTTAAACATCAGCTGATTCCGGGGAAATAAACAGAACATACGACAAAAGATTATGAAAAAAAGAATACTACTCTTTTTACTGGGACAGCTATGCCTTTTCCTGACGCCAGGTTTTACAGCCTCGGCACAGATTCCTGCCTCAGCCAAAGGTCAGATAGCAGGCACACTGACCGATTCGCTTACAGGCAAACCGGTAGCTTATGCCACGGTGGCGCTGTTGCAGCAGGGGAAAGATCAGGCTATCCAAAGTACTTTAAGTGACGGGCAGGGGCAGTTCTCTTTTGGGGAGGTAAGTGAGGGGGAGTACGAACTGGCAATTCGCTTCCTGGGCTATAAAAATAAAAGCATCCGGCAAATAGCCATCTCAGCAACTAGGCAGCAGCAGCAGGTAGGTACTATTGCCCTGGCGCCACAAACGACACAGCTGAAAGAGGTAGAAGTGCAGGCGCTGCGGCCAACCATTACCCACGAAGCAGATAAAATGGTGGTAAGCATAGAAGGTACTGCACTGGCGGCCGGAAGAACTGCCTATGATGTGTTATCGAGGGTACCGGGCGTGTTTGTAGATCAGGATGGCAACATTCAGCTGAATGGCAGGAGTGGCGTAACGGTAATGCTGAACGGCAAACTTACGTATTTATCGGCCAGCGATCTGCGTACCATGCTGGAAGGAATGTCGGCTGAGAATATCAGGAACATTGAGATTATCACCAATCCGTCGGCCAAGTATGATGCCGAAGGCTCTTCCGGTATTCTGAACATCAACTTAAAGAAAAACGACCTGCGCGGCATAAACGGCAGCGTGTATGTTAATTCTACCTACAACTTTAAGCAGGCCGGCTATGCAACGGGCGGAAACATCAACTACAAAAGCGGCAGGTTTAACTCTTTCCTCAGCCTTGACCAGATGAAACGGATTGGGAACCGTGAAGGCACTTTTACGCGTGAATTTTACGGGGAACAAACCACTTATTTCGACCAGGTTGCTGCAGGCAATCACAAGAACCTGGGGCCGCCTACTTTTCGTGCAGGTACCGATTTCGAACTGAATGATAAGCACAGCATCGGGGGTATGGCCAGCCTGAACGACATTACCCTCTGGATGAACTTTAACACCGATACCTATATCGGGGCCGGGCCAGCCCAACCGGAAACGTTTATCGAAGCCGACAATTTTACCAATAACCGCTTTGTGAACCTGACAACCAACCTGCATTATGTGGGTAAGCTCGATACCGCCGGCACCACCCTTTCGGCAGATCTGGATCTTGTGAAAATAGCTAACCGGGGATATTCAGAGTTTAACAACTATACAAGGTACCTGCTTGATCAGCAGCCGGAGAAGCAGGAATTTCTTTACACTGATACCGATAATGGGTTTACCATCTACGCAGCCAAAATAGATTTTACCAGGCCTTTATCGAAGGAGGCTAAATTGGAAGCCGGAGTTAAGGCCAGCCAGGTGGTTTCGGATAACGACTCCCGCTTTTACATTAAAAACGATGACGCACTTACGCTGGACCGGAGCCGAACCAATCATTTTCTTTATGATGAGCGGATTTACGCCGCCTATCTTAATGTGAACGGGAAGCTGGGGGAACGCTATACGGTACAGGCCGGGCTAAGGGCAGAGCAGACAGCTTCCGAAGGAAAATCGCTGACGACAGGGCAGGTAACGGATCGTGAGTATCTGAATTTCTTTCCGAGCATTTTTGTGCAGCAAAAGATCGATGAAAATTACCAGATCAGCTACAGTTACAGCCGGCGCAT
This sequence comes from Pontibacter sp. SGAir0037, assembly GCF_005491705.1. Lineage (NCBI taxonomy): Bacteria > Pseudomonadati > Bacteroidota > Cytophagia > Cytophagales > Hymenobacteraceae > Pontibacter > Pontibacter sp. SGAir0037. The sequence goes on along the minus strand of NZ_CP028092.1, from coordinate 2,269,362 downwards.
CCAGCGCCCGAACTATGGCAACCTGAATCCTTTTATCATTTACCGCGATCCGTATACCTATGTACAGGGCAACCCGCAGCTGAGGCCACAGTACACGCAGGCCATCGGGATCACCCAAACCTTTAAAAAAGTGTATAGCCTGGTGTTTAACTACCAGTATGTGCAGGATGTAATGGCCGAACTGCCTGTGCTGGATGTCGAAAATGCCACTACCATTTATACGACCGGCAACGTAGACAACCTGCAGAACATTAGCCTGGCGGCCATTGCTCCGTTTAAAATTTTAAAAAACTGGGATACCAACAATACCCTTACGCTTAACTATAGTGAGTACAGTATGCCGGTGAACGAAGAAAGGGTGGTAAATGCGCAACTGCTTTACATGCTGCAATCGACACACAACATACTGCTGCCAAAAGGTATACAGGTAGAGGCAACGTCGGTGTTCCGTGGTCCGGTAGTATCGGGCCTGTATAAAATTGCACCAATGTGGTGGGTACACCTGGGGCTGCGCAAAAGCTTCCTGGATAAAAAGCTGGACCTGAGCATAAACATGAACGATGTGTTCAGAACGTACAGGATCAGGTTCGATACCCGCATTGGCCGCAACATAAACGATTTCGACCAGTACTTCTATGCCAGGAACCTGGGAATAACCTTGCGCTACAACTTTAGCCGAGGGCAGAAATTTGATTCGAAGCGCCGGAACTCCAATTTAGATGAGGTGAACAGGGCGGGGTAGCGCCGCTGCCATATTAGGTAAGCTTTAGGAAAACCCGGCATTCCTGCAATGATTTGTAGTAAAGTTTTGTTAGAAATTAGCTAGCTTTACTACCTATGGAAATGACAGAAGAAGAGTTTGATCAACAGTTTGCTGCTACCCTGGATACTATTCTGGAAGCCATGGCGGAAAACGCGGAAATAGACGTGCAGAAATTTTACAGCATGACCTGTGTGCTGGAGAACCTGCGCTTCTTCAGCCCGGTGCTCTATGGTGCTATCCGCAAGCAGAAATAAGAAGAATATTAGTGCCTGTTATCTGCTTTACCTTAGCAGCCAACAGGCACTAATATTCTTCTTTGGTCAGTTCAAGCAAAAAAGCATTTAGGATTTGATCCGTTACATCCATTACTTTAAAAAGCAGGTTTTCAATTTTATCTGTAGAAGATCTTGCGTTCGCAAAGCGTTCTATGTTCTTTAAATTCTCTGTTGCTTCCTTTACTTTTATATTGCTGTAGGTAGATTTGAGCCGATGTGCCATTTGAGCTACTGCATCCCATTTCTCCTGCTTAATAGCTGCCCTTATTTCAGATAGCTGATCCGGCACTGTCTCAATAAAGAGCCGCTGCATTTTCTGAATAAACTGAAAATCGTCGGCCAGGCTGCCTAAGCCACTGAAGTCGTACAGTTTATTTCCTTTACCATGAGAAGCCGTGGCAATTGAGGTATAGGCCCTGTTCCTGCCGGTGTTGTCGGCTATAATCTTATGCAGGTCGTTTGTCTGGTAAGGCTTAAAAATACTATAGTTGAAGCCTAAAGACCGAAACTTCTCTGGTTCTTGTTGTATGGTGTTGGCTGTGAAAGCGATAATAGGCGTTTCCTGGTTTGGATTGGGCTCAGACCTCAGGTAGTTGGTAACTTCAATTCCGTCCATCTTGGGCAGTTGAATATCCATCAGAATCAGGTCGTACTTTTTGTCAGTTGCTTTTTTTAGGGCTTCTTCTCCGTCAAAAGCCAGCTCTACCAGCACATCCCAGGCCTCTAAATGAGAGATGGCAATAAGTTGATTCACATGATTGTCTTCGGCCAGCAGCAGGTTTAACCCCTTCAGATCATTCTGGCTTAATACAGCTTCCGGCTGATGCTTCTCTGTATACTGGTTAGAAGTTATATAGGGAATGGTAAAATAGAAGCGGCTGCCTAAGCCGGGCACACTGTCGAACCACAACATTCCCCCCTGTGACTCGATCAGGCGCTTGCATATTTTTAAACCGAATCCGGGGCTGTCGCCGGTATTAGGCGGCTCTTCCTGCAGAAAAAGCGTAGCTGCTTTTTCTTCGTTCATGCCAATGCCGGTGTCCTCCACACAAAATTCTATATAAACGCTGCTTTCGCTTTTCTCTTTGGTTTTAAGGCTTACCGTTATGTTTCCTTCGTAGGTATACTTAATGGCATTATTAATAAGTATGAGCAGAATCTGGCTAAGCCGGAACGGGTCTCCCTGTACCAACAGTTCTTTCGTGTGATTTAGTCTGAACTCCAGCCTGATGCCTTGTTCTTTTGCTTTCGAAATCAGGGCGTTCACTGTGTCGCGAAGAATGGTGACCGGACTGAAGCTGATGAACTCCAGCTCCACCTCATTACTTTTCTCGAGCTCATTGTATTCAAGCGCCTGATTAAGGGTTGCCAGAATATTATCGGTGACAGTTAAAACGGAATTGAGCTTTTCTTCCTGGTATTTTGAGAGATTTGTGTGGCGAATTTGCTTGGCTAGTTCAATGATGGAATAGACGGGAGTTCGAATTTCCCTGCACAAATCAACAAATATCTGCTCTTTCTCCTCCGACAGATCCGAATCGTTCAGGATCTTTTCTTTAAAGTCGGTTATATCGGAAGAAATGGAAAGCAGGTATACAGAACCATCGGTTTGTTGGTAAGCCATTTTTACCGTGTTATACCATTTAAAGCCTCCCGTATCTGACTTATAAAACTCCTGTATGGTAACAGGAACCCCTGACCTGATCACCTCCAGATCCCTTTCATACGAGAAGTCAGATTCACAATAGCCGGTAGTGATTAGTTCGTCAAGCTCAATGGCCTGAACATCGGCATAAGCTTTATTGGCAAAAACAAACTTCCCCTGCTCGTTCTTTAAGTAGATAGGGAATGGATTAACATCAATAAGTTGTCTGAAAAAAATCATGCTAATCTTTGTAATGGGTTAAAGTTAATAAGGGGTAAAGATGTTTGGCATTTAAAGGGAGCAGGTACTATAAAAGGGATCCTCAAAGAGAAGCTCTTTTTGTAGTGTTAGTTATTAATAACAACTTCTTTTTTCCTTATCATGCGATAAATGGTCGACTTACCTATTTTCAGCTTATCCGCAACGCTCAGTACATTGTAGTTGTACTTGTCGAGGTACTTTTGAACCGTATCGGCAATGTATTCGTCCAATGTCTTTTCGTAGGAAAAATTCTGGATCTTTGTTTCTTGTAACTGAATATCCTCCGGTGAGATAGCTTCTTTTTCGCACAGAACGGCTGCCAGTTCCACTATAGCCTTTAATTCACGCACGTTGCCGGGGTAGGAGTGGTTCAGCAGTTTCCGTTGGGCTTCCGGTGAAAGGCGTTTAGGGCTGATGCTGTTCTGGGTATAGTAGTTCTCCAGCAGCTTTTGCGCAATCAGTAAAACATCGTGGCCTCTTTCGCGCAGGGCAGGCAGCTGTATCTTTATACCCAGCAGGCGGTAATATAAGTCCTCTCTGAAATTACCGTTGATCACTTCTTCCATCAGGTTTCGGTGTGTGGCTGTCAGCACCCGTACATCTACAGGAATGGTTGTGTTGGATCCCACCCGTGTAACTTCCCTTTCCTGCAAAACCCTTAAAAGCTTGGCCTGCAGGTTCACGTTCATTTCACCTATCTCATCCAGGAAGATGGTACCACCATTTGCCTCTTCAAACTTTCCGATACGCAAACCTGCGGCCCCTGTAAAGGCTCCCTTTTCGTGGCCGAAGAGTTCACTTTCGAGCAGTTCGTTGGGAATGGCAGAAATGTTTACGGCCACAAAAGGTTTCTTGCACCTGTCAGAATGTTGGTGAATAGCTTTGGCGATCAATTCTTTTCCGGTGCCGGTTTCACCTGTTATTGTTACATTTATAGCGCTTCTGGCTGCTTTCTCTACCAGTTTCGATACTTTCTGCATGGCTTCGGAATTACCGATAATTTCAGTACCTAACGTATACTTTTGCTTTACCTCATTCCGGAGTTCTTCAATTTCCTGCTTTAGCGAAATGTTGTGCTTCACCTTTTCGATGGTGCTCCACAGGCGGCTCTTTGTTTCTTCGTTTTTAACAATATAATCGTAGGCCCCTTCTTTGATCATATTAACGGCTTTGCTGATGTCTTCCTGGCCGGAGATAACCAGCGTATAGGTTTTAGGGCTCAGTTCAACGATTTTACTCAATATCTTTTCCCCTGCGAAGCCCGGTAAGTAATAGTCCAGGGTTACAATATCAGGTAACTCGTGCAGGTTCTTGATAAAGTCTTCAGCCGTGTTAAATACTAATACCTCATGATCGGGATTCAAAGACAGGTGGTAGTGAAGAAACTGGGAGTACCATTGGTCATCTTCTAAAACAAAAATCTTTGTCCGGCATTTAACTGGTGATACTGACATAGGAGAAGTGAAGCTTTATATGATAACTAAACTTTAGTGTTTTAAAACAGATTAATTTATTCTTTTGATTGTTTGTCTGATTCTGGTGTAAAGTTCCTGTGGAATGTAAGGCTTTGTCAGGTAATCGCTGCAACCGTTCATAAGGCAATAGTTTTTCTCTTTTGAGTTTGCATTGCCCGTAAGGGCTATGATTGGTGTTTTGATTTTCAGTTTCTGCATTTCTTTCAGGGCCTGAAAGCCATCCATCACCGGCATTTGTAAGTCTAGCAGAATCAGGTCGTACGATTCGGTTTTTAGCATCTCCAACGCCACATAGCCATTATCTGCTGCTTCAACAGCGGCATTCCATGTGCTGAGAAGCTTGCAGGTGATAACCCTGTTAAAAGCATTATCATCTATCACCAGAATCTTAGAGCCAAATAGATCCGAATGCTGGTCTTCTCTTTGGCTTTGTTCTTCGGTGGAGGCAATGGACAGCTTGGGTCGGTTAAATTTCAGGCGTACCGTAAAAATGGAGCCAAAGCCGGGGCTGCTTTTAAGCTTGATAGTGCCCTTCTGGAGTTTTATAAGTTTATGCGTAATTGCCAGTCCCAGGCCGGTGCCACCATACTGCCTCGAGATGGAGGCATTGGCCTGCGTATAGCTCTCGAAAATATGCTGCTGTAGATGTTCCGGTATACCTATGCCTGTATCGGAAACCACAAACTCCAGCACATAACCCTGATCAGATTGGTAAATAATGTCTACTTTAAGCCTGACGCAACCTCGCGCTGTAAATTTAATGGCATTGCTTAAGAGGTTATTTAATACCTGTGTAAGCTTAGCAGGGTCTCCTTCCAGCAATGCAGGCACTTTATCGTCAATGCACAGATCAAAATTCAGGTGCTTCTCGTTTGCCTGGATAGATAAAGATTGGTGAATCTTCTTTAGCAGGCTCCTGAGCTGGAAGTTTATAGATTCAACCTCAACTTTAGCGGCTTCAATTTTAGAAATATCTAAAATATTATTGATGAGGTTAAGCAGGTTTTGTGAGGAGAAATGAATGGTATTCAGGCTTTCCTTGTGCTCCTGGGGGAGGGTTTCCTCCTGCATCATCAGAAAGCATTGCCCTATAATGGAATTTAAAGGCGTACGCATGTCATGGCTTATAACAGAAAGGCTTTCGGATTTCTGTCTTACGGCCTCTACGGCTTTCACCATTTCAGCTTTTGCCGTTAGTTCAGCTTCTTTTAGTTCTGTTACATTCTGCAGGGTGCCAACTATTTTTACTAATTTGAATTCCTCAAAAACAGGCTTGGCTCTGAACCGGAACCACTTATTAAGTCCGATCGATCCTAGCTCCACCACCTGATCTATTTCATCTGCATCATAAGTCAGAATCTTTTCCCATCGGTTTTGTATCAGGATAGTGTCTTCGGTCTTGAACAAAGAAAACAGCGCTGTTATCCCTTTTAATTCTGTAGCTGCCGTTAAGCCCAGCTGATGGTAAACAGCAGGGCTGCACTTGAATCGCCCTGACACGATCTCCAGTTCCCAGCATCCGATATTAAAAAGTATTTCTGCCTCGCTCCATAAAGAGGGCAGCCCCTCGTTTACAGGAAACTGAGAGGAAGCCGGTAAGCCCCAGGTATCCGTAACGGGCGTCGCAGATACTTTTCCTAAGCCTTTGAAGTAGAGAGGCATTAATTCCTTAGATGTGTAAAACACCGGAATTTTTCTAACCTGTTCTAGGCTTCTGTCAATGATAGAAATAAATGCCTCCTTATTTAGGAGCGGTTTGTACAGGTGCTTCTTTGCAAAAAATGACAGGGCGGAAAGGAAGCGCAGTACAGGTTTTCTGGTTGGCACGTTGCGCTGAGTCAATTCAACCTTGTTTACCAGGTCCGGTGATAGTTCCTGTAGACTGATAGTTGATGTAGAGGTTTTCATGACGTCACTTTCTTTTTCTTTCTTAAATGTTTATAAATGGAGCAGTTTTGTTTCAGCCAAAGTGCAGGTGCTGCTTTCTTAGCGAGTATGCTAATGGCAAACAAGAACCTGAGCTGAGGTACTATAATAGTTTCACTTATTATTTTGTGATTAAAAGAAGGTTTTTATAAGTATATGATATAATGACCCTTAAAATCGCAGTAGCAAAACAAGTATCACCAGTAGCCGCATGTGGGGCGGAATGGGCGTACTTAAAGGAAAGTTATGTTTTCAGGGTAAAGGCTAAAGCCTAAGCAGTATTAGAGGCGTAGCTGGTGTTCAAAGCCAGCATTAAAATCAGTATTTATAACATATATAAGCATTCTTATATAAATTATAACGCTAATATATGGTGTTAATTTATAAAAGCAACTACCTAGTAGTAGGTATTTTTAAAAAAATTATTTATTTAATTCTATATTGAAAAAATAAATATTAAATTAGTGTAAATAAATATTGTATCGATATAAATATAATTTATATATATAGTAATAGCAAGTTAAATTATAATTAATTTTCATCAAGGTTTTACTAAATGTTAGACCTAAAATTATAGCCTCTTCCGTCTGATTTTTAGAATTTAAAACAATATAAAATATATATTGTAAGTTATATATATTATTATTTTAATTATGTATCTGTTTTTGTTGTTGTATTAAGCTTATTTAAAAATAAATTAAAGTAATTTTTAGTCTCTTCTTTTCGTTTGCAGTAACATTTAATTATTATTTAAGTATTCTGAAAGGATTGGTGCCCTAATACGGTTTACTTTAAAGCACTTAAGCATCCTGGTATGCATAGCAATTATAAATATTTTAAAAATATGTGTAATTGGTAGATGTATTTTGTAACAAATAGCGCTATTGTTAGTAATATGGTAAGCTGTTGCATATGCAATCATGTTCATGTGAGTTAAGCCTTCCCAATTAACATCAATAAGCAAAGCCTATGAGAAAGATTTATTCTGAGAGTGTACGGGGAAGTAGTTTTCTCAAATGCTGCCACTATTTTTTTAAAGTGCTAAGGAAGACGGCTTATGTTTATCCTCTTCCCATGACAGAGGAGGGCTCTTTAAATCGAATGGAACAGATTTGGAAGGGCAGTGATAACTCCTTCGCCATGGCGGCCGGTTTCGAGGCCCCATCTTCTAATATGAAAAATCATGCTGCTGCATTGGTAGCGCATCAGAATCATTTAACCCAGGTTAACCCGACCATACAACCAACCGATGCTTTTGTTTCAGGTTCGCTTCCTATCAGTGCGCTGCATTACGTAGGTAAACCTGTACACGCGAAGGCTAACACTTTTACAGATATGCTACCATCGATCCTGGATAATTCTGCAGATATACAATACCTTAAAGTTCATCGTGACACAGCCGGAGCTGCGCCAGCCTTGGAGCAGGGCCATGCATTATGGCTGGAGACAGAGAAAATAGCTAAAATGGGCAGCTGGGGCTTTCGTGTTGATACCCAAACTTTCTCTTGTTCTGAAAACCTCTATGCTATACTGGGTATTTCGGGCGAGAAAGAACTTGAAGGCTTTCATGCCTTGCTGTCAGCAGTAACGGAAATGCATAGAGACCAACTGGTGGAGGCATGGAACACCGTTATAGTAAAGCAGGAAGAACTGGAGCATACGGTGCAGCTAGCCGGCAGCAGAAGCGAAACATGGGTGCGGTTTAAGCTAAAGCCTTGCCACCAGAACGGTACACTCGAGAAAATCATCGGTACGGTGCAGGATGTGTCGGATATAGTTGCAAAAGAAAATAAACTCCTTGCCGAAAAGGAGTATCTAAAGCAGGCGCTACAGGTGAAGTCTGATTTCGTTTCGTTTATGAGCCATGAAATACGCACGCCCCTGAATGCAATAATAGGCTTTTCGCACCTGCTGTTACAGAAAGATCAGACAGAGAGCGAGCACAAGGAAAATCTGCAGGCAATTCATTTCTCTTCTCAAAACCTCCTGGGGCTGATCAATACAACGCTGGAATACTCCAGAATTGAGGCCGGAAAGATAGAACTTGAGCAGGTAAGCTTTAAACTGAAGCATTTGCTTATGGGGGTGCATCGCTCTTTAAGTTTAAGGGCGGCAGAGAAAAACCTCGGCTTTTACCTCAACCTGGATGAAAATATTCCGGAAGAAGTAACAGGCGACCCGACAAGACTTATGCAGATTCTGAATAACCTGTTGAGTAATGCCATTAAATTCACGGAAAGGGGCAAGGTGAGCTTAACGGTGAATGGGGTTTACCAGTCTGATCAGGACTGGGTAATTGAATTCGTGGTTTCTGACACTGGCCCGGGTATACCGGCAGAACGGCAGCAACAGGTGTTCGAAAGCTTTGTACAGGCAAGTGCCTCTACGCACAGGCTGTATGGGGGCACAGGTCTTGGGTTGGCAATTACCAGGAAGCTCGTTGATCTCCATAAAGGGCATATTCAGCTGGAAAGTAATCCCGGCGAAGGTTCCACATTTAAGGTGCTGCTAAAGTATAAGAAATCTTTTGCTATACAGCCCTTGCTACCACAGGAGGCAGAAGAAACAGGTGCAGGACTCTCTGCCTTACGCCATGCGAAAGTACTGCTCGTGGATGACAACATCTCTAATACAACTCTGGCCAGCAAATTACTGACCAGCTGGAAATCTGATGTAGTAATTGCTGAAAATGGCCTGGAAGCCTTAGATAAAGCATCTGCTGCTGATTTTGATCTTGTGCTTATGGATTTGCATATGCCCGTTATGAACGGCTATGATGCCATTAGTGAGCTTAGGCAAAGAGGCTACCAGGGCGCTGTTGTTGCCTTTACAGCTAATTACGATGATGCTGAAAAGGAAAATGTACTGGCTATTGGTGCAAACGATTATCTGACTAAACCTTTTGTTCCGCATGAATTATATAACAGGTTGTCCAGCCTTCTTGCCAGGACGCCTGTAGTATAGATTTCGCCATACTACACGTACAGCAGTCATTCGCTATAGTAATAGAGAATGACTGCTGTACCTCTACGCACCCTAAACCCTGACTTAATTTTCTTTCTACTGAAAACATTCTTTAAAAGTAATTTAAACAGGTAGCAGGTTTCAAATGGAATTTACTAGACAAGTAATAGATGCCAACCCTTATCCTATGTACATCAAGGATAAGGATGGAAATTTAGTGATCGCCAATGCAGCATATATGGCTTTGCACCGGCGTAGCGCTGCCTCGCTTCTGCAGGATGGCAGACCAGTGTTCGATTATGCATCTGACAGAGATCTGGAAATAATTGCAACTGGAAGTGAGGTTGGATTTGAGGAATTTTATAAGCTGCTGGATGGAAGCGAGCTGTGGTTCTACACCGTAAAAAGTCCTTTTAAGAGCACCGATGGCAGCTTTTACCTCTTGTCGGTTTCTTCAGATATAACTTCTCTGAAATCCTGTATAGGTACTTCGGACCAGGCAGGTGCCAGAGAGGCTTCCGGTGGCGAAATGTACAGGCCTGATACTACTGAGCTGAGATTGCTGAGCACTGAAGCCAATCTGTATGATTACACCAATTTAGGAGTACTGGCAGACGACCCTGTTTTTGTGCGGAAGATGCAGCAACTGTTTATAGATACTGTTCCCGGCTTATTGGATGAGCTGAAAAGTGCCTGTGCTGCTAAAGAATGGAGTGTTTTAGCGCATATATCGCACCGCCTTAAATCTACTTTCGGTAATTTAAATATGCTCGAACCCGTAGAGGCCATGAAGGAAATTGAGAAAACAGCCAGAACAAAACAGGAGTCCGGCTTTGAGAGAATCCCTGACCTGATCAGTATTACCTCTGATATCACTGAAAAAGTAATTAATATCTTTAAGAGAAACCTGCAATCATAAAAACTATTTGCCCTTCCGGAACCATAGGGCGACTCTTCCACTACTGCAAAAAGGCGTTTTGTAGAGCGAAAATTCTGTAAAACCGACCAAAACCGACCTAAACGTGTATAGCTGAGATTGACCTTTAATGCACCTTTAAAGTTTTTAAAACTTTTGTAACGCTGTTTACTAGTTAATACTACCTAATTCCAGCGACTTTTTAAAAGTTACTGGAACAGCAAAACCGGTATAACATCCGGCGTTTTTACTGATGCCGCATTGCTTCTTAAGGTTAAAAAGCAAGTAATCACATGAAAAATTATATAACTGTTTTCTTTAACCTTGTATTGTGTGTATTCTTAGTATATATAGGATTTAACATAGTTTGTTAAATAGGAATAACGTGAGTGGTTACTTAGTCTTTTTTAGAAAAGTTCAATTCTGCTGCCTGAGATGCATAATAGGTGCATTTATATGAATACATATTGGAACTGCGTCTTATACCTATTTTTATAATTTATATCATTTTGTTTTTAAAAAAGTATAACAAATATCCAATATAACAAGTATTCATTAAAACTTATAAAATTTATAGTGTTTGTCTAATATAGTTTAATTCCAATTTTTATGAAGAAGAAACTGAAGCTTTTGGTCGTTGACGATGAGCCTTCTATAGGTCTGTTTCTTGAGCACTATTTTTCGAAAGATTATGATGTAGTAGTGAAACTTAACGGATTCGAGGCGATTGCCTGGCTACAACAAGGCAATATCACAGATGGTATTGTAGCAGATTATGAAATGCCGCTTATGAACGGGCTTGATTTTGTAAAGCAGCTAAGGGCCAGTAATCTTTATAAAGACATACCGTTGGTGATGCTGTCTGGTATTGACCAGACGAGCAATAAGATCATGTGCCTGAAAAGCGGTGCCGACGATTATATGGTAAAACCTTTTAATCCGGAGGAACTCGATATCAGAATCAAGAACATGCTGAAGAGGGTAAACATATAAGTTGAGTATGAGGAAGAAAATAGCCTATCTTACACCAGATTCTCAGGAAGCAATGGCTTTTGAGCTGGAGTTTATGAAAGAATTGGAAGTAGAGCATTTCGACAACCCGGCATATTTCCTGTCGTGGCTGGAAGAAGGTGGAAAGTGCGATGCTATCCTAAATTCCTCAAATCCTAATTCACCGCTTGGTCTTAACCTGATCAGGGCTATGAAGGGTGGCACAAGGGGAATGATACCGGTGTATTGGCTTACGCCAAAGCCCTTTTCGCCCCGGGTACAGACATTGTTTCTGCAGGCAGGGGTTTCGGATGTGTTTCTGTTCAGTCCGGAAGACCAGGAAAAACTGTTGATGCGCCTGAAATTCTCATCGCCACAAACAGAGAACCGTGTTGCCCAAAGCCTGGCAATGAGCTACTCCTTTAAGATGCCTACTTCCAAAAGGGTGTTTGATGTAGTGTTTGCTGCCCTGGCTTTAATATGCCTGTTGCCTTTGTTTTTACTGGTGGCCCTGCTGATCAGGCTGGAGTCGAAAGGGCCTGTCTTTTATTATTCTTACAGGGTAGGAGCGGGCTATAAAATTTTTAAGTTCTGGAAGTTCAGGTCTATGCGGCAGGATGCTGATAAGCTTTTGTCGTCTATGAAGAACCTGAACCAGTATCAGAAAAACGCTGGAGGGGGAGAAAGAGTGACTACACGGGCTTCTAGCCTGTGTGCGAGTTGTGCTGCTACCGGCACAGAATGCCAGCGTAAGCTGATCGATAGCAACGGAAGCCCGATTTGCGAAGACCTGTTTCAGCAAACAACCAGGGCAAAAAGTGGTGCTGCCTTTATAAAGATTGCCAATGATCCGCGTATTACCCGTATCGGCTCTTTTATTCGCAATACCAGTATAGATGAGCTTCCGCAGCTTTACAATGTGCTGCGCGGCGATATGTCTTTAGTAGGCAACAGACCTCTTCCGCTTTATGAAGCAGAGAAGATAACAACCGATCAGTTTACTGCCAGGTTTATTGCACCGGCTGGAATAACCGGTTTATGGCAGGTGAGCAAACGTGGCAAAGGCGATATGTCTGAAGAAGAGCGCAAAGCGCTGGATGTACAGTACGCCGAGAGCTTTTCCTTTAAAAAGGACCTGCAAATCATACTTAAAACATTTCCTGCTCTATTTCAAAAAGAAAACGTCTGATGAAGAAAACCCTACTTTACCTGTTATTTATTTTCCACATGCCGTTAGCGTTTGGGCAAACACAGCCTCAAACTCAAACTACATCTCCAACTCAGACAAAGCAAGATCCTAACTGGCAGGTGAGATTATTTACGCAGCATATAGCCCTTCCAAAGCTTATAGATGCTGCCATTAAGCGTTCGGCCGAGGTAAAAGTGCTTGAAACGGAGAAGCAGATTGCTGTGGAAGATCTGAAGCTAACCAAGAAAAACATCTTTAGCGCGGTTTCCCTCGTATCGGGCTACAATTACGGCACGCTTCCCTACTTTGGCACCAATCAGGCAGAAGTAAACCAGATAAACGCCTTTGCCCTGGATGCCCGGGCGCAGTATACGGTTGGCGTTAATATAAATCTCCCGCTGGATGTGGCTTTAGGTAGACGCACTTCGGGAAGCTCGGTGCTCCGGCAGAAGTTAATGTTACAGCAGGCCGAAGCTTCTAAAGGAGTACAGGAAGATAAGATCAGGCAGGACGTCATAAAGCTGTACCAGGAGCTGGTGCTGGCTAAATCTGTTCTGCAACACTACCAGGACGCCCTGCAGTCGGCAGATATCACCAAGAAAATAACAGAGAAGCAATTCAGAGACGGCAATGTGAAGTTTGAAGAACAACTGGCCGCCATTAAGTTCTACAACGAAGCTGTGCTGGAGCAGGAGGAGGCAAAAAACGCTTACCAGACGGCACTGCTTCTGATGGAGGAGATGATAGGAATGACATTGAATGAATTAATGAATCAATAGCAAATGAATTTAAGAGAACTTATCCAGCTTTTGCGCCTTCACTGGCTGCTGCTTTTAACCATTCCGGTGGTAACGGCAGTGTCTGTCTTTCTTTTCGCCCGAAGCCAGGACAAAAAATATACTTCAGACACGGTTTTATATACTGGTATTTCAACCGGCTATAAAATTGACGGCGATAATAACAGTGCCGGAGGTGGCTGGAATGAAACCAATACAGCCTTCGATAACCTGAATGCTTTAATTAATTCGAGAGATACGAAGGTGGAGGTTGCACTCCGCCTGCTGGCTTTTCACCTAACTTCCGGTGAGGTTGATCCGAACAGCTGGAAATATGAATTAGGGGATGCCAACGACAGCTCAAAAGACAAATCGCTCCGAGAGAAGCTTAGCGGCTACTTTAAGTTTAATTTTTCTTCTGCAGATGACTCTACCAGGAAGGTAATTCTTCCGGCTTCCCTTAAAACCAAGCTGAAAGGTGCAACGCTGGAAGAAACCACTCAGAAGGTGATGGCCTACTATAATTCCAGCAACAAAAATGCGCTGTACCGTCTTGTGAACTCCGAGCACCCGGTATATTCCGAAGATGCTTTGTCGACGGTAGCATCCAGCCGCATTAAAGACAGTGACTTGCTACGGATAGAGTATGCTACCGTAGATCCTGTTGTTTGCCGCAAAACCCTGGAGATTTTAACCAATGTGTTCATCAGAAAGCACAAAGAACTGTATGCAGGGCAAAACGAAACTGTAATCGGCTACTTTGATGAGGCTACCCAGAAATCGTACGACAGGCTGCAGGCTGCTGAACAAAAGCTACTCGAGTTTCAGAAGGTAAACAATATTGTAGACTACGATAAGCAGATTGTTGCTTCTACGGAAGACAAGCAGGCTGCCCTCGAGCGATACGATGACCTTGAAATGCGCTATGCCGGTGCGGCATCTGCCTTGCGTTCGCTGGAAAGCCGCTTAAACACCAGGGGAGCATCTAACCTGAAAAGCCAGGAGATTATCCGCCTGCGTAGCAGGTTGTCTGACCTGACCAGCCAGATTACAGAGCTGGAAATGCTGGCAGACAGCAAGTCGAGAGCTGAGAATGCCGGCCGGTTGGCCCGTATGAAGCAGGAAGCCAATAAAGTTTCCGAGGATATAAAAGAAACGATTGATTCTTATTACGCCAGCTCTAACTCCGTTGAAGGAGCCAACAGCAGTAACAGCCTGTTGGATGAGTATGCCAAAAATATGATTCTGGTGGAGGAGCTGAAAGGCCAGCTCAACATCATGCGAAATCAGAAAAACACTTATTTAGGACAGTATAATAAGCTGGTGCCGCTCGGAGCCGAAATCAGGAAGATTAAGCGTGAGATCGAGATTGCAGAACAGGAATATCTGTCGCAGGTTGAGGGTGCAAAGCAAAGCAGGCTTTCAGAGCAAAATGCAGAACTGGCTTCGCTGCTTAAAGTAGTAGACCCGCCTTACCTGCCGATTAAGCCGGAAAGATCGAAACTGCTGTTCCTGATCCTGGGTGGTTTTCTGGGGGCTTTCTTTGTAACGGCCGGTGGGCTGGTAGCAACCGATATGTTGAACACAGCACTGAAAAAGCCTGCTCTGGCATCTAGAATAACGCATTATCCTGTTATAGGTATCATGCCGAAAACAGACGGACTGAAAGAGCAGCAACTGCTCGATGTAAAGCGGGCAGAAGAACAGCTTAGCCGCCAGCTCCTGCTGAAGTCGCGCGAAAAGAAAGAAGAAGGACCGTTTGTGGTAGGCGTGTTGAGCAGCCTGAGCGGGGAAGGTAAAAGTGCCGTATGCAGTTCTTTGGCAAACAGCCTGCACGCAATGGGAGTGCAGTCGCACATTCTGTTCCCGGATACGCATGAGCGACTGATCGAAGAAAAAAACAGGAATGTTTCCTTCTACTCTCCTCTGGTAGGGGTTTCCGATGATATTTCTGTCAATGAACTCATCAACAGGCGCATCAACAGCAAAACGGTTGTGATCATAGAGTTTCCGGCTGTGCTGGAGAATGCGTACCCGGTATCGTTGCTGCAGCAACTGGATTTAGCGCTGGTTACTGCAGATGCCAACCGTACCTGGGAAATGGCCGACCGCAATATTTATAAGAACATGCAGAAGGTGATGACGGCTCCTATTGAAGTGGTGCTTAGCTCTGTTTTGCCGGAATATGTGTCAGAATTTATAGGTACACGTGTAAAAGCATCTGGCAAGAAAAGAGAACTGCTTAACCTTCCGCCGCACCCTGAACAAGCCTTGTTAAATCCTTGATTACATTATTTTCTAACCTGCGTTAGCATGAGATTCACCCTTAGTTCCTCTTACTCACAATACAAGGTATGGTACCTGCTGGCAGGTAGTATAGCTGCTATTGTAATAGGCTGGTCTATCGCTCAGGTTGGCTTTCTGGTACCTGCTTTGCTGGTGGCAATGGCCATTTCCATACCCTTTGTGATCTCTGTTTTCAACCAGCCCAGGCTGGGCTTTATTACCCTGGTAGCGTATTGTTTCCTGTTTTTTATAATTGCGCGGGAAATTCCAAGCTTTCCGTTTGGTATAGTTATCGATTTGCTGCTGGTGACATTATGGGTAGCCGTTATATTTAACCACCATAAGTTTAACTGGAAAAATATCCGCAACGACCTGTGCCTGCTAACGCTGATCTGGTTCGGCTTTAATCTGCTGCAGATAGCGAATCCGGCTGGTGCCAGTATACTGGGCTGGGTGCAGGAATCCAGGAGCAGCGCCTTTTACTGGGCATTTACAGTGCCGCTGGGGTTTCTTTTGTTCAATAAAAAAGCAGACCTGAACCTGTTCCTGTACCTGATTATCGGCTTGTCGGTATTGGGTGCTATAAATGGGCTAAAGCAGCTCCATATTGGCATGACACCCGGTGAGCAGGAGTTCCTGCTGGCGAATGCCAAAACGCACCTGATCTGGGGCAAACTAAGGGTGTTTTCCTTTTACAGCGATGCCGGACAGTTTGGTGCTTCACAGGCGCATATAGCGCTTATAGCCATTATACTGGCCTTCGGACCATTTGCTACCTGGAAAAGAGTGCTACTGCTGATGGCTGCGGGAATTCTAATCACGGGCATGTTTATTTCCGGCACGCGCGGAGCTCTTTTTGCCCTGGCGGTGGGAATAGCCTTTTCCCTGCTGATCAGCAAAAACATCAAGGTGTTTATTTTAGGTTCTGCTATTGCGTTGGGTGGTTTTTTCGTGTTAAAGTATACCCACATCGGCGATAGTAACTACAACATCTACCGCATGCGCACGGCCCTGGATCCGCAGGACGCTTCTTTGAATGTAAGGCTAACGAACCAGAAAATACTGCGGGATTACCTGGCCTCCCGTCCGTTCGGCGGAGGCGTGGGTGTGCTTGGTGCATGGGGTAATAAATATAATAGCGATAAGTTTCTCTCTACCATTCCGCCCGATAGTTACTGGGTAAAAGTGTGGGCCATGTACGGCATTGTAGGATTTATCATCTGGTTTGGAATTATGTTATACATCCTGGGGAAATGCTGTGGCATTGTCTGGAACATACAGGATAAGAGCTTAAAAATAAAGCTCCTGGCACTAACCTCAGGGGCTGCGGGAATACTTTTTTGTAGCTACGGAAATGAGGTGATCAATTTCATGCCCTCTTCAATTGTGGTATATATCTCGTGGGTTTTCGTATACCTCGGCCCGAAATTAGACTCAAAAGTTTCACCTTCAGAATTACCGGAATCTTATGCCTAAACCATTAGTGTCTATTGTATCCATCAACTACAACCAGGCGCAGGTAACCTGTGAAATGGTGTTCTCCTTACGAAAGATCACTTACCCTAACATAGAAATAATTGTGGTGGATAATGCTTCTCCTTCCGAAGCTCCCGATCTAATTGAAGAGCAGTGCCCGGAGGTAAAGCTGATCAGGTCTTCAGTTAACCTGGGCTATGCAGGAGGAAACAATTTAGGGGTGATGCAGGCAAAAGGAGAGTATATTCTTTTCCTGAACAACGATACAGAAGTGGAGCCCGGCTTCCTGGAGCCGTTGGTTGACTTGTTCGAGCATAATGCCAAAGCCGGTGTAGCGTCACCTAAAATCATTTATCACAACACCGATAGCATGATCCAGTATGCCGGTTCGCATGGCATTAACGCCTGGACCGGACGCAGCATAACCATTGGCCAGTTCGAAAAAGACAAAGGGCAGCATAACGTTTCCAGGGCAACAGCGCTTGCCGACGGAGCCGCCATGATGGTGCCTATGCGGGTGATACAGCAGGTAGGCCTGATGCCGGAGCTATACTTTCTGTATTACGAAGAGCTGGACTGGTGCGAGATAATGAAACGTGCCGGTTACAGTTGCCATTACGTAGCCGACTCTACCATATACCATAAAGAATCTGTTTCTGTAGGCAAATTTTCTGTGCTGAAAACTTATTACATGAACAGAAACCGTTTATTGTTCATCCGAAGGAACATGAGTGGCTGGAAACGCTGGAGCAGCGCATTGGTCTTTCTGCTGGCTGCTTTGCCTAAAAAGGTTCTGACCCATGGCGCCCGGCAGGAATGGAAACACCTGAAGGCTTTACAGCAAGGCCTGTGGTGGCACCTGGCCAACAACGCTGCCTGCGAACCCAAAAAACTGAAGCCAACCCAACCCTCTGTTTCAGAAGAGTTGGCACTTAATCAACTGTAAACTTATACGCTGTTAACTATATGCAAATTATAGTATCCATTTTAAATGTAGCCCTTTATGGAGTGGCGGTTTATCTGCTGCTGAACTGCTGTTACCTGTTGTTTTTTGCTTTAGCCGGGCATATTAAAAGAAAGCCCTTTCCTAAACTGGCAGCTGTAACTGCTTATCGTAAATTCTGTATTCTGATACCTGCCTATAAAGAGGATGTGGTGGTGCTGGAGTCTAGCCGCGCCGCCGTGGAACATGCTTATCGTGGAGTGGCGGATGTGTTTGTGATAGCTGACGGGTTAAAGGCTTCCACCATTCAGAAGCTGCAGGAACAGGGGGCCGGCGTTATTGAAGTTAACTTCGAGCGCAGCACCAAAGGCAAGGCTATGTTGCATGCTCTCAGCGTACTGCCTGCCGATGAATATGATGTAGCGCTGGTGCTGGATGTCGACAATATGATGAGCGACCAGCTGCTGGAGGAAATAAACCTGGCCTACGAAGCAGGCTACAAAGTGGTGCAGGCTCACCGTACAGCAAAAAACAAAGACACTGCTTTCGCTTACCTCGACACCTGTAATGAAGAAATCAATAATCACATCTACCGCAAAGGGCATTTTGCGGTGGGGCTGTCATCTGCTTTAATAGGTTCGGGAATGGCTTTCGACTATTCTTACCTGAAAAA
This sequence comes from Pontibacter sp. SGAir0037, assembly GCF_005491705.1. NCBI lineage: Bacteria > Pseudomonadati > Bacteroidota > Cytophagia > Cytophagales > Hymenobacteraceae > Pontibacter > Pontibacter sp. SGAir0037. The sequence goes on along the minus strand of NZ_CP028092.1, from coordinate 2,250,804 downwards.
GCTGTTAACAGGCATAGGCGAAACAGTTGGAGAAGACAAAGAACTTGATTTCCGGATTGCCCGCGATCAGGTGAAAATCTGCTACCTGAACGAGACGTATGTGTACGATGAGAAAATCGAGAACGCCAAAGTGTTTACCCAGCAACGTACCCGTTGGATAGCCGCGCAACTGGAGTTCATGAAAAAGTATGCAGGAGAGGGTTTTGTACAGCTGTTCAAATTCGGAAACTTTGAGTTCTTTAACAAAGTAATGCAGGCTTTCCTGGTGCCCCGCATGTTGCTGATCGGGGTGTTGGGCATCTTTTTCCTGTTTTCTTTCCTAATCCCTTTTGGCCCCCCGACAAGCTTCTGGTTTAGCTTATTAGCGCTGTTAAGCGCTACACTGTTTATTTCTTTGCCAGCGCGACTATACAGCAAAGACCTGCTAAAGGCAATGGTCCGGCTTCCGTACGCTGTTTTGTGCATGTGCATCGCCTTGTTTAGAATCAATAAAACCAAAGCTTCGTTCTTGCCGACTCCGCATAAAACTAAAACTGTATCACCGTCACTAAATAATTAACAGCCACTATGCCTTTTGAGATCATCCTTTTGCCGGCGGTTGTTTGCTTTGTGTTGGGAATCATGAACGGGCTGAAGGCCGGTAAACAGCAGAAATAATTTTGTGAAGCCAAGCTCACACCATTTGCCAGCGGTAATTGAGTAACCTGATCCGGCCTATCTTTTTCTGATCGGAAAGTCGGGCAGTGCAGACAGGTAACTCAGTCGAATACAAGTATTTTAATTACGAACTATGTACACTTTAAAAATTGCGTTTTGGATTGCCTTTGGAGTAGCATGCTATACCTATGTAGGTTACGCCCTTGTGGTATGGCTGTGGGCCAAAAGTAAGAACAGATTTCGGAAAGAGGTTTCCGTAAAAGGCTTTGAGCCAGATGTTACCCTTGTTGTGCCTGCTTACAACGAAGCCGACATTTTAGAGCAGAAAATTGAGAATTGCCTGATGCTGGATTATCCGGCTGATAAACTGAAAATAGTTTTTATAACAGATGGCTCTACCGATCATTCGGCAAAGGTGCTGGCCCAATATCCGGAGGTGCAGCACTTGCACGTGCAGCAGCGAGGAGGTAAATCCTTGGCTGAAAACCGGGCCATGAGTTTCGTAAAAACACCTTACGTGATCTTTACAGACTGCAACTCCTACCTCAATAAAGAGGCTGTGCGTGAAATTGTAAAGCATTACCAGGATGCCGGGGTAGGTGCAGTTTCCGGTGAGAAAAAAATATTTTCCATGGACTCTGCCTCGGGTTCCGGCGAAGGGCTGTACTGGAAATACGAATCATTTCTGAAGCGCTGCGATTCTGAAATTTATAGTCTGATGGGTGCTGCAGGAGAGTTGGTTTCTTTCCGTTCGGAGCTGTTTCAGCCTTTGGAAGAAGATACCATTCTGGATGATTTTGTGCAATCGCTGCGCATTGTTGAGAAGGGTTACAGGGTAATTTATGAGCCCAAGGCCTATGCCATGGAAGCTCCCTCTGCTTCGCTGGCAGAGGAAATGAAACGAAAAATAAGGATCTGTGCCGGAGGCTGGCAGTCGATGGTTCGGCTGGCTTCGCTGCTCAACCCGCTGAAACAGCCTGTGGTAACTTTCCTGTATGTATCGCATCGTGTGCTGCGCTGGAGCTTAACGCCTTTGTTTCTGGCTCTGATGATTCCGCTCAGCCTGATCTTATCCTGGATGGAAGGGGGCATCTATACACTTGCGTTTCTGCTGCAGGCTTTGCTTTACCTAAGTGCCGCTATTGGGTGGCAGGCAGAAGCTAACGGAAAGAAAATAAAGCTCCTGCTGGTTCCGCTATACTTTACTATGATGAATGTGGCCGTATTTGTCGGGTTTAGAAGGTATATCAGAAATGCACAGCCGGCTGCCTGGGAAAAGGCAAGCAGAAACCAGGAAGTGGAAAGTAGCCTGAACATAAACAGAGCTTGATTTAAAACAGGCCATGTGCCTTTGCAAAGGTACACATGGTCGGATAAGTCGTAAGAAGTATTAATAAATTAGAAGATAAACTTATTTTTCATGAGAGTAGCTCACTTGATTATGGCGCATAAAGAGCCGGCACAGGTAGAGAGGTTGGTTAAAGCGTTACTACATGATGATGCGGATATTTATATTCATATCTCCACCAATAGTGCGATCGAACCCTTTGAGTACCTGAAACTGATTGATCATGTGCGTTTAATACAGAACAGACTGGATGTTCGCTGGGGATCATATAAGTTTACAAAAGCTATTATTGAGTCTACCCGCGAAATTTTACAGACAGGTATTGCCTACGATTTTATTAACCTTATCAGCGGACAGGATTATCCGATTAAACCCGTTGACAAAATCCATAAATTTTTAGAAGCACATATCGGGCGTTCTTTTATTTACGACGAACCCGAAGGGTCTGACTGGTGGAGCCATGCGATAACCAGGGTGGAAAAATACCATACCACTAATTTCGAATTTAAGGGACAGTATCGCATTCAGGCGTTTATTAACTGGCTGCTGCCTAAGCGCAAGTTCCCTCTGCCCATGGAACTGTATGGCGGCTCCAACAGCACCTGGTGGACCATCAGTATAGAAAGCGCGGAGTACCTGGTCCAGTTTTTCGATAATCATCCGGAACTACGGCGTTTTGCCTACTTTAGCTGGGGCTCAGATGAGTTTCTGGTTGCGACCATCCTGATGAACTCTCCCTACAGAGACAAAATGATTTGCCATAATTACCGGTATATAGACTGGTCGGACGGCGGGGCACATCCTGTGATTCTTACCACGAAAGATCTGGCAGGTATCAAAGCATCAGACTGCTTGTTTGCCCGGAAGTTTGATGTACAGCAGGATGCGACAATACTCGATAGGATTGACAAGGAAGTCCTGGGCCTGGCAACGTACCAGGATAAGATGTCGGCATAAGCCGAAACGAACATAAGCTTCAGAAAAATGAACAAGTATAAGATAACAGGTAAGGATATTGTTATTGTAGGTCAGCAGCCCTGGGACACTGAAATAGGCAGCAACTGTAAAGATATTGCCCTGGAGTTCAGCAAAGACAATAGGGTGTTGTATGTGAATGCTCCTCTCGACAGAAATACAGTGCTGAAACACCGCGACGATCCGAAAATACAGGACAGGCTGCGCGTTGTGAAAGGGAAGGAACAGGGGCTTAAAGCTGTCTCATCAAATCTTTGGGTGTTGAATCCGGATAAGATCATGGAATCCATCAACTGGATGCCGCACTCGCCCTTGTACAACTACTTTAACAAAATCAATAATAAACGCTTTGCCGGTGCCATCGAAAAAAGCATTAGGAGTTTAGGCTTCCGCAATTTTATCCTGTTTAACGATAACGATATTTTCAGAAGCTTTTACCTTAAAGACCTGCTATTACCAGAAATCAGCGTGTACTACTCCAGGGATTATATGCTTGCTACAGATTACTGGAGAAAACATGGTGCGGCACTGGAGCCTCAGTTAATTGCCAAAAGCGATCTTTGTGTGGCGAACTCCGGTTACCTGGCTTCTTACTGCGGCAGGTATAATACAAATGCCTACTATGTAGGGCAGGGCTGCGATCTGAGCAGCTTCCAGCAGGCGGAACAGTTGGAGATGCCTGCTGATATGCTGGCTCTGAACAAACCTATTATCGGTTATGTAGGTGCCCTGGTGAGCCTGCGGTTAGATATAGAAGTGCTCGAGTATATGGCTGCACAAAGGCCGGAGTGGAACATTGTACTGGTGGGGCCTGAAGATGAAGCCTTTAAAAACAGTGCTTTACACCAGATGGCCAACGTGCATTTTCTGGGTTTGAAAACGCCTCAACAGCTCCCTGCTTACATACAGAACTTTAACGTTTGCCTGAACCCGCAGCGGGTAAACGAAATGACCATTGGAAACTATCCCAGGAAATTAGACGAGTACCTGGCGCTTGGAAAGCCTGTGGTGGCCACTAAAACAGAGGCGATGGAGGTTTTTAAAGAGCATGTATACTTGGCGGAGTCAAAAGAAGCATATGTGCAGTTAGTAGAACTCGGACTGGAAGATGACAGTAAAAGGCTTCAGAAACTGAGACAGGAATTTGCCGCCACCCATACCTGGGAAAACAGTGTAAGCGAAATTTACAAAGCTATTTATACCTACTCTTCCCAAAAAGAAGAAAAGATACATGCAATGAACAGCTAAATGTATTTAATATAGAATTTTTTAGCTAATATTAATCAACCACAGCAGAAGCACCTTTGAAACAGTTATCACTTTTTAAAAACAGGCATTTTTTATCTCTTTCCGGTAATGGAGTGGTGGCTGTTTTTAGTGTCCTTACTTACAGCATCCTTTTCCGTTTCTTATCCGAAGCGGATATGGGTAACTGGATTTTCTTCCAGTTTGCTTTCTTATTGCTCGATGCGCTCAGAACCGGTATGCTGCAAACAGGACTCATAAAGTTTTACTCTGGTGCAAGTGCCGAACGGCAGGCCAGTGTGGCTGGTTCGGCCTGGTATATAGGTATATTGATAACTGCTTTTTTTGTACTTTTAAACATTCCAGCCTTTTTTACGCTGCACTTAATTGCCGATGAGGGAGTGTTGCTTCTATTAAAATGGTTCAGCATCAGTTTAATAGCCACGCTGCCATACAATGTGGCTCTTTGGATTTTGCAGGCAGAGCAAAAGTTCGACATCATCCTGTACATTCGCATCATAAGCCAGGGTTCTTTTATAGCCCTGATAGGCGGCTTGTATATTTTCTCCCATGTAAGCCTGAATAGTGTACTATATTCTTTTCTAGCCAGTTCGTTGTTGAGCAGCATCATCTGTTTTATCTATGGCTGGTCGGGCATCTCTAACTTAAAGCATAAAACAACGGCCTGTGTACAAGAGCTTTTCCGTTTTGGCAAGTATAGTGTCGGTACCTTTCTATGCTCTAACCTGTTAAGAACTTCCGATACCTTTATTATTAAATTCATGCTGGGGCCGGCACCGCTGGCTATTTATAATCTTTCCCAGCGGTTGCTCGAAACCATTGAAATCCCGCTGCGAAGTGCTCTGTACACTGCCATGCCAGATATGTCGGCCGCTGTAAACCAGAACCAGGAGGAGAAGGTAATCTTTATCATGAAGAAGTACGCAGGAATGCTTACGCTACTGTTTATACCCATCGCCATAGGTGTATTTATTTTCGCTGACCTGGTAATCCTGATTATCGGAGGAGAGAAGTATGTCGGCACGGAGGCTGCTAATATTTACAGGATATTCATGTTGTTTGCCATCTTGTTTCCGGTGGAAAGATTTCTCGGCATTACGCTGGACATCATTAACAAGCCACACCTGAACCTGATTAAAGTAATAGTAGCACTTACAGTAAATGTGATTGGCGACTTTGTGAGTATTTACTTCTTTAACAGCATTTACGGTGTTGCTTTAGCTACCATTTTTACCTTTGTAGCAGGTTTGCTCTATGGCTACTGGGCACTTAACAAGTACCTTCCTCTAAACTTCAATGGCTTTCTGCAAATCGCTTTTTCTGAGGCCAGCCATATAGTAATGGTGTTTTTCAGGAAGTTAAATTTTTTCAAATCGTAGTCTCATAACAATAAGATACAGCTTACCGGCAGGTTTTGCCTGTTTTAAAGTAGTTCTTTATCTCAGCTTATCCTATAAAAGCAGCAGTCAGGTACTTTATGTGCAGCTTCCTGACCAGTTGGCTTTTATAGGATAGCTTTTTTCATTCTTTTCAATAGTAGCGTCTTCTTGCTGGATACCTCTTGGATTATTTTTATAAATTAATATTATTCAAATAATATTAATTTTATGCAATTACTAACCAAATAACATGTAATATAATATTATAAAGAATTTAGTTAAAAACGTAACCTTTTTGTGAATTTATTAAAGTGGTTGGAGGTTAATTTCACATCTTTGTGCTATGCAAACAAACTTAAACTTTTTTATTACACATGAAGCTAAGACGCAGAATTTTAACTGTTTTTGCTTGTGCTGTTTGTACTTATTCTAGTGCCTTCGCAAGTGACCCAACCTGGTACGGCAACGACCATTTTAAAATTACCCCTAAGTCTGATTATGTAACTATTTCAATGAGTAAGCACTCATGGGAGACTTTTTCAGTTGATTTGAAAGATGTACTTTCTAAAGAGGGTGTCCTCTCATTTGAAGTAAAGGCGGAGCAGGCTGTTCTGCTGCGGGTGGACGGATTTACGGCCAACAACACGCAAGTGAATTTATTCAGCAACCAGGTAATGCCCGGAAGCTTTCAGCAACTCTCCTTTGACCTGACGGCTGTAGAGCACCAGGTAGAAAACCTTATTTTTTACCTGAATCCCGGTGAGGATTTTACAGGCGAAATACAGATTAAAGAATTAAAGGTAACCGCACCTTTTCTGAAGCAGGAGGTTTTAGCTGTTTATCCGAATCCGACGACTGATTTCATTAATGTGCAGCTTCCTACAACCGACGAATTTGACCAGGTACAGATTTTTGACAATACCGGCCAGGTTATTTCTACCATCAAACCTGACTCGAAAGAATTTAACCTTGATCTGAAAGGCTATAAGCCCGGTATGTATTTTTTAAAGGCTCAGAAACAGGGAACGAAAAATTATATTTCGACTAAATTTATAGTAAAATAGTATAAGGCACCAGCATGAAATACAAACTACACATACTCATCTGCCTGCTTTTCTTGTCCATAACCAGCTTTGCGCAGAAAGTTACAATCACACCTTCGATGCTGTCTTATTACCAGGGACAGGGAAACACCTACATTGATCTGGCTCAGTTAGCAGATGAACAGGCTTTAATCGGAACATCTGTCAGCAATAACTCGGCATCTCCTTATCCTTCTAAAATATGGAACCCAAGCTGGGGTGCCACGCCAACGGTACAACTCGATTTGGGTAGTACGTACAGTTTGTCTCAGGTTGCCATTTTTGATGGATGGAATAAGACCGATCTTGTTGTGAAATATAACAAAGAAGGTGCCTGGGTAAATTTGTTTGCGTGGGACATGTCTTACGGCGAGAAATGGAGGGTTGAGAAAGTGAACGTACAGACTGATAAGCTCTTGTTTGAGTTTGCCGGTTTGTCTTCACAAATAGGCGAGATAGCTGTTTTCGGTTCAGCAGTATCCGGTGCTGCGCCTGCACCAGGCCCAAATCCGGCACCTGCTCCGGAAGTAACACCAGCGCCTGCACCAGCTCCGGTAGCAGATCAGCAGGCCCCAACAGTACCGGCAAGCTTAACAGCAGGAAGCATCACGCAAACCAGCGTCACCTTAAGCTGGAGCGCTTCAACAGATAACACAGCTGTAACAGGGTATGATGTGTTCCGAAACGGAAGCTTGTTTAGTAGTGTAACAGGAACCACTACAACCATTACAGGTTTAACAGCCGGTACAAGCTATGCGTTTAAAGTAAGAGCAAAGGATGCGGCCAACAACCTGTCCGGGTTTAGCAAAGAGATTACAGTTACAGCAACGCCAGTTCCAGCGCCAGCGCCAGTTCCGGCACCTGCTCCAACTCCTGCACCTATAACCAACAACAACTGCGTACCGGCTAAACTTGCCATTACGCCATCTATGATTGTTAATGAGCAAGGGAAAGGCGATGCTAAAATGCTGGTAGATGAGCAGACGCTGGCTGGTCTTCCGGGGCAGGGACAAGGAGGTTCTCCAACTACTGTGTGGATGCCTGGTTGGAATGCTTCAGATTATCCGGCAAGTGCATATATTGATCTGGGTACTGCCACTACCATATCTGCCATATACCTGCGCGATGTGAATGATGCAGGCGCTTTCACCATAGAGACAGGTTCTCCGGGCAACTGGACGCCACTGGTAGCAGATAAATTAACAGGTTATTTAAGCTGGAACCAGCACAACGTAAATATAAGCACCCGCTACCTGCGCTTTACCCGCGGATCTGTGGGAGCAAACGTTTCGGAAGTTGTGATTTATGGTTGCATGGGGGCAAGTACGCCTGCATCGCCAGCACCAGCGCCTACACCTACACCTACACCTGCTATGCCTTCTTCTGCCCGGTTTACAATAGATCAGTTTATGGGAGTAAACGCTTTCGTAGACGATCCGATAGACAAGATGCAGGCCGTAGGCTTTGTGCGTGAGTATCATGACTGGAACTGGGATGAAGGCAATATCTGGAGCGGTGGCGGTAACCATAAATACCCGGGTTACCCGAACAACCAGATGAAGTGGGCGCCGAGTGAACCAGGCTGGAACTTCGATAATTTCTACACCAATGTAAAAAATGCCGGCCTGGGAATTTCACCTGCCATTCAGGGCTCGGTTAGCTGGCTTCATGGTGGCATCAGCTTCCCGTACCATAACAAGCCGATCGATGAGCCGGGTGCCAGTACAACCAACCCTAATTCTTACGAGAAGAAGGCACACCACATGTACCAGTTTGCAGCACGTTATGGCGCAACACCTGTGGCAGATGGCAAATTAACACTTGCCCCTGGTCAGCCGCGCCATACAGGCATGGGCCTGATAAAATACATAGAAGACTGGAACGAGCAGGATAAAAACTGGGAAGGACCAGCTGCACAATTCTCACCACAGGAATATGCTGCTATGGCCAGTGCTAACTACGATGGGCATGCCAACACCATGAAGCAGGGCAGCGGTACCTTTGGTATCAAAAATGCCGACCCGAACATGAAGTTTGTCATGGGTGGTATTTATGAGCTTAACCTGGATTACGTGAAGCAGATGAAAACCTGGTTCGAGCAGAACAGACCTGACAAGAAGTTTGCTGCCGACGTAATCAATGTGCATACCTATGCGTGGCTTAACAACGGACCTGGCGGCGGCGGACCTGCTAAAAGCCCTGAAGAAGACAGCTTCAAAGAAAAGATGAAGGCTTTTGTAGACTACAGAAACCAGCATCTGCCAGGTGTGGAAGTATGGATTTCTGAGTTTGGCTGGGATACACATCCTACTTCTCCGCTAAGAGTACCAGTTGTTGGGCCTTTCGATCAGCAGGAGGTACAGGGGCAGTGGATGGTTCGTGCTTACCTTGCTTTTGCTGCAGCTGGAGTAGACAGAGCGCAGATGTATATGCTTCGCGATGTGAACACAAGCGATGCCACCCACTTCTCTAACTCTGGCCTGGTAGGACCGAAGGGTAGCTGGGCACCTAAAAAATCGTGGTACTATGTTTACACTATGAAGAACACCCTGAAGAACATGGTGTTCATAGGGGAGCAGGCTTCCGGTAATTCCGACGTGCTGATCTATAAGTTTAAGAATGTAAACGGCTCGAACGGCGGTTACGTGGTGTGGGCCAAAACCAGGAAGAACTACACTGTAAACGGCCTTAACGTAACTTTGGCGGGTAGCCCGACCACTGCTACAAAAGTAGAGATGGTGAATGGCAAAACTGAAGGGGTACGAAGCAGCCTGCAGATAAACGGAGGCAAAGTTTCTGTAGATGTCAGCGAAAGGCCAGTCTTTATCATGGTGGATAATATTCAGTAATACACCTTTGCTTTCACAAATAAAAGAGGCTGCGGGAATACCCGCAGCCTCTTTTATTTGTGAAAGCATTTATTCTTCTATGTAGTTTGCAAGCGTATTGTACTCGAACGTATTGCTTGTTTTGGCATCTGTATTTACGGTAGCTGCCCTGCTTACAAAGATGCCGTAGCCTAAGCTGCCGGAGATGTAGCTGTTTACAACCTTGGCTGCCCCTCTCACAGTGATGTTAGCCATCGGGTTCAGGACAGGGTTATTGCTCATGCCGCCATTGCTGACCGTTACCCTGTGCAGCTCATTCAGGCTGCTGTTGCTGTCGAAGAAGATGCCCTGCCAGTTAGATGTAAATTGTGGAGTAGGATAGCCTCCGAAGCTAACAGGCCCTTCTGCAGAACCTTTTGCAATCAGGTAGCCATTGTTCCGCACGTGCAGCGCCTTGTTCGAATCAAACTGAAAGGAAACCGGTTTATTGGTGGCCGAAATAATTTTCACTCCTGACTCAAAAAACAGATCACCTACCACATGTACCCCCATCGCACCGATTGCTGTTGGCCAGGTTATTTCCTCGTTATGAGACACAGTGCCTTCTGTTTCTATGCCGTTAAAGCCATTGCCATTGCTGAACCTGGAATTGTTGTCTAGCTTATGAACCAGGTTGGCACGGATATAAAGTGCAGCGCCTGTATTATTGCTGAATCTGTTGCCGGAGAAATGATGCAAAACTGGTGCTTCTCCTTCTATATAAAAGCCGTAGCCGCCACTATAGCTGCTCTCTGTATTGCTTATTTTCAGGGAAGGACTGGCATAGCCACTGTATTGGTCTATTGTACCCGCAAGCCCGATATTCGTTTTTACATTTGCAGGGAAGTTGTAGAAGTTGCTGTTGCCCGCATAAAGCACCTTTACATGGTCCAGTTCATTCCGCTGACTCGAAGAAGAAAACATGATGCCTTTCCAGTAGCCTTTTTGTTTACTATAACCTGTAAAGGTGATAGGTTTATCGGCTGTTCCTTTGGCAACGAGTGAGCCGTAGGCAAATGCACCCTGGCTGTTTCTGATATAAAAAGCTTTGTCGGCTTTAAATTCAAAAGTGGCCCCCGGGGCTATTTTTACATCGGCTTCCAGTATAATATCATCTGTAACAAGGTAAGTCGCACCATCTTCCAGGGCAGGCCAAACCAGTTCAGGCAAGTGGGTATAATAAGGAACATGTCCGCCGGTTGCCACTCCATTATGCCCATTACCACCTACCAGGCTGATACCGGAGGCTAAACCTGGCAAAACAGTGGCATGAGCATACATGCTGCTTCGCGTATTGGAGGTAAAGGTAACGTTGCTGAGATTATGGCTATCTGAACCAACGCCTAAGTACACACCATAGCTGCCACTGTTCGAAAACGTAGTGTTGCTGGCTTTTAGACTAATAGACGACCAGGTTTCACCGTAGAGGGTTACATTGCCAGAAATTCCGTTGTCACCCCCGCCACCTCCATAGGCTACTTCCACATGATCGAACTCATTGTAACCTTGTATCAGGATGCCTCTCCAGAAACCTTTAACTTTTTGTTTGCCTGTGAAGGTGATGGTCTGGCTAGCAGTTCCGTTGGCGATCAGGGCACCTTGTAAGGCCACTTCCAAGCCCTTGTCTGCTTCGAACTCTATGACAACACCTGGTGCAATGGTAAGCCTAGCGTTCACTTTGATATTGCCAGCAACAACATAATCTGCCTTGCCAGGGTCGGCAAATTTATCAGTTAAGGTGAGGTCAGTGGTAATATCCTAGTTTAGAATAGTGGCTGTTTCACCTTCGCCGCCAGCTCCACCTGTGCCGGTAACAGCGGTAAGGGTTAACTGATCTTTGCTTTGACCGCCAGCGCTGCTTGCCGTAAGCTCTATCTGGTAAACACCTGGTAAATCTGCTACAAAGGTTGGTCTTACCTGGGTAGGACTGGTGATAACGGCCTGGCTTCCTTCCGGCTTCTGCAAGATGGCCCAGCTATAATAGAGGGTTCTGTTTTCACTTTCAGTAGAGGCGGAGGCATCGAGAGTAGCGGTCTGGCCAACCTCCACTGTTTTGTCATCTCCCGCTTTGGCTGTAATGGTGGTGCCAGTTGGGGCCGGATTGTTCAATTCCTCTTCGCAGGCGCTAAGAACTGTTGTGAACAGCAGCAGCAACAATATTTTGCTGTATAAAAGCGCAGTGGCTTGCGAAGTTGTTGTACCCACTCGGGATAGTGTTTTTGCTAAAAATTGAACATTTTTCATGGTTTTATTTTTGTAAGGAACTAGATATAAGGAGCATATATTTATTATATATAGGCCTTAGCAGATTGTGTGCCAGAAATAATCACATTGAGATGAAAAATTGTGAAATGCTGCCGGAAAGCAGCAGATAGTGCAGGTACATAAAAAAACAGCCCCTGCATCTGGTATTGCAGGGGCTGTTTTTTAAGGTGAAACGGGTTTTACCTTCTCAGGATCAGCTTTATTGTTTTTGTTTCGGAAGCACTTACAAGGCGAACGAAGTACATGCCTTCTTTCAGGTTATTTCCGTCTACTTCCGATGTAAGGGTTTCATTGGCTAATGCTGTACCTGCTTTCAACTGCTTTACAAGTTGCCCTTTGCTGTCGTACAGGCTCAGGTTGTAATTATCTGCAGTTTCAAATTTAAATTCAACTGTAGCCTTGTCGTTAAACATAGTCGGATAAGCAGTGGCATAAGTTGTAGAGGATACTTTTGGTTCTTCCTGGGCGACAGGGCAGGGGGCAGGAACTTCTTTATCCATGTAGAATTTCAGATCGTCTATGGCTCCGGAGCCGGCCAGTTGCCCGTTATTTCTGCCGTCAAATACCACTTTCATTTTCACGACACCTCTTGTATTGCCCAGATCTACTTCCTGCGCACTGTTATTGCCCAAAGGCTGCAGTTTAATACGTTTCAATTCTATATCAAAAGGTCCGTACAGGTAAATCCAAGAGTTGTCTTCGTATGCATCAATGTCTTTCACCTTTACAGATTCCAGGTTCAGGTAGCCTATGGCAGAGAAGTCCAGAATTAATTCGGCTCCCCACTGGTTATCATTCGGAACGTCTGTTAAATCCTGGTTCACAATCAGAATATTGCTCCAATCTTTTGAATACAGGTCTGCATCGTCGCCGGTAGGGGCTTGTGAATCGAAAATGGCGGCATGATTTTCGGGCGCAAACATATCCTCACCATCAGGAAGCCTTCTTCTGCCCATAATCGATACAGGTCCGTATTCAGTATCTATAGAACTGATCAAGCCTTTCTTTTCCCCATTAAAGTCAATGACATGATGCGATTTTACGATCTCGGTGGATGCCGTCCTGACATATACTGTTGAAGTGGCCTGGCAACCACTTTGCGGGTGGGTAACTGTTAAAGTATAGGCGCCTAACTCCGTTACTGTCGGGTTCTGCTTGTTAGAAGTAAAACCTCCGGGTCCTGTCCAGCTATAGGTGGCGCCCGGTGTATCGGAAGAACCTTTTAGTTGAAGCGAACTGCCCAAGCAGCTCAATTCGCCACCCACAGCATTGGCCGTTGGTACTTTATCTTCGCGGGTAACGATTACGGTATCTTCTAAAACACAGCTGCCTATCATTTCCGTCATTCTTAGAATGTAAGTTCCGGGTGCGTCCACTGTAGGTGTAATGATGTTGTATTCTGACGCAATATGGCCACCGTCTAGTGCAATCCAAACGAAGTTACCTGTATTCGTTTTGCCTTCGAGTGTTACAGTAGGGTTGTCGCATGTTAATACTTTGTCCGGACCGGCAGTGCCTTTCGGATAAACAGGTCCACCTACAGTATATTCGGCAGTAGCCGTGCAACCTGTAGCTGGATCGGTTGCGGTAAGACTATATTTACCCGGTACGCTAACACTGATGGTGCCTGCAGCAGATGAAAACCCATCAGGGCCCGACCAGCTATAAACTAATGCTTTGTCATGTGGAGTCGGTAAAGCTATTAAGCTAACCGATTCTCTGTTACAGTGTAGTATGGTTGTGCCGGGAGAGGAAATTTTTACGCTAAAGCTTTTTTCACCTGTAACCAGTACTGTGTCACTTTTCTGGCAGGCAGTTAATATATCTGTAAGTAATAAAACATACTTACCCGGTGCGTCTACTACAGGAGTCAGGCTTCTTTCTCCGGAAACGATATGTCCACCATCAAGCGCAAACCAGATAGCATGAGGTGCTCCTGCAGTACCTCTGTTACCTTCAAGTGTTACGGTAGGGTTTTCACAGCTGATTTGTTTGTCAGGGCCAGCATTACCAGTAGGAACGATAAGTCCGGCTAAATCATATTCATCTGAAACAGTACATCCGGTAGCAGGATTTACTGCAGTTACCTTGTATATTCCACCAACTGATGCGGTAATAACCGGCTTGTTCGAAGTGAATCCGTTTGGCCCGATCCACGAGTATTCAACACCCTCCAAAATAGGACCGCTACGTAATTCCATTTCCGGATTATTACATGTTAATCTTGTTCCGTTGGGGCTAAGTGAAATTCTGAACCTGTTGATTACTACTTCAGCCTTTGCAGTACTTCCGTCAGGAGCTGCTACCGTTAAGCTATAGTAGCCTTCAACTGTTGCTTGTATATCCTGATCGTTTGAAGTAAAGTTTCCAGGGCCTGTCCAGCTATAGGTAATGCCTTCAGGATTTGTAGCGCCATCTACAATGGCTTGCCCTTGTAGTAAAACAGATGAAGTTTCGCAATCTAACAAAGTAGAGCCCTCTGTTTTTATGGTAGCTTCTATGGCTGCTGCCTTTGCGCTTAAGGTAGCTGAAAACAGAAAGACAAACAGCAGCAGGCGCAAGGCAGATTTACCTGCTTGTGAAATGTAAGGCGATGTGCTGTCGTTTGTCTGACTTAAATCGTGGTAGTGTTTTTTCATAGTTTAATTGTAAATGTTAAAACTGATTGAACAAGATATAGCAGTGCCTGCCGTTAAACAGATAAAGCTGAACGGATGATTACTGCTTAAAATAAAATATTATTGTTATAAGATTGGACCAGCCCGGTAAAGTGAACACTGCAATAGGCTGTGGAAGGTGGTTGGCAGTATTGTATTCAAATCTTTCACTTCAGAAATTAATATTTAAAGCGCCTTCTGCTGGAAATAATGCTAATGTTAACAACCGGAATAAAAGAAATCACTGGATTTATCTCCTTTTGTATTAATCTTTGACAGGATATACGGCAGAACTTCAGTTAAAAGTTATTAATACATGATAATATTTTGTTATGAGCAGTTTTAGTGGGTAAACGTACTTATATCTTAAGTAGAGGTAGTTATTTGCTATGGGAAGAAGTTTTATGCTGCTTTATGCCTGCGTGTAATTATTAGCATTTGTTGAAATCGTACTAGATAGAATTGTAACAACAAAACCCGCTGCCCCACTTGTAAAAGTGGAGCAGCGGGTTTCAAGATCCGATTGATACGAACTATCGCTTCTCTAACTGCCTTTTCAGTTTTTCCTCTACATTTTTCAGAAGCTCAAACCAGTTTTCGCCAGTGTCTTCGGCAAACACATCGTTGCCGGGTATACCTACGCGCATACTCACCCGCCTGGAGTCAGTAGACTGGCTGGCTTCTTCTTTAAAGTATACATCCACGGAATCTATTTTCTTGGCGTGGCGCTTCAGTTTTGTGATCGAGTCGCGCACCATTTGCTGAATAGAATCAGAAATAGAAATGTCCACAGCCTGCACATCTATCTTAATACCTTCAAAATTCTCAGTATAATTCATATAGCTTTTAGTTTAAGTTGTAAAAGAAGAGAAGGGAATGGTAAATATGCCAGTTCCTCCATCTGTCAGTTTCAGTTTAAACGGCAAGAGCAGGTTTTGG
Source organism: Pontibacter sp. SGAir0037 (assembly GCF_005491705.1). Taxonomy (NCBI): domain Bacteria; kingdom Pseudomonadati; phylum Bacteroidota; class Cytophagia; order Cytophagales; family Hymenobacteraceae; genus Pontibacter; species Pontibacter sp. SGAir0037. The sequence continues at coordinate 2,235,369 of NZ_CP028092.1, read as the reverse complement.
TTAAGACGCGAAGGTGTATCTGCGTTTTTTGTAGGATGAACAAAAGCAAAAAGCCTCCCTGCGAGTAGTTCGTCCAGGCAGGGAGGCTTTATCATTATTTCTTTGTAGGGTTTAGAATAGTATCTATCCTGAAAAGGGCATCGTCTATGTGATACCTGGTAAGGTCGTTGCTGTGGCGGCTCTGGGCGTTTCTGAGCTGGCGTTGCAGCCTGATCAGTTCGCCTCTTGCAATCGAGCGAATGTCTGACTGGCTCAGGTCAACGGGAGTACCGAAGCGCGAAGCTCTTGCAGGTTCTTCGTTCAGCAGGAAGTTCATGCGGTCTAGGTAAGCCTTTTGCAGGTTTCTGCGGTAAATGTCTATTTTAGCTCCGCCTGCCAACTCATTCCAGATGCCACTCTGTAACTGGCGCACCATATCCAGGGCATTATAGCGCACACCGTTCACCTCGTTTTCCATCAGGCGGGTTAGCCTGTCGGCAGAGAGTAAGCTGTTCAGGTGGCGTGTCTGCAGGCTACGGATATTATCTACATGGCTGGCGTGGTGTATATTGCTGCTGATTTTAGACTGGTGTAACCAGGCAGGAGAAGAGAAAGCGTTTGTAAGGAGCCACGCTACCGAAGCTGCCTGCTCTTTAGCGCTTACCGGCGTAAAAATATTGCCTTTTTGGCTGGGCTTGAGCCTGTCTTCGTGTATGCCACCTACATTGGTAACTACATGGCCAATGTAGCGGCTCCAGACACCCATCAACTCTCCGTATAACTCGTTCAGGTCTTCGTACTCGTTGGTTTGGGCAGCGGTCCAGTCGTATAGTTTAGGTGCTACTTTCTTCAGGTTGCTTAAGCCGTAGCTGCTGGCTTTTACCACATCGTTTCCGATGCCTTCAGTCTGGCTATCCGGATCATAACCGCCACTGCCGCTGCCGAAGCGGTACATCGGGTTATTGGCTTTGTCTTCAATCCATTTATTTAGCGTTGGTACTTCCTGCTCAGCATTCTGAGCATTGGGCAAATAGCGGTAACCCCAGTTAATGGCATAATGGTCGTAAGGGCCCAGCTGGCGTATAAACCGTACGTTTTCATCGCCTGGCTGGGCAACATAATTATACCGGGCATAGTCCATGATCGTAGCCGCTATACCATATTCCTGCGTGAATTTACCGGAGCGCAAAGAATCGGTCAGGTAGGCAGCGCTGGCTTTCATGTTATGGGGCAATCCTAAAGCATGGCCTACTTCGTGTGTAATTACCTCAAGCATCATTTCGCCCAGGTCTTCCATAGGGGTTTCCAGGGTACGTGCCGAAGGGTTGGCGGCCCCAGTCTCGAGCAGGTACCTGTTGCGGTAAGAGCGAAGGTGGTTGTGGTACCAGATAATGTCGCTTTCAATAATCTCTCCTGAACGCGGATCAGACACACTCGGCCCTACTGCATTTCGGGTGGTGCTGGCCACGTAGCGAATCACAGAATAACGCACATCTTCAGGGTTAAAATCAGGGTCTTCTGTTGGAGAAGGAGGGTCTTTGGCCAGAATGGCATTTTTAAAGCCTGCTGTTTCGAAGGCTTTCTGCCACTGTTCCACACCTGCCCGAATGTAAGGGCGCAGCTTTTCAGGTGTGGCAGGGTCCAGGTAATAAACAATCGGTTTCACAGGCTCTACCAGTTCGCCTCGTTTATAAGCCTCCACATCTTTAGGTTCGAGGCGCCACCTGCGGATATACGACTTTTCATCTGCTTTCAGCGCTTCAGACCCGTAGTCAATCTGGGATACATTGAAATAGCCAACCCTGTAGTCGTTGATGCGTGGCTGCATAGGTACCTTGGGGAGCAGAACCATTGATTGGTTCATGAGCAGACTGATAGTGCCTGTAGCGGAGTTAGAAGGCGGTGCGCCTGCCTCGTAGGTAAAGTCTTGCTTTACCTCCAGGTTCAGCGGAAAGCTTTTGGCACTGGAAATAAAGCTGCGGCTCTCGTCGAGCTTGCTTACTTTATACGTTTGCCTCATATTCGCGTCCAGGCCACTAAAGGCTTTCACATCGCTTTGAAGAAATTTGCTAACCTCCACCACATAGCCGGCAGAATCTCTGGCGAGTGCCGCAATATCAAAGGCGTAAATAGTAGGCTGGTAATTGTTCACCTGTACCGATAAACTAATAGGCAGCGAATCGGCTGCTACCGACTGGTATGACTTTGTTTTAAGCAGAATCTTGTTCTCGAATTTCTGCCATACCACCATCTGCTCATTTACAGATGATCCGGCATTTATATAGCCGTTTCCGAGCCCGGTCGGAAGCCCGGCAAAGCGGGTGATCCAAAGGAAATCGCGGTTCAGAAGCGAATCCGGGATTTCATAGTAATACTTATCACCTACTTTATGTACTGTAAAAACCCCTTCGTCAGAAACGGCCTCTCGGGTAATGACGTCGCTGTAGTTTTTGATACCACTTCTGGAGCTTTGCTTTGGCTTTTCAGCATTTTCTGTTTTGGCTGTTTCGGGAGCTGTACCGGTGGTTGCTTTAGTAGTGGAACAGGATGTTTGTGTAATAGCCGCAAGCAAAAGCAAACTTAGGGCCTTGTAGAGTTTTGGCATTAGCTATTTAGTTGAAGATGAAAATAAAAACCGTATGATTGCACAAGGTGCAGATTACCTGATTTTAAAGGTAAGTTAAAATTTGCAAAGACCGCTTAATTGAACAATAGATAACATCAAAGTTATAACATTACTTGCTTAAATTCAAGGTTTTGTATATTGTACTTTAATTTGTTTAATATATAATAGAACTATTTAAAGGTGTTTTAAATAGTAAAAATTAAATATGCAAAAGGCTGGTATTCTTAGAAATAAGTTACAATTTGCATATTCTTTTAACTTACCAGCTTGTTTAATTAGCTTACAAATGGGTTTGCCATTATTCCGTCGCTATTGGTGCTTGTTGTGGCTGCTTTACCTTTGTGGCGGACAGCTGAGTGCACAGCAAAATATAAGCGCCTGGTTCGAACCATCTTTTGTGGTGCAGATCTGGGATAACAAAAGCGGCCTGCCTCAGAACACTGTTTTCGATATCAGGAAAGACGACGAAGGTTTTCTCTGGACTGCCACAGAAGAAGGGCTGGTTCGGTTTGACGGCCATGAACTGCTGGTTTATAAAGAAAACAACCTTCCTGGTTTATCTTCGAGCGCGTTTTATGCTATAGCCCCTTCTGCCAAAGGAGGCATCTGGGCCGCCAGCGATAATGCGCTTGTTCGGGTGCATCATAACAGGGCAGAGGTAGTGGATCTTTCAGAGCAGATCGTCGACTCCAGAATTACCACTCTGGTAGAAGATGGCATGGGCAGGCTCTGGATCGGGACGCACAACGGGGATCTGCTATACCACCAGAACAAGGCATTTCATAAGGTGAAGCAGTGGCCGTATCGCAAGAGAAAATCGATACAGGTAATCAGAACTGCCGCTGACGGAATTTACATCGGAACTGATGCCGGTTTGTTTCATCTGAGCCAGGACCTGAAGCAAACTAAAGCCATCAGCGGCTTCGAAGATAACTATATCCGTTCGCTGGCTATCGCCCCCGACAAGTCTCTCTGGATCGGCACCAAGGAGGAGGGCCTGTTTCATAAAACAACAAAAGAAAATGTTCATTTTACAGAAGAAGACGGGCTTCCGGAGCTGTTTATTTCGGCCATCGAGATTGCGCCGGATAACAGCATCTGGATAGGCACCTTAAGTTCAGGCGTATACCGCCTGACAAAGGGAGCATTTACTGCCCTGGCAGCTACGGGCTTACCTGACGATGGGGTAAGGGCCATTCATTTTACCGAACCAGGGCTGGTATGGTTAGGCACTGCTGCCTCTGGCCTGGTACAGCTTAAGCCTGCCGACGTACACATGCTGGCTGAGGCCTATCCGCTATCCGGCAATATTATCCTGCCTATTTACCAGCACCCGAACGGAGATGTGTGGGTAGGAACAGGCGGCAACGGAATTAACAGGATTTCTGGCGGGCGCACCACGGTCTACTCCAGGCAGCAGGGACTTGCAGCCAATGTGATATTAAGTATAGGTGGCACAAAGGAAGCAGTATACATCGGTACCCCAAGCGGGATCTACAAATTTAACCTCAGCTCAGAAAAAATTGACAAGCATATAACTGAGAAAGACGGGCTGGCCAGCAATATAGTTCAGGCGATTTATGCAGATACGCAGGAGAATGTCTGGATCGGCACCCGCTTTGGTGGGTTGCACAAGCTGACTTCGGACCAGAAGATTTCGAAGCTTCAGTTGCCGCAGGAGCTGGCAGGAGCTGAATTTGTAAGCATCTACGAAGACAGGCAGCATAACATGTGGTTCGGTACGCGTGGTGGCGGTATGGTGCGTATAACGCCGGCTGGTGCCGTAACGCATTTTGCGGGGAAGCACGGACTTCCTTCCAAAATTATAGATAGCTTTTACCAGGATGCTGAGGGAAACATGTGGCTAGGCACTGAAAAGGGACTGGTGTGTTATACAGGTAAACGCTTTATACTGGTGGATGAAAACAACGGCCTTTTCTTTAACGGAATCTATCGGATACTGGAAGACAAAGCCGGGGCTATATGGCTGAGCGGAACGTATGGCCTGCAACGAATTGCACAGGAAGAACTTAAAAAAGTTGTCAGGGAGAAGGAGAAAGATTTTAGAATAGTTGCCCAGCTGTTCGACAGCTCCGACGGGATGAAGAATTCAGAAGTGAATGGCGGTATTTTCCCGGCTGGCTATACGCTGCAGGACGGCAGCCTTTGGTTTCCTACCATAGACGGCGTGGCAATTATCTGCCCTGCATCTTACCGGGAAAATAAAGCACCGGTAAATATTCATATCAAAGCACTTCGATATGGAAATTCAAGCCCCGATTTGGATGCTGATATCCACCTGCCGCAGGGTATACGCTCCGTGGAGATCGATTATACAAGCGTTAATTTTTCGAAGCCTTCCACTATCAGGTTCTATTACCGGTTAAAAGGACTGCAAGACGAGTGGGAGTCGGCAGGTCAGAGGCGAACGGCTTATTTTACCTCGCTTGATCCCGGAAATTATGTATTTGAGGTGAAAGCAGAGCTGAACGGCGTTTGGTCGGAGCCGGCAGAACTTGCATTCTCTATAAAGCCATTTTTTTATCAGACGCTTTGGTTTAAAGCGGTGCTCCTGCTCCTGCTGTTTCTGGCTGGTTTTTATGTCAGAAAGTTTCAGGCAAAAAGCCGGCATGAGGCCGATCTGAAGGTACTGGTAGAGGCCCGCACCAAAGAGTTAAAGGAAAGCAATGAGCGCTTTCACCTGGTGAATAAAGCTACTTCTGATGTTATATGGGATTATAACCTGGTGCGCAACCAGTTTTATGTGGCCGATAATTTTGAAGTGCTTTTTGGCCATAGAACAGATGAGGGCCTGCAAGACCTGCAGCTCTGGTACGACAACCTGCACCCGGATGATTCTGAAAGAGTAACCGCTACATTTCAGGCTGCTTTAGAAGGAGACGCCACTTTCTGGAAAGAAGAATATCGATTCCGGAAAGCAGATCAGCAGTATGCATACATTCGTGACAGGGGATATGTTTTGCGGGATGAGAGCGGAAAGGCTATCCGGATGCTGGGTGCCATGCAGGATGTTTCCAGGTCGGTGGAGGAGGAGCAAAGGCTGAAGCTGCTGGAATCTGTGATCACCAATGCAATGGATTCTGTGGTTATCACTGAGGCGCAGTTAGATAAACCCGGACCAAAGATTATCTATGTGAATGATGCTTTTACCCGCATGACAGGCTATCTGAAAGAAGAGCTGATTGGTAAAACTCCTCGTATGATGCAGGGGGAAAACACTGATAAAGCAGAGCTTGAAAAATTAAAGGAAGCCCTTGAAGAGGGGAAAAGCTGTGAATTTGAGATTGTAAACTATCAAAAGAGCGGTAGAGAGTACTATGCCCATATCAGCGTGTCGCCTGTTACAAATCACCAGGGGGTGATCACTCATTTTATAGCCATTCAACGCGACGTGACAGAGCGCAAAGCTTACCTGAGCGCGATCGAACACCAGAATGCCCGGTTAAAAGAAATCTCCTGGATTCAGTCGCACATCGTGCGGGCTCCTTTGGCCCGTATACTGGGGCTCGTAAACCTGTTGCAGGATAAGCGCCGCAGCCCCAACGACCAGGAGAAGCTACTGACCTACCTTAAAAGTTCAAGCCAGGAACTGGACAGCGTTGTGCAGGAGATCGTAAAAAAAGCTGAAAACGTGAACCGCGACAATGTAATGGAGGTGTAGCGAAATATTAAGTTTATAGTAGGTCTTAACGGTACCTTCTTTTCCAGATCATATACCATTTCTTGTTTTTGGGGTAATTGCGGTGCGAATTTACATTATTGAAAACCAATGCTACCAATAATAGAATAAGTACTCCTGATAAAACTGGGCTTAGTACATACAAATAACCCAGATTCTTTATCTTTTCGGATCCGATATTGGCTATCAAGGCAGTAGCACCTCCGGGTGGGTGTAAGGTTTTCGTTATCTGCATCAGTACGATAGACAATGAAACAGATAATGCAGAAGCCAGCCACACTTCGTTGGGTATGAGTTGGTGCACTGTTACACCTACAAAAGCACATAAAACATGACCGCCAATAAGGTTTCTAGGCTGTGCCAGCGGACTGTTGATTATACCGTAAATCAATACACAGGAAGCACCAAAAGAACCAATCAAGAATAAATTGTCGTTAGCTGAAATGTATTTGCTATTGATGAAGCCAATGAAACCGATACCTAAAAAAGACCCTAAAAAGGTCCAGAAATGTTCTTTGATGTCGATTAAGGTTTCTTTATAAAAAACATAACGAGCCAAACGTATATGGCTTCTTAGTCTTTTTCTCATAAATACCAGAGATAAAATTAGTCAACTTCTTTTAAACCCAGCTGTGCGTTGATCAGAGGTGTTTTAGGAGCCAGGAAAAAGCCGGTCAGGCTGGCGAACATTATCGGGATAAAGTAATGAAAACCTGTTAAAGTTGACAATAGAATGATAGTGCTGATTGGAGTTCTGGTAACGCAGGCATTAATGGCTGCCATGCAGCTAACCAGGATAAGCGGCAAGTTCTGCCCCGGGAAAATAGTGTTTACAAGCATGCCCACTGTAGCCCCAACAAAGAATAAAGGTATAATAAAGCCCCCTCGCCAGCCAGAGGTAACGGTAAGGCTAATTGCAAGTATTTTAACAATGAGTAGCACAAGAAGGAAATGCACGGTAAACTCACCTGCCAGTAATTCATTTAGCTGATCATGACTGAAATAGCGAGAAAGAGGTACGAAATAAGCGAGCAGTCCAATTAGGAAGCCTCCGATGGTCATTTTCAGGTAGATAGGCAGGCGTAATTTTTTAAAACCTAGCCGGCATTGGCGTACTATAAAAATAAACAGCCATCCGGCCGCAGTGCCTGCCAGTGCATAAAGCATGGCATAAAAAAAATCATTCAGTTCCGGAATTGCATAAACTGGGAAATGCCAGGTAGGGCCAATGCCAATATGTGTAATTAAAATGAAAATAACATAACTAGAGCAGCTTGCTACAAAAGCAGGCATAAGTGCCTGATAATATTCCACCACGTGTTTGTGGTGTAGTATTTCGAGTGCAAACAATGTTCCGCCAAGCGGTGCCCCGAAGAGAGCGGTAAAGGCTGATGCCATACCTGCCAGGCTAAGCGAGCGTAAATCTTCGCCCTTGATTTTAAGTTTACGTGCAATCCAGGTGCCGGTAGAGCCAACAATCTGTACCAGCGGTGCTTCCGGGCCAGCACTGCCCCCGCTGGCTATACATAGCAAGGATGACAAAATCATAGAGGGATTGTTCCGGGGCTCTAATCGTCCGCCTTTAAACCTGATGTTGTTTACGATCAGGTCCATCTCTCCCGGATCTCCAAGAAAATGAATAATTAAACCTGCCAGCAAGCCTGCTGCTGTCATAACTGCTATAACATAGTAGCTTTGAAACTGAGCAAGGAAATGAAGCAATGCCTCGAGCACAAGCCAGTAGGAACCTGCTATAATACCACCTACAATACCTATTGCCACCCAAAGAAGGAACAACTTGCTAAATACAAACGGGTTGAACTGAAGAGGGTAATTCAGTTGATTCCTAAAGGTAACTGCCAGTCTTCGAACTTTAAACTTCATCCGGCAAAGGTACCTTAATTTAAGCTAAAATGTTTGCTCGCCCTGCTTTTATACAGCAATATGCTTCTGTAATAGCTTAATTAGTAAAGAGGTGTAATCAAAACATGTAATTCAAGTTTACCATCGTTCTGGCATTGCTCTTGGTGACATGGTGATTATCGGTACTGCTAATCGGAAGCTGTAGTGTTCCGCCAACAGCCATGTTCCGGATGTAGATGTTCAGCCCCAGGTTAGAGAAATAAGCATCACCGCCTTGCTGAACCATATGATTTGTTCCAAATTCATCCGCTTTGGCATGCTCATAGTAGACACCGGCACTCGGAAGAAGCGTGACGTCCTCTACAGTGTACCAGTAAAAGAGGTTAGAGGAGGTGCTAAGCCTGTTCCCAAACCTGTACCCTGAGCTGTTTGCATTATTCATGCGGTAAGTTAAATCGCTGTTTAGGCCAAATTTACCTACTCGAATGGTATAGATTCCATTCAGCAAGTAATTGGTGCTGCCTGTGCCTGGTGATAATGTCTCCGTCTGCTCTCCTTCCTGTTGCCTGTCCGGGCGGATACCGGTTGCTACTTTTATACCACCGCCTACCTGCAGGGTATGCTTTACTGCATGGCTCAGGCTGTCGCCTGTATTCAGGAGAGCATAGTTTGCCAGTATGGTTATATCGCCCAAACCTTTGTAAGTGGTTAACCCACGGGTAGTGCTCTGCTCATTCAGAGCATAGGGAACAAAGGCAAATACCTGTACATTCTTAAAAGGTACAAACCTGCCCCATGCCTCCAGGGTACTGTAACGCTGCTCTATTACATCAGGGTGCGTCATGGGCATACCTTCGTGCATGTGTGTATGTGTGGTGCTAATGGTGTAGCTGCGGGTGCTGTAGCGCAGTCCGGCAAAGTTTCTATGAAACTGGGGCAGGATACCGAAATAACTCCCACCCATGGTGCAGCTGCCGTCGCAGGCGTGACTGCTGAAACGAATAGCCAGGAAGGCTATCAGTAAAAGTAAAATTCTCTTCATGGCGCTGATACATGTAAGGTTTCTGTAATAAAATGCTGCTATGGTGGGCAGTAGCTGTCAGTATAATCACTATTTGCTGAGGTGTTGCTGCAAATATCTGCTGAAGCCAATACCTGGAAAATGACTTCTATCACTAATAAAAGAGATTTATATCTTTTATTAGTTCTGATACCGACAATACCTTTGTTCTGTAATCAATCAACCAGTATTCTGCATGTTTAACGAATAACAGTTATGAAACCCGGTAGAAATATGAACTGCAACAGCACTAAAACCTTACCTGTCAGCAGACACTTGAGCACCATCCAAAGAGGTGTATTAGCTATAGCCTTCGGAGCTTTTCTTTATAGTTGCTCCTCTGGAAGCAGCGATAATAATCAGGACGACCTCAACCAAAGCACTTCTTCCAGCACAACTGAAGCAGAGGCTCCAGCAGCGGATAATGGAAAAGGCGTTGGCCCGGTAAAGGAGGTAACCCTCGGAGAGGGAATTGATGAGCAGCTGGCGTCACAGGGTAAAGCTTTGTTCGATGGCAAGTGCTCTGCCTGCCACCAGTTAAGCGACCAGAAGGTGGTAGGACCTGGCCTGGCGGGTGTAACAGAACGCCGCCAACCGGAATGGATCATGAATATGATCGTGAATCCGGAGGAGATGACCAAAAAAGACCCAACTGCTAAAAAGCTGCTGGCCGAGCACCTTACCCAGATGACAAACCAGAATGTGAACGAGCGGGATGCTCGTGCCATGCTCGAATTCTTCCGGCAAAACGATGCGTCCAATTAACCAGCATCCACACAACAATTAACCATAAAATATTATGGAAACTCTGATAAATAAATTCAGAAAAGTCGCCCCTAAGGCTGCCATGGTAATGGCAGTAGCAGCAGGCGCAGCGCTACAGGGGTGTAGCAACACAGATGGCGGTAACACAAGTGCCACAGCCGAAGGAGTAGCTTCTGACGCTGCTTCTGCGGTGTATGTAGCCCCGGGCAAACACGATGAGTTGTACTCCTTCCTGTCAGGTGGTTTTAACGGGCAGGTATCTGTTTACGGTCTTCCTTCGGGACGCTTGCTGAAGATTATACCAGTGTTCACGCAGCATGGTGAAAATGGTTACGGTTATAGTGAAGAGTCGAAGGCCATGCTGATGACCTCACATGGTTTTGTGCCCTGGGACGACCTGCACCACCCTAAACTGTCGCGTACCGATGGGCAAACAGATGGCCGCTGGTTGTTTGTGAACGGAAATAACACGCCTCGTGTAGCCCGAATCGACCTGACAACATTTGAAACAGTGGAGATCATGGAGATTCCGAACTCTGCCGGCAACCACTGCTCTCCTTACCCAACCAACAACAACGAGTATGTAATTGCAGGTACACGCTTCTCTGTTCCACTGGATATGAAAGGGGGTACAAGCGATGTAAGCCTAGATAAGTACGAAGAAGAATTCCGTGGCTCTATTTCCTTTATTAAAATAGACAAGGATAAAGGCGACATGGACCTTGATTTCCAGATCCTGGTTCCTGGCTTTGACTACGACCTGGCGAATGGCGGTAAAGGCCCATCTGAAGACTGGGTTTTCTTCACGACTTACAACTCTGAGAAAGCCGGTACATTAAAAGAAGTAGGAGCTTCTCAGAATGATAAGGACTTTCTGGCGGCAGTAAACTGGAAATTAGCAGCTAAATACGCTAAAGAAGGCAAAATTCATGAAATGCCAGCCAACTATTACCACAACAAGCTCGACAAGGACACTCACACAGCTCAGTCAACTGTGAAGAAGAAAGTTCGCTACCTGTTACCTGAAGAATGCCCGGGTATGATGTACCTGCTGCCTGCTCCTAAATCGCCACATGGCATCGACGTAGATCCAAGTGGAGAGAACATGGTAGTAAGTGGTAAACTGGCATCTGCGATACCTGTGTTCTCTTTCTCTAAAATGCAGGAGGCCATTAAAAACAAAGCTTTCGACGGTGAGAAAAATGGTATTCCGGTGCTGAAGTACGAAGCTGTGCTGAAAGCCGAAGTGAAAGAGCCAGGTTTAGGACCATTGCACACCGAGTTCGACGGCAAAGGAAATGCTTATACCTCTATGTTCGTGTCTTCTGAAGTAGTGAAGTGGAAATTAAGCGATTTTACGGTTGTAGACAGAATTCCGGTTTATTACTCCATTGGTCACTTAATGATTCCTGGTGGCGATACAAAGGAGCCACTCGGCAAGTACCTAGTAGCCATGAACAAAATTACAAAAGACCGCTACCTGCCAACTGGTCCAGAATTAGCGCACTCTGCACAACTGATCGATATTTCCGGTGAAAAAATGAAACTGTTGCTTGACTTCCCTACGGTGGCTGAACCACATTATGCTCAGGCTATCCGTGCTGAGAAAGTGGCACCTAACAGCGTGAAATTTCATAAACTGGACGAGAACAAGCATGCCCATGCCGTGAAGAAAGAAGCAGATGTAAGCGTGACCCGCGAAGGCAAGAACGTGATACGCGTGAAAATGACAGCAATCAGAAGTCACATGACCCCAGACAACATCGAAGGCGTACAAGTAGGTGATACCGTTTACTTTCACGTAACGAACCTGGAGCAAGACTGGGATGTACCGCATGGTTTCGCTATACTGGGTGCCAACAATGCTGAAACACTGATCATGCCTGGCGCTACACAAACCTTGAAGTGGGTGCCTAAGAAAGAAGGGGTGTATCCGTTCTACTGCACAGACTTCTGTTCCGCACTACACCAGGAAATGCAGGGTTATATTCGTGTATCTCCTAAAGGATCCAAAACGCCGATTGCTTTCTCTACTGGCAAAAAGAAACAAAACATACCAGGCGTAGCAGCCTCACATTAATGCTCTGACAGGGTAATCAGCGGAGGTTACCCCAAGTGGCTTCCGCTGATTTTTTATTCAATTTCACCTTATACTATACAAGGATGAAAGCTTACCAAAAAGTGCTGATGGTTGTGGCAGCCTTATCTCTTGGCTTACTGTTTATGTTCCCGATGTGGAAGATATACCTGAAAGCCCCACAATATCCCGAAGGACTAGAACTGCATATCTGGGTAAACAAGCTGGGAGGCAGCTCTGAAAGTGTCCTTCAAAACTTTAATATACTGAACCACTACATCGGGATGGAGCCGATTCATGCCGAGTCGTTTGCGGAGCTAAAGTACATGCCTTACATCGTCATCTTTTTTATGATTACGGGTGTGCTGGCAGGTCTGGCCGGGAAAAGGAAACTGGTACTAAGCTGGAGTATTCTGCTCATGCTATGCGGAGCGGCTGGCATACTGGATTTCTATCTATGGCTGGTAAGGTTCGGCACAAACCTCGATCCAATGGCTGCTATAAAAGTTCCAGGTATGACCTATATTCCTCCATTGCTGGGAAACAAGGTACTGTTAAACTTTGAGGCTTTGTCGCTGCCGTCCTGGGGCAGTCTGGGTATATTTCTGGCTATCACCATCTCCTGTTTCACTTATTTCCTGAGTCTGAAAGGCAAGCGACCTCATTTTCTATCCCGAACACCTAAAGCAGCATTGTCATGAAAAACACTGTGATATATTTATATGCCTTGGGGCTGGCGCTGTTCCTGGCTGGATGTCAGGTGGAGCCTAAGCCCATTGCCTACGGCCAGGCAAACTGCACTCATTGCAGTATGACAGTAGCTGATAACCGCTATGGGGCAGAGCTGGTAAACGACAAAGGCAAAGCTTATTTTTTTGATTCTGCTGAGTGTTTAATGGCTTATGTAAACGAACAGCCGGAACAGGCTGGAAAAGCCGCTTTTCTGCTGGTAACTGACTATACCCAACCTAATACACTTGTAAATGCACGCGATGCGCATTACCTGCAGACAAAACAACTGCAAAGCCCGATGGGCATGTATTTAACAGCCGTAGCCGATCAGGCTGCCGCAATCAAAATGCAGGAGGAGCTGGGAGGCCAGCTGCTAACCTGGAACGAAGCGGTAAAAGCCGTGCAGCATCATGAAAGACCTGAGTAAATATTTTTCACTTGTAGCAGCCACTTTGGTATTGCTGCTTTGGGCCGATGTAGCCTGTGGCAATACGCTTAGAGTGTGTACAAGCTGCCATTATACCTCTTTAAAGCAGGCCATAGCCAAAGCCAAACCCGGCGATACAGTACTGATCGAAGGGGGTATATACCAGGAACATGGAATCGAAATCAATAAACCGTTAACTATACTCGGTAGAAACAAGCCGGTAATTGACGGAAACTATAAAGGCCAGATTTTTACTATTAGCTCAGACAATGTCACGGTGGAAGGCCTTACTTTAAAAAACATCACCACCAGTTATACCCGCGACGATGCAGCCATCCGGGTAGTGGAGCGTGGCAACATCCGCATCCTGAACAATAGCATCCTGAATACTTATTTTGGAATTTACCTGCAAAACGCCGACAACTGTGTGATAAAGGGTAATGTGGTAACAGGAAGGGATGTAGCTGGCATGAATGAGTCGGCGCTGGGTAACGCCATACACTTATGGTATTGCAATAACGCTGTCATCAGCAACAATAAAGTCAGAGGCCACCGCGATGGCATCTACCTGGAGTTTGTAAAGGACAGCGAAGTAAAAGACAACCTGAGCCAGCACAACCTGCGTTACGGTCTGCACTTTATGTTTTCCGACCGCAATGTGTATACCCATAACATCTTCCGGCAGAACGGTGCTGGTGTAGCAGTTATGTACACACGCGATATCCGCATGGAGCATAACACCTTCGAGGGTAATTGGGGAGCTGCATCGTATGGGTTGCTTTTAAAGGAAATCAGTAATAGCGTCATTCAGAATAATACGTTTCGCAGCAACACCACGGGTATCTATATGGAAGGCTCAAACCGGCTGAATATACATCGTAACGATTTCGACCAAAATGGCTGGGCCATCAGGTTGTTAAGCAGCTGTTCCGACGATGTGTTCAGGTTAAACAACTTTACTGGGAATTCCTTTGATGTAAGCACCAACGGTAACTCCACCTTAAACAGGTTTGAGAACAACTACTGGGATAAGTATGGCGGCTACGATCTTAATAAAGATGAGCTGGGCGACGTGCCGTACAGGCCAGTTAGTTTATACGCCATGCTGGTGGAGCGGGTGCCGCCCTCTGTCATGTTTATGCGCAGCTTTATGGTAGACCTGCTGGATAGCATTGAAAAGGTGCTGCCGAGCTTTATACCAGAGGATCTGGTAGATGACCAACCCTTAATGCGAAAGATCAGCCATGATAACAATAGAAAACTTACAAAAGTCATACGGTAAGCTGCAGGTGCTCAAAAACCTGAGTGTTACTTTCGGAGCAGGTAAAGTAGTGTCTGTGATAGGTCCGAACGGCTCCGGCAAAACCACTATGAGTAAGTGTATACTGGGCATGGTGCTGCCCCATGGTGGTGATATAAAGATTGGAGGCGAAAGCATACTCGGGCAGCATGCCTACCGCAGCCAGATAGGCTATATGTCCCAGATTGGCCGCTACCCCGAAAATATGAAGATACGGCAGGTTATCCAGATGATCCGCGACATCCGGAAAGATGCAGCAGAGGTGGATGAGGAACTGATCGGGCTGTATGGTCTGAAAGAAATGTATGAGAAACGTATGGGTGCGCTATCGGGAGGCACAAAGCAAAAAGTTAGTGCTGCACTCGCATTCATGTTTAACCCGCAGATACTGATACTCGATGAACCTACAGCGGGCCTGGATCCTGTATCAGCGGAAATTTTAAAAAGCAAGATTCTGAAAGAGAAGAAGAAAGGGAAGCTGATTCTTATTACATCGCACATTATGAGTGAGGTAGAAGAAGTAGCCGATGAAGTAATATGCCTGGTAGAAGGGCAAGTAAAGTTTCATGAAACGATCGCAGGTATAAAAGCCCAGGCCAATGAAGAGCGCTTAGGCAAGGCCATTGCTAAGATCATGAAGGAGGGGGACTAAACCATGAGAAAGATTATCAAATATGTTTTTTACGACATTATCCGGAACAAAGTCGTCGTGGCGTATACCATGTTCCTGTTGCTCCTCTCTGTTGGTTTGTTTCACCTGGGCGGCAGTCCCGATAAAGCTATACTCAGTCTCCTGAACCTGGTACTGCTAACAGTACCCCTGATCAGTATTGTTTTCGCGACGATGCACTTCTACAACTCCTATGAGTTTATGGAACTGCTGGTAGCACAGCCGGTTAACCGAAAAAAAATCTTTCTGAGTGAATATTTAGGTGTTGCCTGTTCCCTTGCCGGGGCATTTATACTCGGTGTGGGGGTACCGGTGCTGCTTTTCGGTGCCAGCCTGACCGGCTTTTACCTGTTGCTCACAGGTGTGTTCATGACGTTTATTTTCGTAGCCATGGCCTTTCTTGCCACTGTTATCTCCAGGGATAAAGCCAAAGGTATAGGCATTGCATTGCTACTGTGGTTTTACTTTGCCCTGATCTACGATGGTATAGTCCTGTTAGTACTTTACACCTTTACAGATTATCCGCTGGAGCATGCTACCCTAGCCTTAACAGCACTGAACCCGATAGACCTGGGCCGGATTATTGTATTGCTCAACCTGGATGTGTCCGCTTTAATGGGCTATACCGGAGCACTTTATAAGAGTATACTTGGCAGCATGTGGGGGATAGGGCTTGCCTTTACGCTGCTGCTGGTGTGGGTGCTGGTTCCGCTGTTAATTTCTAAGCGTGTGTTCCAGAAACGGGATATTTAAAGCTGATGATTGTCTTACCGGCAACTGATGATTGTCATTCTTATGCTGACAGGGTTCCTCTAATTTTGTGTATGACATTCATTTTTAACCTTATTAGAAATGAAAAAAACACTATACCCATTCTTGCTGCTCTTGCATACACTTAGTTGTATGCAGCCCGAGCACGTTAATATACATCATGAGGTGGTGCACGATACCGCCACCGAGCTGGTACTCCATAACGGGGAACGCTGGCAGGTAGATGAGACAACCATTCATAGTATGAGACTTTTGCAGGCAATCCTGCAGGAGCATGCGTTCTTTTATGAGAACCGCACGCCTGAAGCTTATCAGGTTCTTGGCCAGATACTACAGGAAGAAATGCAGCAGGTCAATACGCATTGCACTTTAAAGGGAGAGGCACACGATATGCTGCATGTATACCTGAAGCCCTTCGAGGAAGATGCAAAGCTGCTGAACGGCAATAGTCTGGCAACAGCTTCAACAGCTTATGAACGTATGAACGACCATATCCAGCTCTTCGATACTTATTTTAAATGAAATGCAGCTAGTGCAGGAAAAGGAAGCAAGCCTGAGGATGAGGCGGGAAACAGTGATAAGAGCAAGGGTGGCACTGAGTTATTTTACACTGGTGGCTTTAATGGGACTACTGTTGCGCTGGCAGTTATATAGCCCGGTTGAAGTACTGAATTATAGAAATCTGTTGCATGCACATTCCCACGTAGCTTTACTTGGCTGGCTATACTGTGCTTTTTTTGCTGCGCTGCTTTATGCTTTTCCACCCGAAACAGAAAAACAAAGACATTCTTTTAATCGCCAGTTTTACCTCACGCAGGTATCCGTGCTGGGCATGTTGTTCAGCTTTCCTGTACAGGGGTATGCTTTATTTTCCATCACATTTTCTACTTTACACATTCTGTTAAGCTATTGGTTTGCCTGGAGTTTCTGGAAGCATGTAAAGCAGAATGATAAGCTGTGGAGGAAGTATAAGCTATCTCTTCAATTCATAGCTTGGGCGCTACTGTTCCTGGTGCTGTCAACTATAGGTCCATGGGCATTGGGGCCTATCATGGCAAAGGGAATGGCGGGTGGCAAACTATATTATTCTGCCATATATTTTTACCTCCATTTTCAATACAATGGCTGGTTTACTTTTGCTGTACTAGGTTTGTTGTTCTGGTATTTGAGGAGTAGAGGCATCTGCTATAGTAAAGTATGGGCAAAAAGGGTATATACACTTATGGTATTAGCGTGTGTGCCTGCCTTTGCGCTTTCTGTGCTTTGGGCAAAGCCGGGAGCCATATGGTTTGGGATAGGAGGAATTGCAGCAGTGCTGCAGATGATGGCACTAGGGTACTTGTTAAAGCTCTTGTGGGAGGTGCGGGAGGAGTTGGCTCGCGAGCTAATGCCATGGGTAAAGGGACTGTTTCTACTGGCCTTGCTTGCTCTCTCTCTTAAGCTGGTGCTACAGGTGGCATCCGCTGTTCCATACTTTGCAGATCTGGCGTATAACCTGCGTTACTTTATTATTGGTTACCTCCACCTGTCCCTCATCGGCTTTGTGTCGGTTTTTATGCTGGGCTTCTTTGTGCAGCTGGGGCTGTACCGGCTGGGTAAGTACGGGAAGATCGGGTTGGTCCTGCTGCTCCTGTTCTTCTTTATATCAGAAGCATTTTTATTTCTGCAAGGCACGCTACTCTGGCTGGAATTAAAAAGTTTGCCAAACTTTAACCTCCTGATGTTTATCATAAGTATTGGTATGCCTGTGGGCTTACTGCTTTTCTTTTTTGAACAGAAGAGCTTGTATTTGTACAGGCAGAGAAGATAGCCTTCAAAGACTTCACAGCGCACACAGCCCCTGCACGCATCCAGGCCAGTTGATTCTACACCAGGAGGGAGAATATCAGGCTTCCTTCCTGGTGTAAAATTATATTCAGATGATCCTTTTCCCTTAGCTACAACCCAAACTATTCCCACAGTTCAGGCACTTATAGCAGGTGCCGGAGCGAATAGTGATATGGCCGCAGGTGTTGCAGATCGGGGCATCTCCCATCATGTTAGCCAAGACCTGCTGAGTCTGTTCTATCAGGAGTGTTTGTGTTTTGGTATAAACAGCTTTTCCGTTACCATTTACATGTGCCGGAACATCTGCTATCGCTTTAGTACCTGGTACAGAAGCAGGTTCGGGGGTAGCTTCAGCATCTATACTTGGTGTTGCTTTATCCTGCACATGCACCAGTTCTGTTTGGTTAAGGTATTCGTAGCCCAGCAGCCTGAACATGTAATCAAAAATAGAAGTGGCTGATTTTATGTTGGGGTGTTCTACACGGCCAGCCGGCTCGAAGCGGGTAAAGGTAAAGCGACTGACAAACTCTTCCAGCGGTACGCCATACTGCAGACCCAGTGAAACCGCAATAGCAAAGCAGTTTAGGATAGACCGGAAAGAAGCGCCCTCTTTATACATATCAATAAAAACTTCTCCCAGCGTGCCATCGGCATACTCACCTGTCCGGATGTAAACGGTATGCCCGTCTATTTTAGCCTTTTGGGTAAAGCCTTTACGTTTATCGGGCAGCTTCCTGCGTTCGACCATGTGCGATAATTGCTGTCGGAAACTTTCGTTGGACGCATCGGCCAGTATAGTTTTTGCTGCCTGTAACACCTGATCAGCACTATAGCTCAAGGCTGCTGCTTTGGCTTCCTCCATTTTTTGCGGTTCCTGCTCATTTGTACTGCCGGATTTAGCCGAAAGTGGCTGCGAAAGCTTGCTGCCATCCCGGTAAAGGGAACAGGCTTTTAGTCCAAGTTCCCAGGAGAGGGCGTAACAACGGGCTACTTCTTCCGCAGTAGTTTCGTGGGGCAGGTTAATAGTTTTAGAGATAGCACCAGAAATAAAAGCCTGCACCGCCGCCATCATCCGAATATGGCCCTCCGGCAATATGTAGCGGGTGCCTTTGTTGCCGCAGCGGTTCGCACAGTCGAACACCGGGTAATGCTCGGGCTTAAGGTAAGGTGCCCCTTCAATTGTCATGGTGCCGAACAGGTACTCATTTACCTCTTCCAGTTGCTGGTAGGTATAGCCGAGGGCGCGGAGCAGGCTAAAATCAGACTTATTGTAAGTAGCTGCTGTAAAACCCAGTCGCTGCAAGCAGGCTTCTCCCAAAGTATAACTGCTGAACAAGGTATGTACATCATACGCAGTAGGCAGGGCTGCCTGGAGTGTAGCAATATCTGCTGCTGTAAAGCCATTGCTTAGCAGGGAAGATTTAGTTAAATGGGGTGCACCATCCAAGGTAGCATGGCCTTTGGTATAGTTTATAATAGCTTCTGTTTCTGCAGCCGTATAGCCAAGCATTTGTAAGGCTGCAGGTATAGATTGGTTAATGATCTTGAAATAGCCGCCCCCTGCCAGTTTTTTATATTTTACCAGCGCAAAATCTGGTTCCACGCCTGTCGTGTCGCAGTCCATGAGCAGGCCTATAGTGCCTGTGGGGGCAATAACAGTGGCCTGCGCATTGCGGTAGCCATACTGCTCACCAAGGCTCAGGGCTTCGTCCCAGGCCCGGCAGGCGACATTTAGCAGATCGGCCGGGCAATGTGCAGCATCAAGCGCAACAGGAATTATACTTAATTCGCTATAATTTGCAGGCGTGTTGTGAGCAGCAAAGCGATGGTTGCGAATCACGCGGAGCATGGCTTCTTTGTTCTGCTTATACTTCGGGAAAGCTCCCAACACAGCTGCAATTTCTGCTGATGTCTTATAGGTGATGCCCGTCATGAGTGAAGTGATAGCACCTGCCAGGGCTCTTGCTTGCGGGCTGTCGTAGGGAAGGCCCTGCACCATGAGCAAGGCACCCAGGTTAGCGTAACCAAGGCCAATGGTACGGTAATCGAAAGACCGCTGCGCAACAGCCTCTGATGGAAACTGCGCCATCAGCACGGATATTTCCAGCACAATGGTCCAGAGGCGGGAGGCATGCTCAAAAGCAGCGATATCAAATGTGTGCGACTCAGTATCAAAGAATTTGATTAGGTTAAGCGAGGCCAGGTTACAGGCCGTATTATCCAGGAACATATACTCGGAGCAGGGGTTGGAGGCTCTTATCGGTCCGTCGGCCGGGCAGGTATGCCACTCGTTGATGGTGGTATCGAACTGCACTCCCGGATCAGCACACGACCAGGCAGCATCAACCAGTTGGCTCCACAGTTCCTGTGCAGGCACTTCTTTTACCACACTACCATCGGTACGGGCTGTCAGTTTCCAGTTTTCCCGTGTTTGCAGGGCTTCAAAAAAGGCATTCGGTATGCGTACCGAGTTGTTGGAACTCTGCCCTGACACTGTTTGGTAAGCTTCACCGTTATAATCGGAAGAATAGCCTCCCTTTATCAGCGCCGCCACTTTCTTTTCCTCATCTTTTTTCCAGTTAATGAAGTCCAGAATTTCCGGATGATCCAGGTCAAGGCAAACCATTTTGGCTGCTCTGCGGGTAGTACCACCTGATTTGATCGCACCTGCTGCCCGGTCGCCTATACGCAGAAAAGACATAAGGCCAGATGAAGAACCGCCGCCGCCCAAAGTTTCATCTTTGCCCCGGATGCTGGAGAAGTTGGTGCCTACGCCCGAACCATACTTAAAGATGCGGGCTTCCTGCACCCACAGATCCATAATGCCGCCCTTGTTTACCAGGTCGTCTTCCACAGCCAGTATAAAGCAGGCGTGTGGCTGTGGCCGTTCGTAAGCTGACAGCGACTGTTTAATTTTTTTAGTTTTAGGATCGACATAAAAATGACCCTGCGCTTTGCCTTTCAGTCCATAGCTTTCATAAAGGCCTGAATTAAACCATTGCGGAGAGTTAGGAGCAGCATACTGGCCGAGCAGCATGTATACCAGCTCGTCGTAGAACGATTGGGCATCTTCTTCGCTGGCAAAATAGCCATAGCGTGTGCCCCAGGCCCTCCAGCAGTTCACCATACGATGTACCACCTGCTTTATAGAATTTTCTGAGCCTGTACTTCCATCGGGTTGCGGTACGCCTGCTTTGCGAAGATATTTCTGCGCCAGGATATCTGTAGCGATTTGCGACCAGGCAGCAGGTACTTCTACATCCTTCATTTCGGCTACTACATCGCCAGCAGGGTTACGGATGGTGGAAGAACGGGACGCATAGTGGAACATATCATAAGTGCTGGTGCCTTGCCTGGTAAATCGGCGGGAAATGCGGAGGCCTTTAGACTTGTGTTTATTTTTTTCCATAGGGGATGATGGATGATGAATGAAATGATATATAGCTGGAATAAAGTGGAAGAGTAAAAGTCGAGGCTATTGTATCAATAAAAAATGACAAGGATCATCTTAATAAAAGACTTTTATGTCTTTTATTTAAACCTGACTCAACTACATTTGCACAGATGATTGATTACAAAACAGATAAAATATTTAAAAAATATGGCAACGACAGAAACAATAGAAATTTTAGATGTAACCGTTATCGAACCACGGCTAAAGCACCCTACTATTTTTGAATGGTTCGATAAACTGCAAGGCGGAGATGCCTTTATTATCCATAACGACCACGACCCTAAACCGCTGTATTACCAATTACTGGGCGAACGCGGAAATGTTTTTAAATGGGATTACCTGGAGCAGGGGCCTGAGATATGGCATGTACAAATTACAAAGCTTACACCAGCTGCTGGCGAAACAGTAGGGGAGTTGGTGGCAAAAGATTTCCGGAAGGCACAGGTGTTTAAAAAGTTTGGCATCGACTTTTGCTGTGGCGGTAAAAAATCGGTAGCACAGGTGTGTGAGGAGAAAGGAATTAACCAGACAGCATTGGAGCAGGAGCTGAAAAGCTTGCCAGAAACCACAGCCGGACGGGATGAAAACTTTGATTCCTGGGAATTGGGTTTCCTGGCCGATTACATTGTAAACGTACACCATAAGTATGTGCGGGAGGCCCTGCCTGCGCTGTATGAGTACACCACTAAAATTGCCCGGGTGCATGGCAACCGCCACCCCGAACTGCTGGAGATTGCAAAGCATTTTGTAAATGTGGCCAACGAGCTGGAGGCACACATGCCGAAGGAAGAGCGTGTGCTGTTCCCCTATATTAAGCAACTCGACGAGGCAAAGAAGAACGGCCAGAGCATCGACAGACCTGCTTTCGGCTCCATTCAAAACCCGATCAACATGATGGAGATGGAACATGAAGCAGCTGGTGATGAACTGGAGGCGATCCGGGAGCTGAGCCAAAATTTTACACTGCCTGCCGATGCCTGTGCTACCTACCAGGTGGCATTTGCAAAATTGCAGGAATTTGAAAGTGATCTGCACCGCCACATTCATTTGGAAAATAATATCCTGTTCCCGAAAGCGCTGGAACTGGAAAAAGAAGTGTTAAAGTAATATGATCAGGATTTTCAGGATGTAAGGATAAATAGGGTTTGTACAAAATATAAGAACTGCTGGTGCGAGCTACAAGCTCGCACCAGCTTCTAGACTTTTAAGCTCCGTTTCTTAAATAAGGAGGGGTGGGGGTGGTTGGGTCTTTTCAACGATTTATCCTGTTCATCCCTAAATTCTGAATCCTAAGAGAAAAGACCATGAAAAGAGCAACCACACCATTGAAAAGAGATAAAAGCCTGGTGCCACTGTCACGGGAGCACCACTTTGGATTACTGTTTTGCTGGAAGCTGCGGCAGGGGCTTCAGAATGGAACTGACCTGGAGGTGCTTCGGGAGTATGTGCAGTACTTCTGGGATCATGTGCTGAAAGCACATTGCGAGGAAGAAGAGTGGCTCCTGAACCGGCTGGTGCCTGAAAATGAAACACCGCGCCTACAGCTGGAGGAGGAACACCACCTGCTGCACGAAATTATCGACTGCATCTGCCAGGGAAACCGGCTCACAAGAGAGCTGTTCGAGGTGCTGCAGCAAGACCTGGAGGAGCATATCCGCTGGGAAGAACGGCACTTGTACCCATACCTGCAGGCCGTTACGCATTCCGATCAACTCGAGCTGACAGGGCAACTACTGGCGCATAAACATACTGATAAACAGGATAGCTTTCCGATCAGCTTCTGGGAAAAACCATCTAAAACAGCTTAGCGATGACTATTGCCCCCAACACTAAAATTTCAGCAATCATAAAAGCAAATCCCGAAGCCATTGAGGCCATTGCCTCTATTAACAAACATTTTGCCAGGCTCCGAAACCCGCTGCTCCGCAAAGTGCTGGCCTCACGGGTAACAATAGCCGATGCTGCCCGGATAGGCTGCTGTGAGGTAGATACTTTTTTTGAAAAGCTGGTGCCCTTAGGGTTCACCATCAACAATAGCTCTGCTACTCCAACAGCAGCACAGTTGCCTAAACCTGAGCCTGAACTGCCTGGCTTTCCGGTTGATTTGTCTGAGGATAATATACTTTCGCTGGATGTGCGGGAAGCTATTTCAACAGGCCAGGATCCTTTTCTGGAGATAATGGGGGCGGTAGAGGAAATTGGCAGTCATAAAGTCCTCCGGCTCATCAACACCTTTGAGCCCACGCCGCTCATTGCTATACTTCAGAAGAAAGGCTATACCTCCTTTACCGAAGAGAAAGCTGCTGACCTGGTGTATACCTACTTCCGGAAACAAACTGCGCCTGCTATCCAAGCTACAGAAAACACATTAGAGTTAGCTCTAAGCTTTGAAGCAATTGAAAAGCGCTTTGAAGGCAAATGCAAATACCTGGACGTGCGCCACCTCGAAATACCGCAGCCCATGATCTCTATTCTGAACGAACTGGAACTGTTACCTCCTGATAGGGCACTTTACGTGGCCCATAAGCGGATACCTCAGTACCTTTTGCCACAACTGCAGGAAAGAGGCTTTTCCTATACCTCTAAAAGCGTGGGGCTTGCCGAAGTTTACCTAATCATTTATAAAGAGATATAATTATGAGTACTGCAACCATTTCCAAGTCTCCAGGCAAATGGGTCGTGTTGCCTCATTATGCCTTTGCCGCCTGTGCCTTTCTGGTACTGGGCATCCTGCTGCTTTTATCTACAGATGCTTTTGGAGGGCATTATTTTAACCCGAAGCTTCTTACACTCACGCATGTAGCAGCGCTAGGTTGGGCTACCATGCTGATCTTCGGGGCACTTTACCAGCTACTGCCTGTGCTGCTGGAATGCAAACTGCACAGCGAGCGATTAGCCATGTATACATTTGGTTTGCTTGCAGCGGGTACCATTTTATTGGCTTGTTCCTTCTGGCATTTTCAGTTGGGCGGGCTGATGCAATCAGGTGCAGTTCTGCTTTTCCTATCCTTTCTGTTGTTTAATGTCAACGTCATACAAACAGCTAGAAAGGCTCCTAAATGGACCATAGAAGCCGATTTTATCGTTACTTCTGCTATCTGGCTGCTGGTTACAGGCTTAGTTGGCTTGCTGATGGCTTTTAACTTTACCATGGCTTTTTTGCCTGCAGACCATCTGCACTACCTCAAGCTGCATGCTCACATAGGGATGGCTGGCTGGTTTCTGTTACTCATTATTGGCGTAGGAGCTAAGTTAATTCCGATGTTCCTGCTTTCGCACCCTACCCACACCAAAAAGCTGGACTGGAGCTATAACTTGATCAATGCAGGCTTAACTTTGTTTGGCATTGATCACCTGTTCTTTCATACTCCTTTCTTGCCTGCTTATGCGGCACTGGTTGTAGCAGGAGTAGGCTTGTTTCTGTCATTCCTGTACGAGGCAAATTGCCTGAAGCAGCGGCACGATATAGACTTGGGCATGAAACAGACATTTGTAGCTCTTGGTCTTTTACTGTTGCCGTTGCTATTGGTTATTGTGGTAAGTAGTGATCTGGCGCTCTCACCAAGGTGGTTGTCTTCTATCTGCCTGGTATATGGCATTTCATTATTTCTGGGATTTGTAACGGCTATTATACTGGGGCAGACTTTTAAAACCCTACCTTTTATAGTTTGGATGCATGCTTACGAAAATCTTGTGGGACGTTATAAGACCCCACTACCCAAAGATATTTACAGCCATAAATTGTTGTTGTGGCAGAACCTAAGTTACTTATCAGGCTATATAGTGCTGATAACAGGTGTACTGTTGCAATTGGAACAGCTTATACTTATGGGTGCCATTCTGTTTACTGTAACAGCGGCGCTGTATACTGTAAATGTATTCCGACTGCTCTTACACAAAGTACGCGACCTAAAACCTTTTGCTTATGAAAACGCACAGGCTGGACTTGGGATCTGAAGTATTCGAAACCCTGAAATATATTATAGATCCTGAAGTGGGTATTAACATTGTAGACCTTGGGTTGGTTTACAGCGTAAGTCTGCAAGAGGATGTATTAACGATAGAACTGACGCTAACTACGCCAGGCTGCCCTATGGGCGGCACCATTGTGACAGCAGCAGAGCAGATACTGCAGAAACGCTTTCCTGATCTGGATGTGAAAATTGAGCTGGTATGGTCCCCGGCATGGTCAATAGAAATGATTACCGTAGAAGGAACGCGCCAGTTGGAAGGGAAATAGAGTTATCACTTCATCGTATTAGAAATGATAAACTCAAAAGAGAGTTTAGAGCATACGCAACAATTATATAAGTTAAGACTTCCATAATTGTATACTATACTTCATTTGATTAATAATGACGGTTTTTGAGCAATTGTTTTATTTAATATTAAATGGAGTAACTATAGTACCTTTGCTGCTGCAAATTGTACTTGTGTAAAAAGTGCTTCTTGAGAATAGTACACCTAAGTTGCAGAATTGGAATTTTAGATACTATTTCTAATTCATATTTTTAAATTGGGCAAAGGCCTCAGCTATGCTATCGAAAACTACAGAATATGCTCTTCGTGCCATTGTATACATTGCCATTATAAATGCAAGTGGCCGTAAAGTAGGCTTTAAGGATATTGGTAAAGAGCTGGAAGTACCGGTACAGTATATTGGTAAAATTCTGCAGGAAATGGTCCATAAAAACCTGATAGCATCAGCTAAAGGACCAGGCGGAGGATTTTACCTGCACCGGCCATCCTCTGAACTGACCATACTGGAAGTAGTGAATGTAATTGATGGGCTGGAGGCTTTCAGAAAGTGCGGGATGGGTATGAAGCAGTGCTCCGACAAACACCCCTGTCCGCTCCACAACGATATCAAAGCTTACCGCGATCATCTGCTGAAAGTTTTCAAAACAAAAACCATTCAAGATCTTGTAGAAGGCATCAAAGCCGGTAGTTCATATATTACCAATGTGCCGGAATAGGAGTAGGCATGCACCAGCGCTACCTGGAGCGACTATCTCTACAAATACAAGCGCACCATTTTTCGCCAGTAGCGGGGGCGGTGGGCTTCTTCGTCCCAAATGTGCAGGGCGTGTGGTATGCCTTTGCTATGGAGTACCTGGCTCAGATACAGATTGCTGCCCAGGAACGGGTCTTCTTTTCCCACTGCCAATACGATGTCTATGCTTCGGAGGGCGTGCAGCCAGGAGTCGCCTATGCCCGGAAGGTACTGGTTGGGCATATTAAAGTATACATTCTCACTCCAGTAGCCCTGCAGCAGGTCGCGGTAGTGGCTGATCTGCTGGCCCAGCTCATAGCGGCCGCTCATGCCTGCCACCTTGCTAAAAAGGTTTGGGTGCTTGAAAGCGAAATTTACAGCATGGTAAGCTCCCAGGCTGCAGCCGGCAGAAATCATGGCAGCTCCGGGACTTTTACGATGTATCAACGGAATTACCTCCTGCAGAATGTACTGCTCGTATTGCAGGTAGCGGTCAACTTTGGCTGAGGGGTGGCAGCTGTCGCAGTAAAAGCTTTCGGTGTCTACGCTGTCTACACAGTATACCTGCAGATGCCCCTGCTCTATCTTATCACGGATGGCTTCTATCATGCGCCAGTTTTCGTAGTCGTAGAAGCGGCCCATGCGTGCCGGGAAAAACAATACAGCCGCACCGGCATGGCCGAAAACCAGCAGCTCCATATCCCGCTGCAGGGAGGGGCTGTACCACTTATGGTATTCTCTGTTCATCGGGAGCGGCAGCTTGGGATAGCAGCAGGTTTGGTATCACTATTTCCTGGGTTCCGGCGAAGGCAGCGGGATGTTTGCCCGTATAATTTTGGTCCAGAGTTCGTAGCCTTTGCTGTTCATGTGCAGGCCATCGCTTTCGTAATACATGTGCTGCGGATTTCCATAGATGTCGAGCATCGGGTCAAACACGTTTATAAACTTCCAGTTATGGTGCAGCCGCATAATCTCCGACTCAATCAGGCGGTTCGTGTACCTGAAGCTTTCGAGCAGGTGATTGCGGCTGGGGCTTGGTTTTAGCGAAACAAAGTAGCAAGGCAGCTGGTCGCCGAAGCGTTGCCTGGTGCGGGCTACAAACTGCTGAAAAAAGATAAACACCTCTTCCGGGTTCCGGCCATCGCCCAGGTCGTTGTCGCCGGCATAAAGCACCAGTGTATCAGGATTAAAAGGAGCCACGGCACGCTCAAAAAACCAGACACAGCCGGCCAGGGTAGAGCCGCCAAAACCCAGGTTTACAGGTATATATTCTTTAAAGTCCTTCTCCAGCGTTTCCCATAGCCTGATAGAAGAGCTACCGTAAAATAATGTAGACGGACTGTAGCTAAGCTCCGCTCTTTCTTTCTCCAGCCTTTGTATTTCTTCCTCGTACCAATACATACTTTCTTCCCTGTAAATGAATGAAAAGCCCGTTTAGGTTTACCTCCGGATTTCCCGAAACTATACCCTTTACCTGCTTTTGCTGCTTCAGGTTGTTGTGTAAAGGTTTTATATGTTGATTGGTAAAAAAGAAAGCAGCAAATTATTTCTATTAAGCAGGGGCAGACTGTCGTAGCAGCTTTAAAGGGGGCTAAAATAACAAACTCCTGCAGGCTAAGCTGAAGGAGTTTGTAAAGTAATTGTTAAATTTCAAGCAGATGTGGCTGCTGCTACGCCTGCTATACCACATGCTTCAGCATAGAAGCTATAGTTGTTGTTTTACCCTTTATCTTTTAAAATAAATGCGGAAGGTGGTGCCTTGGTTGAGCTGGCTTTCTACTTCTATGTGACCACCGGCATTGTCTACTATTTTCTTTACCATATAAAGGCCGATACCGGTGCCCTCTACGTGGTCGTGGAAGCGCTTGAACATCGTGAACAGATCTGCCGTACGGCTGCTGTCAAAACCAAGTCCGTTGTCGCTTACAGTAAGTACATGAAAGTCGGTTATGCTGTGGCAGTTGATCCTGATCTGCAGCTTGCGCTCCGGAGAGCGGTATTTAAGGGCATTGGAAAGCAGGTTATACACCACACTCCGCATGTTCTTTTTAGAAAATTTAATAAACGGACAAGCGGTTATATCAATTTCCATCTTCGCTCCGGAAGATTTAATTAATGGCTCCAGGTCCAGGCTTACTTCCTCGATCACTTCAGATAAACTAACTTGCACCGCTTCGGCAGTACTGGCATGCTGGAGCTTCACTACATCGGTGAGGCTATGGATGGTATCTTTAAACCGATCCACAGACTGTTGCATCAGGAGCATGATCTGAAGGGCAACAGCTCCGGGTGCTCCATTTGTGTTCAGCTCTTCGTGCAGTATGGTCAGAAGCCCCTCGATATTGGAAATCGGTGCTTTTAAATCGTGTGATGCGGTATAGATAAAGTTGTCCAGATCGTTGTTGATGCGCGTAAGCTGGGTATTCTTTAACTCCAGCGCCTCTTCTGTTTTCTTCCGCTCTGTTATGTCTCTGCTTACAGCCAGCTGAGCCAGCCCGTTAGCACCCGGAAGAGGAACGGCATGTGTTTCTATGCGGCGGCGCGTTCCGTTTAGCCCGATAATATCAAACTCCCAGCTCAGGCTTTCTCCCCGGCACACACGTTTGTGGTTCTTTATCCAGCGGGAGCGGTATTCTGGTGCAATTACTTCATATACACAGGCGTTCCCCAGCAGGTCTGCCGTGCCTTCTACCATTTCCAGTCCCGAAGGGTTCATGTATTGCAGTGTGCCTGCGTCATCAACAATCTTGATACATTCGGGAGTAGCATCCAGGATGGCCTGCAGCCTTTCCTGGCTTACTTTTTCTTCATGCACATCGGTCGCAGTGCCAAACCATTTGATTATGTTGCCTTCTTCGTCGCGTTGCGGAAAAGCCCGGCTCAAATGCCACCTGTAAGAACCATCTTTTAACTGAAGCCTGTGTGCTTTCTCATAAACGGATCCTTCTCTTATAGCTTTGTTCCAGGCTTCAGTGGTTGGCTGTTCGTCTTCAGGATAAAGTAAGCCGCTCCAGCTCCAGGTGTTGTCTTCCAGTTTTCGGGCGCCGGCAAATTCACTTACTCTGTCGTTGTAAAAGTATACTTCGCCCTTGCTGTTGGCTATCCAGACGATCTGGGGCATAGAGTTGGCCAGGTTGTTCAGCTCTCTTGTGCTTTCTTCGATTTGCTTCTGCGCCAGGATCATGTCGGTTACATCGGACCCGGAATTAACAACGCCATATACTTTGCCTTCGGTATCAAACAAAGGTGTAAAGCTGAAATCGAAGTAATTAGGCTTCAGCTTTCCGTTTACCACTAAGTCTATCCGGTGGTTCTTGCTGTTAAAGGGGATCCCCGTTTTATATACTCTTTCGAGATGTTCAAAGATTTCCTGGTCTTCGAGTTCCGGAAGAAGTTCTCTGTAGAGCTTTCCGATAATGTCGTTGCCTTTGCCCAAGCCGTCTTTCAGCCCTTGGTTGGCAAACTGTATGCGCATTTCGGGGCCCATATAAACGCCCAGAGGGTGATACAGGCTTTCTATCACAGAACGTACCTGCTGCTCACTCTCTTCAATTTTTTTGCGGCTTATCACTTTTTCGGTTACGTCATGCGTAATGCAGAATACACCTATTGGCTCTTTATCGGAAGCCTGTTCGTAATAAGGCTGGTATACTATATCGAAGTAGCGGAGTTCTTCTTTCCCGCTGGCCCGGCTGTAAAACTCTAAATCTTTGGCATGGTAGGGCAGACCGGTTTTGCGTACATAGTCCAGCACCTCCGCAATACCCAGTGCTTTTAATTCCGGGAGCGATAAGAATAAGGGTTTGCCAATTATTTCCTTATTGATGCCCAGTACCTTATAAAGCTCCTCGTTTGCCAGCTCAACTATGTTTTCAGGACCCGTGACAATAGAAATACCTACAGGAGCCTGCATAAACAGGCTATAGGCAGTTTTCATGATCTTGACAGCTTCCTCGCTTTTCCGGGCCAGCACCAGTTCTGTCACATCTGTCGTGGTGTGTAAAATATAACTTACATTACCTGCGGCATCTAAAACAGGCTTACAGCTCGACGACCAATAACGTACTTCAAATTTTCCTTCGGCGTTTCGTATATCGTAGCGTCCGACAGGAGCCTGGTCTAGCTTTTTTTCAAGCAGGGCCCGATGCAGTGATTTCCGGAAGTTACGGGGACCTGTTGCGGTTACAGCTTCGGGATTTTCGGGAAAGACTTCAAAGGCATCTTTCCCCAATACCTTTTGCCTGTCCTGGCCGATAATTGCCAGTAAGTCATCGCTGATGGCGATAATGGTGAAATGTGGCGGGTTAGGTTTCAGAACCAGGTGTTTACCTGGCATTACGTTAAAAACTGATTGAAAATCCGGCTGTAAATCCTGGTTCATTCTAAAATTGTAAAAACCCTGTTTCAGGAGTTTAAAGATTTGCAGTTGAAGCCTGGCCGCCGGGCTTGCTGGTCCTGTTGTTTAGGATACGCTGCCGGATCAGTATCTGCAACTGTCCTCAACCTGTTGTAGTATTCAACTATACCTCAACTATAGGAAATGAGTTCATTTTTATGAAGAAATGACATTGTTCCTGTTGCCTTTCCTGTGTAACATGGCTATGGCCTTTGCAATGAACCTGCTCCTTTTCTGAGCAGGCTATGCTCCGTACATAGAACCGATCAGATTTTCGTATTTAGCTACAATGGCTTTTCGCTTCAGCTTAAGGGTAGGGGTTAATTCGCCACCCTCAATTGTCCACTGCGAAGGCATCAGGACAAATTTCTTTACCTGTTCCACGTGGTTAAAGTACTGGTTGTACTGGTTTACAGCCTCTTTAATTAAAGCCCTTACCTGCTGGTCTTTCACCACGGCCTGGTCGCCGGGGTAGCTGATTCCCTGCTTGGCGTACCATTCCTGCAACGCATGAAAGGCAGGTACGATAAGTGCGCCCACAAATTTCTGCAGTTCGCCTACAACCATAATCTGTTCTATCCAGCGGCTTTCCACCATCTTATTTTCGATAGGCTGAGGCGCTACGTATTTCCCGCCGCTGGTCTTGAACAGCTCTTTCTTGCGGTCTGTTATCTTCAGGAATTTGCCGTCTACCATCGTGCCGATGTCGCCTGTACGCAGCCACTCGCCCTCCATCACCTCGGCTGTCAGGTCGGAGCGTTTAAAATAGCCCATCATTACGTTCGGTCCTTTGCACAGGATCTCGCCGTCATCCGCAATTTTTACCTCTACGTTCTGTAGCAGCGGCCCCACAGTGCCGAACATTCTGTTCTGTTCGCTGTAGCGGTTTCCGCTGATAATAGGAGAGGCCTCTGTTAAGCCATAGCCTTCCTGAATCACAATGCGGGCAGCGGTAAAAACTTTCAGCAGGCGCACCTGGCAGGCTGCCGCCCCGGTAATAATAGCTTTTACCTCGCCCCCGAGTGCTTCGCGCCACTTACTAAAGATAAGTTTATTGGCCAAGGCCAGCTGTAATTTATAGCTGGTGCTTAAAGGCTGGTTTATCTCATATTGTTCGGCCAGTTGCAGGGCCCAGAAGAAAAGCTTTCTTTTAACACCTGTCAGCTCGGCTCCTTTGGCCAGAATACTCTCATAAACTTTCTCCAGCAGCCGCGGAACAGTCGTGAAAAGGGTTGGTTTCACTTCCCGCAGGTTCTCAGCTATCTTATCCATGCTTTCGGCATAGTAAATGGAAACACCGCAGTAAAAGAAGCAATAGGTAGCCATGCGTTCAAAAGCATGGTTCAGTGGCAGAAAGCTGATGGCCCTTTTGCCGCGCACCCCGATCTCCTGGATAATTAGCGAACTGCTGAACACGTTGCTGATAATGTTATAATGCGATAGCATAACACCTTTGGGAATACCCGTGGTGCCGGAGGTGTACAGAATAGTGGCCAGGTCGTTTTCCCGGATCAGGTCGCGGTACTGCCTGACCTGCTTTTCCGTGTGCGGGGTGAGTTGGGGCAGTAATTCCTGCCAGTTAGGAGCCCCTGCTACTGGCTTAAAGGTATAAATCATCTCCAGAGCCGGCAGTGCCATCCGGATGCTGCTGAGCTTCTGGTAAAGAGCTTCGTCGCCTGCAAACACCATTTTTACACGGGCATCCTGCAGGATAAACTGTAGCTCATTGGTGTTGATGTTCGGATAAACAGGCACCGAAACAGCGCCGATCTGCTGAATAGCCATGTCCACCATCATCCATTCCGGGCAGTTCTGGCTGATGATAGCAATTTTATCTCTGCCTTCTATGGTACCGTCGCCCCGCGAGACGCCCAGCTGCAATAAGGCTGCGCTGATCTGGTTTACCTTTTCGCTCACTTCGCGGGTGCTGTACTTTCGCCATTCGCCGTTTTCTTTGGAAGAAAGCATGTCCGGCAAAGGGGTGTGTTCTAATTGATAAGCAAGACAATCAAACAGGCGCTTCGGCTCTTTTATGGATACCATATTTTCATTTCTCATCGGTCATCTCTGCTATTTTCCCTGCTGTGCATTTACGGGCAAACATGGCAGCTGTTTTCAGGCTGCAAAGCTACTACTTAGATTCAGCTTCTGCTATGGCTGTTTAAAATATCGGTGAGGCTGAAAGGCAATTTTTAAAGCCGGAATTAAGGGCTGAAGCAGGTGCAGGCTGGTGCCTCTGCCTGTAAGGCTTCTCCGCTAAAAATTGATCTGCTTTATTTTTTAAAAATGTATGTTAAAACATCGATGTGCAGCAGGTAACAGCAACCTGCTAATTGTGCGCCACGTTTTAATAATTATAAACAGCTTGTGAAGTTAATTGTTATAGGATAAGGCGTAGGGGTATAACACACCTTCGATGGTTGCAAGTGAAAGCGGAAGGCACTTCAGCTGTCCGCCTGCATACAATTATTGCTCTTTTCCCATAGTAAGAAGAATGTTTAGACGTTAGTTAAATAGGAGCATGTATACGTTCTGATTTTGCAGCGCAAAGGATGAATCCGGTATATGCTTAGGGCGCTTGGCCTGAAACAAACAGGAAGGCTGAGCTGCCTCCGGAGCAGGGTTAAACACCCGAGTATGATCTTGTAAAGCGAGAGGGGCCGGGAGAGATTCAGGCTCTTTTTCTTCGGGTATACACTGCTCTCCTGGATTTTATTCCGGAAGTTGTTGCCTTAAGCGGCAATCTTGCTTCCTTCACCATTTATGACACAATTGCCATGGACAAAACAAAATGGGTTATAGACCCGATGCACTCAGAAGTACAGTTTAAAGTAAAGTACCTGGTTATCTCTACTGTAACAGGTTCGTTCAAGAACTTTAGTGGTGGAGCCACCACGCCGAACGGCAGTTTCAACGATGCAGAGATACATTTTTCGCTGGATGTAAGCAGCGTGGACACCAACCTGGAGGCAAGGGATAATCACCTGCGGTCGGCAGACTTTTTCGATGCTGGAAATTTCCCGCACATCAGCTTTCAGTCCACTTCTTTCACCAAGGTACACGATGATCAGTACCACCTGTTCGGTTTGCTCACGATAAAAGGCATTACTAAGCCGGTAGAGCTGGATGCCGAGTTTGGTGGTTTTGCAACGGATATCGAAGGAAATACAAAAGCAGGTTTTGAAGTAAGTGGTCGCATAAGCCGCTGGGAATTCGGCCTTACCTTTAACCCATTGTCTAAAACAGGGGGAATGGTATTGGGCGAAGACATTAAACTGGTAGCCAATATTCAGTTGGTGCAGGAGGAAACGAGCCTGGCGTAAACCTGCTGGCTTATACGTTTCCTGTTGGCACCGGCAGCTGTAGGACTTGTGTAGCGGGCTTTGTACCAACAGGAAATGCTTTCCACCTCATCCGTACCTTCTCCTCCCAATCACACCAAATAAACCTGATTTTTTGCTGCCGCGGCGGCCACTGCTAAAAGCTTAGGCTGCTTCCATGCCGGTACTATCTATTCTGCAGCACTTCCTGTACCGAAGTCCAGTGCATAGCCGGATAGCGGTTGTTGTCGAGCGGCTCCAGCTTACCATGCCCGCTGTACATATTCCGAAGGTACTGCATGCCCTGCCAGGCCGGAAAAACTTCTTTTCGCTGCGGAAAAACCGTACGGGTAAACTTAATAAGTGCATCTAACCTGCCAAGTCCTCCTGCACGCAATAAGCTGAACTCGTTTCCGGTAGCCTTGCTGGCTGCTTCGCATAAGCCATTTGCATGTAACGTGTCGCCGGCAATACGGAGGTATCGTGGCGTTTCGGCATCCAGTGCCGCAGCGGCTGTATAGGCTGCAGTATCCTGTATAGTGGTATAATCCAGTAGCTGATTTGCATCTCCCCAGTACACTACCTTTTTAAGCGGAAACAGCACAACCGGGGCTTGCCCGGTGAGCAGGTCGGCAAACATGCCGTTGAGGATAGAGGTTGCCCTGATAGGTGCCTTGTCCAGTCGCTCGCCGAATTCCCGGCGCAGATCCAGGTTCCGGTTGGTGCCTGCCGGTATTTTTGTGAAATCGATCGAAAAATCGGAAGGAATAAACCTTGGCACCCCGGCTTCTACGGCTGCAAGCAGCAGGATGCGCTGCGTTTCCAGGATCACCTCTTCCAGGCCGGATAAAGCGGAAACCACACAGGTAGCGCCGGCACACGCTTTTGCCAGTTCTGAAACGCTTTTAAAGTCCGTTACAAAAATTGTAGCGCCCTGCTCGCGGAATGAATTAAGTTTGCTGCTTTTGCTGCCCGGCCTGACCAGCAGCAGGGGCCTGACACCTCTTGCTAAAAGAGAGGCCGCTATTCTGCCTCCTAAATCTCCGGTAGCCCCGGCTAAAACAATAGTAGCATCTGCTGCATTGGTAGGTGTTTGTAGCGCCATTTTATGTCTGCTGATTTTCTAAACTTAACTGGCAGATAGCGGATAATGTTTAAGCAAAATTAAAAATGGCTGAAATTGTTGTAACCGGCTTACACATCTGCTTATGCCGGAGCTTCTGACATACGAAACAGGCTAAAGCTAAGTCCGCAACCACTCCGTCTAAAAGATATATGTTTGCTGGTTTTAAATTGTTCCAAAGCAAGCCCTTTCCTGTTTTTAAAAGAACCTGAAAAACAACTCTTTCTAAAGTATAGGAAGCATTCGTTTATAAATGATTTACCGGTGATATAATTTTAAGTACCTTTAAGCGCTGCTGCAATTGCAGTAATTTGTCGTTTCTGTCCCGTATACACCCAGACCGGAAGAGAGACCTTTGTCTTCATAAGAACAGCAATATCATGAGTCAGAAAAATTCACTGTTATATAGTATAGCCACTGGCAGGTGCCCCAGGTGCCGGGAAGGGGAAATGTTTCCGAAAGGCACCTTGTACACGCGCAAATTTGCCGACATGCATCCTGACTGCCCCTGCTGCGGACAGACGTATGAGCCGGAAGTTGGCTTTTACTATGGGGCTATGTATGTAAGCTTTGCTTTTAATGTTGGCATATTCCTGATTTGCTTGTTTCTGCTGTACCAGGTTGTAGAAGAGGTAACCATGGGTATGATGATAGGCGTAGTGGGCCTTGTGGTGATCGGGCTGCTGCCTGTTATTTTCAGGCTTTCCAGAATTATCTGGATATACCTGTTTGTACGCTACGAAGGACCCTGCAATGAAATACCCAAAAAGATGCATCGCTAGCAGCCAGGTTAAGGTCTGTAAAACCAGCTTATGCT
Organism: Pontibacter sp. SGAir0037; assembly: GCF_005491705.1. Lineage (NCBI taxonomy): Bacteria > Pseudomonadati > Bacteroidota > Cytophagia > Cytophagales > Hymenobacteraceae > Pontibacter > Pontibacter sp. SGAir0037. The sequence goes on along the minus strand of NZ_CP028092.1, from coordinate 2,199,469 downwards.
AAAGCAGGAGATTCGCCTTTCATCTCATTCACAAATTCACCCCGATGACACTAAAAGATAAAGTGGCTGTAGTAACTGGTGCAGGCCAGGGAATTGGGCTGGAGATGGCCCGCATGCTTGTGCTTTCCGGAGCAAAAGTAATCCTCAACGACCAGGATGAGGCATTGGCAGAAAGTGCAGCCGCTGAGATTGGGGCAGACGGCTGTTGCCTGGCTATGCCCGGAGATGCCAGTGATGTCGCTTTTACCCGGCAACTGGTTAGTACTGCTGTGGAAAGATTCGGGCAGCTGGACATTGTAATAGCCAATGCAGGCATTACTTTGTTCGGCGATTTCTTTACCTATACACCAGAGGCCTTTAACCGGGTGATGCAGGTAAACCTGGGCGGTACATTCTTCCTGGCGCAGGCGGCGGCTAACCAGATGAAGCAACAGCCATCGGGGGGCAGCTTATTGTTTACTTCTTCTGTTACTGGCCACCAGGCTCACAAGAACCTGGCGGCCTACGGCATGAGTAAGGCCGCTATAGAAATGCTCGCCCGTAATTTAGTTATAGAAGTTTCTGCCTATAAAATTAACGTAAACACCATTGCTCCGGGCGCAACCTTAACAGAGCGAACCCAGGAAGACGCAACATACGAAAGTACCTGGTCGCAGCTGACCCCAATGGGAAAACCGGCCAGTGTGGCCGATATCGCCAATGCCGGCCTGTTCCTGGTGTCGGAGGAGGCACGGCATATTACAGGGCAAACCCTGATCATAGATGGGGGCTGGACCTCAGTCAGCCCTTCTCCTTATTAAACCTGCCAAGAGCTACTGCCAACGTTTTGCCCGCTACCTGGGAACCATGATGTTGGGAAATACCCGCAGGTATACCTGAGCGCTTACAGGGAGGTCGCCATAATAAGGATGCAGCGCTGTATCACTTCTGAATATGCTTGCCTGGGCCCCCAGGTGAAAATTAACGGAGCCTGCCTGTGCCAGCTGCCTGTTTGCGCCCACCGTTAGGGCATGAATTCCGAATATAGTGTCGTGCCCGAAGAAGTCTTCGCCAAAGCCAAGCTCATCAGCAGATTTCTGTAGCCACTCATACCTGCCGTAAACTGCAAATCGGCTGTTTTGCAGGTTCGACTCCAGCAGGACAGAATGCTCTTTATGATGAGGATCGACGTAGTTAAATCCCCAGTTCAGGGTAGTGGTCAGGAAGCGGTTATCGCCTGGCAGTTTTCTGCCGTACAGAGCCGAAGCAGTGGTGCGGTATACATCTTCATCCGGCTCGCTTACCTCCGGGCCCTTAACGTAAGCGTGCGATGCCTGCAGACTCCAGTTGGCGGTAGGGTTATAGGTAAGGCGAACCGTTCTGGAGTCGAAGCGAGGCTTATCGAAGTCGTAGCGCTGCTCGTCTGGTTCTCTTCCTGTAAATGTAGAACCTTCGAGCTTTAGATTCCGGTAGCGGAAGCCCAGTGTCGCAACTCCGAAAGTTATGTGTGTGGCGTCCTGCCAGTGGTGTCCCAGTGGTGAATCAGGGTTATTGAGTGCGGAAGGCCGGTGCATGAAAGCCACATTACTGAGAGCGGGTTCTCCCGGATATCCCAGGTAAACAAAAACATCCGCCTCTTTAGAAAGCATATGCGTGTATCCTACCGATAGCTCGCTGAACAGGTCGTGCGGGTGCTGGCGGTCTATTAAGGGAGCATTGTTATAGGTTTCCCCGGTCTGGAAGAGCAGGGGGTACCCATTGGCACCTACAGTAAGCGGGTCCAGGGAGATCATACCACTGAATCGAAACAAGCCTCGTTTGCCTACGAAGCGCTGCCCCATCAGCATAAACCAGTTGGGCGCATCAAACTGGCTGTCGCCTCTGTTTCCTCCTTTAAAAATATCCTGGTTATTATACCGCAGGAACAGGTTGTAGTGCAGCATAAACATCCAGTCGCTCCGGTGGTACATATGGCCGTACATAGGCGATTCATCCGGCAGCCAGCCGGTACCGGAGGCATTGCGAGTCATGGGCAGGTTGCGTGAAAAAGCATGTGTCATGGGCATCTGCATGCTATCGTGCTGGTTATTCATGCGGTGGCCCTGGTGTTGGGCTGTGCTATCGGGCATTTGCTGCTGGTTATGATGGTGCTCATGCTGAGCGGCAAGCGGCAAGGCAGTGAGCAGTGCAAATAAAGTGCTGAGTAAGATTTTTTTCACAGTCATAATTATATAGGAAGCAGAAGAACTGCACATGTTAATTTAACTTGGAAGGTGCATCAGCATTTTACGGCAGATAAGCTGCCCGGGTAGGTGCCATTCCGGAATTTTGCAGATGACACGGGTTATTTGCCAATCTTTTGGCGGTTCCCTATCATTATAACCGGAGCAAGTACGCTTATTAGATGAACTTAAAAATATAATAGTGGCAGAAGCAGGAATTGTAAACTTTTAATTGTAAATTGAAAAAAAATATGAACGTATATGCCTTCAAATATGTAGTAGGTATATAATTAACAAATCAACATGAATAAAGGAACAGTAAAATTCTTTAATGACCTGAAAGGGTTCGGGTTTATCAAAGAAGCAAATTCAGATCAGGAGTACTTCGTACACGTATCTGGCCTTGTAAATGAAATCAGAGAAAATGACGAGGTAACTTTTGACTTACAAGAAGGAAGAAAAGGACTAAACGCGGTTAATGTTAAACGTGCTTAGTTTTCATATATAAGTCATAACAGAAAAGCCTTACACCTGTAAGGCTTTTCTGTTTTTTTACAGGTAATAATGTGCTAAACAGCCATACCTGCTCAACATAACCACTTTGTATGAATAGAAAATATATAGTAGATACCACCACACGTGAATACCTGTGTGTAGCGTTACAGAAAGGTAAAGATTGGTCTCCCACCAACCAGGACTCGCTTCAGCGTTTTATGACATCCCGCTCTGTTAAAGAATTCACCGACTCTGAACTAGTATCAGGCGAATTTAATGATAATACCTTCTTTGAGAAGTGGATACGTAACGGTACAAACTTCTTGTTTCGATACTAAATAAAGGTTCTCAACCTTTGAAAAAGAGCAAAAGCTACATTTAATTTAAAACAACTTTATGGGAAGATCACAGGAAACTTTTAGTAAAAAAGAAAAAGAAAAGAAAAAGCTGAAGAAAAGGCAGGACAAAGAACAGAAAAAAGAAGAGCGTAAGACCAGCTCCAGAAACGGCAAAGACCTGGACGAGATGCTGGCTTATGTAGATGAATTCGGAAATATCTCTTCTACTCCTCCTGATCCGAACAAGAAAAAGAAAGTAGTAGACCAGTCTGAAATTCAGATCGGTGTATCGCGGCAAGAGCCCGTTGATCCTGCCACCCTGATCAGAAAGGGAACTGTTACCTTCTTTAACACCTCCAAAGGCTATGGTTTTATTAAAGACCATGTAAGCCAGGAAAGCATTTTCGTGCATCAGAACGCTCTGAGCGGACCAATTAAAGAAAACGACAAAGTAAGCTTTGAAGTGGAAAAAGGGTTAAAAGGCCTGAATGCAGTAAATGTGAAGCTTGCCAGCTAAAGACGATACCAACACCTATTCCAGAAAATATGAAACCCGATGGTAGAATAAAATTTGTAAGCAAAGACAGGAACTTGTTTTTCCTTACGCTCCGCAGAAGAGTGGACGCTTATTTTAAAGAGAACCAAATCTCCCGGAATGCCAACGCCAAAATGGTAGTTAAGAGTGTAGCTCTGCTAGCATGTTATATTCTGCCTTTTATGCTGTTACTAAGTTTTACGCCTGGTTTACCTCTGAGCCTGTTCTTATGGTTTATGATGGGACTTGGCGTAGCTGGTATAGGGATGAGCGTGATGCACGATGCCAACCATGGCGCCTACTCTTCTAACCAGGCCGTTAACAGCTGGATGGGCCACACACTGAACCTGGTGGGCGGCTCCGCTTTTAACTGGAAGCTGCAGCATAATATTCTGCATCATACCTATACCAATGTAGTTGATATGGACGAAGACATACAGGACAGGCTGGTGCTCCGGTTTTCGCCGCATACATCTATCAGGTTTTATCATCAGCTGCAGTGGGTATATGCGTTTCTGTTCTATGGTTTACTAACGCTGTACTGGGTGCTGGCCAAAGATTTTGTGCAGTACTTCCTGTTTATCAGGAAAGGCGTGAACCCGAATTCCAAAGAAAAAAACCAGGTGATGTTGCTGAAGCTGATCCTGATGAAGCTGGTGTACTTTTCTGTAATTCTGGTTGTACCTACCCTTGTATATGGCATCCCGTTTCTGGAGGTTCTGGCGGGCTTCCTGCTTATGCATTTTGTGGCAGGCATCGTGCTGACAGTTATTTTTCAGCTGGCGCATACGGTAGAGGGTACCAGCCATCCGAGGCCGGATAGCAACGGGAATATCGAAAACGACTGGGCCATACACCAGCTGCACACCACAGTAAACTTTTCACGTAACAATAAGTGGTTGTCCTGGTATGTGGGGGGGCTGAATTATCAGATCGAGCACCACCTTTTCCCCAAGGTCTGCCATGTGCATTATCCTGCCATTTCTGAAATTGTGAGAGAAACAGCCGCTGAGTTCAACATCCCTTATATGGAGAATAAGACCTTTGGCGATGCCTTACGCTCTCATATTGCCACCTTGCACCGTTTCGGCAGGCTGCCCGGCCTGAACGAAGCAATCGGGTAAGGCAAAGCTGCCTTTTCTGTTTCGGAGTATACTTTAAAGTGTATTTTTTAGCAAAACTGCTTAAATTGGGAGTTCTTCTGTTTCTTTAAGAGAACTCATGAAATACATTGTAAAGACTACCAGCCAAATACTTCTTTTTGTTGCCCTGCTTTTCTCCTGTTCGGTGGCAGAAAAAACAACCACCGGCTCCGAGGTGAAAAAATGGGAGGAGCAGGCTTCCCGGGTTACCATTATACGCGATGATTTCGGTGTGCCGCATGTGTACGGTAAATCAGATGCCGATGCTGTTTTCGGACTGTTGTATGCACAGTGCGAAGATGATTTTAACAGAGTAGAGCGTAACTATACCTGGGCTATCGGCAGGCTGGCAGAGGTAGAAGGAGAGGAAATGCTTTATAGCGACCTGCGCGCCAGGTTATATATGTCGCAGGAAGAGGCCATGCAGCACTACGAGGAAAGCCCGGAGTGGCTGAAGGCGCTTTGCCGTGCCTTTGCCGACGGCATTAACTACTACCTCTATACCCATCCGGAGGTTAAGCCCAAACTACTTACCCGTTTCGAACCCTGGATGCCGATGTACTTCAGCGAAGGTTCTATCGGCGGTGATATCGAAAGTGTTTCCACTAAAAGGATAAAGGCTTTCTATGAAGAAAACAAATCGCTTGGACTGAACAAGCACGGCGATGGCCTTGTGCACCCGGCCTTGCTCGAGGAGCCTAAGGGATCGAACGGCTTTACCATTTCAGGTAAGCACACGGCATCGGGTAATGCTATGCTGCTCATTAATCCGCATACCTCTTTTTTCTTCAGAGGAGAAGTGCATGCTGTCAGTGAAGAAGGCTTGAATGCTTACGGAGCCGTTACCTGGGGTCAGTTCTTTATTTACCAGGGCTTTAACGAAAAAACCGGCTGGATGCATACATCCGCTTATGCCGATGTAATAGATGAATTTGAAGAGACGGTTATCAAAGAAAATGGCAAGTTCTATTACCGCTACGGAGATGAAAAAAGACCTGTTGCCACTGCTGAAGTAACGCTGGCTTACAAAGATGGAGATGAACTGAAGCAGAAGACTTTTACGACGTTCAGAACCCACCACGGGCCTATTACGCATCAGAATGGAGATAAATGGGTGGCAACGGCCCTGATGTGGAAGCCGGTGGAAGCCCTGACGCAGTCCTACACCCGGACCAAGAAAAGCAATCTGAAAGAGTTTAATGAAATGATGCAGCTGCGCACCAACTCGTCTAACGGAACCGTGTATGCCGATGCAGATGGCAACATTGCTTATTACCATGGTAACTTCTTTCCGATACGCGATACTTCTTTTAACTATACCAAACCCGTGGATGGAAGTAACCCGAAAACCGACTGGCAGGGATTACATTCTCTGGAAGAAACCATACGTGTTATCAACCCGCCGAACGGCTGGATTCAGAACTGCAATTCCACACCTTTTACAAGTGCAGGAGCCTATAGTCCGAAACCGCAGGATTACCCGGTTTACATGTCGCAGTCTCCTGAAAACTTTCGTGGCGTGCATGCCATCCGACTGCTGGAGAAAGCCGATAACCTGACGCTTGATAAGCTGATACAGCTTGCCTACGATCCTTACCTGCCCGGATTTGAGGTGCTGATACCGGGGCTGGTAAAGGCATATGATCAGCAAGGCACCCGTGATCCGAAACTGAAGGAGGCCGTGGAGGTAATGCGCAAATGGGATTTTGCTGTTTCTAAAGAATCGGTGGCCATGTCGCTGGCTCATTTTTATGCAACCACCCTACTGAAAAGCGGCAGTGCGCCCAATGGCCTTAACCTGATGGAGCGGTTCCGGTACTATGCAGCTACAGCGCCTGCCAAAGAGCGGCTGGATATTTTTGCCCAGACAGTCAGCCAACTGGAGAAAGACTTTGGCCAGTGGAATACTCCCTGGGGAGAAATAAACCGTTATCAGCGCATCAACGGTGAAATTAAGCAGCCTTTCAATGATAACCTGCCGAGCCTGCCGATAGGCATGGCATCCGGAAATTGGGGGGCACTGGCTTCGTATGGCGCTAGTGCGTACGATACCAAACGGCTTTACGGCACCTCCGGCAACAGCTTTGTAGCGGTAGTCGAGTTCGGCGAGAAAGTGAAAGCAAAAAGCATGCTGGCCGGCGGACAAAGCGGTAACCCGGACTCACCGCATTTCGACGACCAGGCCCAGCGGTATGCGGACGTTGCCTTTAAGGATGTCGCCTACTACCGCGAGGATGTAGAGAAACGAGCTAAAGCAACTTACCACCCTGGGGAAAAGCGAGCGGAGTAATTTTGCAGGTGCAGCTTTAGGAGGCCGGTTGGAAGTTTATCATCACATGGAACAGCACGATACTGCTTATGAACCTTCGGGGAAGGTGACAGCTTACGAAGGATTCACACGGAGAAACAATACGGGTGAGGCGGCTTTCAAACACTTCCTTTCTGTACAAAGTAAACCAATTGCGCAGCCATCGGAGAAGCAGGTTATAATTGTGATAGGCAAGCACAGGTACTATAACCTGTTTAGTGCCCAGTTGGCCGAGGTGCAGGTAAGCCATGCGGGCGAGCTGAAGAACCCGATTACCATTCTGAACCCGATCGAACTTGCCTGGCAGACGCAGCAACCGGAGGAACTGAAGTTTTACACCGCCATTATGAAGCTGCAGAATTTTTACGAAAAATCTGCCACAGATTTTATGGCCCTGCAGTCGTTGGTGAACAACCCTTTTAACTATGCTTTTTACCTGCACGATAGCAGTATTTCTGAAAAAATTACCAGCCGGTCCATTTTTCCGGTTCAGGTAAGTCAGCCGGCCATCGATTTCAAGATACAGGTAAGTTTAGACGAAGACTTCTATACTGTAAAAGGAGCCGTAAAAATTAACGGATCTTTTTGTCCTTTAAGCCGCATTCAGTTAAAGTTTGATTACTTCCTGGTACTGGACAACCTCTGGTACTTTAGTGAGAAGCAGAACCTGATGGATTCCATTGGCTACTTCAGAAAACAACAGCATGACATTGTGCTGCCTCCCGACGAATTTCTGAGGTTTAACGTGGAAGTGCTGTCCCAGATGGAGGACGATGTACCCATAGAACATACTTACCTGCGGCCAGCCAGCAAATCGCAGTTACAGCAGGCGGGGTTTAACGAAGAGCCGGAGCGGCTGATCTATCTGTCGGATATGGAGGACTATGTGATGCTGAACCCTGTGCTGCGTTACCGCGACAAGGAAGTGTCTGTACTTTCTACCAAGCCGCTTTTTATCCAGGACCATACCGGCGAATTACTGGGTGTAGAGCGGAACAAGGAGGCGGAGGATGCGCTTATGACTTTGTTTCTGGTGCAGCACCCCGATTTTATGGAACAACTCGAAAGCCCACTGCCCTACTTTTACCTGCATAAGAACTGCTTTCTGGACGAGAACTGGTTTTTAAATGCCTTCGACGCCTGGGACCGGCAGGGCATAAAGGTATTGGGCTTTAACGAACTTAAAGGAAATAAGCTGAACCAGCACAAAGCACGCATTCATATACAGGTGGCAAGTGGCCTGAACTGGTTTAATGCAGAAGTGGCTGTTCGCTACGGTAAAAAGAAAGCTTCTTTAACGCAATTGCACCGTGCAGTTAAAGACAAGAGCAAGTACGTTGAGCTGGGCGACGGTTCGCTTGGCATTTTACCGGAAGAATGGCTCCGGAAATTCGAAAGCTATTTTGCAGCGGGTACCATAGAAGAGGACACTCTAAAAATACCTAAAACAAACTACACTGTACTTGCCGAGCTTTACGAGCAGCACATGCTCGATGAGCAGGTAAGACAGGAGGTGGCGTATTACAGCAGACTGCTCTCAGATGTAAAAACCATACCGGCCGTTCCGGCACCTGAAGAACTGCAGACAACGCTCCGCCCGTACCAGCTGCAGGGCTTAAGCTGGCTACACTTTTTAGATAACGCAGGCTTTGGGGGTTGCCTGGCCGATGATATGGGGCTGGGGAAATCGGTGCAGGTAATCGCTTTCATGCTGCTGTTAAAAGGCAGGCCAGAAAAAGGAGCCCATCTGCTGGTGGTGCCAACATCGCTCCTCTATAACTGGAAAGCTGAAATCGGTAGGTTTGCACCAGGCCTTAAGCTGTATGTTTTACATGGTGCCGACCGGGCTAAAACCGCCGACTCGTTCGATTCCTACGATGTGGTTATGACTACCTATGGTACCCTTGTTTCAGATATAAGCTTCCTGCGCCAGTACCGGTTCCATTATGTTTTCCTGGATGAGTCCCAAAATATCAAAAACATTGCCTCACAGCGATACAAGGCAGCACGTCTGCTTCAGTCACGGAACAGGATAGTACTTTCGGGTACACCGCTCGAAAACAATACCTTTGATATCTATGCCCAGCTTTCCTTTGCCTGTCCCGGCCTGTTGGGCTCCAGAAACTTCTTTCGGAACACCTATGCCATACCGATAGATAAATTCAAAGACAGGCGCAGTTCCGCCGCCTTACAAGCCAGGATCAGTCCGTTTATACTGCGAAGAACAAAGCAGGAAGTAGCTACGGAATTACCCGAAAAAACAGAAGTAATTTTATACTGCGAAATGGGGCCGGAGCAGCGCAAGATTTATGATGCATACGAAAAAGAGTTCCGGGAATTTATTTCGGCCAGTACAGAAGAAGAACTTCCAAAGCAATCGGTGCATGTGCTGGCAGGCATTACCAGGTTACGGCAGATATGTAATTCGCCGCTGCTGCTGGGGGAGGATGGGCTTTACAGTGAATCTTCGGCCAAAATAGAAATGCTGCTGGAGCAGGTACGGGCTGTTTCCAAAACACATAAGATACTGGTGTTCTCGCAGTTTGTGTCGATGCTAGACCTGATCAGAAAGGAGCTGGTAAAGGAAGAGATCAAACATGCTTACCTGACGGGCAGCACCCGGAACCGGGGAGAAGTAGTGAGCCGGTTCCAGGAGGATGATGCAACAAGGGTATTCCTGATCAGCCTGAAAGCAGGCGGCACTGGTCTTAACTTAACGGCCGCCGACTATGTGTTTATTGTGGACCCGTGGTGGAATCCGGCGGTCGAAAACCAGGCCATCGACCGCAGTTACCGTATCGGGCAGCAGAAGAACGTTATAGCCGCGCGCCTGGTTTGCCCCGACACAGTGGAGGAGAAGATCCTGATCATGCAGAAAAACAAAGCCAAACTTGCCTCCAACCTGGTACAATCTGATGATCGTGTTTTCAGAAACTTTAGTAAACAGGATTGGCTGGGCCTGACAAAGCCCTGATAAGAGTGGTGCAGCAAATATTATAAGTTAGAAGATGTATGGAGCCGAAACTGCTTTTCGTTTACAATGCCGAGACGGGTTTATTTAACAAAATGACCGATTTTGCACATAAAATCATTTCACCCGCCACCTATGCCTGTAGCCTTTGCGCGCTCACCTACGGTAACTTTACCATAAAACAGGAATGGGCAGCCTTCCTCCGACAGCTTCCGCTCCGGGTAGAATTCATCTATAAGAACGATTGGAAATTTTCACACATCCATAACCATTACCCGCTGGTGGGCCTGCATGCCTCTGATGGCTCCCTGCAGTTACTGTTGGAGGCAGAGGAACTGAACGAACTGAAAAGTCTGAAACAGCTGATGCTTCGGCTCGACCAAGTCCTTGCAAAGGCAGGCTACCAGTTGTAAAGGTCGTGCCGGTAAAATCAGCATGAAGCGCTCTGGAAGCATCTGATAAATTACTGATTGGCCAGGCTCATTTTTTAGTGAACAGTTTGAGAATGGAGGGTAATGTAAATTATATTTGCTACTGTTTCTCGTGTTGGTTTTCAGGTATGACCTTTTTAAAAGTACAATTTCCATTAGTGCGGTGCCTAACAGCATCCTTATTCAGTTTGTTTTTAGTTTCCTGCTCCGGTTCCGAAGAAGAAGGCCAGAGTAGTTTCTCCTTCTGGAGAAGAGGCGACGATAGAGAGAAGGTTGACATACCTGCTTCATTTACAGAGGCCAGTGCCCGGAAAATGGGGCAGCAGCTCGATTCAATTTTCACTCACCTGCACAAGAGAAAAGGCTTTAACGGTACCGTGCTGGTGACAAAGTATGACCAAGTGATCTATAAGGGGGCTTTTGGTTATGCAGATTTCTACCGCAAGGATTCCCTCAGCACCGAAACTGCCTTTCAGCTGGCCTCTGTGTCGAAACAGTTTACGGCAATGGCCATTATGATGCTGAAAGAGCAGGGGAAGCTCCAGTATGATGATAGTGTGCAGCAGTATTTGCCTGATTTCCCCTATAAAGGCGTTACCATACGGCAACTGCTTACCCATCGATCCGGGCTGCCAAACTATACCTATTTCAGCGATGAGCTGTGGCCGGACCGGAAGAAGCCTTTAACCAACCAGGATGTGGTGCATCTGATGGTTCAACACCAGCCAAAGATTTTTTACACTCCCAACACACGCTTCGATTACAGCAATACAGGCTACTGCCTGTTAGCGGCTATTGTGGACGAGGCTTCCGGGATGCCCTTTTCTACTTTTTTGCGGGAGCGCATTTTTGAGCGGCTGGATATGAAGCATACTTTTACTTTTAGCGATGATCTGACTGCTTATATGGGAAAATTTGCTACCGGCCATACCCGTGGCAGGCAGAAAAGAACCACCGACTATTTAGATACGGTGCTCGGAGATAAGGGCGTATACTCTACTGTAGAAGATCTTTACAAATGGGACCAGGCATTGTATACCCAGAAACTGGTTAAGCGGGAAACTCTTGAAGAGGCATTTAAAGGCTCCCGTACAGAAAAAAAGAAAACCGAAGACTACGGGTTCGGGTGGAGAATTAAAGCCCTGGAAAGTGGCGACAGCGTGGTATACCACGGTGGACTGTGGCATGGGTATACTACATACCTCATGCGCAATAAAAAAGACCATAGCGCCCTAATTGTATTGAGTAATCTGCCAAACGGCAGCCTGCAGTACCTAAAAGATGTGCAGCGGTTCCTGTATCCCATCCAGCCCGACACAGCAACCATTAAAGACACAAAGCCGGCTAAAGTAGCCAGTGCGCAGCTTTAAGGAACAGCTTCAATGTTAAAAGCCATCCCGAAAAAACGGGATGGCTTTTTTGTGTTGTATCCTGTAGCAGATCAGAACGAGATACTAAAAATTACTCTGCTTTTGCATTTGATTGAAGGGCATCAGCTACGGCAACAGATAAGGGCGTGGTAGGCCTGTTGAGGAGTGCCGAGAGCTGATGGCTGTCATCGAACAGGTTGCCTTCCGATGCGGCGGCATCCCATCCGGCAATCGCCTGCGCCAATCCTTCGGGTAAGCCAAAGCCCGTGAGTGCAGCAGCATAATCAGTCTCTGACAAGTTCTTGTAAGGAATTGTAGTACCTGTCTGGCGGGAAACTTCCGCAGCCAGTTCGCTGAGGGTATAGGCTTCATCTCCGGCCAGTTCATATGTCTTTCCTTCGTGTCCTTCCGTGGTCAAAACAGCAACAGCGGCCTCCGCAAAATCTAACCGGGTAGCCGAAGAAATTTTGCCTTCGCCTGCGCTACCCATAAAGGCACCACCCGCAAGTGCTCCCGGAATGGAACCTGTGTAATTTTCTGTATACCAACTATTACGAAGTATAGTATAGGGAATGCCAGAATTCTTCAGGGCAGCTTCTGTGGCGCGATGTTCTTCTGCTAGGCTGATGGAAGAAGTATCTGCATGTAGAATGCTTGTATAAACGATTCGTTTCACACCAGCCTGTTTTGCCGCATCTATAACATTTTGATGCTGTACAGCACGTTGCCCCACTTCACTTCCTGAAATCAGGAGTAATGTATTTATGCTGGCCAGTGCCCGGTGAAGTGTTTCAAGTTTGTTGTAGTCAGCTTCCCTGGCTTCCACACCCAGGTCAGCAGCTTTCTGAGGTGAGCGAACAAGCGCAACAATGTGCTCAGAGGATGTTTTTTCTTTCAGCTTTTCAACCACGAGACGGCCCAGTTGCCCCGTAGCTCCTGTAATGGCTATTTGCATACGAATAAAATGCTTTGGTTTAAATGTTAAGTTTTTACGCGTAGTTCGCTAACTACGCCAAGGATGAGTATAAAATATTGCAACAAAGGCAGCAGCCTCTGGCAGCATTAAATATGGTGCATGATACTACTAAGCTTTGTTATTTCAAAATGAACTCTTACTTTTGTTAACACTGTTAGGTAATTTAACAGATATAAAATGGGAATAGCAGAAAGAAAGAAACGGCACAAAGAGGAGCTACGCTCTTCTATTCTGGAGGCAGCTTGGGAGCTTGTCGTACAGGATGGGTGGCAGGCGCTTTCTATTCGCAAAATTGCGGAGGTAATTGAGTACAGCGTTCCTGTGATATATGATCATTTCGCTAATAAAGAAGCTATTCTGCTCGAGTTAACCAAGCAGGGTTTTCAGCATCTGAACCAGGAACTGATTAAAGCAAAAGCAGGTGCAGGCAGCTACGAAAAGCAGGTGGAGGCAATGGCAGATGCATATTGGAAATTCGCTTTCAGTCAAAAGGCTTATTACCAGGTGATGTACGGGTTAGGCATTCCTTCCTGTGAAAAGGTGAACCAGATAAACGAACTGGCAACTTTTAGCGAGTTGGTGCTGGAGCCTATTCACGGACTGATTGCTTCCGGTAACAGCCCCGATACCGATCCGTTTCTGAAGCTGCACACCTTCTGGTCTATGTTGCACGGGCTAGTATCTATTAACATGATGGGAGCAGAGGAAGGCAGAGAAGACATGAACCAGATGGTGCTGAAAGATTTTATACGTGGCTTTATCTCAAGTATGAAGGCATAATTTTTTTTGCATTATACCTAACAGTGTTAGAAAATATAACATTATTAATTTTTTCATATAACTTTAACTTTAGCATACATAACAATGTCAACAACTAAATGGTCACTGGACCTATCCCACAGCGAACTTGGCTTTAAAATTAAGCACCTGATGATTTCCAACGTAACAGGTAAGTTCACACAGTTTGATGTAGAGGCTGAAACAGCCGGAGAAGATTTCGCTGGTGCAAAAGTAGTGGCAAATATTAACCCGGCCTCTATTGATACAAGTAATGCGCAGCGCGATGAGCACCTGCGTAACGCCGACTTCTTTGGTGTGGAAAACCACCCGAATATGAAGTTTGTTTCTACGAAAGTGGAAAAAGTAGACGACGACACTTTCAACCTGTTCGGAGATCTTACAATAAAGGAAACTACCAAACCTGTGAAGCTTACGGTAGAGAACAATGGTGTCGCGACAGACCCTTGGGGCAATGTGAAAGCTGGTTTCTCTATCAGTGGTAAAATTAACCGAAAAGACTGGGGAATAAACTACAATGCAGCGCTTGAGACAGGTGGTGTCATGCTGGGCGAAGAACTGAAGATTCAGGGTGAAGTGCAGCTGGTAAAGCAGGCCTAGTTTATCCAGTGCTTAAAAAAAGAGGCTGCCCGGGCATAAAGTGTCGGGCAGCCTTTTTTTTAAGTACTTTCAGGAAATGGTGACTGGTAAAAGGTGTCGATAAAAAACAAGAATTAAGCAGGGTTTATTGCGGCAATGCCAGCAGTCTGCTTTTCGTATGCCTCTTTTCCTAATTTTTTGAGCACCTTGTAGTGAGACTGTATAGCAGTCCAGAAACTTTTGCTTTCCAGGTATGGCAGGTTAAACTCCTGAGCCGTTTGCTTTACAATAACAGAAATTGCAGGATAGTGCACATGGCTGACCTTCGGGAAGAGGTGATGCTCAATCTGCCTGTTCAAGCCTCCGAGCAGGAAGCTGGCCAGAGAGCTTTGAGGAGCAAAATTGGCAGTAGTCCGCATCTGATGATCCGCCCAGGCCTCCTCCACATTGCCCTGGTTGTTTGGAAGAGGGAACGCAGTACCCTCCACCACGTGAGCCAGCTGAAAGACAAGTCCCATTACCATACCTTCGGCCAGATGCATTACCAGGAACCCCAGCGCAGCCTGCCACCAGTTAAGGTTCAGCAACAGCAGAGGCAGGCCTATAAACAGGAAGTAATGCAGTATCTTATAGAAGAACAGGTTGAAGTACTCTCTTTTAGGATGGCTTTTTGTGTGCTGCCCAATCTGCTTCTGAAAGAATTTTACATAGTCTTTCCGCAACACCCAGGACAGGGAGGCCAAGCCATATAACCAGAAAGCATACAGGTGTTGGTAACGTTGCACCCTGTTCACTTTCTCGCTTTCATCTAAGCGTATCAAACCCGGGGCAACCTCAATGTCTTCATCGTGGCCCGGTATGTTTGTAAAAGTATGGTGTACAATGTTATGTGAGATATTCCAGAGGTATGGATTAGCTCCGATAAGATAAAAGAGATAGCTAAGGACTCTGTTAATTTTGCTGTTCCCGGAGAAAGAGCCATGTATGGCGTCGTGGCAAATGTTAAAGCCAATAAAGGCTGCAAATGCCCCCAAAGCTGCTGCCATGCCGAGTGTTGCCCAGGCACTGAAGGAGCCGGAAAGGATGAAGAAATATAGCGTAAAGAAGCTTAAAAGGAAGAAAGCTGCCTTCACCCAAATCCTTACGTTTCCATTCTTGGAAATGCCCTGCTCTTTGAAATAAGAGTCTACCCGCTTCCGGACCGTGGCAAAGAAGGCAGACTGGGTGGTATTGATGAACTTTAAATTTTGTGACATGATGGTTTTTTTAGCTGAGGGAGTAATAGTAGATGCAACTTCTTGATGTTGTAATCCCAGAGCCTCAGTCACTGCAAAAACATAAATCAGAATTTAAGAATGCCTGGCGGAAAGTGCTATTTGTTCTATAAAGCCAAGCAGGAGGTATTGTAAAATGAGATGGATGCTGTCAGAACCCTGTGTCAGCCTTTTCCTGTACTGTTGCACACATTATGCTTCTTATTCTTTTACAGGTTAAATTTTAGCGCAACAGCATCACCAGAAGGATTCGGGCAGGAGAAAAAATGTAATAACAAGACCAGAGTCGTTCCAGTTATAGAACAGGAGTAGCTGCATTAAAGTTTAAAGTTTGCATTTTATTCTCAGTTTAAGCAGGTGCTTTAACAGACAGGGTTACTTCAATGAGTGTAATCTTTAAATTGAGGCTGCAAATTAATTCAGAGGATTATATGCCTTTAAAGGCTTTGAGAAGGTATTTGTAAAATAATAATGTATTATTGGAAAAAATAATGAACATATAGTGCAGGTATTATGTAGAAGGGGTATAATACATAAACAAACAACATGAATAACGGAACAGTAAAATTCTTTAATGACCTGAAAGGGTTCGGGTTCATCAAAGAAGCAAATTCAGATCAGGAGTATTTCGTACACGTATCAGGACTGGTGCATGATATACATCAAAACGACGAAGTAACCTTTGACCTGGAAGAAGGAAGAAAAGGGCTGAACGCAGTAAATGTGATGCGTGCATAGCTTTATCATATATGCTTTAACAGGGAAAGCCTTACAGTTTGTAAGGCTTTTTTTATGTGGCTGATCCTGGTAATATTAACAGCATTTATAGCTACAGCGCTTTGTCATACTAAACGTATATTAGTAACGTATGCTAAGTGATCAAATAATTGAGTTATGATGCCAGCTTTATCTGAGCAACTGAAGCACAAATGCTTTTGCCGCTGATATCCGGCACAATGTAAAGTTCGAGCACACTTACAGCCTGCAGGTTTACAGTATATTCTTCCCGTTCCTCAACAGTATGAGGAGGACTAAAGTTATAGTGCTGTCTTATTATCTCTTTAGGCTCTTTATCTCCCGAGGATATCCACCTGAGTAAAAACTCCTGTGTTCGTTCCTGCTCCTTCTCATCAAAATGAAGTTGAATGCGACGGATGTTTTGCGGCTCATCAAATACTATTCTTACCGTTTGCTCCCCCGGCTGTGCCGCTCTCCATCCGCCTTCAACTCCTTTAAAAGCGGATTCGATAGGATATGCATCATGCTCCGATGTGAGTTCTACCCGGGCAAGTTGTTCCAGGTCTAACCAAACCTGCTCAGCAGGAAGGGCTGTTTGCTGCTCCCGCGTAACTATTTTTTTGCGCATACATGCATTTCTATAACTCTATTCACAAATAAGTTAATCTTACGGAGGAGAAGGTAGCAGGGCAAGCGTACTGGTGCTCAGAGCCGCCCTTTACCCCATTATCTCCGGCGCAGTTAATAAGTTAGCTTCTGAACTTTTCCAAGCCCATAGCTGAGCACATAGTACGTTGTGGTACCGCTTCGTTCTATATCTGTAGGCATGTTCAGGCCCTCAATCAGGTAAGCGCCGGCTTCATTTGCTACGCGCCCCGACACCGGATTAAAGCCCGGAGGAGTTGTGGTGAGGGAGAAATCCGCGAACTGCGTAACCAAAGGGTTGTTTTTTGGTGTCAATACAATGTCTGTGAGTGTGGTGAAGCCGCTTTTGAACTCGCTGACATTCCCTTCCTGGCTAACCCGGAATATTTTTGCCGCACCGCTGGCAAAAGGAAATCCGGTTAAAGTAGATACCAGGAATTTTTTTCCATCATATACAATACCGGTGGGCACAGCATCTGTTGTAGGGCTAACATTCGGAATCCTGGCAAACAAGCTTAGCACCTTACTGTTCCTGTCGCGTTTAATGATAGCATTAGCACCAGCATCTACTATATAAAGATGCCCGCCGGGGCCAAAGGTCAGGTTGTAGATATTGGAGTTGATCGGATCGGTCAGGTTCAGGCTTCTGACGTACGTGCCGATATCTTCGCTGGGCAGGGTACTTGCCTGCATCACCGGGTCGCCAGGTTTATAAGCGGCAACATCAGCAATATAAAGCATACCAGAAAATCCATGCAGAATATAAAGTTTGCCCTCTTTGTAAAGCAGGTGGCTTAAGCCTTCAGCACCAGGGCTCTCAGCAGAAGTGAAGGAGCTAAAGCCGGTAATAACCTGGTGTACGGTGCCATTTTTTGTGATCACAGATACGCTGCCGTCGCTGTTTCCTGTTCCGGCTTCGGTTACCCACAAGCGCCCGCTGTCATCCACGCTCATCCCTATAGGCGAATTTAATCCGTTGGCAAAGTCGGTTGCGTGTAGTTGAACAGGGTCAAAGATTATTCCCTTAAAATCATCGTCTTTGCAGCCAGCAGTTAGCAGCAGCGCAAACAGGCAAAGGAGAGAAATTTGTTTTGAAGTCATGATTTGAAGTTTTTAGATAAAAAAATAGTTTAACTAAAGAAAGAAGGTAGGGTGTTCGCCGTGACAGCAAAGAGCAGGATTATAAGTAAGAGCAATCCTTGACAGCCGGTGGAAGTTGTCTAAAAGATTAAAGGCTTGGGAAAGACTATTTTGGTAAGCGTTCTACAACATTAAATTAGTTATTTACTTGTTTAATAAAATATATAAAACATATAATTTAGCCAAGTGCTGAAATTAATGGGTGAACTCTTTAAAATTGAGGTTAATTAACTTATAAATAGAAAGTTATGGTTTGGTGGGTAGGGATTTTAATGGTGGTAACTATGCAAGGAAGAGCTTTACAGCGGCAGCTGTTTTACTGAGCTGCCGCTGAACCATAGCAGATCTGCCCGGTTGCTTTTAAAGCTGCGACGGAGGAGACTAAGCAGTAGAGCAGGTTAATTTTTTTACAGACGCATTATTTATTTGATGGCTTAATCGGATAAGCTTTTATCAGTGCCCTGGCTTCCGCAGCAGTTAAAACCGAAACACAGCCGTGTCGGGCCTCAGAAGGAAAACTAACATTTTCTTCAACGTTCCAGTGAAGGAGGTCTTGCGAATAAGAAGCACCAAAGCGGTTCGTCATGCAATAGTCGTACAGCAGTAACCAGCCAGGTTTAACCGGGTCTTTCATGGCTGTTGGCCCTTCCGTAATCACAGGGACAATCTGCCCTTCGTTTAAATGTCCTTCTATAATATTGTATGGCCCCAAAAGATTTTCGGATGTAGCCACACGGATGGCTCTTCTTTCACCAGTCCTGGCACCAAATTCTTCTTCTTTGTGATACAGGTAATACGTACCCTCATGCTCCAGCAATGTTCCGTCTATCACGGAGTAGGAGGGAGCAAAAAGTACCTTCGCAGGTGTAAATGTTTTCCAGTCCCGGGTTTTGCAGTACCAGAGCCTGCTTTCTTTCCAACCCGCATCCTCAAATGAAGAAGACCAGAGCAGGATGTACTCGTCTGTTTTAGCGTCGTAGAACCATTCGGGTGCCCATATATTTCTGGCTAAGGCTCCCGACTCATCCCGTGCATCTTTCATCAAGGGCAGGCCCCCTTCAACCTTCCAATGGATCAGGTCCCGGGAAGTTGCATACAGGCAGCTTGGCCCTACCTTCTCCCTGTCTTTTCCCATTCCACCGCCGGTTGCCAGGATGCGCCAAAGTCCATCAGGGCCTCGTCGAACATAAGGATCACGCATTTGCTGCTCCCACACAGGCTTGTTGTCGTTCAGGGGAGTCCAATGGCGGCCATCCGTGGACAGAGCTATGTGCATTTTTTCAATCTGCATAGGATCTGGCAAAGGTACCTCTACTGTGTTCCCGTTCTCATCGATCTCTATACGGGTAGGGTATCGTTGGCGGAAGTAAGTCATCATCCAGACATCTTTACCTTCTTCAATTTTGAGCTGTTGTTTTGCAGCTGGATCTTTGGGGGCAGGTTTTTTATTGGTTTGCGCAAAAGCTCCTGTAAAGGAGATAAGCAGTAGGATGATTAAGATAGGCTTCATAGTTACAACATTATTACAACCATCTAATATATAAAAATTTCCACCATTCAAGTAAGTTGATTGCATTTCTCTGATCAGCTCCGTCTGAAAGGATAAACCAGCCTGATAATAAACGCTCTCTTGCGTAAACGCTCTCTTGCGTAAACTTTTGCATCTTTGTTGGTGCAGCATGGTTGTTGTCCAGCTATTGGTGCTTCTATTTTAGTGCTGTTTCGGTAGCAATTATTCTGTGCCCTGCCGGACCCGTGCATGGAGCCTTGTTCCTGTTTTTTGTGATCAACGCTTTGCGTGTAAGTATAGAGCAACAATGGGAATTTAAAGTAACGACCTGGAAAATCCTTGTTGCCTGTTTCATCCCATTTGGGACTTTTTACATTGACTATAAAATACTCCGCTACATACAGACAGACCAAAATTAATCAACTAAAAAGAAGAGTAAGCCATCTGCAACAGAAACAGCTGTCTCTGACTGCTCTGATGACCAATTGCCCGTGTTAGAAGGTCTTGCAGCAATGACTTCCTTACGCTATACCTCGTATAGGTAACCACACCGTAGCCTTAGTACAAAAGAAATATGAATATACAAGAGAATAATAAATCAGTATTGAAAAAAGCTAATGAGGCTATTTCTGTTGGCGACTATGAGGGATTTCTATCATACTGCACCGACGACACGGAGTGGACTTTTGTAGGTGATAAAACACTGCGCGGGAAGGAGGCCGTACGACAGTGGATGGCAACAGCTTATATGGAGCCGCCAAAGTTTGTAGTGGCAAATTTGATTGCCGAGGGGGATTATGTTACGGCTCTCGGTAATATAACGCTAAAAGATGAAGATGGGCTGGAGGCGCTTTATGCGTACTGCGATGTTTGGCAATTTCGCAACGGTAAGATGGCCGGATTACAGGCTTTCGTAATCAAGCCAGAAGCGCAAGGCTAGAAGTGGAAGAATTGCTTGAAATATGTAAGAATACGGTCTACCAGTTAAAAACTAATTATGTTATAGAATGAGTACAAGGTCAAGAGATCAACAGAAGAAGCAGCGTCAAAAAGAATTTAAGGAAAGGAAAGAACATCAGGAGTTGCTTAAAGCTGCGGCAAAAAAAGCTAAAAGTGATTTATCAAAAAATGATGAAGTTGATAGAATGCCCGAAAGCTAAGACTAAGATCTTGCCTCCTTGGGAATTTTAAATGAAACTCATAAAGCCTCTAAAAATCTGGCAGACTGAAGGGAAAAGGTTTTGAAGATGCTAAAAGAATAATAAATAGCACTATACATTCTAGTAAAATTTAAAGAGGCAATTGTTTGTCTCGTAAATTAATTTGCTTAAATTTATAAGTGTATCTTATACATTTTTTAGTTGGGTAAAGCCACAGCTTTAGGAAAATACCCATAGTAGAATGAGAGAAGTAGCGAAAGCGGGTGGGTGGCAGATTTTTATATTGCTTTAATCGATAAATATATACATTAACCTCACTTATCGTTCCCGTTTCCATGATTTGTAACCTCAAACATTTGGCTAAACCATTCTTTATAGTCACCTTCCTTGTTCTTGCCTCATCAGCAATGGCTCAGGACGGTACCATCTATCCACTGAAAGCTCCAGCAGAGCCGAAGGCTATTCCGCTTGGCACAGGCGGTGTAGATAACCAGCCAGCTCCTGAAACCTGGTTTCGCCAGTGGGGCGATCCGATGGCACGCAATATCTCGACTGCTACCCTTACGCCTTTCCTGCCTGAACGAGGCAAGGCGAATGGCATGGCCGTGATCGTGGCACCAGGTGGCGGTTTCAGGTGGCTTTCGATGAGCAACGAAGGCTGGGAGGTAGCAGAAGCACTTGCCAAGCAGGGAATCGCTGCCTTTGTGCTCAAGTACAGGCTGCACCCTACTCCAGAGTCGCTCGACGACTTTAAAGCATGGATGGAAAATCCCCGCGGTGCCACAGCCTCGGCTCCAAATGCATCGCAAGGCGCAACACCGCCAGGTCCACCGCAGCTTGACCTTTCTAACCAGCTCGAAGATGCCGAGGCCGCCTACGCCATGATACTTAAACGGGCCAAGGAATGGGGCGTCGACACTAATCGAATAGGTATGATTGGCTTTTCAGCCGGTGCTGGCCTTACAATGCACGCCACACTTAATTCTAAAACCATGAAACTAGCCTTTATCGGCCCGATTTACGGCGGTATGGGTCCGGTAGAGGTGCCGAAGAATGCGCCTCCTATGTTTAATGTTATCGCTACTGATGATTTTCTTTTCCACGGTCAGTTTGGGGTGATTAATTCCTGGTTTAAAGCAGGTATACCCGTCGAGTTCCACCTCTACCAGAACGGTGGCCACGGTTTCGGCCTTGGTAATCCCGACCGGACCAGTAATCGCTGGTTCGAAGCCTTTATGCACTGGCTGAAGGTTAACGACTTTGTTACAGCTAAGTCCGGAAACACCCGGGCAGTAAAATAGCGCATGTCACATCTATGTGCTGCTGAAAATTTTATGGGTTTGAATACGAGTGTGAGCGGAGGTCTTCTTCCATGACGAATGCGACCTTTAAACTACAGAATCAAATGCTATATGAAAATTAAAGTTTTACTTGCTGCTTTCCTGTTCGTGTCTTTGCTTAGCGCCTTACAGTCCGCTTATGCGCAGCGGCCGTCTACTACAGGGCAAACTACGTTTAGAGTGGTGGAAGACGGCGGAACAGGACCCTATAGCGCCATTATGCTCACCGAGAGCACACTTCCTACGCATACTGTCTTCCGGCCGGAGAACCTGGGTGCTTTTGGTAAAAAGAAAAAGCTGCCCATCATTGCCTGGGGTAACGGTGCCTGTGCCAATTCTCCCTGGGAACATGTAAACTTTCTGTCGGAGATTTCCTCTTATGGGTTTTTAGTAATCGCTATCGGACCTATGCCACAGGAAGGAGAAAAAGGGACTGGGAGATCGGCCTCATCCCAGCTCCTTGATGCCATTGACTGGGCGGTTGCTCAGAATAACGACAAGAAGAGCCCTTACTACCATAAAATTGATGTCAACAAAGTAGCAGTAAGCGGCATGTCCTGCGGTGGCCTGCAAACGCTTGAAGTGGCTTCCGACTCCCGTGTGAGCACTGTAGTGGTTTGCAACAGCGGCATTTTCAATACACCCGGGAACGGCAGAAGTGCCATGCCCAACCTTACAAAGCAAAACCTGAAAAGCATTCATTCTCCAACTCTATACATGCTAGGAGGTGAAACGGACATTGCATACGCTAATGGCATGGACGATTATGAGCAAATTAATCATGTACCGGTTTTTATGGCTAATATGGATGTTGGACATGGTGGTACATACGGCCAGCCGCATGGCGGAGAATTTGCCAAGGTTGCCACTGCCTGGTACAAATGGCAGCTCAAAGGTGACAGTGCGGCAGGTAAGCTGTTCACAGGCGAACCTGCAGGTCTTTCGAAGGACCCTAACTGGAAATATGAGAAAAAGAATCTGCCTTAAGAGCACATTTTTTTATTATCTCAGGTAGCTGTAATTGCTATGGTTTAAAGTTACAGTAAATACCTGATTCAGGCGATACTTTTATACAGGCAAAACACCACTCCTCAAAAGATGGTGTAGAAGCCAGCATGCAGCCCACTAGCGGAAAACATCTGCCACCATGTAGGGCCGCCAGTTAGCGATAAGCACCTCGTTTTCGCGTAGCAGCAAGTAGCCGTAGTCGTAGCAGAAGTGATAGGAATTGCCTTTGGTGGTGCGGTAGAGGTGGGTGAAGTGGCGGAAGTCGAAGCCAGCTAGCTGCAGTTCCTGAATAAAGCAGAGCGAAACCTATAGGTACTTTGCAATGCCCATACCCCGCAGGCCAGCATATTCTAGCTCTGCTGCATGAGTTATATGGCCTGGCTGTGGCTCAGCCAGGAGTTGCAGATTAAGGACGAGAACCTGATGCGCCAGCTTTGGGAACAGAGCTACAGCAAGGGGCAAGAATACATCAGTTGTCCTCTGGCTTACATAGAGAAGCTGTTTCTGCTCAATTACAGCATGAACACACTTCGTACCTATCATAGCCTACTTTTACGTTTCCTTAACAGTCATGAATCCGTTGGTATGGAAAAGATCAATGCCTTTACGGAAGAGGACATAAATGCCTACCACCGTGGCCTGGTGCAGGCCGGTACCTATTCTTATTCTTTTGTGAACCAAAGTGTTAATGCTGTAAAGTTTTATTACCACCGGGTGCTGGGTCGCCACGAGGTGCAGCTACAACATATAGAGCGTCCTGAGAAAGCTGATAAATTGCCCCTGGTACTCAGCAAGCAGGACGTTTTGAAAATCCTTTCCGCAACGGACAACCTCAAGCACAGGTGTATGCTGCAGTTGCTCTATGCAAGCGGGCTGAGAATAGGGGAGGTAATCAATTTGAAGCTCACAGATGTGCAGTCGGACAGGAACCTGCTGCTTATACGTGGAGGCAAGGGCAAGAAGGACCGCACCACGCTTCTTTCGCCGAAACTGTTAGAGACCCTTCGTGCCTATTATAAGGAGTACAAGCCCAAAGTTTGGCTGTTTGAAGGGCAGTACGGCGGGCAGTACACAACCGACAGCTTACGCCAGGTATTCCAGGCCTGTCGTGAGAAGGGAGGAGTGAAGGCAAAAGCGACACCCCACACGCTACGGCATTCATTTGCCACTCACTTGCTTGAGCAGGGAACCGATCTTCGTTACATTCAGACGCTGCTGGGGCACAACAGCAGCAAAACCACTGAGATCTATACCCACGTTACCAGCTATGCATTAGATAAAATTGTGAGTCCGCTTGATTATTTGTAGAGTAGTGTTATATTAGCTCTTTGATATGTCTAGTGTGGGTACAAGTGCGCTAAGTTTAAAAATTATAAACCAAAACAGGCCAATTCCACACCACACATAGTGCGGATAGTAGGAGTAGTACTCCTGCTACACAGTAGTTGTGTGTAACCCAAATAATGAAAAGAGTTTTTGATTTTAGTATAGTTGATTGGATAAGCAATGGTGTTGACCAGGATGGTTTTGGAAAGGTAAGTAACTTACTGCCTCCAAGCTTTGAAAGGTACATCAAAATACTGATGCCTATTTGCATTGATAAGAAGATGCCAATCAAAGAATACTCTTACAATACCAAATCAGTTGAAGACCTTAATAAAAGGGTAGAGTTCTGGAATAAGTATGGAGTAATCAATGGGCATCCAGCCAAAGACAGATTGGAAAGAACTTCCTATAAAGAACTATCAAAAGAACTGAACATCCCTTATAATAAACACATAGACACACAAACTATCTGGAACATTGATAAGGAGTGGCCGCCTAATCTAGGAAGTTTACTTGAAAAGGATATTGAAACTCTTAAAGAAATCATCAGCATTCTCGGTACAACGACTCCAACCTTCTTCTTTGGTGACGTACTGAACGGGAAAGGTTTACATGAAAATGAAGAAGTTGTGGATTGGCTTTTCTTCGGAGAGTTGTCAGAACTTACAACAGTTTACATTGAGCAGAATCAAGACTTTCCAAGTTACTTCTTTGCAGAAAATAAAGGATGGTGCTTTTGCCACCCTGAAGACCAAGGCTTTTTACTGCTTGGCTGTGGCGAAGAATTAGCAAAAAAGATTATTAAATCTGAATCTCTTGAATGTTTTGAGTTTACCCAGCAAGAACAAATAATAAAAGAATAAAAAAGGGCCTCACACAACAAGGTGCATAAGCCATGCCACGACCGACGGCCTTGCACGCCTCATGCACTAGAGCGTCAGACTGTCTAATAACTTTCTTCATTCTGTAACTTTTATCAAGTTAAGTGGCTAAGGAATAACAGACTTACCTTCTTTAGCCATGAAATTAAAACAAGCCTGTAGCCGGCATGAGTCCCCCGGTGGCGGGGCCAGCCTGGAGGAGCTGATCTCCCCGGATAACGAGGTTCGCTTCATCGACGCATTTGTCGATTCGCTTCCGCTAGATAAGCTGGGTTTCCGTACTGAATTCCCCGAGAACGGGCGCCCGGCCTATGCTCCCGCCGCTCTGCTCAAGCTCCTGGTCTACGGCTACCTGAACCGCATCCGCTCCTCCCGCTGCCTGGAGAAGGAATGCTGCCGCAACCTGGAGGTGATGTGGCTGCTGGGCCAGCTCGCCCCCGACCACAACACCATCGCCAATTTCCGCAAAAACAACAGTAAAGCTATCGCCCGCGTCTTCCGCTCCACGGTGAAGCTGGCCCAGCATTTTCACCTGATCGGGGGAGAGCTGCTGGCCGGCGACTCCACCAAACTCCGGGCCCAGAACTCGAAGAAGAACAATTACAACAGGGCCAAGATCGATCGCCACCTGGCCTACATCGACCGGAGGCTTGCTGACTGCGCGCTTGCCCTGGAAGAGGCCAATGATGCGGCCGTGACGCAAAAGCTGACTTGTACGTTGGCCCGCCACGCCCAGCGGCGGCAGTATTACCTGCACCTTCTGCAGCATCTGGAGGACTCAGGGGAGGAGCAGGTCTCGCCCTCCGATACCGAGAGCCGGCAGATGATTATTCGCAACACCATCACCGAGGTGGCCTACAACGTGCAGGCCACCGTGGACGCCCGCCACTGCCTTCTGATCGACTACCGGGTAACCAACCGCAACGACTCCAAGGCCATGGGCGCGATGGTCAGGCGGGCCAAGCGCATCGTGGGCAACAGCTCTTTCACTGCCCTCTTTGACAAGGGCTACCATACGGGCTCAGAGCTGGAGATCGCCCAACAGCTAGGGATTACCACGCTGGTAGCTGTACCGGCCCCCGCCTCCACGGCTCCAGATCCCGGCTACAACCTGGAGCACTTCGCCTATGACCAGGCGTCAGACGTTTACACCTGTCCCGCGGGCCAACAACTCACCACCAATGGCAGTGTTTACACCAAGCACAGGGGGCGCAGCAACCAGACCAGCTTCCACCAGTACCGCAGCAAGGCCTGTAAAACGTGCCCCGTGCGCCACCTCTGCACCGTGGCTAAGAACGGTCGGCTCATCGAGCGCAACCTCTACTCGCCCGTCTTCGAGCGCAACCGTCAAAACATAGAGAACAACCCAGCGCTTTACAAGCGGCGGCAGGCGATCGTGGAGCACCCCTTCGGTACGCTCAAACGGCAGTGGGGCTACAGCTACGTACTCACCAAGAAGGGCATGGGACGGGCCTCGGCCGACGTGGGGCTGATGCTGGTGGCCTACAACCTGCGCCGCATCCGCCGAATTGTGGGCTGGGAGCGGCTGCTGGCCTATGTCAGTTCCTTTGCGGGCATTCTAATCATGATGATGCACCTGAAGGGCTTAGTAGAAGCGCAACTGCCGAAATATAAAAAACTGACTTCCAATACAATATATCCGAAATTCCCTATCTTTAACAAGCCAACAGGCTGAGGTTATTAGACAAACTGCCGTTAGCAGTAAATTAAAATATTGAAATGAAGAGAATCCTACTTATTCTTATACTGCAAGTTTTAGTACGACTTTCTTTTGGTCAAACTATTTCTGTTTTCGACACCAAGCTTTACTCTGAAAAAGTTGACTTATGTGACATTACCTCAAAATTCATTGATTTAGGGAAAGAATTTAAATACTATCCTTTTGGTTCTGATTTTTTCAGTGTGTCTGCTTACGACAATAGTAGCGACATCTATGGTCATTGGTCCTTTGTGGTAAGGCAAGATAGTTTAAATCAGATAGGCTTCACATCGCTTGAGTATCCAATCACCGCTGAAAACTACGATAGACTTTATCGACAAGCTGATAAATTGATAAAGCAGTATACATCGCAGTACGGACAGCCTGTGAAGTCAAACTTTATAAAAAAGGAAGGTTTTGAAAATAATAAATCCTATAATCCCAATGGCATACACAAGGCAATGTGGCTTATTGACGGACAAAAACTGAAGGTAGAGTTTGGGGTTGACGGTGAACATGGTGAATTTCATTATTCACTAAGCATTCTAAGATTTAAAGATTATTTCAGTAACATGAAACTACCTCCCCATTGGGATGGGTATTAAACCTGCTGCTAACCACACCCATAAGCCAGCTGCGCCGCCTTATGGCCAAGTCCGTTAGGTCTAATTTTAAACATTTTCAACATAATGATGCAACCTATTGTATTTACAAATGGTCATCTAAATAAAAGGAACAGTAATAAAGTTATCATTCAGAAATAACTTACAAACCTTTTTTTTAATTTATCATTAAATTCGTCAAAATGAAAAAGTATTTACTCCCGCTATTTTTTATTACAATGCTTTCTTTTTCAAGTTGTGAAGAAGAAAATATAGTAAATGATTCTATAGTTGGTGAATGGGAAATGAAATCAGCGACTAATGGCATGACTGGTGCTTCAACTGATTTCCCTCATGGCAATGGTTCCATCATGAAGTTCACTGAAAGTAACTATGAAATTATTACTAATTGGCAACTAACAAGGAGTGGCTTGTACAGTATTGTCAAAGAAACTAGCAATTTGGATAAAAAGATTTATAACAGGATTGTTTATGACAATGAGACAAATTCTATCAGGAGCTTCTTTAAAGTCGAAAACAACCTACTATACATTTGGATAGATGGCAACGATGGCCCTTCTGTAGTTTATAGAAGAAAATAAATTTGCTTAATAGAGCTGATTCGGAGGCAGACATGCTGCTTCAAAGAAGCTATGCCTTATAAGTTCTTGGGGCAGAAAGGCGGATTGCAGCTTTAGTGCATCAGCTGTTTTCGGGCTATTTTCTGAAAATCAGGCCAAAAACAGAAAAGAGCCGTGCAGCCTTTGCAGAAAAAAAAACAAGACCTAACAAGGGTAGCTGTTGCACAACTCAAGCATAACTTGTTTCTCCTATTTCTTTCCCCGCCCACCATACCTTCCGATTTGCTAAAAGTAGGCTGAAAAACTCCTGTGGCTCTGGTCTGGGCAGGGCCAAGACAGCTGTCTGGCTTCTTTTTGGGGTGAAGCGCAGCAGTTTCTGCAGGTTGTATGCTGCTGCTGCCATAATCATTCCCTTATTAGCTACTTCCAGTCCGCGAGTGTTGATCTTGCCCATTCCCATGAAGTTTAGCAGCGTACCCAGTACCGGTTCCACCGTGGCCTGCCGCAGCCCTTTCATGCGCCGCCCCAACGGCTGTTGACCCGGCTGATGGCCCGCTCGTACTCGTCCCGGTAGTAAGTGATTTCCACCTTGCGCTCATGGCCTTTGCCAATGCAGCCTTCACGGTAAGGGCAACCCTTGCAATCCTTTCTGGTGGTCAGGTAGATCTTCATTTTATTTGTTTCGACCCGGTTGGCTGCCACTCTGCGGAAGGTAGCTTTCTTGCCCCAGGGGCACAGCCAGTAATCCTCTTCTCTGTTGTAGGTGAATCCCGCAGGGCCACCCTTGTAGGTGCCGTGTGGCGGGATAAAGGCGCTTATTCCCTCTCGTTCCAATAAGGCGTAGTTGCTGCCTGAAGAGTAGCCGGCGTCGGCCAGCAGCGCGGTGCAGCTCAGGCGAAGCAGTTGTAGCCTTGCTTGAAGATGGCTGACTATGGCGGGCAGGCATAGACTATCCTTGCGGTCAGCTTGTGCGGCCTGCACGTGCGTGATCACATGGCGGCTCGTGTCTACCGAGAGCTGCAAAAGGTAACAGAGCTTGCGGGCCTTGCCCGGTTTTATCGCGATGCGGGCATCCGGATCCACGGGCGAGTAATGTGTCTTGTTGGAAGTGTATTTGGCGCCCTTGTTATGGGCGCCCGGGTGGTAGTTCTGTTCCAGTTGCCACTTGCGGTTGCGGGCCCGGATCTCAAGCAATTCTTCCCGGCTGGCCGTGATGGTACGCTGCTGCTGGCTGGCTTTGTTGGCCTTCGCTATGCGATCCCCGCGGCTGATGACCCTGACTCGTTCCAGGTGGGCATTGAGCGTCTCCTGGGGCACCTTCAGTTCAAGGGAATCCATGGATGCATTGGCTTTGACGAGAGCCGAGTCCACCACCTGCGTGTGGCCCGAGACCATGCCTGCCTCCACGCACAGGGAGAGCACGCGCGTGAAGACTTCTTCAAAGAGAGAGGCGGGCAAAAGCTGGCGGGTGCGCGAGACGGTCGAGTGCCAGGGCAGGGGCTCGTCGAGCTGGTAATCGAGGAAGTAGAGCAGGTCCAGGCGCAGGCTGCAGTGCTCGATCAGCTTGCGGTCAGAGGAGATGTTCTCCAGGTGCGCCACTAGGCAGAGCTTGAAGAAGACCACCGGGTCAATCGAGTGCTGGCCGCACCTGCCGTAGTAGGGAGCCGTCAGCTGGTAGAGAAACGAGAGGTCGAGCCTGTCCTTGAGCCGCCGGTAGAAGTTGTGCGCCGGCACGTGCGCCGAGAGCGAGAAGCGCAGCTCCCGCTCGTCTTCGAAAGTTTTCCTGCCCTGCATCCCATCAAAGATTTGGTAATATATCCTTTTACGACTATCTTCAATAGGTTGTGCAACAAGCACAAGGTATAAACGCCAGCATCAGCCGACGGCCTCCGCCGTCGTTTATACTAGTCCGTTATGGCAAAATTATATTAAAAGGAGCAGCAGCTACGAGCAACGGCAGAAGCCAGTAGCGGGAGCAGCAGCTTGAGCTACGTTCTGAATAACTAATTTCTACCGCTGCGCCTACTGACCAGTTAGCTGGCATTAAAATTATGAAAGAAGAACCAAAAGGAATAAAAGAGTATTTAGACTACTGTTTTGAAAAGTACTACCGTCCCCTTTTAGAAAAATATAGCTTTCAAATAACTGACCAGCAGATTTCAGGAATGGGTGCTTTATACTCTTTTCAAAATGACAGATTAAAATTAACTATAGTAAATGATATGACCTCAGTTTGACCTCCCCCCTAAAATTCGGACCGCTGTAAAGTAGAGGAAACGGGCAATTTGTCGTAATAAAACAAAACGAATTGCCATGAAGAAATCAAAGTTTACCGAGGCTAGAGATCATCTTCGCCATCAAGCAGGCCGAAACTGGCGTGTCGGTGGCGGAGGTATGCCGCAAGATGGGCATATCAGAGGCCACCTTCTACAACTGGAAGAAAAAGTACGGTGGTTTAGGAGTGTCGGAATTGCGTAAGCTCCGGCAGTTGGAAGAGGAAAACCGGCACCTCAAGCAGCTGGTGGCTGACTTGAGCCTGGACAAGCAAATGCTGCAGGATGTACTGAAAAAAAAGTTTTAAGGCCAGCCCAACTCAAGGCGCTGGCCGTGACCCTGCTGACGGATTACCGGGTTTCCATCCACCGGGCCTGCCGCGTGGTGATGTTCCACCGCTCAGGCTGGTACTATAAGGCAAAAGGGAAAGAAAAGGACCTGGTGCTTCGGGCGCGCATGCGCCAGATCGCGCAGACCAGGGTGCGCTACGGCATGTGGCGGATTTACACGCTGCTGCGTCGGGAAGGCTGGCCGGACAACCACAAGCGCGTCCACCGGCTCTATAAGCTGGAAGGGCTGAACCTGCGAAGCCTGCGGCCCCGGCGCTGCCGGACAGCGGCTCACCGATTGGAGCAGCTTCCTGCTAGCAATTTACATGCTTGCTGGAGCATGGACTTTGTGGCTGACCAGCTCTTTGATGGCCGCAAATTCCGCTCCTTAACTGTAGTGGATAATTATAGCCGCAAATGCCTGGCCATCGAGGTGGACCAGGGGATCAAAGGGGAACAGGTGGTGGCCGTGATGGAGCGGTTAAAACAACAACACGGCAGAGTGCCGGAGCGTATCAAAGTGGACAATGGTAGTGAGTTTATCTCCAAGGCACTGGACCGGTGGGCTTATGAAAACAAAGTGACGTTGGACTTCTCCAGGCCGGGCAAACCCACGGATAACGCCCTTATTGAGTCTTTCAACGGCAGCTTTCGGGATGAGTGCCTGAACGTGAACTGGTTCCTCAGTCTTGAAGACGCAAGGGAGAAAATCGAGGCGTGGAGGCAGGAATATAATTGCTTCCGGCCACACAGTTCACTGGGTGACAAAACGCCAGAAGAGTGGGTAAAAAAGAATATAGAGAAACCCGAATTCTCTACTTTTGACCGGTCCTAAAAATGGGAGGAGCTCAAGTTAAACATTTACTCAACTTTTAAATGGCCAACTTTCAGGGAAGTCTACACTTGGCATAATGTTGGGTGGTCTTGATGGAAGTATGGCCGAGCATTTTCGATACGCTCTCCATCGGCACCCCGTTCAGCAGCGTAACGGTAGTGGCAAAGGTATGGCGAGCAGTATGGGAGGTGACGGGTTTTGAGATCCCGCACACGTCCATGATCTCTTTGAGGTACGCGTTCATCTTCTGATTACTCAGCACAGGCAGCAGGCGGTTTTTGTAGAGACACTGCGGGTGCTGCCGGTACCTGTCCAGAATCAACTTGGCCGATGGCAACAAAGGTAGGCGGGTAGGGTTGCCGGTCTTCTGCCGCTGGACAACAAGCCAGGCTTCCCCGTCAATGCCTTTGATGATGTTTTCTTTGGTGAGCCGCTGCACGTATGTGTAGGCAAGGCCCGTCAGGCAACAGAATAGGAATATGTTCCTAACCTGGCTTAGCCGCTCGGTGACCATCTCTTTGGCTGTTATTTTCTGCAGTTCTTCCTCAGTCAAGTATACCCGATCCAACTGCTTTACTTTGCCTTTGTAGTGGAGGAAAGGGGCTTTCTCCACTAGCCCTTGGTGCAGGCATTCGTTGATGACTTTTTTGAGCAGCTTCATGTACTTTAAAGTGGAGTTGTTAGAGCAGCCACAGGTACTTCGGAGGTAAAAGTCATAATCCGATATAAAGCCGTAGTCCATTTGCTTTAAGTCTATGTCCTTAATGCCATGTTTACTTAAAAGAAATTCCTTTATGTGGTATAAAGATGTTTTGTAGCCCTTTAGGGTGGACTCGGAGCCTAGTAGGGCCTCTACGCGCTGGTTATGTGCCTCTAGCTCTTCTACGAGCATGCTGGCTTTTTCCTGCTTGCCCAGGTAGGCAGCTTTTACTTTTTTTGCAGTGGCTTCTCTTCCTTGCTCCAGTAGTTTACGGTGGGCTTCGTATACTTTCTGCTGGAGCGTGTCTAGGTAAGCGTTCAGGGAAAGAACAGCTTCTTTTGTACCTATGGCCCTTCCGGCAGATGCATTCCAGCGGCGGGGCTCACATTCCCTGGCTGTAGAGATCTCGGCTCTCTTCCCGCTAACGGTGATGCGCACGGGGCCAGATGAATAGTTTCTTTGTTTTTTCAGGTAAAAGATAATTCTGATGCGCTTGCTCATGGCTCTAAGGCTTTAAAGGTTTATAAAGTTAGCCTTGCAGCCAGCCGAAAGTCAAGATGTACAGCGCCTGTACATGCTGTGATTTAAGAAGTTACGCGCGATTCGGTGAGTCAATAAAACTGTTTAAAATGACGCACCGAATAACGCTCCTTTTTTTCGGGAAAAGCCGAATATTCCGGTGGGGGCATAAAAGCAAAAAGCCTGCTAACACTTAGTTTGCAGGCTTTTTGCTGATTTTGGTATGATAACTTGTAGTCCGTAGGGGAATCGAACCCCTGTTGCCAGAATGAAAATCTGAAGTCCTAACCCCTAGACGAACGGACCATTTTGTCGTTTGGTGATGCAAATATAGCGGTCGTCTTTTTAATTGCAAACAGTGGCGGTATACTTTTTACCTTATACCTTGTATCTGCCTCGTTTTCAGTTAGAAATTTTTAAAATATTTTACTGAAAAGGCTTTCAAAGAATGAGCGTAAGAACCAGGAACAGGTGCGAAATCATGTGATGGTGTTAATGCATTAGTTAATAGTTTCTGAGCTTCAGATCTTATAATGACAAAAGCTACTCACTCTTCAGGGATAGCACCGGGTTAGCTACTGCTGCTTTAATGGCTTGAGCGCTCATGGTAAGCAGGGCAATCAAGAGTGTGGCTGTGCCGGCCAAAACAAAGACCTGGTAGTTTATGTCGATTTTATAAGTAAAATTCTGAAGCCACATTTGCATGAGGTAATAAGCTACAGGGGCCGCTATAATAAAAGCAATAATAACCAGCTTTATAAACTCTTTCGAAAACAACACGGTGATATCCAATACAGATGCCCCCATCACTTTGCGTATACCTACCTCTTTGGTGCGCTGGGCTGCCATAAAGGCCACTAAGCCGTATAACCCGAGGCAACCAATCAGGATGGCTATGCAGGAAAAAACTTTAAAAAGCGTATTCTGCCTGGCTTCGTCGCGGTAAAAGGCTGCAATGGTTTCA
The DNA here is from genome assembly GCF_005491705.1 of Pontibacter sp. SGAir0037. NCBI lineage: Bacteria > Pseudomonadati > Bacteroidota > Cytophagia > Cytophagales > Hymenobacteraceae > Pontibacter > Pontibacter sp. SGAir0037. Next base: position 2,165,779 of record NZ_CP028092.1, on the reverse strand, counting down.
TCTAAAAATTCATAATCAAATACATTGTCCGGATAAGCTTTATGCCAGGTATTTTCGATATGGCGTAAAGCCGCTTCTGTTTGGCCGACATCTATTTTAGCTGTCAAAAAAAAGTAATTTTCGGCGCTGGTGGTCATAATAGAAGGATCCACTCCGGCATGAAGGGAATTCTGATGAAAATCTTCTACCACCCCGATGATAGGGAGTTGACTTCTCCCATCAAAAGATATTTTTTTGCCTAATGCCTCTTCCGGTGATTTAAGACCAAGTTTGCGGCGCATGGTTTCGTTAATCACTACTTCGGTAGCCGTATCGTTTCGTGTATATGCACGGCCTGCAACAAATGGAATATTGAACATGTCGAAGTAGTTCTCATCGGCAAATTTAGTGTTGGAATGAAAGGGCATCTTTTCGGTAGACCGCTCATAAAAGAAGCTGGTGCCATACGTGAAGTTAGAGGAGGGTGGAGCCAGGGCAAAACTTACTGCTTTTACAGCAGGATGCAATAGGATATCCTGCCGGTATGCCATGAGCTTTTTGGCAGACTGGCTTGGAAGTATCACCTGTACAACACCTTCTCTATTAAATCCCAATGATTTATTTCGAAGATACTGCATCTGCTCCGTTACAACCAGGGTACAGATAATCAGCACTTGGCAAATTGTAAACTGAGCTACAACCAAAGTGCTTCTAAACGAGAGCCCCGAAACCTGCTGTGTGGCTATTTTACTTTTAAGCGCATCTATCGGCCGGAAACGCGCCATGACAAAAGCAGGATAAATGCCGGAGAAAAAGGTGACAGCCGCAATTTCAAGCACCAGGAATAACAGCAGCACAGGGTCGAGCAACAGACTGAAGTTCAGGTGTAGCTCCAGCAGGTTGTTAAGGTAGGGCAGGCTTAGCTCCACCATGATAACTGAAATTAAAGTAGCAAAGAGTGTTATGAGCAGTGTTTCTCCAAAAAAGCGGAACATCAGTTGACTGCGGTTACTGCCTAATACTTTGCGGACACCTACTTCTTTGGCTCGTTTAATGGCCTGTGCTGTGGCCAGGTTCACAAAGTTAATGCAGGCCGTCAGCACCAGGAAAATACCGATAACTGCCATAGCCCAAATCGTGGTACGTGGCGTTACTTGGTCGGAAAAGTTAGAGATATCTGGGTTGTAGTGGAAGTCGTGCAGGGGTTGTAAAGCAAAAGCAGTAATCTCGCTCTTATTAGGCGGCATATGTGCCTTCAGGGTCCGGTTCATGGCCGCCTCGAAGGCAGCAACATTGGCATGAGCAGGCAACGTGAGGTATACATGCTGGTAACTCAGGCTATAGTTCCAGGAGTTCAAGTCGAAGGTGGAGTAGTTTTTTACAGAAGCATAAGACACAAACATGAAAAATGGCATGTCAGTATTGGCAGGCAAATCAGGTATAACCGAAAGCACCTTCAGGTTTATCTTGTTGTTCAGTCTGATGATTTTGCCTGTAGCGTCTTCACCCGGAAAATATTTTGCAGCAAGAGATCGGGTAAGCACCGCTGTATTAGGCTCCTGCAGGCCTTCCTGAAAACTTGCTTTATCCGGGGCAAAATCAAACACATCGAAGTATTCCGGCTCTACAAAACCAATCAGGCCCTCTTCCAGGTAATGTTTCGGTTCATTGCCGGATGCTGCGGGAACACTTATCTGAATATTTTCATCGGCATATACCTGCGATAGGTTCTCAAAGCCAGGGTTGTTCTGGCGGAGAACAGTGCTTACCGGGAAGTAGACCGAAGACTCTTTTTTTGACTGGTCTTCGCGGGTAACAGTGGTGGTAATGCGGTAAATTCGATCTGCTTTGGGATGGAAAGTATCAAAGCTTAGTTCGTAGCGAATAACCAGGAATAGCAGAATACTGCAGGTAATCCCTAGCGCTAAACCCACAATATTCAAAAAGCTATAGCTCTTGTTCCGTACCAGGGAGCGAAGTGCTGTTAAAAAATAAGATCTTATCATAGAGTTTTAGGAGCTAAGAGGTAAAGAGTACAAGAGTTAGAGCGTTAAAAGGTAAAAGAAAAATGTCTGTCGAAACATCTTCCAATTCCCCACTTTTCAAGTCTCACCAGCATACTAGCATATTAAAAATTAATACATTTTCTTATTCATTTTTGAGGGATAAAACCGGGTTAGCCGTGGCGGCCTGTATGGCTTTGGAACTCATGGTAAGCAGCGCGATGGCTATTGTTATAAAACCGGCCAGCAGGAAAACACCATAGCTGATGCTGATCTTGTAAGTGAAATCAGACAGCCAGAAATCCATAATGTAGTAAGAAAGTGGTACGGCCAGCAGAAAAGCTATCAGCACCAGCTTTACAAATTCTTTAGAGAAAAGCATGGTGATATCTAGAATAGAGGCGCCCAACACTTTTCTGATGCCTACTTCTTTGGTGCGTTGTGCTGCCATAAAGGCAACCAGTCCATACAGGCCAAGGCAACCGATAAAAATGGAAATGAAAGAGAACACTTTAAACAGCAGCGACTGCCGGGCCTGTTCTTCGTAAAATTCAGCTATGGTATCGTCGAAGAAGGCATAGTTGAAAACATCCTCCGGATAAGCTTTCTCAAAAATACGCTCCAGATGCGCCAGTGCCTCCTGTTGTTGGATAATATCTATTTTTGCAGCTAACATGCTATAATCTCCGGGGTTCCGGGTTAAAATTATAGGCGCAATGGGCTGGTGAAGGGAGGTCTGGTGAAAGTCTGCCACCACACCCACAATAGGGCCTCTGAACTCCGGACCGCCTCCCAAAGAAATCTGTTTCCCGATTGCTTCCTCGGCACTGGCAAGACCGAGGGCGCGCCGCAAAGTGTCGTTAATGATCATGTACTTTACAGAATCGCTGTCTGAGTACCTGCCACCGGCTATAAATTTCAGGTCGAAAAGATCGAAGTACTGGGCATCCACAAACTTCTGATGCGACTGGAAATCTTCATCCTGTGTGGCATTATCAAAGTAGATATTACTTGAGCTAACGTTACTTGAAGAAGGAACATCTGAGGCGAAGCTTACACCCCTGATGGCAGGATTCTGAAGCAGTTGCTCCCGCAGAAAACTTGTTTTAATACTTTTGCCTTGCGGTAAGTAAACCGATACGACAGCTTCTTTATCGAAACCCAGAGCTTTGTTTTTAAAAAACTCCATCTGGTCGTTTACCAGGATAGTGCAAATGATAAGTACCTGGCAGATGGTGAATTGCAGGACCACCAGCACTTGCCTTAAAGAGATACCTCCGATATGTTGTAAATTAATGCGGCTTTTGAGTGCTGTAATAGGCTGAAAGCTGGATATAACGAAGGCCGGGTAAAAGCCGGCAAACAACGTAACTACCACTGTTTGCAGTACCAGGAATAAAAGCAGCACCTGGTCCTGGAGCAGGTTAAAGGAAATAGATAGCTGCATCACTTCGTTCAGGAAAGGCAAGGCCAGTTCTGCCAGTATTACGGAAAGCAGGGTGGCAAAGAGCACCACCAGGAATGTTTCACATAAAAACTGCAGGATCAGTTGTTGCTGGTTGCCACCTAATACCTTTCGTACGCCCACTTCTTTTGCTCTTTTCAGAGCCTGAGCCGTTGCCAGGTTTATAAAGTTGATGCAGGCCGTTAAAAGCAGAATAAGTCCTGCCAGCGCCATACCGTATAGTACCTCTTTTGCAATGGCAGTTTGGGCAAAGCCCCCGTGGTAAGCGGGGTTATAGTGTATATCACTCAAGGGCTGTAATTTGTATACCTGTGTCCGCCGGGTGCGTTCTTCTGTGCTAAAGCGCTGCAAAAAATTGTTCAGATTTTCTTCGGCGGTGGCTGCTGCCATGCCTTTTGGCAAAATAAGCAAGGCCTGGTGCGAGCTTGATAGATTTCCCCAATCGGTCGGCTGCTCTTTTTCAATGGTTTTATAAGAGATAAGCATCACAAACGGAAACTCTGTGTTGGCTGGAATATCAGGCATGGTTGCAGCCACTTTTAAAGTATGCCGGTTGTTTAAGCGGATTAGTTTGCCGACCGGATTTTCACCTGGAAAATATTTTTCGGCTATGCTGGCTGTTAAAATCACCGCATTGGGTTCCTCCAGGTAAGCACCCAGGCCTTGGGCAGCCATTCCAAAATCCAGTACTTCAAAAATGGATGGTTCAGCATATCCGATAGAATTATCTTCGATCAGTTTTTTAATGGTTTTGTTGTTGTCATCCACTATGTTAATCTGTACAGAACCGCTGCCTTCAATTTGTGTAATGGCCTCGAACCCCAGGTTCTGATTGCTCCTGATCAGGTCGGTAAGCGGGAAATGGGCACCAGGGTTTTTATAGTCGGAACCCTCGAAGTTTACCACTATCCGGTACACCCGATCTGCCTTGCTATGGAAAGTGTCGAAGCTGAGCTGGTATTTAACCACCAGGAAAAGCAGGATGCTGCAGGTAATACCGAGGGCAAGTCCGGTTATATTCAGCAAACTGTAGCTCTTGTTGCGTAAGAGCGAGCGGAAGGCTGTGAGGAAGTAGTTTTTTAACATAGTACAGGTTTAGAATGGTATACAACAAAGGATCTGCTTTATCGCATGCCATTGCTATGCCAAAAGGCTAAATATAGTTTTTTGGCTGTTCAGGGCACAGGCATAGGCGAACGAGTGTCCATTGGCGGACAATTTATGTCCACGGCTGAACAGTAAACGCTGGTATAATTCCTCCTTTTTTGCCTATTTTAGGTAAATATTTAACTGGCACAATATTTTTAGGGAGCAGCTGTGTAAGGCACAGCACAATTCCGAAAGCTGGTGTCTGGCATCTTAACTATTGTATCTGAAACAACCTATGGAAGAACAGCAACTGGGCCGCATACTGGTGATTGACGACAACGAGGACATCTTGTTTTCGGCAAAGATGCTTCTTCGCAAATATGCGAAAGAAGTAGTGATGGAGAAGAACCCGAAGAAGATTCCTTTCCTGGTTTCTAATGAAGAGTTCGATATTATTCTGCTCGACATGAACTTTAGCCAGGACATCACCAGCGGCCAGGAGGGCTTTTACTGGCTGAAGGAGATACTGAAGTATGATCCGTCGGCGGTGGTGGTGATGATAACCGCTTTCGGAGATGTAGAGATGGCAGTGCGTGCCCTGAAGGAAGGGGCCACAGACTTCGTGCTGAAGCCCTGGCAAAATGAAAAGCTGCTGGCTACGCTATCGGCTGCCTCCAAACTGAAGAGCTCTTACAAAGAAGTTAGCCAGCTGAAGGAAGTGAACAAAACACTCTCGGCTGCTTTAAGCCCGGAACAGGAGATTCTTACCGGGCAGAGTGGTGCTATGCGCAACCTGTTTTTAATCATAGATAAAGTGGCCCGCACCGACGCCGATATTCTGCTGCTAGGCGAAAACGGTACAGGTAAAGAAGTAATTGCGCGTACTATACATCAGCGCTCTTCCCGGGCCGATAAAATATTCATTACAGTGGACATGGGGGCCATTACCGAATCTCTTTTCGAGAGTGAACTGTTCGGGCATAAGAAAGGAGCCTTTACCGATGCCAAAGAAGACCGGATCGGCAGGATAGAAGCTGCAAACGGAGGCACCCTTTTCTTAGATGAGATCGGCAATCTTTCGCCTTCGCTGCAGGCTAAACTGCTCACGGTACTGCAGCGGCGCGAAATCATACGGGTAGGCACTAACAAACCCATACCTGTAAACATTCGCCTGATTTGCGCCACCAATATGCCCTTGCGGGAAATGGTGCAGCGGAACGAATTCCGCCAGGACCTGCTTTACCGCATCAATACCGTAGAACTGAACCTGCCCCCTTTGCGAAAGCGCCTTGAAGACATACCGCTTTTCGCTGATCACTTTCTGGCTGCTTATGCCAAAAAGTATAAACAAGCCCTGAAGCGCTTATCGGCACCAGCCCTGGAAAAGCTGCAGCGGTATACCTGGCCTGGCAATGTGCGGGAACTGCAGCATGTGCTGGAGCGGGCATCCATCATGAGTGATAACCGGGAACTGCAACCCGACGATTTTTTCTTTATGCCGGAAGAAGAATTTAATGTGCATGCCGCTACCACCACACCGGATGCACAAAGCCTCGATGATCTGGAACGGGATGCGGTGCAGCGCGCCATGCAAAAACACGATGGTAACATTTCCAAGGCAGCAAAAGAGTTGGGGCTTTCGAGGGGAGCCTTGTACCGGAGGTTAGAAAAGTATGCGCTTTAAAAACTACAGGCTTCAGCTGCTGCTACGGGTAGGGCTATTAGCTATCACCATTTTTGTGTTTTCACGCCTCAATTTCAGCCCCGACTACAGGGGTACCTATATAGGACTGGCATTACTTGTTTTGCTGCAGGTTATTCTGCTTATCAGGTACCATGAGCGCATTAATAAGCAGCTGTCTAAGTTTCTGAATTCGATTAAATACGACGATTTTACCGAGCAGTTCAGCCAGTCCAGTGAGGGAAGGGTGCAGGCAGAGCTGGCCGGCAAGCTGAACGAGGTAATGCAGAAGTTCCGGGAAGTGCGGGCCGAGAAAGAGGCGCATCTGCATTATTTTGAAGTGATTGTGCAGCACATTGGCATAGGCATTATTTCCTATAAAAGCGATGGCAGTATACTGCTGATGAACAATGCCGCTAAGAAGTTGCTGCAGGTAGGGCAGGCACAGCAATTAACGGAGTTGGAGCAGGAAAACCAGTCCTTAACACTGGTGCTGCAGGAGCTGCACCACGGCGACAAAAGCCTGGTGCAGGTCCGGAAAGGGGGGGAGCAGATTAACCTGTCGGTGCATGTGATCGAACTCTCGGTGCTTGGCGATCAGATCAGGCTGGCATCGTTGCAGAACATCCAGAACGAACTGGAAGAAAAAGAAATGGAGGCCTGGCACACCCTTATTAAGGTGCTGACGCATGAGATCATGAATTCGGTGACACCTATTGCTTCTCTGTCGGCCAGTGCGGGAGAGGAGGTAGATGCGTTTACAGATACCGAAGCAGAGGAAGTAACAATACTAAAAGAGGAACTGGCCGAAATCAGAAGGTGCCTGCACACCATTAGCCGCAGAAGCGACGGCCTTATTCGCTTTGTAAACGATTTCCGCAACCTGACCACCATTGCCACTCCCAAACAAAGCTTGTTTAACGTGGCAGACCTGCTGCAGGAAACTAAAATGCTGTTAAGAGAACAGCTGGCAGAAAAACAGGTAACGTTAGTAGTAAAAGTACCTTCACAGCATCTGCTGCTCTCCGCTGATAGAGCCATGATAGAGCAGGTACTCATAAACCTGGTGAAGAATGCCGCAGAAGCCGTAAAAGAGCAGGAGAACGGCCTGATCACGATCACAGCCTTTCACGATGAGCGTAGTCGCATTAACATTGCAATAGCCGACAACGGTTCAGGCATGACACCGGAAGCTATGTCTAAGATATTTGTACCCTTTTTCACAACCAAGAAAACAGGTTCCGGAATAGGTTTAAGCCTTTCCCGCCAGATCATGCGCCTGCACAAAGGCAGTATATCGGTGCAGTCGGAACTGGGGCAGGGAACAAAGTTTATATTGAAGTTTTAGACAGAAGTATAGGCTAGAATAAGACAAGCCTTCGCCAGTTTAGAAATGTAAAACAATAGAACTTGCTCCGCTCTTATATCAGCTTCACCTCCCAGTGCAGGCATTCCGTTAAAATTTATTTAACTATCTTAGGCGGATATTCACGATTACCTGGGTTTATAAATGATATCAAAAACAGCTTATACTTTATTTCTTACAGCACTTCTTTCTGCGGGCATGGTGGCTTGTGTGCCGATCGAACAGCAGGGAGGAGCAACAGGGGCAACGCAAACAGCCATTCGCTACGAAGACTATACCTACGACCAGAGTGTGCAGTCGGTGCAGTGCTATGTAGCAACCGGTACGGCAGATCAGTACCTAGAGCCGCCCGTGGTTTCGCTGCGCCAGCAGCAGTCTATGGTATTGGAGTTTGACCGGCTGCATGTGGGGCCGCAGCGGCTGGTGGCTAAAATAATTCACTGCAATGCCGACTGGACTCCATCTGTGCTAACCGAAACGCAGTACCTGAACCAGTTCAACGAATTTTTTATCAATGAGGTGCAGAGTTCGGTAAACACCCGGGTACCTTATGTGCATTATCAGTTTGAAATACCAAAGGTAAAGTTGAGTGGCAATTACCTGTTGCAGGTAACGGAGGAGGGAGGCAACCTGCTGCTTACACGACGCTTACTCGTTTACGATGAACTGGTAACGGTGGTAGCGAAACTGGGAACACCAACAGGTCCTGCAGGCAGGGCGGCACGACAGCCGGTCGAGTTTAATGTGTTCTACAAAGATTATCCGTTAGTAAACCCTTCGCAGGAAATAATTGCGGTGATGCGGCAGAACCACCGCTGGGATAATGTTAAAACTTACCCGAGGCCAACCTTTGTGCGGGATGACCAGGCACGGCTGGAGTATACTTTCTTTGAAGCCAAAGATCATTTCCTGGGCTTGAGCGAATTTCGCCCTTTCGATACCCGCAGTATACGATTCAATGGCGTGGGGGTAGTTAATATTAACACAGAAGTTAGTCCTGTTGAGGTGCAGCTGGAGCCCAACAGGAGCCGCCAGGGCGGTGTTTACAGCCAGGAACCCGATACCGATGGAAAGCAGGTTTATGGAAACCGGGAGTATGGGAATGCCATGGTAAATGCGGATTATACCTGGGTGAATTTCGAATTAAGAGAAGAAGAGGTGCCGAATGGAGCTGTATACCTGCTGGGAGCTTTTAACGATTACCGCTTGTCCGATACCTATCGTTTGCGCTACGACACAGAGCGTAATGCGTATAGGGGCAGGGTATTACTGAAGCAGGGTTACTACAATTATTACTATGGCTTTAAACCCAATGCCAGTTCAGAAGCTGATGCCGCTTATTTTGAGGGCAGCCATTTCAGCACAGGCAATGCGTATGATGTGCTGATCTATTACCGCCCGCCGGGTTCCAGGGCCGATCTGCTGATTGGCTATGACGAAGTTTATTTTAACAAAAGGTAAGATGAACCACAGCTGGTTGGCACCATTATTATTATCAGAAACAAAAAAGGCGGGTATTAACCCGCCTTTTCTACTATAGAAAAAATTTACTATACGTTGAAACGGAAGTGCATGATGTCGCCATCCTGAACCACGTAGTCTTTCCCTTCCACCGCCATTTTACCGGCCTCTTTTATTTTGGCTTCGGTTTTAAACTCCTGGTAGTCTTTTAATTTAATAACCTCGGCACGAATAAAGCCTTTCTCAAAATCCGAGTGGATGACACCGGCCGCCTGAGGTGCTTTCCAGCCTCTGCCAATCGTCCAGGCACGAACTTCTTTTACACCTGCCGTAAAGTATGTGATCAGGTTAAGCAACTCGTAAGAAGCACGGATCAGTTTATTCAGGCCAGATTCTTTTAAGCCGTACTCTGCCAGGAACATTTCTTTTTCTTCCGGATCAGTGAGTTCCGCAATCTGAGCTTCGATGGAGGCAGATATCAGAACCACCTGTGCATTCTCGTTTTTCACGTGCTCCTCCAGGGTTTTAGAAAACGCATTACCAGAGTTCATAGAGTCCTCGTCTACGTTAGCTGCATAAATCACAGGCTTGGCTGTTAGGAGGTTCAGGTCTTCCACAGCTTCCAGATCATCTTCTGTAACATCCAGGCTGCGTGCGTTTAACCCGGCCTCCAGGTGGTTTTTATACTTCTCCAGACTGGCGAATTCTTTCTTGGCTTTAGCATCACCTGCTTTGGCGGTGCGCTGTACTTTCAGTAGCTTTTTCTCAACTGATTCCAGGTCCTTTAACTGCAGCTCCGTATCAATAATCTCTTTATCAGAAATAGGATCTACTTTACCGGCCACGTGTACAATGTTCGGATCGTCGAAGCAGCGCACTACGTGAATAATGGCATCCACCTCGCGTATATTGGCCAGGAATTTATTTCCCAGACCTTCGCCCTTGCTGGCCCCCTTCACAAGTCCGGCAATATCAACAAACTCAATAACAGTTGGCAGTACACGCTCGGGGTGCACCAGATCCTCCAGAATCTGAAGGCGTTCGTCCGGCACAGTTATTACACCAACGTTAGGCTCTATGGTGCAAAATGGATAGTTGGCAGATTCTGCCTTAGCGTTAGAAATAGCGTTGAATAAAGTAGACTTACCAACGTTTGGCAGTCCAACGATTCCGCATCTGAGTCCCATTCTTTAAATTTTTATTTCAGGCTGCAAATATACAACAATTAAGTTTACGCGGCACGCCAGAAGCACGTGCCCTTCACCAAATTATGGAACAGCATGAGGGAATGCCTGTCTGTTGGCTTAAATCAGGATCGGGATAATAGCCTGGATTGCACGCCCAGCTCATGCAGTGGGTTAACAGGCGCAGCTTGGTGTGCTTTCGGTGCATGGTAGGCAGAAGCAGGAGGAATGGGGATTTTCTAAAATGACAAGAGCCTGTAGATGCATCTACAGGCTCTTGTTTAAAATATCGCTACCTGAGTAGGATAGGGTGAACTACTCCCACTTCAGCTCGTCGTCGAAAGACGGTTCAGTTTCAGACACAGGTGCCTCAAGTGCAGCCAGGGCTTCTTCTGTCAGCAATTCTGATTTAACGTGATCAATTGTGCCCTGTAAAGCCTCCATAAATTTCACGAAATCCTCCTTGTAAAGGAAAATCTTGTGTTTCTCGTATGAGAAAGTCTCGTCTTTGAACTTTCTTTTACTTTCTGTGATGGTCACATAGTAGTCGTTCGAGCGAGTTGACTTCACATCAAAGAAATACGTTCTTTTCCCGGCTCTAACTCTTTGGGAATAAATCTCTGCTTTTTCGTTGTTCTCTTCCACCGTTTAATAGACGTTAAATTCAACTTGTGAACCTAAAAGTAACATATTGTTCCGATATATAAAAATTTTTGAATTTAAAATTTCATAAATAAATAACTATATCTTTGTAGCTGCACCAAAAATAGTATATCATGAATTTATGTTCTCTTATACTAGTATCCCTGCTTTCGCTCTTCTTAGATGCAAGCCCCTATCAGGCCAATGGCAAGGCCTCTTTCTATTCTGATAGGATGCAGGGCCAGCGCACCTCCAGCGGAGAACGCTACGACAAAACCCTTTTTACAGCAGCCCATGCCACTTTACCGTTTAACACGCTGGTAAAGGTAACCAACACCGACAATGGTAAAAGTGTAGTGGTCCGGATCAACGATCGCATGGCCCGCAAGCGGCACACGATAATTGATGTGTCGAGAGCTGCTGCCCGGGAAATAGGACTCGTGCGGGCGGGCGTAGCCCCGGTTAAGCTTAAAGAGGTTAAAAAAATGGAGCCGGAGCAACAAGAAGCGCCTCTGGCCGTTTCAGAAACAGCAGCTGTAAAACTTTAACCTTTGCCTGTTATGAAGAAACCCCTCACCCTGGCCGATGTACAGAAATTCGAGAACATGGAATTTCTGGCAAAGCAATTAGTGGAGGGGTTTATTACAGGGCTGCATCAGTCACCTTACCATGGTTTTTCGGTTGAGTTTTCGGAGCACCGCCTCTACAACAGCGGTGAAAGTACCCGGCACATCGACTGGAAGGTTTTTGCCCGCACCGATAAGCTTTTTGTAAAGCGCTACGAAGAAGAAACCAACCTGCGCTGCCATATTTTGCTGGATGTTTCTCCTTCGATGTATTATCCTACCGAGAATAACGGCAAAATTACCTTTTCGGCTTTATGCGCAGCGGCACTGGCTACGCTGCTTCGGAAACAGCGCGATGCAGTAGGGCTGGTTACCTTCTCAGATAAGATCCTGCTGCAATCGCCGGTGCGCTCTACGGCCTCGCACCTGCACACGCTCCTGCTCTTGTTGCAGCAGCAACTGGAGAGTAAACCTGTACCGGCCGGTACCGATGTGCCTTTCGTGATACACCAGATCGCTCAGCAGATTCCGAAACGGTCGCTAGTGGTGATCTTTAGCGATATGCTGGGCCGCTACGATAACAGTGATGCCATTTTTGCTGGTTTGCAACACCTGAAACATCAGAAGCACGAGGTGCTTATTTTCCATGTGATGGATCGTAAAACCGAGGAAGAATTTGACTTCTCGGAGCGCCCTTACGTGTTCGTGGATGTGGAAACAGGGCAGGAACTAAAACTGCAACCCTCGCAGGTAAAAGAGCATTACCAGGCGGCTGTAGAAAGCTATAAAAAGGAGCTTGCCCTTAAATGCGGCCAGTACAAGATAGACTTTGTTCCGGTTGATATACTGGAACCCTTCGACAAGGTGCTCTACTCTTACCTGGTAAAGCGGGCAAAGGTGAAATAATTGTTTGCCTAGCATGACAAAATGTTTCGGGTACACTGCTTATACTGATGTGCCTAAACCATGTATCTTAGCTTGTGTTGTTAGTTCTCTCATGCGCGTTTAGAAGCCAGTAGGTTGTGTCATTTTGATACAAGCTACCTGATGCATTCTCTATAGGTCTATTATGCCATCTCCAGCGACTTCCAGAGGTATTTACAGGCAATGGTTCTGTATGGTCTCCAGGCTTCAGATACTTGCAGCATATCCTGGCGTAAAGCTTTTCCCTTCCCTTCAAGCCCATAGTGTTTTTTCATCGCATTCTGTATTCCCAGATCATCCAGCGGCATAACATCCGGCCTTTCCAGGGCAAACATTAAAAGCATTTCCACCGTCCAGCGGCCTACACCTTTTAGCTGTGTGAGGTGTTGGATTAGCTGTTCATCTTCCATGGCATCTATGGTGGCGTGGCTGAGGTTACCGGCTGCTGCAAAAGCCGCTACATTCCGGATGTAGTTCAACTTCTGAAAAGATAAACCTGCGCTTCTTAATGCTTCGTCTGCCGCCGCCAGCACCAGTTCGGGGTTAGGATACTGATCCGGAAAAAGTTCGGTGAACCTTCTGAAAATAGTGGCTGCCACCTTAGTAGAGAGCTGTTGCGATACGATGGAGCCAAGGAGCTTGTAGTAGATATCTTCAGACCTGGAAGAAATAAGTGGAGGTGTAGCGGCTATGATCTGGGCCATGACCGGATCCTGCCGGAGTAGTGCCAGGGCCGCCTGTAGTGCAGTGTGCATGAAATACCTGTTTGCTTCTGGTCCTAAATAAAAGGAAATTCTGCAGAATTACAGCACCTGTCACCTATAAAATGAAAGTGAGCAGCTCAGAGTCTGTGGCGGTTTAGACTCCTCTGCTGCTCACATGTAAAATAGGTAGGTGTAGATTAGGTTCAGTTAGATTAGCATAGATTTGTAGTGTTACTTAAAAAGGCTGTTTAATTGCCGAAGGAGTATATGAATGCTGCTCCTACCGTGGCCTGTGTTTTCTTGTTATACAGCCCGCTGGAGCCTTCAAATACATTGTCTTTCGCTTTATCAACCCGCACTTCAGGCTTGATCATAAAATTGCCGTCAGAAAGTTTTACATCGCCTGTCAGGGTAAGCGAAGTAACCTTCATAGGACCTACATAGCGTACACCGCCCGGGTCTGAAAAGTATTCGCTGCGCAAGCCTAAGCCAAACTTATCGCTGATGGCATAGTTCAGGTACAGCGCACCACCTCCCCAGGTCGCATCTTTGGTCCAGGGATCGTCTGCAATCACTTCGGCAGCTCCTGTATAGAAAGAGCCATAGGCGGCATTCACTCCGACTTTAAAGGCATCATTTACATTAAAGGAAGTTGTCAGGTCGAATAAACTGGTATAAGAACCTTCGTCCTCGCCGAAGTTAGACATCGTGTTGTACTCATCGCCACCAATCCAGTTCAGGTATACATCCCATCCTTCAATAGGTGTAACATGCATCTGGGCGGTAACAGATTTTTTATCGTTAAAGTCCATTAAGCCGTCCCAGCCGTTTACCACGCCCACCATCAGTCCCAGCTTATCGTTTACCGTGTAGTCGAGCTTCGCTCCTGTATGATAAAAAGGTCCGTTGCCGAAGAGGTAAGAAAGGCTGTAGTTAAAGTTTAAAGGTGCATCGATCAGTTCGTAACCGATGTGCGTGCCATATTGGCCAATGGTAAAGTTCAATTTGTCGGTAAGGGCATACGACAGGTAGGCCTGTTTAATGAAACGGGCAGTTCCTTCGTTGCCAAAGTTGCCCAGGTCTGCATTGGGGCCAAAGGTAAGATCGGCTACCACAGTTGCTTTTCCTTTGGTGTAGGTTAACATCGTCTGAACTAAGCCAAGTGATATTGAATTGTGGTAAAGGTCAAAAACCCTGCCTCCATTTATACCAGATTGAGGTTTATTTAGATTATATTGATAATAGGCATCAACGTAACCACTTAAACTTAATGTTCCTTTCGAGTCGTCGGTGGATGTTTCCTGCGCATTCACTATATTTGCACAAGTGAAGAGTGCTGCGGCTGTTAGCGATAAAAGTTTTTTCATACTTTTGAAAATGTGATGTTTGAATATTTTAAGAGAAGTATTGTACTGAACCTCCGCCGTTAGATTGCTCTTCAAATTGCCGTTTGGAGAAAAATCGTTAGAAGCGGTGGAAAGGGGAGGGAATACAAAACATGATCAGAAAAGTGGAAGCTTTGCTAGCTTCGCGGCCTCTTTGCTTTAGTAAAAACAGTGGTAATGTGGACCAGACATTACCACTTGTTTTTACAGACCATGTCTAAAGGGAAATCTCAATAAACAAAGGTGTTATTTACACGGCAACCGGTTTTTTGCTGCCGGCAGCCACAGTAGTTTCTTTCTCATTCAGGCTCATTTCAAAGCCAGGAGCATTGATGTCTGGGTAAGCATGCATTTTGTGTTCATGAATATCAAGACCATCCAGTTCTTCTTTCTCTGATACACGGATACCCATGGTAACCTTCAGGACATACCACAATACAAAGGCAAATGCAAAGCTGAAAGCGCCCACCATGCCGATACCAATGAGCTGACTGATTATCTGATCTACTCCAGCCAGTGCACCGAATAAACCCACTGCCAGTGTGCCCCATATACCGCATACAAGGTGTACAGAGAGTGCTCCCACCGGATCGTCTATCTTTAACTTGTCGAACAATACAACAGCTAACACTACAAGAGCGCCGGCCACCAGACCGATAACAATAGAATCCGTTACGCCCATCTGATCTGCTCCGGCTGTAATGCCCACCAGACCGGCCAAGATACCGTTCAATACCATGGTGATATCAGCAGATTTAAAAAGGATCATGGAAAGGAAACAGCCTCCGATAGCGCCGGCAGCGGCAGCAAGGCTTGTCATAACCAGCACTCTTGATACAGCGCCCGGGTCGGCAGAAAGTACGGAACCGCCGTTAAACCCGAACCAGCCTAACCATAAGATAAACACGCCAATGGTTGCCAGTGGTATGCTATGGCCCGGGATAGGTTTGATTTTGCCGTCAACATACTTTCCTATTCTGGAGCCCAGTAAGATAATACCCGCCAGGGCACCCCATCCTCCTACAGAGTGTACAATAGTAGAACCGGCAAAGTCGTAGAAAGGCACTGTTAGTTCGTTCAGGTAGCCACCTCCCCATTTCCACATACCTACAATAGGGTAGCAAATACCTACAAAAAGTACAGAGAACACCATAAAGCTGGTAAGCTTCACACGCTCTGCTACAGCACCAGAAACAATAGTAGCGGCTGTGGCGGCAAACATACCCTGGAAAAGGAAGTCTGTCCAGAAGGTATAACCTTCGTTGTAAGCGGATGTTTCACCTCCCTCAGGCATGTTTAAACCGAAACCGGAAAATCCGAAAAAGCTTCCCGCAAAGTCGCTGCCCGGGTACATTACTGAAAAACCCCAGAGGGCATAGGTAATTAAGCCTATAGCCGGAATCATGCTGTTTTTAAAAAGAATATTGACAGTATTTTTGGAGCGAGCCAGCCCTGATTCCAGTGTGGCAAATCCTAAGTGCATAACGAAAACCAGGAAAATGGAGACCATCATCCAGACGTTGTTGACTACAAATAGATCTTGTGACATGGTTAAAATAAATTTATGTTAGAAAATAGATTACAAAAGAGGTAAAAAACTACAGAGCCATTTCGCCAACTTCACCGGTTCTTATCCGGATAACTTCTTCCACGTCCATCACAAAAATCTTCCCGTCACCTATATGGCCTGTGTTGGCAACCTTCAGGATGGTAGAAATAACATTCTCTACCTGGTCTTCTGTAACCACCATTTCAATTTTGGTTCTCGGGATAAAGCCTACATTGTAGGTAGTGCCCCTGTATACCTGGGCAGAACCATGCTCCAGCCCAAAGCCCTTTACATCATAGGTCGACATAAACGGAACACCTACTCCGGTTAAGGCTTCATATACATCCTCAAATTTGGATGTTCTGATGATTGCTTCAATTTTTTTCATAAAAGTGGAAAGATATTGTTTAGGGTATCGTTTTACAGGGGGTGTGTGTTTAAAACGATATAAAATTAATGATTATACTATATAAAGCAATAGGGGTATGTTAAATATTTTATATAATTTTTAGTAAATGGGTATATTAATAAAGGGAGTGTTAAAGAAATGTGTGTTTTCTTGAAAATTTGAGAGCCTGTATTGTTAAAAATTTGGCTGTTTTAGAGGTTTTTTTAATGTTGAGGATGGTTGTTGATTAAAATTTTAAGCAGAATAATATTTGTTTAAAAAAATGGCATGACTTAGCCTTTGGTTTTAAAGTAGTAAAGCAAATCCTGAGATTTTGTTAGAAGAGCAATACGGGCTGATTGAGTTGGACCAAAATAAGAAGGGGGAGCATGCCAGCATGCTCCCCCTTCTTATTTTGGTAAATGTGTACTTAAATGATGGCTGGTTCTTTATCCAGTGCTTTTAGCACCTGCAGGGTATGCTGAAGCATCTCCTGGGTAAAATCCAGATGGGTTACAAAACGTATCATCTGCGGGCCGAAGCTTACAGCCAGTATTCCTGCTTTAGCCAGTCCATTCAGAAAGGTTTGATCAGTATACCTGTTATTGAGTTTGAAAATTACGATATTGGTTTCGACAGGCAGAACACTTTCTATGTAACCTGAATTTAAAAGAATGGCTTCTAGCTGTTTTGCTTTCTGGTGGTCTTCCTGCAGGCGGTCTATGTTGTGGTCTAAAGCATATATACAGGCAGCTGCCAGAAAGCCTGCCTGGCGCATGCCGCCGCCCAGCACTTTACGGATTCGCCTGGCTTTCAGGATAAGCTCTTCTGAGCCCAGTAACACCGATCCAACCGGTGCTCCCAAACCTTTGGAAAGGCAAACCGAAATACTATCGAAATAGCGGCCGTAATCTAACGCTTGATCGCCGGAGGCAACAAGGGCATTAAACACGCGGGCTCCATCGAGGTGCAGCGACAGCTTGTGCTCTTTGCAGACATCCGATATAGCGGCAATTTCAGCTAAAGTATAATATGTGCCGCCTCCCTTGTTGCAGGTGTTCTCCAGCGCCACCAGTTTTGTAACAGGAAAATGTATGTTGTTTAACGGGCGGATGTAAGACGCCACCTGTTCCGGAGTCATTTTCCCCCGCACACCATCTACCAGTGCGGTAGAGGCCATAGAATTATAAGCAATTCCACCTCCTTCGTACTGGTGGATATGAGCCGATCTGTCGCAGATAACCTCCGACATCGGCTCTGTGAAGGCTTTGATGGCAATTTGGTTCGTCATGGTGCCGGAAGGGCAGAAGATGCCCGCCTCCATGCCAAACATGGCCGCCGCCTTTGCTTCTAACGCATTTATAGTGGGATCTTCTCCGTAAACATCGTCGCCTACTTCGGCAGCAAACATGTGCTGGAGCATTTCCTGCGAAGGCTTGGTAACTGTATCGGAACGTAAGTCTGTTAGTTGCATAAATTAAATTTGATTCTGGAAATACTTTTCTTTGTAAAAATAATAACTTACTTTTGCGGTTCAAATTTAAACATTGCAACGATGGGAGTTACTAGACTTAAAAGAAAAGACCGTAAAAATAAAGCAAGAGCTAATAACAAAGTAGCCAGAATTAAGCAGTTATTAAAAGTTCCTGTTATCAAGAATGTTGATATGGACGAATTGCGTGCACAATTTGGTGAAGCTCCAAAGAATGTAGAGGCTCCTGCCGCTACAACTGAAGAAACTTCTGCTGAGTAATTATTCTTACGGCAAGTAAAACCATCTGCCTGCCAACGCTGTGAAAGCTTCGGTTGGCGGGTTTTAGAAAGACTTCAAAGTGTGTCTGCCTGGCAGGCGCACTTTTTTATGTCCTTTTCCCCAGTTCGATCACCTGCAGGTCGCGCACTTGGGCATCTGTAATGGTAAAGCGAACCATGGTTCTGATTTTATGAAACCCGTGTTTGCCTGCCGCGCCCGGGTTAATATGCAAAAGGTTGTTCAGGCTTTTGTCAGTCATCACCTTTAAAATATGGGAATGGCCCGTAATATAAAGTTCGGGTGGGTTCTTTTGTATCTCCTGCTTTATATCCGGATGGTATTTACCGGGGTAGCCTCCGATATGGGTCATCAGTACCTCCAATCCATTTGCTTCAAACCGAAGCACCTTCGGGTGCAGCTGGCGTATATCCGAGCCATCTATGTTGCCATATACGCCCTTTACCGGAGCTATTTCACTTAGTCGTTCAGAAACTTCGGCAGTTCCGAAGTCGCCGGCGTGCCATATCTCATCGCTGCCCGTCAGCAGTCGCAGTATCTGATCATCCAGGTAGCTGTGGGTGTCGGAGAGGAGTCCTATCTTCATAGTGTTACTTACTTCCCAACCACACGATCGGGGTTATCTGTTAAAAAGCTTTTCCAGGACTTGCCGCCCTGTTTGGCGTTGTTGCCTTTCTGGTAGTGGTGGCAAAGGGCTACACCCAGGGCATCGGTGGCATCGAGTAGTTTAGGGGCATCCTGTATTTTCAGGATCTGCATGAGCATGCTGGCCACCTGTTCCTTAGAGGCATTCCCGTTGCCAGTGATCGATTGCTTAATTTTTTTTGGCGCATACTCTACGTATGGTATGTCTCGGGAGAGCGCGGCTGCAATGGCAACTCCCTGTGCTCTACCCAGTTTCAGCATCGATTGTACGTTGGTGCCGTAAAAAGGCGACTCAATGGCCAGTTCATCGGGCAGGTACTCGTCGATGAGCTGTATCATCCGGTCGAAAATTTTCTTTAACTTGATGGCGTGATTGCTATAGCTCTTCAGGTGAATAACACCATATTGAATGAGTTTAACTTTAGAGCCAGTCACTTCAATAAGCCCATAGCCCATTACCTGGGTGCCTGGGTCTATACCAAGTATGAGTTTGTTGGGGGGTAGTGCGGGTGAGTAAACCATGTGGTCACAAAAATAAGACATTAAATTGAACATTACTTTAGATAGAAGGTTCCTTTTGCTCCTGGGAAAAGCATTTGTGATTTTTATCACGGTGTACCTGTTGTATAAAACCATTTTTACGGCTCCGGATACCTTTCTTTCCTGGGGAGGTATACTGGAGGCCGCAACGCAGAGTCCGCACCGGTTTTTATACCTTATCGCTGCCTTGTTTATACCTGTAAACTGGGGCTTTGAAGCCTGGAAGTGGCAGCTGCTGGGGCAGAAAATAGAATCAATGTCTTTTTTGCGGGCCTACAGATCGGTGATGGTGGGGCTTACCCTTGGCTTTATCACGCCAAACAGACTGGGCGATTATGCCGGAAGGGTAATGGAGCTGAAGAGCAGAGCACGTTTAGAAGCTATTGGCGCCATTTTTATAGGCCGTTTCTGCCAGTTAGCGGCTACTGTACTGGCAGGTTCGCTAGGTTTGCTTTACTTCATATATGGTATGTTTTGGGAGCTGTATCCCGGTGCCGGCTTAAGCCTGGTTCTGTTACTGATTGGGTTAAACCTGGCAATTTTACTTTTATTATACAACGCCAGGGCTATGGTGGCGCTTGTCGCAGCCTTTAAGCCACTTCGAAGGTTTCTGCGGTATATTGTTGTAATGAAGCGCTATAGTTCAGCCGAAATGACAAAGCTGCTGCTGCTATCGCTGGGGAGGTATGCCGTTTTTCTGGTGCAGTTTATTTTACTCCTGGTGCTGTTTGAGGTAAAGCTTACACTGCTGCAGTACATCTGTGGCGTTTCAGGCACGTTCTTTCTGAAGTCAGTCGTGCCGTCGGTTTCGCTGATTTCAGATTTGGGAGTAAGAGAACTGTCGGCCATGTACTTGTTTGGACTGCTGGGGCAGGAGCGTTTACAGGTGTTAAGCGCCAGCCTTAGCCTCTGGTTGCTCAACATACTGGTGCCAAGTGCGGTAGGCTTATTTTTTGTGCTGCGTTTGCGTGTGTTCGGGAAAGGAGAAAATGCATGAGTTATGTGCTGCTGCTTTCACTGGTGGTTTATGGCTGGCTAATTGTGCGCCGCTGGGTGGCCTGGAAAAAGCTGCCTGAGGTATTGCCTACGCAGGGCTGGCCGCAAAAGGCAAGGCTTTCAGTTATCATACCTGTACGAAACGAGGCCGACAATATTCTGAACCTGCTGCATGACCTGGAGCAGCAGACTTACCCCAAAGAGCTTTTTGAGGTGCTGGTGCTGGATGACCACTCCGACGACGGCACCCCCGCCTTGCTGCAGGAATATAAGGCTACTTCTGCTTTGCAACTAAAAGTCATAGAGTTGAAAAACTATATTAATCTAACGCAAAAGAAAGCAGCTGTAAAAAAAGGAGTGGAACTGGCTGCGGGAGAGCTGCTGGTGTTTACAGATGGCGACTGCCGGGTACAGCCGGAGTGGCTGTTGCTCTATGCCACAACTTACATAAAGAAACAGGTGTGGTTTATCAGCGGACCTGTTAGCTTTCATAATACCCATACTTTGTTTGAGCGGATGCAGCTGGTGGAGTTTGCCAGTCTGATCGGGATAGGAGGGGCTTCTATAGCAATGGGAAAGCCGAATATGTGCAATGGAGCCAATTTAGCTTATACCAAAGAAGCCTTTGAACTGGTAGGTGGTTTTGTGGGTAACGAAGGAATAGCCAGCGGCGACGACGAATTTCTGCTGCACAAAGTACACGCGAATTACCCCGATAAAATCACGTTCTTGAGAAGTAAACAAGCGATTGTATACACAGAAGCCCGTAAAACGCTCCGGAGTTTTATAGCGCAGCGGGTAAGGTGGGCCAGCAAGTGGAAAGCGTACCAGAGCCTGCATGTTCAGGCGGTAGCCTTTAGTGTGTTTCTGGTAAACCTGCTACTCTTCCTGGCCATACCTGCCGTTTGGCTTGGATGGTTGCCTTTATGGCTCTTTATAACAGGGTATGCTATTAAATTTGCAATAGATTTTTTATTTTTAAAACGTATACTGCAGTTTTTAAACAAAGCAGCCTACCTCTGGTATATGCTGCCGCTGCAACTGGTATACATACCGTATATAGTTTTTACGGCGCTTTGCGGTTTGTTTGGCCGCTATAGCTGGAAGGGAAGATCAATCAGAAACAGATGACAGAAGTAGAGTTTGATATACTGGATGAATTGTATTTTGTAGCTTCTTACAGCGATCTTAGAGGCACCTTGTCTTTAAGCGATGAAGAACTCTGTGCAGGCTTAAATTCCTTGTTGGAGAAAGGCTACATTAAAATTCTGTACCCGGATCAGGATACGGAGCATGCCTACGATGCAGCTTCTTTCAGCAAACATTGCCAGCAGTACTACTTCCTGGCAACAAAAGCTGGTCTTGTGGTACATAACTCCATCTGAATGGCAACTCTTGCAAAAGCGCCTGTAACTTCCAGGCCTCCTTCTTATTACATCCGTCAGCGACTCAGGCAGAATACACCTGCCATGTTCGGCTTGTGCATTATTCTTATTGCTGCTTTACTGGCGATAGGCGGCTATGTTTTTATGCCCGACAGTACCCCGAATGCCAATAACGGGCTGGTGCAGCTACAAAAAAAAGCACCGGGCTTTTCTACGCAGGTTCTGCTTCTGCGGAGGCCGGCAGAGGCGGTGCGAAAGGTGAATTTTATAAGTTACATTTTTTCGGGAGAACCTTCGCAGTACTCGGAGCTGCCCGTTGAGAGTTATTCCTTTTCCGGAGATAGTATACTGGTGCAGCCTTTGCGCAGCAATAATGCCATGAATGACCAACTGCGCAAATTTGCTTTAACCGACGTTACAGGTAAGCAGGGGGACGAGGCGCAGTTGCAACAGCAGGTAGAGCAGGAGCACCTTGTCAGCCGGACCTTCTGGTTAGGTACCGACAAAGCCGGTAGAGATGTAATGAGCCGGCTTATACTGGGAACCCGCATCTCTTTGGGCATTGGCTTTGTGGCGGTGCTTATCTCGCTGGTGGTGGGTATAACAGTAGGTGCCTTAGGAGGTTACTTCGGAGGCTGGGTTGATAAACTCATGCTTTTCCTGATGACGGTGGTATGGTCGGTGCCCAGCATTATGCTGGTAATTGCCATTAGCCTGGCAATCGACAGCAAAGGCGTGTGGGTAGCTTTTGTGGCAGTTGGCCTTACCATGTGGGTTGAAGTGGCACGCGTGGTACGTGGTCAGATACTTAGCCTGAAAGAGAAAACCTATGTAGAAGCCGCGAAGGTGCTAGGTATTCCGCAGTATAAAATAATTTACAGGCACCTTTTGCCAAACATGATCGGGCCTTTAATAGTAATAGCTACAGCTAACTTTGCTTCGGCCATTCTGATAGAGGCTGGCCTTAGCTTTTTAGGACTGGGAGTACAACCGCCTGCACCATCCTGGGGAATGATGGTGAATGAAGGTTTTCAGCTCATAGGTGCAAAATCCGGTCTTTTTTTAGTACTTTTACCGAGTATATGTATCAGTCTGCTGGTGTTGGCCTTTAATCTTCTGGGTAACGGACTGCGCGATGCTTACGACCCTAAAATTCCGATTTCGAATGCCTGAACTAATTGTACCGAATACACAACAGGAGCTTAATCTGAAAAAGCTGGAGCTCTCTGCCTTGCTGGAGATCACGCAGGCTATTAACGATAATTTGCCTGAGGCAGCTCTTTATAAGATTTACCGCTTCACCTTGCTTGCCCAGCTGCAGATTAGCCGCCTGGTATTGTTTATGCACGACGAGGACTGGGAATGTAAAGTGTGCTTTGGAACCGAACAAGATTTTACCAAAGAGGAGCTACCTGAAGAAATCAAGAATCTGAAGGAGATTACCAATACCTCCAAACTACATGTGCACCGGAAGTGGCGGGCCTTCGAAATTGTTATCCCGATTCTGCACAATGGCAAGTTACTGGCCGTTGTTATGATCGGGAAAATACAGCCTTACTATACCAATATGGAGGCGCTCAGCTTTGTACAGACTGTCAGCAATATTATGCTGGTGGCGATCGAAAACCATAAAATGGCGCGCCTGAGGTTGGCACAAGAGGCGATTCGCCGCGAGATTGAGATTGCCCGCGAGGTGCAGTCGATGCTCTTCCCGAAGGCACTGCCCAACGACAAAGATGTGGCTATACATGCCAGCTATATTCCGCATTCCTCCATTGGGGGCGATTACTACGACTACGTAGATATAGATGCCGAACAGTGCCTTTTTTGTGTGGCTGATGTTTCGGGGAAAGGCGTGCCTGCTTCGTTGCTGATGTCTAACTTTCAGGCGGGATTGCGCACCATCCTGCGCCAGACTTCAGATCTGAATACCGTTGTATCGGAGCTGAACCACCTGATCTACAGGAATGCCATTGCTGAAAAATTCATCACCGCTTTTCTGGCTATCTATAACCGCAAGACGCGCGAACTATCTTATGTAAATGCCGGGCACAACTCGCCGATTCTGCTCTACGAGAACAACGACCACCGCCTGCTGAACGAGGGCTGCACCATGCTGGGTGTTTTTGATGTGCTGCCGTTTATGTCGGTTACTAAAATTCAGGTGCCGCACAACGCAATTATGCTCTGCTATACCGATGGCTTAACCGAGGTGTTTGACGAGGATGAGGCGGAGTTTGGCGTGGAAGGCACCATCAGTTTTCTGCAGCGCAACAGGTATCTGAGCTCGCGCATGCTGCACCTGCAGTTGCTGAACGAGATAAACCTGTACAACGAGGAAGCAACCTTTACAGATGATATCACCCTGCTTTCGTGCAGGTTTAAATAAATAGCACCGGAGGAAGAGCAGGCTTATTGTAGCAGCCTTCCCTCGCAGCCGGATTTCCAGCAGCACCCTAATTACCTGTCACTCTCATTTAACATGCGTTTTTTCAAGTCTCCTTTCCTGGTGAAGAAATTATTGTCGGACTATACCTGGAACAGGAGCGGTAAGGAGAAAACGCTGTACCTGACTTTTGATGATGGACCTATTCCGGTAGTGACGCCGTTTGTACTGGAACAGTTGGAAAAGTACAAGGCCAAAGCCACTTTCTTTTGTGTAGGAGAAAACCTGTCTAAACATCCGGCTATTGCAGAGCAGGTGTTGGCCGCAGGGCATGTACTGGCGAATCATACCTATAATCACCTGAAGGGCTGGCAAACACCTTTGCACGACTACCTCCGCAATGTGCAGCTATGCCAGGAAGAGCTGGAGGCGGTTCAGAAATTTTCCCGGCCACGGAAGAAGCTATTCAGGCCCCCGCACGGACGAATAAGCCGGTCGCAGGCTGCAGCTTTAAAAGAGCAGTATGAACTGGTAATGTGGGATGTGATCAGCTACGATTTTGATGCTTCGCTTTCGCCTGAAGCATGCCTGCAAAAATCCATCAGGCATACCCGGAATGGAAGCATTATTGTATTTCACGACAGCCTGAAGGCACAGCGTAACATGATGTATGCCCTGCCGCTTTTCCTGGAACACTTTACGGCAG
Organism: Pontibacter sp. SGAir0037; assembly: GCF_005491705.1. Lineage (NCBI taxonomy): Bacteria > Pseudomonadati > Bacteroidota > Cytophagia > Cytophagales > Hymenobacteraceae > Pontibacter > Pontibacter sp. SGAir0037. The sequence goes on along the minus strand of NZ_CP028092.1, from coordinate 2,140,964 downwards.
CAGGCTATACATTTGAGACCTTATGATCGTATCGGTAATCTATTTTATACTTTACTTTAGCCTTTTTATACTGCTGATCTTGTTGCTGCTCTTCAACAGGAAACCATACCATCATAAACTTTCGGAGAAGCCTCCAGTCAGTATCCTGATTGCCGCCCGCAACGAAGAAAACAATATTCTTGCTTGTCTGAAAGCAATCGAAGCCCTGGATTATCCTGCCGGTTTAGTGGAAGTGCTGATAGGCGACGATGCTTCTACAGATGCTACCAAAGCAGTTGTGGATGCTTTCATAAAGGACAAGCCTCTCTACAAATGCATAACCATTACCGGAAAAATGGGCCAGGCAAAAGGCAAAGGAAACGTTTTGGCACACCTGGCAAAGCTTGCCAGCTCCGACTATTTCTTTTTCACAGATGCCGATATCCAGGTACCCCGGCAGTGGGTGCATGTAATGCTGTCTGAGATGCAGGAGGATGTGGGAGTTGTAACAGGTATTACCACCACCAAAGGTGCCGGCTTGTTTGCGAGGCTGCAGAACATGGATTGGTTGTATGCCCTGGGGCTGATGCAAATGGTAGCCGATCTGAAGCTGCCTGTATCCACTATGGGAAACAACATGCTCCTGCGCCGTCAAGCTTATGAGGCTGTGGGTGGCTTTGAAGTAATACCCTTTTCGGTTACAGAAGATGTGGCTATTTTTAAAGCAATTATAGAGAAGGGCTGGCAATCGCGCAACATCTACGATCGGCGTGTGCTGGCGCTTTCTGAACCTGCAGAAACTATACTGCAGTTATTACACCAGCGGAAACGCTGGATGCGGGGCTCTATGCATCTGCCGCTGTATATGGTGGTGGTGCTGGTACTGCATTCGGCTTATTACCCGGTGCTGCTGCCTTTTTTCACGTATACCTCGGTAGGGGTTATGGCGGGTATATTTGCTTTTAAAGTGGTGTTGCAAAGTATTTTTGTGGCTGTTTGCCTGCAGCGTGTGCGGCAACAACAGCCCTGGTGGCTGTACCTCCTTTTTGAGCTTTACCTGGTTATTTCTTCTGTTGTCCTGATTATTTTTTTCTTTCTCCCGACCAGTATTCGCTGGAAAGGCCGTAAGTATTAATCTTGAATTTTGTAAATCTGGAACAGCACACCATAGGCGCTTTAAGATTTCGTATTCAGGTAAGTTTAGTCTGTTTGAGGGAGTAAGGCTATTCTTATTTTTATGACTTATCTTCACGTTCTGACAGAATATACTGTAGCATTGCTAAAGCTATCTAAAGACACATGAAATTTGTTGATTCGCACGCCCATATTTATTCTGAAGAATTTAAAGAAGACAGAGACGCCGCTATAGCAAGGGCTTTGGAAGATGGAGTAGCAAGGATTTACATGCCGAACATCGACCATACTTCCATCGATGCTATGCTGGAGGCAGAAGAAAAGCACCCGGAGCAGTGTTTCCCGATGATGGGATTGCATCCGGCCTATATAAAAAGCGGATTTGAAAAAGAATTGTACCTGGTGGAAGAGTGGCTGGCCAAACGCCCTTTTGCCGGTGTAGGAGAGTGTGGAATTGATCTGTACTGGGACAAGACCTTTTTCCCGCAGCAGCAGGAGGCCCTGAAGGTGCAGGCCGAACTCGCTAAAAAGCACAACCTGCCGATTATCCTGCACACGCGCGATGCGTTTGATGAGACCTATGAAATTATCAAAGCCGCCCAGGATGGTACCCTACGCGGAATTTTCCACTGCTTCACAGGTACGCTTGAGCAGGCGCAGAAGATAAAGGAACTAGGATTTTTAATGGGCATTGGCGGCGTGGCTACCTTTAAGAACGGAGGGCTGGACAAGGTGCTGCCACACGTGGAACTGGAAGACCTGGTACTGGAAACCGATTGCCCGTACCTGGCGCCTGTGCCCTATCGGGGGAAAAGAAACGAGCCTGTTTACGTGCCGCTGGTTGCCAGCCGTGTGGCAGAACTAACAGGTAGAGCGATAGAGGAAGTGGCAGAGGTAACTACCCGTAATTCCCTCAACCTATTTAAACTCTGAAAATGACAATAGAAAAAGTAAACATAGACACGGCTGCTCCTGATAATCCAGAAGCTTCTATTTTGCTTATATATACGGGTGGCACTATCGGGATGGCCTATGATGAAAACCGGGAGCACCTGGTGCCATTCAATTTCAGCCTGATTGTAGAAAAGGTGCCGGAGCTCGGTAATTTCCGTTATCTGCTTTCGGTAATTAACATGGACCCGCCCATAGATTCTTCGAATGTTTCTCTGAAAGAGTGGTACATGCTGGTGCAATTAATTAAGGAGAACTATGCTGCGTATGATGGCTTTGTGATTCTGCACGGTACCGATACCATGGCCTATAGCGCCTCGGCACTGAGTTACATGCTGGAGAACCTGCAAAAGCCGGTTATTTTTACAGGAGCACAGGTGCCTATCGGCAGAACAAGGACCGATGCCCGTGAAAACCTGATTTCAGCTTTGCAAATTGCGGCTAAAAAGATTAACGGTAAAAGTGCTGTGCCGGAGGTGTGCATCTACTTTCATAATTTACTGATCAGGGGCAACCGGGGCAAGAAAGTGGAAAGCCGCTATTTTAATGCCTTCAAATCGGAGAACTATCCTGTGCTGGCGAAGGCAGGCATTAAAATAGACTATACCTGGCATGCTATTCGTCCGCATGCAGAGGCGCATTTTAAGGTGCACGAGCATTTAGATGACCGGGTGGCGATTCTTAAGCTGTTTCCGGGTATAACGGCCGCAACTATAAAAAGCATCCTGCATATTCCTGACCTGCGGGGGGTGGTGATGGAAACGTTCGGAGCTGGCAATGCCCCTACCTGGCCCTGGCTGCTGAACCTGTTGCAGGACGCCATCGACAGAGGTATTTACATTTTAAACGTTTCGCAGTGCGACGAAGGACGGGTAGACCAGGGCAGGTATGAAACCAGCAAGTACCTGCTGAACATGGGGGTGATTGGGGGTGCTGATATTACGACAGAGGCTGCCATTACCAAGATGATGTTTGTGCTGGGCCTAAAACTGGATAAACAAAAGACAAAGGAGCTTTTAGGCAGTAACCTGCGCGGGGAAATTTCTATTTAGTTTATTTGTAGGTAATGTTTGCTTTTACTTGCACTGAATAGTAAAATCCTGCTACCTTTGCACCGCAATACAGAGAGGTGTCCGAGTGGTTGAAGGAGCACGCCTGGAAAGTGTGTATACCTCAAAAGGGTATCGCGGGTTCGAATCCCGCTCTCTCTGCGGATTAACTTATCAATTAGTATAAAAAGCCCTTAAATCAGCGATTTAAGGGCTTTTTTGCTTTTAACCCCCACCTGAATTTTACATTTTATCTCCTTTTTGAGGGAGCAAATTCGGGTACCCGAAATCGGAACGGCTTCGGGTACCCGAATTTAGGTGTAACTAGGTAGTCTTCAGAAAGATGTACAGGTATTTTACATCTTGTGGAGCCTTGGTTTGATCGTTAAATTTAAGTGTAAAAGGAGGAGCTCTATGTGCGCGGCAATGAGAAGATGCTGGAGGAAGAGCAGGACCATCACCCACCGCGTGAGCGAAGATATCGCATAGTGGCAACAGAAGCCTCTGTTGCGGCTCTACATCATCGTGTGGATGGCATCGCTTTCAAGGTTCGCTACAGCGGCAAGTTCATCACCTGCACCAACAACCTCAACGGCTTCTCTAGAGGGTCCTAATAAGGCTGTTCTAACATCGGTTACTTCTTCTTAGGATAATAGTGAGGTGGTTGAAAAGATAAATTCTCTGCTTCTTTGGTTATTGTATCTCGGCAATATTCTAAGCCAAAGTTGATTCTATGTACTCTCTGAGAGTTTTTGTCTTTCTACCTAATAACTGCTCTAAATCGCCTGATTGAAATTGGAATTCACCTTCTTCTATTGCCACTACCCAGCTCGTAATAAATTCGGCAACATAACGAGTAACTCCTTTCGCAACTATCGCATCAATATATTCTTCTGCTGTAATGGTGGTAAAAGGAACAGGTTGCCCTTTTACTTCCGCAAGAATTTTTGCCATGTCAGAAAACGAAACAGAATCGTTGCCGCCAAGTGAATAAGTTTTATTTTCGTGTCCCGGCGTAGAAAGTATTACAGCATGGGCTTCTGCCAATTCATCTCTTGTTGCAGGTGCCATCTTTCCATTGTTTGACGGAACTTTTATTCCATTTTCATAAGGATTGGCATCATAGTAGAATGATAGAAGGTCCATAAAAGGCGGCTGGTATAAAATGGTATAATCAAGCCCTGAAGATTTAAGTACTTGTTCCGTAAAAAGGTCTGATTCGGTTACTTCAGGAATAATACGTCCCGAACCTTCTTTACGCATAATTGCCATATATATTACGTGCTTAACGCCTGCTTGGCGGGCAGCGGTAATTACATTATAATGTTGGGTAAAGCGATCTGTAAAAGCTACTGTGCTTGTAAGCATTACTTTGTCAACCCCTTCAAAGGCATGTAGTAACGAATCATAATCAAAATAATCACCAAAACGAACTTCAACGCCTTTTGCAGCTAATTCTTCTTTTCTCCGGGAAAGTCCGATAATTTGGTTTGAGGGAACTCCCTTTTTTAATAAATGTTCCACTGTACCTTTTCCAACTACACCTGTAACTCCGGTTACTAATATTTTAACTTGAGATTCTTTTAGATCGTCTGTCATCTTCTTTTATTATAAAATGATTAAATTTGCTTTCAGTTTGCAACTGAAAAACAGGATTAATACTTTCAAATTGCAAGTGTAAAATTAAATGATTGCTTTCAATTTGCAAGTAACAAAGCAGGAAATTTTATGAAACTAAGTGAAAAGCGTTCCGATTGCCCGATCAGTTCATCATTGGATATTTTTGGAGACCGATGGTCGCTATTAATTGTGCGGGATTTGATGCTTTATGAATCCCGTACTTACGGAGATTTTACAAAGTCAGCAGAAAAAATTGCAACGAATATATTAGCTAATAGATTGCAGATATTGGAGAATAATGGAATAATCATCAAATTACCATATCCAGATAATAAAGTAAAAGCGCTTTATAAGCTTAGCCCAAAAGGTGTTGCCTTAATACCTGCTTTGATTGAAATAGCTCTTTGGGGAGAAAAATATATATCCAACGCTGAGGAAGGTTCGCCTTTTCTCAAAGAAGTAAAAAAGAACAAATCGAAATTTCTGAAAAATGTTATGGATAAGCTATCGGCAGAAGATGAGGCTACTATTGATTGACTATTGTTCTTAATGTTACGTGCCTTTCGTCTATCTTCTTTATAAATTTCTTCAGCTTTTCTGTAAGAGCACATCATCTACCCCAACTAAGCACTCCTAAACTATAAATCAGGGAATAAAAGAACGAACATTTCAGCGGGAAAGTTTTTTCCTGATATAGTGCTCAAAAGTATCTGATACAGAATCCACAAACTTACTATGGGTAAGCGTTAAAGTATTGAAATCTGAAATAAAGTAACTCATCTGTGTGGATATAGAAGTAAAAGATAATCAAGAACAAAATTTTTGAATTTTCACAGGTAAGCAGGTTGACTATTGGTGTTAAAGGGCTAAGCCTTGAAATACAGGAGATTCCTATGGATGTAAGAAATGTCAGGACAATAAGAGGCTTTTGGCAGGTTATCAACTAAAATATGTCTTTAGCTAACTCAGTGTATACCCTATGCTCGGCTAATACTTCGCACATTGAATTCCGTTGCCAGCCAGAAAACAGGTTGATTTCAGCTTGAGTGTAGCGGTTGCGGCCGTGCGTGAGGCTAGCCACGCACCAGCCCACATCTGACACCTGCAGCTCACCTTTGGCGTTGTTGGATCTCATCCGTCCTCACATTTAACGTGTCCCTTGATTTGCATACAAGGTTCAGGGCTTTGCATACAGCTGGTAGTATAACCTTAGCGATCTTTGCCCTATAAAAATCTACATTATGGAAATAAAGAAAATAGCATTGGGAAGCCAGGGATTGGTTGTACCAGGTATTGGTTTAGGGTGTATGGGTATGACCGGCTTTGAGGAAGCAAACATGTACGGGGAGGCAGACGAGCAAGAAGCCATCGCTACCATCCACCGGTCCCTCGAATTAGGCGGCAACTTTTTAGACACGGCAGACTTATATGGTCCATTTAAAAATGAGCAGCTTATCGCGAAAGCTATCAAGGGCAATCGCAGCAAGTACATTATTGCCACCAAGTTTGGGTGGGAAATAGACGACGACAACAAGGTGACCTGGGCCATCAATGGCAAAAAAGAATATGTAAAAAAAGCGTTGGAGCGTTCCCTTAAAAATCTTAACACCGATTACATAGACCTGTATTACCTGCACCGGCTTGATAAGAACACTCCCATCGAAGAAACGGTTGCAGCCATGAGCGAGCTGGTGAAAGAAGGGAAGGTAGGATATATCGGCCTATCAGAAGTTTCTTCGGAAACGGTAAAAAGAGCGCATGCGGCTCACCCGATCACGGCCGTACAAAGTGAATATTCGTTGTTTGAGCGTACAGTGGAAGAGCGGGGTATTCTGCAAACCCTACATGATCTGGGCATAGGTTTCGTAGCCTACTCACCGCTGGGGCGCGGGTTTTTGTCCGGACAGATTCGTAGCATTGACGATCTGCCGGAGAATGATTTCCGCCGCGCGATACCCCGCTTTCAGGAAGCCCACTTCTCTAAAAACCTAGAATTGGTCAAAGCTATTGAGTCCTTAGCGAGAGAAAAAAACGTTACTCCTTCCCAGTTGGCGTTGGTCTGGATCATGAGCAAGAACATTTTACCCATTCCGGGCACTAAACGGAGAAAATACCTGGAGCAGAATATAGCGGCCACCGCTATTCCATTAAGCGGAGCAGAACTGTCTGGTCTGGAAAGTATTGTGCCGTTAGGTACTGATACAGGTAAACCGTACGATGAATTTAGCATGGGGCTTATTGACTGATTAACTGATTAACTCTCCGCGGCTGCATTTTTTGACAATGCAGCTGTTATTTTATAAATTGTGGTATTTATACTAGTGTTATGAACTCCATTAACTCTGTTTCAGAATTTCACCGGTTATTGTCTTTGCCCGAACCTCGCCATCCGCTGGTGAGTGTCATTAATTTGGCAGAAAGTGTTTTCCTGGAAGACAAGGTTTGGGAAGGTTTCGTTAACCGCTTCTACTGCGTAGCTCTAAAAAGAGAAGCCAAGGGTAAAATAAGGTATGGTCAGCAACACTACGATTACGATAACGGTGTTTTGAGTTTTACGGCACCCAATCAGGTGCAGTATCTGGATCTGCAGCATATGGAATGCGGATCGGGCTATCTGCTCATCTTCCATCCGGATTTTTTGCTTACCCATCCCTTAGCAAGCACTATCAACAACTACGGCTTTTTTTCTTATGCGGTACACGAGGCGCTGCATCTTTCCGCTGAAGAAGAAGAGGATCTTATCACTATACTCCGCAAGATCGACAAAGAATGCCAGCATATTGATAAACACACACAGGAAATCATTCTATCACAAATTGAATTGCTGCTTAACTATTCCAATCGCTTTTACGAGCGGCAGTTCATTACCCGCAAAAACAACAATCATCAACTGCTTACGAAATTTGAACTTCTTGTTGAGGAGTATTTTAATACTGATACTACCATGCAACAGGGACTGTTAACGGTACAACATATTGCGGAACGGATGAATCTATCGCCAAACTATCTCAGCGACTTCTTGCGCCTGCATACCGGGCAAAACACCCAGCAACATATCCACGAGAAGTTGATCGAAAAAGCAAAAGAAAAATTATCCACTACCAACTTATCGGTGAGCGAAATCGCTTATGCCTTAGGCTTTGAATACGCCCAGTCATTTAGTACGCTTTTTAAAAAGAAAACCAAAATGTCACCTCTGGAGTTTCGACAGTCATTTAACTGACAGCTCCAGGCCACCGCGGCAATCCCCATACACCTATAAGTTACGGTACCTTAGCGTGCCCTAAAAAAAACAGAAAAAAAGCACCAAGTTACTCCTTCGTTACCGTAACAGGTAATGTCATGTTTGGAGTAAATGATATACCGAAGTTCTTTCTTGCCTTTTTCCTTGTGCTTCCCATCATTTCGCTTGTGCACGAGGCAGGGCATGTTTTCTTTGCCTGGCTGATGGGGGGGAGGAACATCAAAGTCACCGTCGGCAGCGGTGAGGTGCTGTTCCGTGCCGGCCTGCTGGAGGTGCGCAAATATTATTTCTGGTACGGCCTCTGCTCCTTCGACAACCTGAAGCGCAATCACCGTTTTGCCAATATTCTCATCTTCTCAGGCGGTGCGCTGTTTAACGCTGTAACGACGGTCGTTGTGATTTACCTGATTGAGAATAAGACCCTTGAGCCGACTATGGCGACTTACCAGTTCACCTACTTCTCACTTTACTACATCTTTTTCGCGCTTCTGCCCATGGCCTACCCCGGTGGAAGCTATAGCGACGGCAAGATTATTCTGGACCTGATCCGTCACAGGAAGCAGTTGGGGGAGCGAACATACCGTATACAGTGGAACGAGGAAAAGAGGCAGTGGTGTGTGCTGAACCATGAAGGAGAACTGGTACAATCTTTTGATGAGGAGGATAAGGCACTTGCCAAAGCACATGAAGTGGCACAAAATAACCGTCCCAGCCGCTTAATCAACAGCAAAGACGATAAAGAGGTGGAGGTGCAGAACTACCCGCGGATTCCGCTGTAGCGGTTCACCTGGTAAAAAAGGTCTACGCAGCTGCTTTACTTCAATCTTTTACACTCTTGGCGATAAGAGCTTTGCCTATCCTGTCAAAGCCTGGTCTTCACCGTACAGTCTCACAAAGCAAGGATAGCAAGCCTGTCCTTGCTTTGTGATGGCAGCCGATTTTTGTCTCCTGGTCTAGCGGGATCCTTTTGCGCTTTTCCTGTTCCCCAGGTATGTGATGATCTATAGGCATGTGGTGAACGATCTGTCTGGCAAAGATTTACGGTAGGTGTTAGTGAACAGTCATCATGCGCCTCAACGGCGCCTTTCTTAGAGCTATAGGCGTCGATAGGCTGGTGCCAGAGATCCCACTCCTGGTGTCAGCAGGAGTGGGATAAAATCTCCTTGTTATCTTCTTTTCAAGCATTTCCTGTCACCACCACACTTTAGCCTACTGAATAACATCCTCGGAGTACACCAGCCAAAGCGGCACTTGGATATCGGTGTTATACAGCTCGGTAGGCACGCTGCCCAGACTCAGCGAAGGCAGCGGGTTGTTACCCTTCAGGCCCAGTACCAGCAAGTTGTGACGGCCTTTTTCTAAGTGCAGGGCAATACGCTCTGCGATGCTCTTGTTGGCAGCTCTTACCAAGGCATAAGGAACAGTGCTTATCTCCTGGTGCCGTTTCTGCAGTTGAGCAAATTTTTCTTTGACCGATTCTTCCGCTTTTTTAACGGCTTTCTCTTCTGAGATGAGTGGGAAGAACTGGCTTGGGAGGCGGTATACGTGCATAATTTCCAGCTGAAGACGCAATTGATCAGATAAGTTTTTACTTAGCCTGAGTGCGTGAACAGAGGCATCTGAAAAGTCTATCGGGACCAACACTTTTTGTATGTTAAAAGGAGCCTTTTCGGGGAACACCAGCACGCTGCACGGAAGTATGCGCAACAGCTTTGTACCCAAGGCTCCCGTGCTTTTGTCGCTCGTCTTCTTCCCAAGAACGGTTAGCTTTACCTTGTAGCGCTTTACCAGGTCGGCGAGTATAACCTCTGTGTTCGGCTCCTCGCTGACGAGTATCTCGTAATCAGTAACGTTACCAAACTGCTCGGCCACAATATCCTGCATGTTGCCCTCGATCTCGCGGCCAAGGTCTATATCTCCGAACCATTCTCTAAATTCGTCGCTAAGCTCGTATAGTTTGATGTTATGCACAAAGTATACTTTGCGTACCTCCAGGCGCTCACAGATGGAGCGGGCAAAGGCAACCAGTTTTTCGTCTATGTCGCTTAGGTCGAGGCAGACCATCATGGCGTCAATCGTAATCATAATGCATCAGGATTTGGTGGTGTAGGATGATCTTTTTTGAGTTCCGGAGTTCCAGTACCCAGCTTTTGGGCACGCTTGGCAAGCATTTCGCCGACAAGCTGCTGGTATGCTTTTCGTTGTTGTGCCTTGCCCAGTTTAGTTTCTTCCGCGGCTTCCTCGTCAAGGCCCCGGTAAAGGCTGTAACACATCAGCAAAAGGATAATGGCAAAAGGGAGCCCCGTAATAATAACGGCCGTTTGCAAGGCCTGCAGGCCCCCGCCAAGCAAGAGCACTGCGGCCACAGCGCCACCAGCCAGTGCCCAAAAAACACGCAGTCCCACCGAAGGGTTCGGGTTACCGCCGGATGTAAGGCTTACGACCACTAGCGAACCGGAGTCGGAAGAGGTCACAAAAAAACCTGCCACCAGCAGTACCCCAATCACGGAAAGTACAGTAGAGAAGGGCAGTTGCTCGAAGAATACAAACAGGGCGGTAGACATATCTGCAGCTACAGCATTCGCGATGGTCGCGTCACCGGCCAGCGCTTCGCGTAGCGCCGTGCTGCCGAAGGCGGTCATCCATAGGAAAGAGAGCAGGGTTGGAGCGATCAACACGCCCAGTACAAACTCCTTAATGGTCCTGCCCTTAGACACCCGCGCAATAAAAATACCCACGAACGGTGCCCATGAAATCCACCAGGCCCAGTAGAAAACCGTCCAGGAGCCCTGCCAGTTCCTGGTAGAGTAGGCCTCGTTCCAGAACGAGAGCTGCATGAAGTTACCGATGTAGGAGCCGGTGTTCTGCACATAGGAGCCAAGTATAAAAACGGTTGGCCCCAGCACCAGCACCGCCACCAGTATAAACAGGGCAATGCGTATATTCCACTCGCTCAGGATGCGTACGCCCTTGTCTACACCGGTTACAACAGAAATCGTTGCGATACCAGTGATGACCATGATAAGTATAATTTGAGTAGTGATATTGTTCACAATGGCTGGGAATACATGATTTAGCCCCGCAGCCACCTGTTGCACCCCTAGCCCCAGCGAGGTTGCCAGGCCGAAAAGCGTGGCAATCACAGCCAATGTATCGATGATGTGCCCCACCATGCCATGAATCCGCTCACCTAAAAAAGGATAGAAGGCAGAGCGCACGGTCAGGGGCAGCTGCCGGTTATAGGTAAAGAACGCCAGCGCCAGCGCAACCAGTGCGTAGATGGCCCAGGCGTGCAGTCCCCAATGCAGGAAAGTGAAGTTCATAGCCTGCCTCGCCGCGGCGGGTGTGCCGGGCTCCCCGAGAGGGGGTGTCTGAAAGTGGTTGATGGGCTCGGCTATGCTCCAGAAAAGTAGGCCTATGCCCATACCCGCGCTGAAAAGCATGGCAAACCAGGCCGAGGTGGTGAATTCAGGCTTGGCGTCTTTGCCGCCCAGCCTTATCGCACCAAATCGGCTGAAGGCTACATACAGGCAGAACGCTACAAAGAGATTTACGCTGAGTATAAAGAGCCAGCCCATACTGGAGGTGACGGCCACTTGCACCTCACTGAAAAATGCCTCGGCACTCTCCCGGAAGACAAGCACCAGCGCGATGCTGACTACCAGAAAAGCGATGGACGACCAGAATACCGGACCGTTTACCTCCAGCCCCAAAGACCTGTGTGTGTTACTTTTTACTTTACCCATGCATGTCGTGTTAAAGAATCAGAAATAGTATCCCATATTAATGTTAAAACGCAGGTGCCAATCCGTGTCTGCGGGCGTGCCGGAGGCAAGGGCGTTTACCCACTCCGGTCCAAGCCAGGGCTGGTTGTAGCCAAAGGCCGCATCGGTGTAGATGTACATAGCCCCGGCGGTCCATAAAGCGCCCAGTACGTTCATATGGGTGTCCTCAAAACCACTGAATCGCTTGTTATAGTAGCCGTAGTTGTTGTAGAAGGTGATGCCCTGCAGCAGGCGCCTGTCGATGGGAAGGTGATAGGCCAGGCTGGCGGTATACATCTCCCCCTTGGTGGCCACGTTGTAATTGGCTCCGTAGGCACCCATCTCTACAAAGCCAGTGTCGTCCCCGGATGCGTATTCCGGGTGTAAGCGGTAGAGCATCGCCTGCAGCTTCACGTTCCAGGGACTATAGGCTGCCGCGTACTCGTAGTGTACGGCAGCGGCGTACCTGTTGCCGTTGCGCTCAGTGTCCAGGTTGTAGAGAAGCCCTCCCTGCAGGGAGAAGCCCAGTTCATGGGCAAGACTGTCGCCCAGGCGACGAACCAGCTTAAAGTCCATTTGATTGTTTTCTTTGTTGCGCCCGGTAATGTCGTAGGAGTAGCGGTTGGGGCTGGCCTCTGCCGAGCTGATCACAAACTCCTCGGCGCTTTTATAATAGGCGGCCTGCCATTGCCAAAGGCCGTTGTCGTGTATATACTTTACTCCCATGTCGTGGTCGTCCTCGAAACCAGCGTAATAGGTGATGTTAAAAAACCAGTTGTTGGAGTTATATTGCTGAATGCCAAAAGGCACCTGGTTCAGGCCGACCTGGATTTGAGACTTTTCGGAGAAGTCGTGCTGGAACCAACCCTGCTTCAGGAAAGCGCCGCCAAATGCCTGTGCGTAATGCCTGAACTCTGCGTTTAGTTTAATACCCTTGTACTCAGATTCCACATTAATACGAAACAGATCAAAGCCAAAGTCACCGCCTCGTTTCAGTTGGTCGTCCTTCCAGGTGGAAAGGTTGTAGTTGAAGCGCAAAGCCCCGCCTATCTTCAAGCTGGGTTTCTCCTCTGCTTTCTCTTCCGGATACTGTGCTTGACTAAAGGTACTGATGAGGCAGGTGATAAACAGTAAAAGTGTTCTTCTCATTTAGAATTATGTAGTAAAACATCCTGAACTCCTTTATTAGTGGACGGTTTTAATTCAGAAACGTTGTTCAGATGATGATTTTAGGTGTCACTGACATCTGGTTAAGCAATAAACGGTACGACCGTTTTAGAAAGAGAAAATAAGAAATGATCATAGCTGGCATTATAGGAAAGCATGGCCTCCAGAGCTGAAAGCATATGAAAGCTTAGGGCATAACCAGACGAGGCGGAAGCGAGGGAATGAATGGAGGCTATATGGCCCACATTTTTGAAGCATCAAACATCCGCTGGTAGGGGATGGTGTAAACAGGTTAACAAAATAAAGACATGAAGATAGTATACACCAGGGTGAGTTATGACACCTCCTTCAGACGAATGTACAGCGACTCTCCCATGCAAGCGTGTTGGCTACCCTGCTCTGAACTGTTTCGGCATTGAAAATTCAACAAATTTAAACTTCCTTCTGTTGCAACCATTGTGGTTTAATCTTGAAACTCACTCATGCGGTTGCTGAAATTTTTCCGATTGCTTAACCGGTTTCTAGCTGGTTGCAATTCAAAATAACCTAACATTTTTTTTGAACTGGTTGTACTGCCTCACATGCGGCACAGAAAAGAATTCAGTTTTATGTTATCATCATCACAGACCTACATAACAATTCACAAATCCATTTATTTTTTAAGTAGGGCACGGTTTTAAGTTATGCGGGATTTGCTTTAATAAATTTTTTCAGGAAAAGAACAATTCCTTTTAGGAAAAGTAAAAATGAATAAATACATTTAGAAAATAATGATTGATTAATCACTTTTATAAAGTATGCAATTGGTGAGCGAATGCTTTTTTTTTGATTATGCCTGCAATCGATCTCAGATGCAAGTACTTGTTTAACCAAGATAGTAAGTTGAAAGGGAGTCATTATTGCTCAGTATTAACAATTCCAATGTTTTTTAATTGCTGGGTTGCTTTAGAAGGTGGAAAACTATAAAGGAAGCAAAGCTTATCTATAGTTTTTTATGATGAACGCCTATGCTTTTTTAATCTAAAACAATGCCTGTGCCATCAGGTAAAAGATATACTTATTGAAGTTAGGGTGCAGAAGAAGTAATTCATTTTATTTCATTATCTGCAATCGATTGCGAAAACTTGACACTGCTGTGTTACCATAGAAGTAATCTGCTCTACATGATTTGAGATTTGCCTGTCTGCAAAAGCAGGTATTGAGTTTTAGTATTTTTTATTCCACAAAAAAGCATCACTTATGACGATTTTTACAAAATTTTCATGTGCTGTGCTGCTGGTTTGCCTTACAGGGTTATCTGTAAAAGCACAACTTGTAGCCTCAGCAGAGGGCGTTAGACCGCCACTCAACGTTAATCCTAAAGTGGCGGATGTTGTCATTCAGGGAAGAGTCACGTCAGGGAAAGGTGAACCACTGCCTGGGGTTACGGTTGTCGTAAAAGGAACCTCTACCGGGGCAACTACGGGTGTGGAAGGTACTTATTCGCTGCGCCTTTCAGAAGCATCCGGTACATTGGTGTTTTCTTTTATAGGGTTTATTGCCAAAGAGGTGCCTATAAACGGAAAAACAACCATTAATGTCATTTTACAAGAAGATACCAAAACACTGGAAGAAGTGGTCGTTGTAGGGTATGGTACACAGAAGAAAAGTGATGTAACAGGTGCTGTTAGTTCAGTTAAGGCAGAAGAAATAAAAGAACTGCCCGTAACAAACGCAGCCCAGGCGCTGCAGGGGCGGGTAGCAGGTGTGAATGTGGTCATGTCGGGTACAAAGCCTGGTGCAGGTGTGGAGGTAAGGGTGCGTGGAAACCGTTCTTTCTCAGCTAATAATGACCCTTTATATGTAGTAGACGGTATTCCGATAACTGGCGGAATCAATGATATTGCACCTCAGGATATTGCCTCCTTAGAAGTATTAAAAGACGCCTCGGCAACTGCTATTTATGGGTCTCGGGGTGCCAATGGAGTTGTGCTTGTCACTACCCGGAGAGGAACCGTTGGTAAACCTCAGATAACCTATGATACTTTTGTCGGCTTCTCAAAAGCTTTAGGCAAAGTAGATATGATGAACGGAGCTGAGTTCGCAGAATATAAGCGGGAGTCGAGAAGAGCGAGCGATAATTACGACGATAACGACCCGCAGGCTGCAGATGTGGAATTGTTTGAACCTGTTGAACTGGAGTCTATTCGTTTAGGTCGCTCTACAGATTATCAGGAGCTCATGCTGCGAAGAGGATTGATCCAGAACCACCAGCTCGGTGTAAACGGTGGCACCGAAGACACCCGATACTCGATTTCACTAAACTATTTTGAAGATAACGGCATCATCAAGATTCAGGACATGTCCCGCTTTACCCTGCGCGTTAACCTTGATCAGCAAATAGGAAAACGTATTAAGCTCGGCGTATCTACATTGGCAAGTAAAAGTGTGTTAAATGGACTGGATCTAAATCCATATGATGATGCGCTACTGGAAAATCCACTCGGTGTTCCTTATGATGAAGCCGGCAACATTATCTTTCTACCAACAAACGATGGATTGCGTTCTAACCCGATAAGTGAAATACAAGAGGGCGCTAATATCAATAAAGAAGATCGCTTCCGCCTTTTTAGCAGTCTTTACGGTGAGTTAACACTTGCCGAAGGGCTCACTTACAGGCTTAACTTTGGCCCGGATATTATCCAGAGCCGAAAGGGTAATTTCAGGGGGCGTTTAACAAATGAACGACGTAATAACGATCCTACTGCCAGTACTGATGAAAACCAGGTGTTCAATTACACGCTCGAGAATATCCTGAATTATAACAAAACCTTTGCTGAAAAACATAGCCTGAACTTTACAGGCTTATACAGTGTGCAGCAGCGTAAGCAGGAAGGCTCTAATGTAAATGTACTGGGGGTGCCTGCTGAAGGCATGGAGTACTACAACCTAGGGGCAGCTGCAAAGGTAACGGGTGTCGGATCATTTTACGAAAAATGGAATATTTTATCCTATATGGCGCGCGTAAACTATGGATATGATAGCCGCTATCTATTAACATTAACAGGTCGTGCCGATGGCTCTTCACGATTTGCCAAAGGGCAGAAATGGGGATTCTTTCCTTCTGTTGCACTAGGTTGGAATGTTTCTAATGAAGCATTCATGCAAGGTATCTCATGGTTAACAACTTTACGTCTGCGTGCCAGTTATGGTGAAACAGGAAATACAGGTATAAACCCTTATCAGACACAGGGATCTTTATCCCGTACAACCTACTCCTTTGGCAATACCGGCTTGTTTGGGTTTAGGCCTGGAGCTATCAGGAACGATGCTTTGCAGTGGGAATCAACCAGTTCATACAATATAGGCACTGATTTTGGCTTCTGGAATAACCGTGTTTCAGGTAGTCTGGAATTCTATCGCCAGAGCACCAGGGACTTGCTCTTGCAGCGCCAGCTCCCCCTAACCAGTGGTTTTAGCAATGTGCTGGAGAATATAGGCAGTACCCAGAATACAGGTGTAGAAATGACTTTATCTGCCGTGCTTATTGCTGGCAATGATTTTAACTGGTCGGTAGACTTAAATGCCTTTGCTAACAGAGAAAAAATAATAGAGCTATATGGGGGCAAGGTAGATGATATCGGTAGTCAATGGTTTATAGGTCAACCGATAAACGTGTACTATGACTATGAAAAAATCGGGATCTGGCAAACAGAAGAGGCGGAGCTTGCAAAGGTGTACGGGCAGAAGCCCGGCGAAATAAGAGTTAGAGATGTAAACAATGATAACAAAATTACGGCTGACGACAGGATAATACTAGGAACTCCAAGGCCAACCTGGCAAGGAGGTATGACACACCGTTTTTCTTATAAAAACTTTGACCTTTCGTTTTTTGTATTCGGGCAATTCGGCAACACCATCATCAGTAATCTCCATGAAGGGCAGACAGTTAACTTGTTCGGCCGCTACAACAGCTTAGACGTAGACTACTGGACTCCTGCTAATCCTACCAATGCTTATCCAAGGCCAAATCAGAACCAGGAGAGCCCCATTTATGTGAGTACCCTGCGCTATTTCGATGGATCATTTATCAAGATAAGGAACATCAACTTTGGGTATAACCTGCCCCAGTCGCTTACTGAAAAGATAGGCATTGGCTCAATAAGGGTTTATGCTACGGCACAGCAACCACTCATCTTTTCATCTTATGTAAGAGATCACAAAGGTATAGATCCTGAATTTCCGCGTCAGGATACGCCGTCCTATTCTCAGTACCTGTTAGGGTTAAATGTTAGATTCTAAAAGTTAAAATTTAAGATTTATGAAACGATATATAATTAGCCTTTTAATATTGGGAAGCCTTGCCACATCGTGTAATGGCCTGCTGGATGAGGATCTTCGCTCTGGACTTACCAGTGAATTTATAAGCACCGGCGAGGGGCTGGAGGCTGCAGTAGTAGCTGCGTACCAACCATTGCGACAGTATTATGGAGTGGAAAGAGGCATGACAACTACTGTGTTCGGTACTGATACTTACATGCAGGGGTCTGATGGCGGGTTTAAATACTTCGACGCTTATTCTGCTCAACTAGATGCCCGTAATACTTACTGTAGAGAGATATGGAACAATTTTTATATCGGTATAAATACCACAAATGCCATTATTGAGCGGGCACCGGCAATTTCAAGTATGAACAATGTTACCCGGGATATCAGAATAGGAGAAGCTAAATTCCTGAGGGCGCATCATTATTTTGTACTGGTACAGATGTTTGGGCCGGTACATATCACCCTCAGCGAAACACAAGCTGTTGAGACAGCATCAGCTCGCTCCAGTGTAGCGGATGTTTATGACGTAATTGTAAAAGACCTGGAAGATGCTATTGCAAAACTTCCTTCCACCACAAATGACTGGGGCCGTGCCACCAAGCCTGCCGCTGAACACCTGCTTGCCAGGGTATTGCTGACGAGAGCATCGTCTGTAGCTGCGCAGCAAACAGACTATCAGCGTGCAGCAGACCTTGCAAAGGGAGTGATAAGTAATTACAACTATGTGCTGCTGCCAAATATATCAGATGTATTTGCTCAGGGCAATGAGAACAACTCAGAGACAATTTTTGCAGCGCAGTATATCAACGACCAGATTTATAACGGAGATGGGGCTAACAATGCCAGCCGTTTTGTGTTAATGGAATACGATGTGCAGCCAGGCATGAAGCGGGATCTGCCAAACGGAACACCCTGGAAGAGGTTTCGCCCGACAGACTTCCTTTTAAACAATGTTTATGCTGACAGAACCCATGATGTACGCTATGAAAAGTTTTTCAAAAGTGTCTTCTACGCAAACAATGCAGCCTCAATACCTAAAATTAACGGCGTACCGGCCTACAGTGTAGGAGATACTGCCATTTGGCTTCCAGGCAAAGAGCTTCCTGCCAATGTTATTGCAAGTAAGCCTTATCAGGTGCTTACACCAAGCAAATATACACCAAAGCTTTATCCCTCTTTAACTAAATTTGAGGATGCTCAACGACCTGATAACCAGGCGGCAGGTGTGCGCGATTTTCCAATGATGCGGCTGGCCGAAACGTACCTGATAGCTGCGGAAGCACTTTTGATGAGTGGCAAAGCTGAGGAAGCCGCAGATTATATCAACACCCTTAGGCTCAGGTCTGCCAGAGTAGGAGCTACTCCTGAAGAAACAGCACAGCACCAACAAGCCATGATGGTAACGGCCGGGGATTTGGACATAGATTTTATCCTGGATGAACGCGCACGTGAGCTGATCGGAGAGATGTTCCGCTGGTTTGACCTGGTAAGAACAGGAAAACTTGTTGAGCGCGTAAAAGCCCATAATCCTTATGGGGGGCAAAACATTAGAAGTTTCCATGTCTTGCGTCCCATCCCGCAGGAACAGATTGACCGTACTACCTCTGAATTTGCACAAAACGAAGGTTATTAGTATAATTCTGCTCAGCCTTGTCCAAAGGCTGAGCAGAATGCCTCTTTTAACTAAACGCAGTGGACACCAACTGCAGTACTGGAATATGATTTAATCACATACTTGATAAAAATGAAAAAACATCATTTGCCCCTTTTACTAATGCTGCTTCCCGCCACGTTTAGCCAGTACGGATGCGCTTCAAAAAGTAATGAATCGGTGCAGCTTTCGGAGTCATCACAGGAAAACGGTTGGGTTGAGTTGTTCAATGGAAAAGACCTGACCGGATGGACGCAAATAAACGGCAAGGCCAGCTACAAAGTAGAGGATGGTGCCATTGTGGGCACCACCGTCATGAATTCGCCTAACAGCTTTCTGGCTACAGATAAAGAATATAGCGACTATATCCTTGAGTTTGAAGTTATGCTGGATAACGACATTAACAGTGGTGTGCAGTTTCGCAGTATCTCTGATCCGGCCGTCATGGAAGGACGGGTGCATGGTTACCAGTTTGAAATTGATCCCTCTGATCGGAAGTGGACTGGAGGCATTTACGATGAGGCAAGACGGGGATGGCTTTACCCGCTTTCGCTAAACCCCGATGCCCAATCGGCTTTTAAGAAAGGAGCTTGGAACAAAGCACGAATCGAAGCCATAGGTAACCGTATCACCACCTGGATGAATGATGTGCCAGTTGCTTCGGTGGTAGATGATATGACACCTAAAGGAATTATAGCGCTCCAGGTGCATTCTATTGGCAATGCCGAAGATGCTGGAAAAGAAATCAGGTGGCGGCATATCCGTATCAAGACTACTGATCTGAAACAACGGGAAGGGCATAGTGCCTTTGTTGTAAACCTTGTGCCAAACAATCTGACAGAAGAGGAAAAGGCACAGGGCTGGCGCTTGCTGTGGGATGGCAAAACAACAAAGGGCTGGAGGGGAGCTTATAAAGATGCTTTTCCGGCAGGTGGATGGAAGATTGACGCAGGAGAACTGCAGGTGCTTGAATCCGGAGGAGGCGAATCGGTGAACGGTGGCGATATTGTAACGGAGCAGGAGTTTGATGCATTTGACTTACAGGTTCAGTTTAAACTCACAGCGGGTGCTAACAGTGGTATCAAATATTTTGTTACGGAAAAAGAGAACGTTAAGAATGCTTCTGCTATCGGACTCGAATATCAATTACTGGATGATGCAAGACACCCGGACGCTAAAATGGGACGAGATGGTAACCGTACACTTGCATCGCTGTATGATCTGAAGACATCGGAGAAGAACCAGCGGTTTCTGAAACCAATCGGCGAGTGGAACCAGGCCCGTTTAATTGTTAAACCTGATAACACCGTGGAGCATTGGCTGAATGGTATAAAGGTGCTGGAATATAAAAGAGGATCTGAAGAATTCAAGGAATTAGTAAGTAAAAGCAAATACAAGAACTGGGAAAACTTTGGTGAGGCGGCTAAAGGACATATCTTACTCCAGGACCATGGCAATAGTGTAGCCTTTAGAAGTATTAAAATAAAGGAATTGAAAGCCATTTAAACGATTATCCGGCAAGCTGGTGCGGTCAGTCTGGTTTGCCGGATTTTCCATTGTTTGCGTCTTAGGGGCTCATATTATCCTCATAAGAAAGGCATACTATGACGATTGCTTTAAACAGTTAAACTATAGCTAGGGTGCTGGCGCTGGTTTTCTGCCATTCCTTCAGTTAGTATATATAAATAGCGTCACCAAAGTAACATACCTGCTGAGAAATAAAAATCCATTATATTTAAAAAAATATGTTTCGCACGGAAAGTGACAGCCTACAAATGAGTAAAAAGCCTCAGTATAGATTGAAAGACATTGCTTTTGAGCTAGGTTTGTCTACTTCTACCGTTTCAAGGGCTTTAAGCGATCATCCGCACGTAAGCGAGGATACAAAAGAACGCGTAAAGGAGGCTGTAAACAAGGCAGGGTACCAGTTAAATGCAATGGCATCCAGCCTTCGGAAAAGCAAATCAAATATCATCGGGCTTATCGTTCCGCGTATATCCATGTACTTCCAGTCTTCGGTGATAACAGCTATTCAGAACGTACTGCAAAAGCGCGACTATAACCTGATGATTTTCCAGTCGAATGAATCGCCGGCTCTGGAAAAACAGCTTGTGAATGTGCTGCTTGCCCTGCGGGTGGAGGGACTGATTGTTTCTTCTACCTTGTATACGGAAGACTTTTCCCATTTTGATGCTTTTGCAAAAGCGAATGTACCTCTGGTATTCTATGATAGGGTGCCTAAAGGGTATTCGGCTCATAAAATTCAGGGGGAGGATTACCAGGGAGCCTATAAAACAACACTTCACCTGCTGGAGAAGGGGTGTCGGCGAATTGCACATATCAGTGGCCCGCTAAGTTGTAGTCTTTACAGAGAACGCCTGGCAGGCTACCAGGATGCCCTGAAGAAATTCAATGTTCCTTTCGACGAAAGCATCGTATCTTTTCAGGAGTTAACCTATGAAAATGCCTATAGAACCTGTGAGTCTTTGTTTGCTGCGCTGCCTTATCCTGATGCGGTTTTCACCTGTAACGATACAACAGCCATTGCAGTGCTGGATTACGCCAACACCATAAAACTCCGTATTCCACAGGATTTTAGACTGGCCGGCTATTCCAATGATCCCCGGGTGCAGATCATACGACCCTCCATTACGTCTGTTGAGCAATTTCCTTACGAAATGGGGGAACAGGCAGCAGCATTAATCATGGACTTAATTCATCAGAAAATAGAACCAGGCAGAAGCTTTATTTCACTTACATCGCCGGTAGAACTTATCGTTCGGGAATCTACAAAATGAAAACTAACCTGTTAAAGCTTAAATTTATTTTACTAAAATTATATAGAAATAAAGCCATTCTAATTTGGAATCTGCAATCGATTGCGGTAGATTAGTTGAAATTAAATATAATAGATCATTTAACTTCTTTAGTTACTTGGTTTAATGATAGTATTCGAGGTAAGAGATTACTCGCTTAATGGTTTATTATTTAGAACAGCAGAAGCTATTACTTGTGGCTAATGCCTCAGCGCATTTGCCATTGCATCATAAAACATAACATGAACGGAATAGAACAGTTTTCATTGAAAGGAAAAGTAGTCGTGATGACAGGGGCTACGGGTATATTGGGAGAAGCGATGTCTCTTGCTATAGCAAAGGCTGGTGCAAAGGTGGCTATACTTGGGCGTAATCAGGAACGTGCAGCAGAGAGAGTAGCTGCGATTAAAGCCGCAGGCGGTGAAGCTATAGCCATACTTGGCGATGTGCTGAAGGAAGAGCAAATGCAGGTGGCCAAAGATGAAGTACTGGCGAATTGGGGCACCATTGACGGCCTGGTGAATGCTGCCGGAGGTAATATACCGGGTGCCACTGTTATGCCTGACCAGGATCTGTTCAATATTAAAATAGCGGACACACAGAAAGCAGTGGATCTGAACCTGTTCGGTACCATTATTCCCACCCACGTTTTCGGAAGGGTGATTGCCGAAAAAGGCAAAGGAGCTATAGTTAATATTTCTTCCCTGACGGCGCAACGCCCTCTAACCCGGGTGCTTGGCTACACCATGGCAAAAAAAGCAGTAGAGGCTTATACCCAGTGGATGGCAGTGGAGCTGGCCCTCCGCTATGGAGATGGTGTACGGGTAAATGCTATTGCGCCCGGCGTGTTCTTAACAGAGCAAAATCGCACACTGCTGCTTAACAGCGACGGAAGCTATACAGAAAGAGCACAGAAGTTTATTTCGAACACACCATTCCGGAGACTGGGCAATCCGGAAGAACTGACCGGAACGCTTATCTACCTGTTGAGCGATGCTTCCCGGTTCGTAAGCGGGGAAACGCTGCTGGTGGATGGAGGATTTAATGCCTTCAGTGGTGTCTAATTAAAAAAGCAACAACTTACATATGCCTCTATTACAAAGCTGGAGATGGTACGGGCCTAACGACCCGGTTTCCTTACAAGATATTAAACAAGCCGGTGCAACCGATATTGTAACGGCACTGCACCATATACCTAATGGACAGGTATGGACTGTGGAGGAAATACAGAAGCGAAAAGATGAAATAGAACAGGCCGGGCTGGTATGGAGCGTGGTGGAGAGTGTGCCTGTTCATGAAGCTATTAAAACCCAAAGCCAGGGCTTTGAAACCTACATCGATAACTACAGGCAATCCATCCGGAATCTGGCAGCCTGTGGCATCTATATCGTTACCTATAATTTTATGCCGGTGCTGGACTGGACACGCACTGATCTGAGCTATGAAGTGGAGGATGGTTCGAAGGCACTACGCTTTGAAAGAGCCGCCTTTATAGCTTTTGATGTGTTCATGCTTCAGCGGCAGGGTGCAAAGGGCGACTATACAAAACAGGAGTTGGAAAGGGCACAGCAGCGGTTCAGCAGCATGCAAGCTAACGAGAGGCTCCTGCTGCAGCGAAACATCATCGCTGGTTTGCCTGGCAGTGAAGAGAGCTTTACGCTGGAGCAGTTCCAGGAGGCGCTGGATGCTTATGCAGGCATTGATGCAGAAAAGTTGCAGCGGCACCTGATATACTTTCTGCAGAAAGTGGTACCTGTTGCCGAGGAGGCAGGCGTGAAATTGGCGATCCACCCCGACGATCCACCCTATAGTATTCTGGGGCTGCCGAGGGTGGTAAGTACTGCGGCCGATGTGGAGGCATTGATACAAGCGGTTCCTTCCCCGAGCAACGGCCTATGCTTCTGCACCGGCTCTTTTGGCGTGAGGGAAGACAATAACCTACCCGGTATGGTGCAGCAGTTCGCTGACCGCATTTACTTTGTGCATCTGCGGAGTACACAGCGCGATGCAGAAGGCAACTTTTATGAAGCCAATCATTTAGAGGGCGATGTCGATATGTATGCCGTGATGAAGGAGCTCATCTCAATTAACAGAGAGCGGGAGCAACCTATACCATTCCGGCCAGACCATGGCCATCAGATGCTTGATGACTTGCGCAAGGTCACCAATCCGGGCTATTCTGCTATCGGCAGGCTGCGCGGGCTGGCAGAGCTGCGCGGGCTGGAAATGGGCATTGAAAAAACAGTTTATGCTGATTAAGAAAAGATAAGTTGAATCTGACAGGTAGTTCAGGAAGCAATCAGAAGGGACAAGATATTCTCCTTTCCAGGCTTCGAAGCGGACACTAAAACAGATCAAGAAGATTAAAAGAACAGTGAATGGAAAAGAAAGTTTTACGGGCTGGGATCGTTGGTTCCGGCTTTGCTGCAAAATTTCATTATGAGGCGCTGCAGCGGGTTTTCAGTGCCAAAGTAGACATAGCCGGTGCTTATTCTCCCTCTTCGGAAAACCTGCAGGCTTATACAAGCGAGCGAAGCCTGAAAGCATTTAGCAGTTTGGAGGAGTTACTGCAGAACTCCGATGTAATCCATGTCTGCACGCCACCCGTCACACACGAGCCCATTGTAATAGCCGCGCTCCAACTGAACAAGCACGTGATTGTGGAGAAACCATTCACCGGGTATTTTGGTGATGGCAGCGAAGATTTCAACGGCGATACCTTTTCACGTGAAAAAGGACTGGAAGCTACATTGGAGAGTCTAAAAAGGATGCTTCAGGCCGAGAGAGAAAGTAAAGGACTTATTATGTATGCGGAGAATTGGGTATATGCGCCGGCCATACAGAAAGAGCGCGAAGTACTGGAGAAAACCGGGGCCCAGATTATCTGGATGCATGGTGAGGAGTCCCATTCGGGCTCGCATTCACTGGCCTATGGGCAATGGAAGCTTTCCGGAGGAGGCTCCATGATCGGGAAAGGGTGTCACCCTTTGTCGGCAGCCATCTACCTGAAACATGTGGAGGGCAGAGCCCGCAACGGTAAACCTATTCGTCCTCAAACTATCTCAGCCCGGACCCACGCCATTACACGCATGCCCGGCTTCAGGGATGAAGGGCATTTACGCACAACTTACAAGGACATTGAAGATTTTGCCATGCTGCACGTGGTGTTCGAAGATGGTACTATTGCCGATGTGTTTGCCAGTGAACTGGTGCTGGGAGGAGTGCATAATTGGATTGAAGTAAACACAAATAACCATAGAACGATCTGCAACATACATCCTAACAATGCCATGCAAGCCTATACTCCAGCCGAGCGTTATTTCAAAGACGTGTATGTAGTGGAGAAAACAGAGACGAAGCAGGGCTGGTCTTCCATGTCACCTGATGAAGCATGGTTTGCCGGGTACCAGCATGAAATGGATGCCTTTTACAGGTCGGCTGCCTTAGGAGAACCGGTGGAAAGCAACAGTAGCCTGGCGGCGGATGTGATTTCTACCATTTATGCCGGGTATGTTTCCTCTGAAAGGAAGGGAGCTGAAACACCGATCACCATTTTGTGATCTTCCCATCAGGAGAATTATCTGAAGGAATGTATAAAAATTAAGTGTTGTATAGCAAAAGAGAAGGCAGGTATCCATGAAGATGTAGTGCCTTAACCAGTAATCAGAGTTAAATCAATTATGGGAAATACTAAAATAAGCGAAAGAGGCACTGTAGAAAGAGCCAAAACAGGTAATTATCGCTGGATCGTCTGTATCTTACTTTTCTTTGCAACAACCATTAACTACATCGACAGACAGGTTATTGGCTTGTTGAAGCCCACGCTCGAGAATGAGTTTAACTGGACGGAGCTTGACTATGGGTACATCATCATGTTCTTCTCTGCCTCATATGCTCTGGGATATGTCATTTTTGGCAGCATCATCGACAGGGTAGGCTCTAAACTAGGTTACTCCATATCGGTAGCCGTCTGGAGTATTGCTGCTATGCTGCATGCAGCAGTAAGAACAACGCTTGGCTTTGGACTTGTAAGAGGTTTATTGGGTTTGTCGGAAGCGGGTAATTTTCCTGCAGCGGTTAAAGCGGTGGCAGAATGGTTCCCGAAAAGAGAACGTGCCCTGGCAACTGGTATCTTTAACTCCGGGACCAGCATTGGGGCCGTGGCTGCACCTCTCCTGGTTCCGTGGATATTAGGTGCTTACGGCTGGCAGGAAGCCTTTCTGATAACGGGTGCTTTAGGCTTTGTATGGCTGGTTCTTTGGTGGTTCTTCTATGAGGTGCCTTCCCGGCAGAAGCGACTATCTGCTGCTGAATATGAATTCATACACAGCGACAATGAAGCTGCCTCGGAGGAAAATAAAAGCGCTATAAAGTGGAGCCGCCTGTTAGGCATCAGGCAGACGTGGGTCTTTATTATCGGGAAAGTTTTAACCGATCCTATTTGGTGGTTCTTCCTGTTCTGGCTTCCTTCTTATTTTGCTACCACCTTTAAATTAGACTTGACTAAACCAAGCCTGCCTTTAGCTGTTGTTTATACAGCCACAACGTTCGGCAGTATTGGCGGAGGCTACCTGTCATCTTATCTGATAAAGCGGGGCTGGCCAGTGCTTAAAGCTAGAAAGACGACTTTACTGATCGTAGCTTTTGTGGTGCTGCCTATTCTGCTGGCAAGGTACGCAACCGACATATGGGTGGCAGTGGGGATTATCAGTTTAGCAGCTGCTGCACACCAAGCCTGGAGCACGAATATCTTCACGATTGTCTCGGATATAGTACCTAAAAGAGCCGTAAGTTCTGTTGTGGGGATTGGTGGTATGTCGGGTTCTATTGCTTCAACTGTTTTCCCTTTGTTTGTAGGTTCGCTGTTGCAGCACTACGAGAACTTAGGAAATACCAGCGCTGGCTACAATGTATTGTTCATCATCTGTGGCCTTGCTTATCTGACTGCCTGGCTCATCATACATTGGCTTACCAGGCGCATGAAACCAGTAGATTTATAATATCTGAATGTTAGCATCAGTAAACATGATCAAGCCAAATATTTTATACCCTAAGGGAATGGCTGGCGTCTTTAAATTAAATTTAAATATGAAAAAATGCCTTTATCAACTCTGTATACTCGTAACTGCAGGTGCCTTGTGCTGCTGTCAGCACAGTGGCTCCAAAGATGCACAACGAGCTTCGGGTACACCCGGAGAAGTAACACAGGCCGAAGCTGCAAGAGTTAGCCTGGAGTCGTCTCCTGTTGTAGCTCCTGAGAAATCAATAGACCTGATGCAGGTGGCAGAGGGGTTTGAGGTAAAACTGGTTGCGGCAGAGCCACTGGTGAGTACACCTGTTGCTTTAACGTTCGATCATAACGGGCGCATGTGGGTGGTGGAAATGGAAGGCTATATGCCAGATACTGTTGGCACCGGTGAAGAGGTGCCAACTGGAAAAGTGGTGATACTGGAAGACAGTAACCAGGACGGCGTGGCAGATAAACGGAAGGTCTTCCTGGATTCGCTGGTGTTGCCCCGGGCTATATGCCTGATTGAGCAGGGTATTTTGGTTGCAGAACCGCCCAGCTTGTGGTACTATGAAATAATGAATGATAAGCCAGGGAAAAAGACGTTGGTTGATGCCGCTTATGCAGAGGGTGGTAATGTAGAGCATCAGCCTAACGGCCTGCTCCGCGCGATGGATAACTGGATATATAACGCCAAATCCGATAAAAGATACAGAAAGGTAGGAGACAAGTGGGTGATTGAGAAGACACACTTTCGGGGGCAGTGGGGTATAGCACAGGATAACTATGGGAGGCTGTACTATAACAACAACTCCGAAAATGTATTGGGAGACTACTTCGCACCCGGCTTAGGGGCCACCAATAAAAACCAGCGGGGCGTAGCCGGTTATAATGAAAAGGTAATTGCCGATAAGCGGGTCTATCCCATCAGACCCACACCTGGTGTAAACAGGGGGTATATGGAAGATATTTTAGATGATAGTCTGCGCTTGATAAACTTCACTGCCGCCAGCAGCCCGCTCGTTTACAGGGGGGACTTGTTTGGCAAAGCGTATGCGTCGAACGTTTTTGTGGCTGAGCCGGCGGCAAACCTCATTAAACGGAACATACTTGATGAGAAAGGGTATGTCATCAATGGAAAGCAGGCTTATGAGGGCAAGGAGTTCCTGGCAAGTATCGACGAACGTTTTCGTCCTGTAAGCCTTTACAATGCACCGGACGGTTCACTTTATGTTGTGGATATGTACCGTGGAATAATTCAGCATAAAACCTACTTGACCACCTATCTTAAAAAGGAGATTGGGCGCCGCGATCTGACGCAGCCGTTGAGCTATGGCCGTATTTACAGAATAGCTCCTAAAAAGAAAGAGGCAGAGCCGGTGAAGCTCAGTGAGAAGCCGGCAGAACTGGTGAAGCACTTAGCACATACAAATGGCTGGGTACGGGATAAGGCCCAGCAAATGCTCGTTGATGGCCATTATACCCAAGCTATACCAGCCTTGCGCGAGGTTATAGCAAAGCAAGGCAATTCTTTACAGGCTATGCACGCACTTTGGACTTTGGAAGGGTTGGGGGCATTACAGCCGGAAGAGGTGGTTGCCTTGCTGAAACAGCCAAACTGGCCAATCCGTATGCAGGCCCTCAGTGTTTTACCTTCTGTTCTCACCAAGAGTTCTGCTCCATATTATGTGCCCGTATTAGAGCAAATGGTGGCTGGTAACGATACACTGGCAGCACCTTATGTTGCTTTCCTGGCAAACCACATACAGCGCTTTAACCAGGTAGCAGCTCGTGGCTTGTTACAGCAGCTTGTTAAAAAGTATCCTGAAAATGTTTATGTGGCAGATGCGGTAATTAGCAACCAGCAAGGCCGTGAAAAGGCATTTCAGACAGAGGTGCTGGCTTTTGCTCCGGATACTGCGCTTGCCGTTAACAAGCGTTTGCAACGTGTACTAGCTAATATTGATCGCTCAAGAGAAAAAAATGATGCACAAGCGCTCGTAAAAGAATTTCCGAAAGGAGCCGCTTTATTTGCGGCCTCCTGCCAGACATGCCACGGAGCCGATGGTAACGGTGTCAAGTCGTTGGCACCACCGCTTAATCAGTCGGAGTGGGTAACGGGTAAAAGAGAGCAACTTATATCTATTGTTTTGTTTGGGCTAACGGGGCCGGTGCGGGTGAACGGGCATTTATACCGGGCCCCAGAAATTAACGGAGATATGCCTGGTATTGGTTACGATAAGGATCTGTCGAATGAAGATGTGGCGCAACTGCTCAGCTTTATCCGCAAGTCGTGGCGCAATGATGCTGATAAAATTATTCCCGAAGAAGTAGGAGAGGTGCGGCAAAAACTGAAGGACAGGCAAAAGGCCTTCACTGTAGAAGAGCTAGAAAAAATGTAACTGCCTTCATGCCCAGAATTGTCTCCTCCTGCAGCGCAGAAGCCTTGTGGTGAAAGGGTTACAGAAGTTTCTCTGGCTATAAGAGGAGCGAGAGGGGGGGACGAGCTATCTGATAACTAATCACCCTGCGTAACAGTGCTCGAAAAGCGTGAAGCATAGTAACTAATTACTATGCTTCACGCTTTTTCTCTTGGCTACCTTTCTACCTGCAGTTATCTGCCGATGCGCTACTTAACCTTTCACCATTTGATGCTTCGCTGCAGGCATGCGATGGTGCGATAGTTCACCTGAGCCCTTCTGCTGAATCTTATTGTTTGCCATATAGGAAACGGCAAGAATGCCCAGTACCACGAGTGGCATCAGCATAAACCCGATGTTCCTATCTACACAGGCATGGCTGATGAAGGCGAAGATCAAATTAAACGTGAGCCCTGCGTATGCCCATTCCTTTAGCCTGGCGGGTGTTTTAGGGTAAGAAATGGCTAACACTCCGAGTACTTTACAGATGATGAGCGTATAGGCAAAGTAATCGGGGTAGCCCAAAGGCTTTGTTCCTGCATTTACATACTCCGGTGCAAATAGTATGGTGCTTAGCGGCATTACACCTTCCCATAGCACTAGTATGCCCGTTGCCACCCAAAAGATTATTCTCTGCTTTTTCATATGCATTGATTGTTAAGTTGTTTCTTCATTTATTTAATACTTCCGACAGAGTTGTTTAAGACGTTTATTTAGGGTGACCCTACCGAAAGTATTCCTGCTTGTGCCATATGGTTGCTCGTCCTGACGGTTGTGAAATTACTACATTCAAAAGTACAACAGACATGGAAATGAGACCCGGTGCGAAAACGACAACTTTGGGGGCTAATTATGACAAAACTATGTTTATCTTTATTACACTTAATGTGTGTTGATTATGCAAATTTCAGTTTTTGTGCCGCAGCATGGGGTAATAGAAGCAATTACGCCACCTTACAGAGCCTTTCATACTGCCAATGAGTTTTTAAGAGCATTTGGGGAAGAGCCCGTTTTCGAAGTAGAGTATGTGGGCTTACACGAGTATGTGCCTGCCAGCAACGGCGAGTATACCATAAGAACAAACAGGCTGCTCCAGGAGGTGGCTCAGACTGACTTACTTTTTATACCGCCTGCCTTTGGCGATACTGACAAGGGCATACAGGCCAATGCGGAAGCAATCCCTTATTTTAAAAAGCTACATAAGGAAGGAGCAAGTCTTGCCAGCTTGTGTGTCGGTGCCTTTCTTTTAGCTGAAACAGGCTTGCTCAATGGCAGAAAGTGCTCTACCCACTGGGCCCATGTAAATGAGTTTAAAAAAAGGTATCCCGACGTAGAAGTAGAAGACGGAGCCATTATTACGGAACACGACAATATATACAGCAGTGGTGGGGCAAACAGTTTGTGGAATTTAATTCTGTACCTGATCGAAAAATTTGCCGATAGACGAACAGCTGTCATGTTAGCAAAATATTTCGCCTTGGATATCGGCAGAGACAGTCAATCTCAGTTTACTATCTTCAGAGGTCAAAGAAATCACGGTGACGGAGGCATTCAGAAAGTTCAGGACTATATTGAAAAGCACTATGAAGATAAAATAACGATAGAAACGCTGGCAAATTTAATCAACACCGGTCGCAGGACTTTTGAAAGAAGGTTTAAAGAGGCTACCAGCAACACACCTATGGAGTACATGCAGCGAGTAAGAATAGAGGCCGCCAAAATCTCTTTCGAAGCATCCATTAAGAATGTGACGGAGATCATGTTTGAAGTTGGCTATACTGATACCAAAGCCTTCAGAGATATTTTTAAGAAGCTGACGGGACTTACTCCGATCGAATACAGGAATAAGTTTGCAAGGGTGGCGCATGAGGTGTAGCAGGAGCTTTGGTTACATTGTTTAAAATGTTGGGTACTCCTGCTGGCGAAGGGAAGCCCGTTTCATTTCCTTCTAACAAAAATACGGGGTCCTGTTGATTGCCTCAGCAGGACCCGCTTTCCCGGCTGCTCTACAGGAACTCCACCCGTATTTGCACCCGCTCGGCATGGGGCTCTGTGGTAGGTTGCACCCGAACCAGGTCCCCCTCCTGAAAATACACGGCGAGGCCCCTGATGATGCCGATGGCAAAGCCAGCCATCCTGCGCTTGGAGTGATAGTCGATGATCAGGAGCTTCTGGCCGACAGCCGTTACGTGCAGCGGGGGTGGGTTGGTTTTATCGTTCTCTCGCTTGATTCCCCCGTGCATGTGGGAGCCGATGTTCAGAAGCGTGTCGTAGGTTTTCCAGGAAGGATTTACGAAACGCTTGAAGACCAGCAGCAGGTCAGGCACCAGAAATTCTCCGAAATCTGTTAGGAACTTGTCGTAGGCAGCGCCCTGATGGCGGGCTGCAGCTGTAATGATGGCAAACAATTCGCTGATCGGGTACACCTGGTTCATCTGGTAGGGTTCGTCTGCTCTCTGAGACAGCCCCTCGCTGTGCAGTATGTTAAGCCAGGCACTGAAGTCCATACTGCTCTCTACGTACCGTTTCAGGAACAAGAAGATGGACCCGTGCATGCTGTCGTTGGTAAGCGTATGCATCTTAGTCTAAAAGTAAATAGCGAGTCACTAAGTAATCTCGAAGATAAGAAAAAAGATCCTTGTTGCAAGCAATGCTGTGACATTGCCCGCTGACTGTTTTAATTAAACATAATAGTTGGCTACAAGTAAAGAACCTCCATACCGAAGTACCACCCTTTGCTGGTAAGTCAAAAACTTGTTTAGCTTTTTACCGGGCGTTTATACGAATGGAGCAACGGGACAGTTTCTTGTGAAAGGCCATGGTGTTCTGGCCATAGTGGCCGTCGATGCGGGTACATGTAGGGAACTGAAGTACTGGTAAAGGCCTGTAATAGCCTTATAATTAACCCATAAAGCTGAAATAGCACAAAACGGAGCACCCATAGCTTATTACACCTGCTTTACAGCGATTCTCTGTTCGGGGAGGTCACCTGTCATGGGTACTTGTTTTATCTTTCACGTACTCTACAGCAAGCTTTTGCAGCCAAAGGAGCTGCAAGCGGTTGCGGCGTCAGCCTGGTAATTCACCGGTAGTGCCTCTTTCTTCCGATTATCCGCGAAAGAAGTATATTTGCAAATTCATGCCTGATACTGCTCCATGATCATTCACCACTGGTTTTACAACTGGACAAGACAACAGAAGAAATGTTAGACATAGCAATCCTTGCGGCAGGGTTTATCTGCCTTATACTTGGTGCAGACAAGCTTGTCGATGCCTCCTCCAGCCTGGCCGCCAGGCTGGGTATTCCCAACATTGTTATAGGGCTAACGATCGTTGCCTTCGGCACATCGGCCCCCGAGCTGGTGGTAAACCTCTTCGCAGCCGTTGAGAACAATACCGAGATGGTGCTGGGCAATGTTTTGGGGAGCAATATCTTCAATGTGCTGGCCATCCTGGGAATATCTTCCCTCATATACCCGCTAACGGTGAAAACCAATACAACCTGGCTGGAGATCCCGCTGAGCCTGCTTGCTGCTGTCGCCGTGCTGGTTACAGCAGGTGATGTGTATTTGGACAGTTCGGAGGCAGGCTACATCTCCAGGGCAGAGGGACTGCTGTTGCTGCTGTTCTTCGCCATTTTCCTCGTGTACAACCTGAAGATAGCCCAGGGCAACCCAACCGACGAGGGGACGGATACGAAGGACTATACCTACCTGCAGGCCGCGTTGTACATTGGGCTCGGGCTGGCGGGACTGGTACTGGGCGGCAGGCTGATCGTGACAAGCGCCGTAGGCATTGCCCAGGCTTTCGGACTCTCGGAGAGGGTCATCGGGCTGACCGTGGTATCCATTGGAACCTCTTTGCCCGAGCTGGCTACCTCCGTAGTTGCGGTTAGGAAAAGGAAAGTGGACATCGCCATCGGCAATGTGGTGGGCTCCAACATCTTCAATATTTTCCTGATTCTGGGTGTCTCGACCGTGGTCACACCCTTGCAGGTCAACTCCGGCTCATTCGTGGACATCGTCGTGAACATCGCCGCCAGTCTGTTGCTGTTTGCCTTTGTCTTCACGGGTAAAGGAAGGCAGCTGGCCAGGTGGGAAGGTGCGGTGCTGCTGGCGCTCTATCTCACTTACCTGGCGCTGCTGATCACCCAAGGCTAGGGCAGCGCATTGTGCGGGACAGTTTTATTCCATTCCCGCCGTATATTGGGGGCTTGAACGATCTGTAATCTATTATAAGGTTCGGAGTCGAAGCCGGAAACTTAAACTTGCTCCTGTTAATGGCTGTTGCTGGTAATTTTTTGCAGCCATTGGAACGATCTTGCTTTAGCTCGCAATCCTGCCGGGCGACTAATCCGGCAGGGCAAATACTAACCTCAAACTCAAACGAAATGCCGTTCACCTTCGCTCACCCCGCCGCTATCTTACCTTTCAAGGTCTTCCCGGCAAGGTGGCGGTCTATGACTGGACTGGTTATAGGAAGCATAGCTCCCGACTTTGAAAAGTTCCTTTGGCTACGGTCTTTCCCCTTTGACGCCTATAGCCATACCTGGCAGAGCATCTTTTACTTTAACCTGCCACTGGGGCTGTTGCTTGCCTTTTTGTTTCATAGGGTGGTGCGGGATGTGCTGGTCGAAAACCTGCCTGCTTTCCTGCGGGTCAGGCTGAGAGGGCTTGGACCAGGAAGCTGGCATACCTACTTTCGGCAACGCTATGCTATTGTAGTGGGATCAGTGCTCGTAGGTAGCGCCACCCATATCGCCTGGGACGCTTTTACACACCTGGACGGAAGAGGGACGAAGCTTTTTCCTGTCCTCTTAAAAAAAGTTACTATCGGGGGGCACGGCTGGGAGTTGTTTAACCTATTGCAGCTCGGTTCTTCTGTGGCGGGCTTGCTGCTTGTGTTCCTGGCCTTGGTGAGGCTTCCCAAAGCGGAGGGGAGGAAGGGGGTAAAGAATGGCAGCATCCTGTACTGGAGCATGTTCACGTTCGTCGCAGCCCTCGCTGCGTCCCTCAGGGTCTGCAGCGGATACCCGCTGCAGACCCTGTCGAACCTGGCTATTTTGCTTATAGCTGCAGGGCTTTTCAGCCTCCTCGTAACTTCCTTCCTGTTCAGTAGGAGAAAAACGACACCCGTGGTATAGCCGACAGAACATCTGCCAACAGGTAATAAGGTGCTATAGTCCACCTTCCTGTGCTCCCGAACAGGAAGGAAGTTACGTTGAATATCCGGGAGGTTATGCTAACATACATGAAAGGGCATGAATAGCAGGTCTTTTTGTGGGCGTTGAACCTTTGTACTTGCGCTGTGGTCCTGAGATTGAATCACAGACAAGGCAGTTGTTCTTCTGAAGACGCCACAGCGGGGCGACTGGAGAGGTAACGGTGGTAGCGGGCTCAGCCCGGAGCCGCCTTGCCTAGTAGGAAACTGCCCTATAGAGTGGCTTTTCCCAAAAAGATTGGGTTATAAAAATTAATATGGCGGTATCAGTTGTTTTATTTCCATTTACCTGTCACCTTTGCTATATGGCTGCAAAGTGTAAAGGTAAGGGTATACATCCATGGGGGCTTTTGGCCCTTGTTATCTGTTTGCTTTTGCAGGTGATGACACCTGGTATGGCTGCCGCCGATGTGCCACCTGTTTCTTCTGCAGCAGCTTCTGTTAGCGAGGCAGATCCTGTTCCGCAACGGATGGTTGTGCAGGAAATGAACCAGGTGGGAGCTCCGAAAGGCTGCCAGGCGGACAAGGCGTTTAAAGCCAGGTTGATGGTTTTTATGCTGAGGCAGCTCTTTGCCCCGCTTTGCCCGGAAAGTGCTCCGCTCCCTGCGGCGCCTGTTCATTACCGCTTCTCCCCATCTGACCCTATCCTCTCAAAAGGCCCATAGCCTCTTTTCCCCCTCCCGATGCCCGGCCTGATGCTCATCGCTGGTCTGCGGGCGTTACAGGCCGACACTGGCCTTTGTCTCTTTTTCTTGCTTCATAGTGTCCCGTATGGAATCTATTCAATACGTGCTGGATCTTATCCTGCACATAGACCGGCATCTGGTAGAAATTGCCGGAGCCTACCAGGGTTGGCTTTACCTGGTGCTATTTCTAATCATTTTCTGCGAAACAGGTTTGGTGGTGACGCCCTTTCTGCCCGGTGATTCCTTACTCTTTGCGGTTGGGGCACTGGCCGCAAATCCTGCCTCGGGCCTACACCTGGCTTTGCTACTGTTGCTGCTGTGTATTGCCGCCATTCTGGGCGACTCCGTCAATTACTATCTGGGTACCAGGCTAGGCAGCCGGTTCTACCTGCGTGATTTTTGGTTTCTGAAAAGATCTCACATAGTACAAACACAACAGTTCTATGTGAAATACGGGGGGCGTACCATCATCTATGCCCGTTTTGTACCTATTGTCCGAACGTTTGCCCCGTTTGTGGCCGGTATTGGTAAAATGGATTTCAGGCGCTTTTTCATTTTCAATGTAACGGGTGCCCTGGTCTGGGTGCTGTTTTTTACCATTGCAGGGTACCTGTTTGGCAACATCCCGGCCATCAAAAACAACTTCTCACTGCTTATTTTGGCTATGATCGGGCTATCGATGCTACCGCCGGTGCTGGGTTTCCTGAAGTCGCGATTAGGAGTTAAGAAGAGCCTTTAAAGTAACCGACACGAATACAATAATGGCTTTAAACGAACAAAAGCTACAGGAGCAATTCTCCCTGAGGAAGGTGTTGTTGCCTATGCTGCTGGGTTTGGGCATAGTCGCTTACATGCTGTACCGCAACTACGAGCCTGCTCAGTTGCAGATCCTCCGGCAGGCCAGCCCGTTATGGCTTGCTATCACCTTACTTGTTCTCTTCATACGGGATTTTGGTTACGTATACCGCATCCGCTCCGTAACGGATCAGGCGCTTTCCTGGAGACAGAGTTTCAGCGTAATCATGCTCTGGGAGTTCGCCTCCTGTGCACTGCCTTCGGTGGTGGGTGGTTCCACGGTAGCCGCTTTTATGCTAATGAAGGAACGTATCCCGCTTGGCAAATCCATTGCCCAGGTTATGGTGACAGCCATGCTTGATAACCTGTATTTCGTCGTTTCGGTGCCGGTGGTACTCGTGATGGTGGGACATCGGGTGGTACCTGCTGCCGATGCGGTAGGGGAAGCCATACAGGCAGGCTTAACTACTGCCTTTGCGGTTAGTTACCTGCTGGTGACCGTATATGCCTTTCTGATGGCTTACGCGCTGCTCCTGAACCCGCGTGCCGTAAAAAGGTTGCTGTTGCGGCTAAGCAGGTCAGGGTGGCTGCGGCGGTGGCGGCTCATACTTTTTAACCAGGCAAACGAACTGCTGATCGCTTCGCAGCACCTGCGCCGTAAAGGAGCTGGTTATTGGTGGCGTGCCGGTATATCCACCGCCTTTGTATGGACTGCCCGCTATGCCATTATCGGTTGCCTTATAGCGGCCTTTACCCACCTTGATCTGCAGGAGCATATCCTGCTGTTTTCCCGAAACCTGATTTATAAAATAGTGCTCATGATGTCAGTAACACCGGGGGCAGCCGGTGTGGCAGAAATAGCCTTTCCAGCATTTTTCGGCATGTTCCTGGGAGGTTTTACCACCATTATTGTACTGCTATACCGGCTGCTTACCTATTACCTCTACCTCTTGATGGGGGCGCTGGTTTTCCCCCGGTGGGCGAGCCGTGTTTTCAGCCAAAGCAGAACCAAAGCAGATCAGGCGGTAGTGCCTGTCGATTAATAAAATACAAATAAGCTCTGTAATTCAACAAAATGCGACATATACTCCACAATATCAGGAGAAGGAAATCGGTAGTGGCTGTCTTAGCCAGTATAAGCGCTGAGGAAGCTACTGGTGGAAATGAACTGATACGTACGCTGCGCCTCAGGGACCTGCTGGCCTTTGGTGTGGCCGCGATTATAGGCGCGGGTATTTTTAGTACGATTGGTAACGCCAGTGCGGCCGGGGGACCGGGTGTTTCGCTGCTGTTTATTTTTACAGCCGTTGCCTGTGGTTTCTCTGCCCTGTGCTATGCCCAGTTCGCCTCCACTATACCGGTGGCGGGCAGCGCCTATACCTATGCGTATGCCTCTTTTGGCGAGCTTGTTGCCTGGATTATTGGCTGGGACCTGCTCATGGAGTATGCCATCGGGAACATTGCCGTAGCCATTTCCTGGTCCGATTATTTTACCGCGCTGCTGGATGGAGTTGGGCTGCCTGTTCCGGCTTACCTGACAATGGATTACCTGAGTGCCTCCCGCGGTTATACCGAAGTAACGGCCCTGCTGGCAGGCGGACAGCCATTAACAGACATCCCGGCCGCTGCCCGTATGGCATACGAGGCCTGGCAAACTGCTCCTGCTTTGGCTGGTGTAAAACTTATTGCCGATATACCTGCTCTGGGCATTACCGCCCTGATTACGTACCTGGTATATGTGGGAGTAAAGGAATCGAAGCGGGCGGCTAACCTGCTGGTTTTGCTGAAACTCATTGTCATTCTGCTGGTTATTGCCGTAGGGGCTTTTTATGTACAACCTGCCAACTGGCATCCTTTCGCACCCAATGGCCTATCGGGGATTCTGAAAGGTGTTTCGGCTGTTTTCTTTGCCTATATCGGGTTTGATGCCATCTCTACTACTGCGGAAGAATGCCGGAACCCGAAGCGTGACCTGCCGCTGGCCATGGTGCTGACGCTGGTGGTGTGTACAATACTGTATGTGCTGCTGGCCCTTGTGCTAACCGGCATGGTGCCTTACCACGAACTGGCTGTAGGCGATCCGCTGGCTTTTGTATTTGCAAGGGTAAACATGCCTGCCATGGCCGGGATGATAGCTGTAAGTGCGGTAGTGGCGATGGCCAGTGTGCTGCTGGTGTTCCAATATGGGCAGCCACGTATCTGGATGAGCATGAGCCGCGATGGCTTGTTGCCAAGAGCCTTCTCGCGCATTCACCCCAAACATAAAACTCCTTCTTTTGCTACGGTAGTAACCGGCTTTGTGGTAGCAGTACCTGCCCTGTTCATGAACCTGACGGAAGTAACGGACTTAACCAGTATTGGTACGCTGTTCGCCTTTGTGCTGGTGTGTGGAGGCATTCTGTTACAGGATTCAAAGCAGGAGAGCCCGGTTGCCGGTAAAGGATTTCGGGTGCCTTATATCAACGGTAAATATGTATTGCCTTTGTTGCTGCTCCTGCTCCTGGTACTGTTACAGACTTTCTATCCGGTGGGAATCGCTGGTTTTCTGAATTTGACCGGAGAAGCTGGTGGAGTAAGCTCTCGGGAAGGATGGACACATAAACTTCCCCTGGCAGGTTTTATTTTAGTAACCCTGGTGATGACGGTACTCACCTACAGGCACCGGCTATCGCTGATTCCGGTTTTAGGGTTGCTTACCAACCTGTACCTGATGACCGAACTCGGAATAACTAACTGGAGCCGCTTCCTGATCTGGCTGGTGCTGGGAATACTCGTGTACGGCTGTTACGGCTACCGGAACAGCAAACTTGCCCAGTCGGGTTCAAACGTAAACGAAGCCTGATAAAAACGCTGCCACATGCGAACCTGTTGGAATATCGTGCTATGGGCGTTCGGGATGCTGCTTACGGCAGCCCTATATACTTGCGCTGATGCAGCAGCAACATCACTGGAAATCGTGGCAGATGGACAGGAATCCGAGTGTCTCTATGAAGTTACGCCTTCCTTGCCGGTGCCCTGGCTGAGCGAAAAGCCGGAGCAACAGGTACTGGACCATACGCTTCACGATAAGCTGTTCCTTCCTTTTCAGCACCCTCACAGTTCATATTCCATCGCTATAACAGCCTGTGCTGCCCTTGTTCCCAAAGGTGCGCTGTGCCCTGTGTGCACGCTGCGTTACAGGCTCCAGCCGAATGGCCCCTGACATAGTGCTTTTTACGCTGATGGGTACCAGGACAAAAGTACATGCACAGTAGCGTCTGAATGGGAACATGACAGCTGTTTATCAAGCTGCAGTTCATAGAAACGCCTCTGTCTGGTGTCTTAAGGCTTGTACCCTTTTGCTTCTTATTAGATTTCTGCAGGATTGAATGGGCTGTTAAAGGCCTTACCGGTTGCTGCTGCCTTTCCTTTCTTTTTATTTTTTTAGAACAACCATGTCAAAAAACATATTCGCGACAAAGTCGGTCGCAAACCTTATCCGTGAGTCAGAAAGCGGAGAGAATGGGTTGAAGCGTACGCTCTCGGCCACCAACCTGACCATGCTGGGCATCGGTGCCATCATAGGTGCCGGTATTTTTGTGCTTACAGGTACGGCAGCTGCCAATGCAGCCGGGCCTGCCATTGTTTTCTCATTTATAGTAGCCGGTTTAGGCTGCCTGTTTGCCGGCTTATGCTATGCCGAGTTTGCCTCCATGATTCCGATTGCCGGTAGTGCCTACACGTATGGCTACGCTACCTTGGGAGAGTTCATTGCCTGGATCATTGGATGGGACCTTATCCTGGAATATCTGTTTGGTGCTGCTACGGTAGCAGTCGGCTGGAGCGGAAACTTCGTGAGCCTGCTCAACTCCCTTGGCATATCGGTTCCGGCCACTATTGCCAGTGCGCCGCTGGCTTACGATGGCAGCTCCTTTACCTTTACCGGCTCCTACATAAACCTGCCGGCTGTACTGCTCATCCTGGTGATGACCTGGTTGCTGGTAGTGGGTATACAGGAGTCGGCACGATTCAACAACCTGGTAGTTGTAATTAAAATCGTTATCGTATTACTGGTTATCGCCTTTGGGTTCCGTTATGTGGATGCCGCAAACTGGGAGCCGTTTATACCTGCCCGTGAAGTCTTACCTGACGGAGGTGCCCGTTATGGCTGGCAGGGCATCATTCAGGGGGCAGCGGTCGTTTTCTTCTCTTACATTGGTTTCGATGCGGTGAGCACGGCCGCGCAGGAGGCCAAGAATCCGCAACGCGATATGCCTGTTGGCATGCTGTTGTCGCTTGGTGTTTGTACGCTGCTCTATGTGCTGATGTCGCTGGTGCTGACGGGCCTGACCTCTTACAGCAATCTGAATGTGCCCGACCCGGTACTGGTGGCCCTGGAGGCAGCGGGCCCGGCCCTGAAATGGCTCTACTTTTTTACGGGGATAGGAGCTGTGGCCGGCTTGGCCTCTGTGGTACTGGTCATGCTGATGGGGCAGCCGCGTATTTTCTTCGCCATGTCGCGCGACGGGCTGTTGCCGCCTCTTTTTGGAAAAGTACATCCTAAGTATAAAACTCCTTATGTGACCACCGTGGTGTCAGGTGTTACAGCTGCCCTGGTGGCCGGCATCTTCCCGATTGGCCTTTTAGGGGAACTGGTCAGCATCGGCACCTTACTGGCTTTCGTGATTGTATGTGGTGGCATCATCCTGCTCCGCTACCGTAGTCCGCACCTGCACCGCCCGTTCCGGACACCTTTTGTACCGCTTGTGCCCCTGCTCGGCATCCTGATCTGTGGTTATATGATGCTGAACCTCGGCTTGGATACCTGGCTTCGCCTGATTATCTGGATGGCCATAGGTGTATTGGTTTACTTCCTTTACGGCCGTCGCCACAGCAAACTGCAGCAAGCAACAGGGGCAAAAGAACCGGCTTCGCTTCCCTAGCGCAAAGGCTTCTGCTGTTATACCTCGAGCCTGTTTTTACACGCTGTCTGTTTTAGACTAAACCTTCTTCTAGAATTAGCATCATGTTATTCAATTCGTTTGAATTCCTGCTCTTTTTCCCGGTGGTGACGCTGCTGTATTTTCTGCTGCCCCACCGATACCGCTGGATGCTCCTGCTGGCTGCCAGCTGCGTGTTTTACATGTTCTTTAAAGCTGTGTATATCCTGATCCTGTTCTTTACCATAGTGGTAGATTACGCTGCAGGCATTTGTATAGAAGACAGCAAAACTCCTGAAAGGAAAAAGGTGTTTCTGCTCGCAAGTCTCGTGGCTAATATCGGGGTGCTGGCGGTGTTCAAGTATTTCAACTTTTTAAATGACAACATTACCTCCCTCAGTCAGTGGCTGGGGTACGAAAACCACATCCCGTACCTGCACATCCTGCTGCCCATCGGGCTTTCCTTTCACACGTTCCAGGCCATGAGTTACACGTTTGAGGTGTACCGGGGGCACCAGCAGGCAGAGCGGCACTTCGGCATCTATGCTTTGTATGTTATGTTCTACCCGCAGCTGGTGGCAGGACCCATCGA
Source organism: Pontibacter sp. SGAir0037 (assembly GCF_005491705.1). Classification (NCBI taxonomy): domain Bacteria; kingdom Pseudomonadati; phylum Bacteroidota; class Cytophagia; order Cytophagales; family Hymenobacteraceae; genus Pontibacter; species Pontibacter sp. SGAir0037. The sequence continues at coordinate 2,099,641 of NZ_CP028092.1, read as the reverse complement.
AAGGCCCCAGAACATTCTGCACCAGTTTTACGAGAAGCACTACGTTGACTACCACCGCATCGTGAGCGGGTTGCAGCTGATGGCCTGGGGACTTTTTAAGAAAGTGGTGGTGGCTGATAACCTGGCCCTCATGGTAGATAATGTGTACAACAAACCGACGGCTTACACCGGTATTTCGCTGGTGCTGGCTACATGTTTCTTTGCCTTTCAGGTTTTCTGCGACTTTTCGGGTTACTCCGACATGGCCATCGGTTCGGCGCAGGTAATGGGTTTTACGCTGATGAAAAACTTTAACCGCCCGTACCTGGCTACGTCGATACCGGAGTTCTGGAGCCGCTGGCATATTTCGCTTTCTACCTGGTTCCGAGATTACCTGTACATCCCGCTGGGCGGGAACCGGGTGCCCAAATGGCGCTGGTATTTCAACCTGCTGGTGGTGTTCCTGGTGAGCGGCCTTTGGCATGGTGCCAGCTGGACGTTTATCGTGTGGGGAGCCCTGCACGGGTTTTACCAGGTTTCGGGTTTCATGACGAAGAAGTTGCGGGAAAAGGTGGCTGACCAAATCGGGTTAACTGCTTTCCCCCGCCTGCACCATACCCTGCAACTGCTGAGTGTGTTTGTGCTGGTAAGCTTTGCCTGGATCTTTTTTCGGGCCACCAGCCTGCAGGATGCCGTGTATATTGCCTACCATGCAGTAGCTGGGCTGGGTAACATAAAAGAACTGGCAGAAGGAGATTGGCAACACCTGGTGTTTTTAGACACTTCGCCCAAAATTTTTGCAGTTGGGCTTGGCTCCGTAATCCTGATGTCAGTTATTCACCGGCAACAGAACCACTTAAGCATCCGGCAACTGATTGCCACCCGTCCTGTCTGGCAGCGTTGGGGGCTGTACTACCTGTTCCTGCTGGTGGTGCTTATTTTTGGACAGTTTGGGGCAGGGGAGTTTATATATTTTCAATTTTAAATTGCAGGGCACTACCTCATAAAGACTTTTACATGAACCATGTTGACGAAAAGGCACATCCCGTTACGACGGCTGGCCTGTTGATTTCCCTCGGCATTATTTACGGTGATATAGGCACCTCGCCGCTCTATGTGATGAAAGCCATTATCGGGGCCAACCGTATTTCAGAAATATTAGTCTATGGCGGTATTTCCTGTGTTTTCTGGACCCTGACCCTGCAGACAAGCCTTAAGTATGTGCTGCTGACACTACAGGCCGATAACAAAGGAGAAGGGGGCATTTTTTCTCTCTACACCCTGATTCGCAGGAGGGCAGGCTGGCTGATTGTTCCGGCCATGCTGGGCGGGGCTTCTTTACTGGCCGACGGTATTATTACGCCGCCTATTTCGGTTGCCTCGGCCGTGGAAGGCCTGCGGATACTGTATCCCACTATCCCGACCGTACCGCTGGTGCTGGCTATTTTAACCTTTCTGTTCCTGTTGCAGCGTTTCGGAACAGAGATAGTGGGCAAAGCTTTCGGACCGCTGATGCTTCTTTGGTTCATCATGCTGGGTGTGTTGGGAGGCTACGGTGTTATGAGGCATCCGGAAATACTGAAAGCGCTCAACCCTGCGTATGCTTACGACCTGTTGGTGAACCAGCCGGGTGGTTTCTGGCTTCTGGGAGCTGTATTCCTGTGTACCACCGGGGCAGAGGCCCTTTATTCAGACTTGGGGCATTGCGGCCGACCAAACATACGGGTGAGCTGGGGCTTCGTTAAACTGTGCCTGGTGTTGAACTACATGGGGCAGGGGGGATGGCTGATGGAGCATAGCGGGGCTGCTTTAGAAGGAAACCCTTTTTTCAGACTCATGCCCTCCTGGTTTCTGTTGCCCGGCATCGCCATTGCAACACTGGCGGCCATCATTGCCAGCCAGGCGCTGATTTCCGGATCCTTTACCCTTATCAGCGAGGCCATCCGGCTGAATCTGTGGCCCAGGGTCAGGCTTATTTATCCGACCAACCACAAAGGCCAGTTGTATGTGCCGAGTGTGAACGGCCTGCTCTGGTTGGGTTGTATGGGAGTAGTGCTTTACTTCCGCGAGTCAGGGAACATGGAGGCAGCCTATGGGCTTGCCATTACGCTTGCCATGCTCTCCACTACTGCGCTTATGAGCTTTTATTTATATGTCCGGTATAAATCGTGGGTGGTGGGTCTTGTGTTTATTGTCCTGTACGGAGCTATAGAATCGGCCTTTCTGCTGGCTAACCTGAGCAAGTTTCCGCACGGTGGCTGGGTTTCCCTGCTCCTGGCCGGGCTACTGCTTGCCGTGATGTACATCTGGATAAAAGCCTTCCAGATCAAAGGCAGTTTAACCGAGTATGTGCGGATGAAGGAGTACCTGCCTGCGCTGAAGGAGCTAAGCGAGGACGAGTCCATTCCCAAATATACAACGCACCTGGTGTTTATGACGGGAGCGACTCATCCTAAAAAAATTGAGTCGAAAGTGATTTATTCCATCTTCCAGAAGCGCCCCAAGCGGGCCGATGTTTACTGGTTTGTTCATGTGGCGACCACAGACGAACCCTACACAACCGATTATATGGTCCGGATACTGGCGCCTGGCGATGTGATCCGAATCGATTTCCGGCTGGGTTTCCGGGTGGAACAGCGCATTAACCTGTTCTTTAAAAAGGTAGTGGAAGAGCTGGTGCGGAACGGGGAGGTAGATATTACCAGCCGGTACCAGTCGCTAAGCAGGCAACAACTGATCGGAGACTTCCGCTTTGTAGTGCTGGAGAAATTTTTATCCTACGAGAACAGCCTGCCTTTACGGCAGCGCATCATCATGAACTGGTATTTCAGCATCAAGGAATTCACCAGTTCGGAAAGCAGGTGGTTCGGCCTGGATACCAGTTCTGTTAAGGTGGAGAAGGTGCCGCTGGTCATACAACCGGTGCAGGCGCCGGTGCTTCGTCGGGTATTCTCCTGACGAAGCACCGGCCTGCAGGGGTCCCTGTGGCAGGGCTGCCAGAGAAGCTTTATACAAGCATCCATAGCCACAGCAATCAGCCTTATGCCAGTCCCTTCAGTTTTTTATAGAAGCTATCGCTATAGGTATCGCTGATCGGAATGACCTGGTTTCCCATCCAGATCCTGTTTTTCTCGATGTGGTCAATCTTATCCAGGGCTACCAGATAGGAGCGGTGTACGCGGGCAAACCTGGCAGCGGGCAGTAAGTCTTCTAATTGCGCGAAGCTGAGTAGCGTCATGACCTTGTCGTGTGCTGTGTTTATGCGCAGGTAATCTTTCATGCCCTCAACGTAGCGTATGTCCTGCACTGCGAGCTTCTGGATGCGATGGCCCACCTTCAGGAAGATGTAATCGACTTCTTCCGGTGCGTCCGGCTTTGTTGCTTTCTGCGCCGGCAACTGTCGGCTGCTTTGCTCCTGGTAGAGCCGTAACACCCCTTGATAAAACCGTTCAAAAGAGAAGGGTTTCACTAAATAGTCTCTCACTTCCAGGTCAAAGGCCTGAAGGGCATACTGGTCGTAGGCAGTCGTCAGGATGATCATAGGCTTGGGGTTCAGCATTGGTATAAAACTGAGCCCGTTCAGGCCTGGCATGTTGATGTCCAGGAAGAGCAGGTCGGGTTGGTCTTCTTTTAGTTGCGAAGCTGCTTCCAGCGGGCTCATAAAGGTGCCTTTCAGCTCCAGAAAAGGTACTTTGGAAACATACTCTTCCAGAATCTCCTGTGCCAGGTGCTCGTCGTCAATAATATAGCAGGTTAATTTCTCTTTCATAAGGCTATGACTGAAGGGCGTGGATCTTTAAGATGACTGAAAACAGGTCGCCTTCGTTGTTAATCTCGAGCTGATGCCGCTCGGGGTACAACAATTGAAGTCTTTTCCGGACGTTTGGCAAACCAACACCGCCCGGTTCTTCCAGTGGCGATTCGTCCGTTTGGGAGGCGATAGGGTTTTGCGTGCTGAAGGTAAGGGTGTTTTCTTTTACCGCAACCCTGACCTTTACATCGCCTGGCTCCAGTCGGGCAGGGCTGTGTTTGTATGCATTCTCCAGAAGATGTATGAAAAGTAGTGGGGCAATGCGGCTGGATTCTATGTCTCCTTCTACTATCATATCTACAACCGGGCTCTTTTTATACCGGAGCTGTTGCAAACCTACGTAATCCTGCAGGTAGTTCATTTCCCTGGAAAGGGGCACTGTCGGCGCATTAGATTCATAGATCATGTAGCGCATCAGAGAAGAGAGGCGGAGCACTGCTTCGGGAGCGGTTGCAGCCTGCTTGTATACCAGCGTGTGAATGTTATGGAGCGTATTGAACAGAAAGTGCGGATTGATCTGTGATTTAAGATAATATAGTTCAGACTCTACGGCCTGTTTTTCCAGCTGTTCTTTCTTGATTGTATTCAGCATCAGGTTCTCAGTAACCCTGGCCAGCCAACTGAGAAAGAAAAAAAGGGGCACAGCAGTGAAAAGTGTCATGACGTAGTAGTCATTGGAAAGCGGCCAGTCATCTAACCCTTTGGGGTGGAAAAACAAAAAGGGGAGAGGACCGGTGAACATGATTCCAGCCAGCCGGAGAAAATAAGCACCCTTCTTTTTTTTACCTAAGTACAGGGTCAGGAGATAAAAATGGCTGTAAAAAACATACAAACATGTCAGAACGAATCCCACGGTTAAGGTAAGCCAGTAGGTATTATCCTGGCTGAGTTGAAAAGCCACCAGCAGGCTAAACAGAACCCAGAGAACGACGTGGACCAGTACAAATATCCTTTTAATTCGATTCATAAAACAAAGATATTTTTTCCTGCCATTTCCTTATTACCTACTCGACCGTTGCCTTCGGCTAATCTACGAAACAGGCATTCAGACCTGCAAGTACGTTGGCGGAAGCAAAGCAGCCATTGGTCGATTACTTTACAGCGGTAGCATATTGCTTTTTGCCTTCCTGGCTCCTACTGTTTCCTTTATTCTGAAAATAAGTGGGAAAGGTCTGTCAGGATGCTTCTCCTGCTTCATGATATAAGATCAAAGACAAATCAGAACTATGGAAAATCACCAGATCAGCCTGTCTATCCGCAATGTCACTAAAACCTACGCCAATGGCGTACAGGCATTAAATAACATTAACCTGAGCATTCCTACGGGCATGTACGGTCTGCTTGGTCCTAACGGTGCGGGCAAATCTACGCTCATGCGCACGCTGGCTACCTTGCAGGAGCCGGATGAGGGAAGTATACACCTGGGCAAAATTGATGTGTTGAAGCAGAAAGATGATGTGCGCGAGACGCTGGGGTACCTGCCGCAGGAGTTCGGGCTTTACCCTAAAGCAAAAGCAGAAGACCTGCTCGATTACTTTGCCGTGCTCAAAGGGATCACCAACCGGTCTTCCAGAAGAGAAGTGGTAGCGGCCTTGTTAAAACAAACCAACCTCTGGGAGGTGCGCCGGCAGAAATTGGGTGGCTTTTCGGGTGGGATGAAGCAGCGTTTTGGCGTGGCCGTGGCACTGTTAGGTAACCCCAAACTGATGATTGTGGACGAACCGACGGCGGGGCTGGACCCGGCAGAACGGGTGCGTTTCCTAAACCTGCTGAGCGAGTTGGGCGAGAGCAGCGCAGTGCTTCTATCAACTCATATAGTAGAGGATGTGCGTGAACTGTGTACCCGAATGGCGATCATCAACAAAGGACAGATTCTGCTGGAAGCGGAGCCATTAAAAGCTGTGGACGGACTTCAGGGAAGAATCTGGCGCCTCGTTGTGGAGAAAACGGTGCTGCCGGCATTGGAACGGGAACATAAGGTAGTTTCTACCAAATTGCTTAGCGGACAAACAGTAGTCCATATCTACAGCGAAGAGAACCCCGGTAATGGCTTTGAGCCGGTGGCTCCTGATCTGGAAGATGTATATTTCAGCACTATGGCAGGGTATAACCAAAAGCAGGGGATGCCACAGGAGCGGGAGGTGCAGTTATGATACTCTGGAAGATCTTTCGCTCTGAGTTCGCCTATTTGGGAGGCCGCATCACCACCTGGCTCTATGTAGCCTTTCTTCTGATTTTTACATTTGTCATGAACCTGGTCACTACACCTGGCGATGGCGTTTACCCGAACAACACTTTCCACATCACGGCTATTACTGTCATGGGCGGCTTTATCTGGCTTGTTATGGGTGCGAACGTAGCTGGCGAAGCAGCAGCGCGTGACGTGCAGCAACGTATACACTCCCTTATTTATACAACTCCGGTTAAGAAGTTGAACTACCTGGGTGGAAAATTTCTCGCAGCCTTTGCAGTAAATGCATTGCTGCTGCTTGCTTTGCCGGTAGGAGTGCTGCTCTCCTTCTACCTGCCAGTCATGGATCAGGGTGAACTATTACCACTCAGGCCATTGGCTTATGGAAATGTATACTTCCTGATAGCTTTACCGAATGCTTTTGTAGCAACTGCTTTGCAGTTTGCCTTTGCAGCGCTTAGCCGCCAGGTGCTGGCCAGCTATATGGCCAGCCTGTTGTTAGCCTTTTTTGCCCAGATTTTAGCGATAGCAACTGCAAAGCTCTTCGGGAACTGGGATCTGGTAAAACTGCTGGATCCGGTAGGTGTGGCCGGTATCATAGGAAACGAACTGCAAACATGGACGGCAACAGAGAAAAATACACGACTCGTGACGCTGGAAGGAATGTTTCTTCTGAATCGCGTCTTGTGGGCTGGTGTTGCCGCAGGCTTGTTATGGTTTGCCTACCTCCGCTACAAATTTGCTAACCCTGCTACCGGCAGCTGGAAGGCTCGCTTTGTACGGCACTCTGAAGTACAGGCAAAGACGTCTGCTGAAACCGCAATAAATAGAGCTACTGCCATTAAAGTTCCGCAGGTTACGCCAAGTTTTGGTTATGCAAGCCATGTTAGCCAGGTCTTTACAATTGCGTGGGCATCTTTTAAGAAAATAGCCGGACACCCTTTAGGACTTACCCTGGTAGGTGCTATGGCGCTGGCCTCTGCTATATTGGGTTCCAGCATCATGGCTGAGTTTGGCATTCCGCTACTCCCAACGACACAGCAGGTAACAGGCTACCTGGCCGCTCCTGTCAGCAGTGTCAACTCTCCATGGGTTGTGCTGCCATTACTCATCCTGTACTTCGTGGGTGAGCTTGTATGGCGTGAGCGGGATGCAGGCCTGGGTGATATTGCTGATGCAGCACCGGTACCGGATTGGGTACTCTTCATGGGTAAGTTCCTTGGCTTAGGGGGCATCATCCTGGTATGGATGGCTTTGCTCATGGCAGGAGGTATAGGGATGCAGTTAGGCCTGGGCTACGATAAGTTGGAGATAAGTTTGTATTTGCAGGTGCTCTTCGGGCTGCAGCTCCTGGAGTACATGCTCTTCGCCTTGCTTGCCCTTGTAGTACACGTCGTGGTGAATCAAAAATATGGAGGGCATCTGGCAATGTTGTTGGTTTTTAGCTTTATGGCCTTCCCTTCCAGGTATGGCATTGAGCACCCTATGCTCATCTTTGGGGCAGACACGGGGTGGTGGTACACCGATATGCGGGGCTTTGGACCTACCCTGGGGCCGTGGCTGTGGTTTAAACTATACTGGATTGCCTGGGCTTTGCTATTGGCAGTGGGAGGGCGGTTACTTTGGCCACGGGGAAGAGCACATAGTTTGAAGCACCGTATTCAGCTGGCGCATCGCCGCTTTACACGCTCAACAGCCTGGGTTGCCATACTCGGTGCAGGGCTTCTCCTTACCATGGGGAGCTTCGTGTTCTATAATACGAATGTGCTGAACGAGTACCTGACAAGCTCTGACATAGTGGAAAGGAAAGCGGCATACGAACGGCGCTACGGCCGTTACCGGAACAGCCCGCAACCCCAGCTGACGGCTACCAAGCTGCACATTTATATTTATCCAGACCGGCAGCAAGTCGTGATTCGGGGAACCTACACACTGGTGAATAAAGATTTAGTACCCATAGACTCCATACATATAGGAAGTGTTTCGGGCACAGAGTTTCGTGAAGTTAATTTTAATCGGGTGGCTGCCGGCGTGGTGACAGACCACGAACTCAGCCACCACATCTATGCACTGGAGAAACCATTACAGCCGGGAGATTCAGTACAACTGAATTTTGTGGTGCTCCATAAGCAGAATGGCTTCCGTCACGGCGGCGCAAAACCATTGGTGGTGGAGAACGGCACTTATTTCACAAACTCAGATTTGCTTCCGGGCATTGGCTACCAGCGCTACCGAGAAATAAAGGGTGGGGTTCTCCGGAAAAAGTATAGGCTTGCAGCGCGTCCTGCCGTACCCTCTCTTTATGATCGGGAGGCGCGTAATAAATCGCTCAGTACAGATCAGACCATTTTTGAAGCCACTATAGGTACAGCGGTGGATGAAGTTGCCCTTGCCCCAGGCATTTTGAAGAAAACCTGGATTGCAGGTGACCGGCGTTACTTCCACTACAAAACAGATGCTCCTATTGGAGGTGAGTATGCCATCCTGTCGGCTGATTACAAGGTGCAGGAAAGCGAGTGGAACAATGTGGCGATCAGGATCTATTATCATCCAGACCATGCCCATAACATAGGCCGCATGTTACGGAGCGTAAAAGCTTCGCTGTCGTACTATACAGAGCAGTTTGGCCCTTACCCCTATCCGTATATGACGGTAGTAGAGCGTGCTGGTTCAGGAGGCGGAGCTACAGCGGATGCGGGAATTATCTACTACGGAGAGCAGTACCCCCTTCTGCATCCCGATGACAGCCCCGGGGGCTTTGACCTGCCGTATTACATACTGGCTCATGAAGTGGCGCACCAGTGGTGGGGAATAGCCAGGTTAACACCTGCCAATGTTGAAGGAGCCGGTGTTTTAATTGAGGGGCTTGCTGTATACTCCGGCATGCAGGTGCTGGAAAAGAACTATGGGGAGGGCCATTTGCGGCAATACCTGGACTTTCTGCATACTTCCTACGAAATGCCACGCTCACTCGCAACGCCTTCCTTGCTGCAGGCAAATGAAGAGTTTTTATACTATCGAAAAGGTGGCCTTGCCATGTATGCCCTGAGTAAGTACATCGGTCAAGGAAAGGTTAACGGTGCGCTTCGGAGCCTGCTTCAGAAACGTACATCAGGAGAAATTACCTTGCCTACTACCCTTGATCTTTACCAGGAGTTGGAAGAGCTTACCCCGGATTCCTTGCAGTACCTGTTACACGACCTGTTTAAGGAGAACACGTATTGGCGCCTTAAAACAAAGCAATTGTCTGCGGTGCAAGCAAAGGCAGGCGCGTGGGAGGTAACGCTAAAGGTGCAGGCGCAAAAAGTGGTGGTGGACAGTACAGGTTCTGAAAACGATGTGCCGATGAATGATTGGCTGGAAGTGGGCCTCTATGAGGAAGGCAAAGGTGTCGACGAGCCACTCTACCTCAAGATGCACCGCATCCGGTCTGGTGAGCAGACCATTAAAATGATAGTACCGCGAAAGCCAGGAAGCGGCGGTATTGATCCACACCACCTGTTGATCGACCTGAGGCGTGATGATAACATGATGCTATGGAGCGGGAAATAGCCCACAAGTGAAACAGGCTTACCAGCCACGGCCTGAAATGTGTCACCAGGCCACTTGATGATTTATAGGAATTTTTTATATTTAGCTTTACATAAATAGAAGTGAATCGGAAACCGAGTTCATTCTGATTAAAATGTAAGATTTACAAGTACGCTTCAAGCACTCAGGCTAAAGGGTTAATAACTGGAACAACTTCTTATAGAGAACCAGGTTTCGTGCTGTCCTAAAGACAGAATACACAATGTCATAAAAATGAAGTAGTAATGAGCTTTATACTTATAATGATATTGCCAATGTTTTTAATCTTTCTTCCAATGATTATTCTGGTCATGGTTGGGAAGAGAAAGAACAAAACAGAGCGCAGGAACTTTGGATTGGCTTTTTTAGGCTGTTTCTTATTAGGTTTAGCTGTTCCTATACTTGCAACCTAACTTTCAGCTCAGGGGTTGATGTACAACTTCGGCCCGGATGACCCAAAATGTGTAATGGAAGCCGGAATATTTTTATTCTATGGCTATCTAATGAATGTAATAGGATTACCAATTTTAGGCATAGCTTTGAACTTTACCCTTAGATAAAGGAGTAATCATCAATATTTGCAGTTTAAACAAAACTGCCCTATATAAATCTAATCCTTAATTAAAAGGTGGCAACCACAGGGCAGCTTATTCAGGACCAGCTAGAGTAGCTTTTGGAACCGGGTTAGCAGCAACTTTTACTCCTGTTTCTAACAATTTATCAGATAAGTTGAAATGCGGAACGTTTCGTGATTCATTAGCGTCATGCTTTTAGATTCAGCACGTATGCGAGGTCCGGTAATCCTGGCGCGCCCGGATGCGGCTACCAGTGTTGAAATGAAGGTGCCTGGTTACAGCTTTCACTAAATACAAAAGCATGCAAACGTTTAATCCTGCTTATCCGGTAGAATATCGAGGAGGCAAAAGCTTTATTTGTACCTTTGCACAGCTAAGCTCCTGCCATAGCTTTATGCCAGGTGTAAAGGGCTTTGAATATAAGGAAGTTAAAGATATGTTCGTCTAAAGCGAAAGCTGGATTGCCGCAGAAATTGCTCAGGTAGGCTCACGATTAAGCCAATACAAAGCAATACAAGATTGGAGTGCGGGCATATTAACTTCATTAACCTTTAATGGAATGACAGACGTTATTAAACGAAATAATGTTCGCACAATCGGCGAAGGAGATCAGGCAATTATTTTGGCACATGGGTTTGGGTGCAGCCAAAATGTGTGGCGGCATTTAGTTGCCGCCTATAAGACGAAATTTAAACTGATTCTTTTTGATTTTGTAGGATCAGGACAATCCGACTTAAGTGCTTACGACTCTAAAAGATACAATTCTTTAGACGGATATGCGAAAGATGTTCTGGAAATTTTAGAAGCACTCAATGTGAAAGATGCTCTTTTTATAGGACATTCTGTGAGTTGTATGATAGGAGTAAAAGCAGCAATAGCACAATCTTCTTATTTCAGTAAATTAATATTTGTATCACCTTCTCCATGTTACATAAATGATGAGGAATATACGGGTGGTTTTGATAAAGAAGATTTAAACAGTCTGCTGGAATTAATGGATAGCAACTACCTGGGCTGGTCTAGCTTTTTAGCGCCGCAGGTTATGGGGAATATGGACAGACCAGAGTTAGGAGAAGAACTGGTGGAGAATTTTTGTGCTACTGATCCGGACATTGCTAAGGAATTTGCCCGTGTAACGTTTCTTTCTGATAATCGGGATGACCTGGAGAATCTCCAAACTGAAAGCCTTACCCTACAATGTTCTGAAGATATTTTAGCTCCTTTAGCAGTAGGATATTACCTGGAAAAGAAAGCGAAAGGAAATACCCTGAAAATTCTGAAAGCTACCGATCATTGCCCCCATTTAAGTGCCCCGGAAGAAGTAATTGCAGCTATCAATGCTTACATTAATTTGGAATAATAACCCTTTATGGAAAAAGAGCCCGGAGACGATCCTATAGATTTTAAATTCTTATATAATACTGCCCCCTGCGGTTTATTAACTTTTAAAATAAATGGCCCCATTGTTTATGTAAACCAGACTTTACTGGAATGGCTTGGTGTCAGTGATAAAGAAATAGTGCATAAAAAGTTTACGGATATCCTGGATAAAGCAGGTGTCATGTACTATGAAATTTTTGTGCACCCAATCCTGAAAATGCACCAGGCAGTAAAGGAGATTAATTTAAATATTCAGACTTCAAAAGGTGCTTTCTCCTGTCTGTTCAACGGAGTAGTGGTAAATCATAGAGAGGGTGAAGGGGAGATGATTAACGCCATTATTTTTAAAGTTGAAGATCGAAAGAAGTATGAAAAAGAGCTTCTGTCAAAAAGAAACAAGGCAGAAGAAGAGAATCAATTTAAATCGAAGGTTTTACAAGAACTATCTTTTAATCAGGCTCATTTGGTTCGGGCTCCATTAGCGAACGTTCTCGGTCTTATTCCAATGTTAGAAAAAATGATTCAAAACGATAGCGAAGCTCATCGCATCATCTCTATGCTGCAACAGAGTGCTTCCCAATTGGATCAGCAAATCAGGTCAATTGTAAATAAAGCAGATCTTAATACCTAGCTTTTTCTGAATAAAGCTTTGCGTGCTCCGTTCTTTTCCACCCTTTCATCTGCTCACTCTTACCTATTTTCCTGCAAGGAAACATCCCCTGCAAAATCTTTGGTTAACTTTCACCCACACAATAGGTATAGCGGGGGGGAGTAGTTCAGCTAAATACCTCGGGGCATACTTTTTCCTGGCTTTCTATAACAGTGGTTGGATCAGCAGAAAACAATTTACAGTCTACCAATCCAAAGGCAGGGATAGTACATGTATTTTACTAATGAAGGTCAGGAAACTTATCTAACTCCGGGAACTCATGCGGAAGCTTTGTTGTGCATTCAGCCATTACCACAGGAATCTTATAGCATTGATAGTCACATTTTAAATCACTCCAGGCATCCATATAGGTTGATCAGCGTTAGTGCATCCAGGTAGACAAAAAATTATCTGAAAGCTGATTTATTTGGTTAACCTAATGTTGTAAGTGGAGGATATAAAGTATAAAATTTGTACTTTAGTTTAAATTTATAAAACTATAGCTGGAAATAAGCTTCATCTTATGAATCATCCTGTTTCCCTGCCGGCGCAAGTGCTGAAAGCTTATGAAAAAGTGCCGGATTGTTACCTGATTCTTTCGCCGGAACTTGTCATTCTCACAGCTTCTGATGCTTACCTGGAGGCTACTTTTGCGCAACGAGAGGCCATTGTGGGGAAGTGTTTATTTGATGTTTTCCCCAGGACATCTTCGGCTTCGGAGGAAAGGGTGCTGGATGCATTGTTTGCTTCACTGCAACAGGTACTGAAAACAAAAAAGCCACACCACCTGTCCCGGCACCGCTACGACCTGGTGCATCCGAAAGAAGGCAAGGTAGAGCGGTACAGGCGCATATCCAATACGCCTGTAGAGGAAGGTAGAACTGTTCTTTACCTTATTCATAAAGTAGAAGATATTACCAGGCAGGTAACGGCAGAACAAAGGTTAGCTGGAAATGAAGCCTTGCTGCGTTCTACCGAAGCAGCGGCCGACATTGGTAGTTATGAAGTCGATTTGAAAACGAACAAATTCCATTTTTCCGACGGTTTGTACCGGTTGTTTGGAGAAGAGCCAGGGAATTTTGAACCTTCGCTGGAATGGATTGACAGTCGGTCGCATCCGGATGATCGTTTGCCGGTGAGAAAAGCTTTGAAAGAGGCCGCTGCCAGCAATAAGCCTTATTGCTATACCCGCCGCGTCTACCGGAAAGACGGAGAATTGCGCCTGCTGGAAACTCACGGTAAGGTGATGGCTGATGCGAAGGGTCATGCCATTAAATTTATAGGTGTGGTGCAGGATGTTACCAAACGCAAAAAAGCGGAGAAGGAAATACTCAGCCTGAAAGATGAGATAGCACAAACAGCAACAGATAAATATTATTCCCTCTTCAATTCTATTGATGAAGGGCTTTCTGTATTGGAATTGATCTACGACGATGGAGGCAAACCTGTAGATCTGCGACTGCTGGAAGTGAATCCGGCATACGAAAGAATTACGGGCTTAAAAAACGTTTCAGGTAAGTTAGGCAGCGAAATTGTGCCATCCGAACAATACTGGCTGGATGCGTACGATAGTGTCTTAAAAACAGGAGAGTCACTCCGGTTCGAGAATTATCATGCGGGTACCAAACAATGGTATCGCACCCATACCTCACGCATAGGTGGCCCAGGTAGTCGGATGGTTGCCAACGTATTTGAAGATATAACGGATCGCAAGCAACAGGAGCAACAGCAGGAGTATCTGTTAAAGCTAAGCGATGTGCTCCGGCCGCTTATGAAACCAGTTGAGATACAGGCTGTGGCAGCCCGGATACTGGGAGAGCGCCTGCATACTGACCGTGCCTACTATGTAGATATAAATGAACCTGCCAGTGAACTTATCGTGGCCCATGATTGGCATCGACCAGATGCACCAAGTCATGCCAGACGGTACCCGTTAGGTGATTGGCCGATGCCCTGGCTGATTGATGGGAAAACATGGGTGGTGTGCGACATGAATACTGACTCTGCCATGCCAGCAGACCAGCGTGAATTGTACCTGGGAAACGATATAGGAGCGGCGGTGGTTGTACCTCTTATCAAACAAGGGAAGCTGGTGGCTACCTTTGTCATCAACCAGCGGGATCCAAGATCCTGGACACAAGCCGAAGTCTCTCTTGTAGAAGAAACCGCTGAGCGCACTTGGGCAGCCGTAGAAAGGGCCAAAGCTGAGGAAGCCCTACTCAAACGAGAGGAACAGCTCCGGCTGATCACCAACGCTATGCCGGCTTTGATTGCATATATCGATACCGGGTTTCGCTATCGTTTCGCCAACAAATATTACGAGAACTGGTTCGGGTACTCACCTGAGGAAGTTATCGGCAAGCATATGCGGGAGTTCCTGGGCGATACGGCGTTCGAGCGCCTCCGCCCTCACGTTGAGGCTGCGCTTGCGGGCCAGCGGCATTCGTTCGAGGAGGAGGTTACCTTCAAGTATGGTGGCACACGATACGTTCATTCCGAATTCGTTCCCGAGTTCAGGTCCGACGGCACCGTGGCAGGCTACCATGCCCTCGTTACCGACATCACCGCCAGCAAGCAGGCCGCAGAAGCGCTGAAAAAATCAGAAGAGCAGTTCCGCCAGGCTATTCAGGCTGCTCCCATACCTATTATTATGCACGCCGAAGACGGAGAAGTGCTCCAGATTAGCCGCACCTGGACAGCACTTACGGGTTATCGGCAAGAAGAAGTACCAACCTTCGACCACTGGCTTACCCAGGCCTATGGCGAAGGCGCGGATGTGGTGCGTGGGCACATGCAACAATTATTCAAAGGCAATAAAGTCAGCTTAAACATTGATTTTCCGGTGAGAACCCGCGTCCAAGGCCTGCGGTACTGGAGCTTCAGCGCCTCCTCGCCCGGCACGTTAGCCGACGGACGCCGCTACATTGTAGGCATGGCCGTGGATATTACGGAGCGTAAGCTATCGGAGGAAAAGCTTAGGAATTTTAATAAAACACTGGAGCAACAAGTAGCCGAACGCACCCAGGATTTACGCCAGAGTCGGGATATACTGCAATCTCTTTTCGATACTACGCTGCTTAGTTTGTCCATTCTGAAAGCCGTCCGGGATGAAAAAGGCACTATCATTGATTTTATGATTCTCATCATAAACAAAGAGTTGGAGCGGGTGACAGGCCGGACGGACCTGGTTGGTAAGTTGTATTTGCAAGAATTTCCCGGCATTAAGCAGGCGGGCTTATTTGACCTCATGCTCCGAGTAATGGAAACTGGAGAGCCGGAACAGGTGGAATACTATTACCCGCACGAAAATTTCAATAAATGGTACTCGGCCATGTTCGTAAAGATGGATGACGGGGTGGTGGCCAGCAACTTGGATATTACCGACCGGAAGTTAGCTGAAGCAGAGCTTACCCGCAACTTTGCCATTTTAAATCAGGCCGAAGAAGTAGCCCGGATGGGTAGTTGGGAGTACGACATTGCCAGCGGTGAAATGAGCTGGGGAGCAGGCATGTACCGCCTGTTTGGTTTGCCTGCAGGAAGTCCTGTTAAACCGGAAACTTATCTGCGATACGTTATAGCAGAAGATAAGCCCCTGGCGCAGCGGCTGGTAGAAAAATTGCGGGAAAAGCACGAAGATATAGAAGAAACCCTGCGCCTGCGGGTAGGCGACCAAACACTTACCTGCCGGATGAAGGCCGTGGTGCTGCGCGATGAGCTAGGGGCGCCGACCAAAATACTGGGCACCGATTTAGATATTTCGGAAGTAAAGCGGCTGGAAGAAGAAAACCTGCAAATGCGTTTAAACCAGCAAAAAGAGCTGTTGCTGGCTATTCTGGAAGCGCAGGAAGAAGAGCGCCGGCGCATATCCGAGTCCCTGCACAATGGAGTAGGGCAAATTTTATATGCCACTAAACTAAACCTGGACCAGGTGGCGCAAAAGGTACCCAAAGAGCTGATCCAGCAAACTGAAAACCTGTTAAAAGAGGCTATTGCGGAAACCAGAAGAGTTTCGCACGAGTTGGTTCCTATTATTCTAAACGATTTTGGCCTGGAAAAAGCCATGGAATCTTTATGTCAGCAGTACGACCAGAGTTTATTCCAAGTTAACTGTGAGGTAGATCTGGAAGAGCGGCTCGCTTCTTACCTGGAAATAGCTCTTTATCGCATTAGCCAGGAGCTATTGAATAATGTT
The DNA here is from genome assembly GCF_005491705.1 of Pontibacter sp. SGAir0037. Taxonomy (NCBI): domain Bacteria; kingdom Pseudomonadati; phylum Bacteroidota; class Cytophagia; order Cytophagales; family Hymenobacteraceae; genus Pontibacter; species Pontibacter sp. SGAir0037. Next base: position 2,083,294 of record NZ_CP028092.1, on the reverse strand, counting down.
GTGAAACATGCCCAGGCTACCCAGGCGGATATATTGCTGGTGCAGGAAGATGGCGAAATCATCCTCAAAGTGCGGGATAACGGCCAGGGAATGAAGCAGGAATCTGGTAAAAAGAAAGGCATCGGGCTTAGAAGTATTGCTGACCGGGTTAAACTGCTGAACGGAACCTTCCTCATCACCGAGTCCAAAACTGGCCGGGGAACCCTGGCTACAGTTAGAATTCCTGTTACTGAAATGTAAGCTACTTCAGTACCTGTTAAATTATATAGTATTCAGTACAAGCAGGGTGCAAAAAGAAGACAGCCAATTAATTAAGTAGATCTGAAATATGGTACGAGAAAGTATCTAGTACTAACTTGTCTGTAATAAAAGTATGGGATCTTCCATGCCTTTGTTACTAGTTCATCAATAACTATCTTTATAACTCTCGTTTACTGCTTACAAATATTTGATTTCAGACTCTTGTTTACTGAATTATCTAAACGAATCTTTAAAGCATTTATTTTATTATTTGATTCAATAAATTTATACTTTTCTGCTAAAAGGATTTACTAATTTAAGCCTATTATTTTTCGTTTAATTTTCTAAAATTGCGCCTCCTCTAATGAAAAGTAGCGGATGCTAAAGCAAGCAGTAATTACTGCTGTAACTGTTAAAGTTACATAAGCATTGGTAAGGCCTAGGAGGGTTGAGCAAAGAATTACACACAACACCTAAACATAATTTGAATGAAGCTTTTCAAGTTCTTACCGATACTACTTGTTAGTGTGGGTATCGCCTTTTTGGATTCCTGCAGCCCCAGGCAAACCGATGACATGACTGCCAGCACTGTCGAAAGGCCCCGGGAAGCCTGGGTACTACGCTCTGTCTTAGATGGAAGGACCCGGGCTTTAAGCATTGCCCTACACCAGAAGCTTTGGGTTGCTTACAGCACAGAAAACGGGGCTTTGTACAAAGCCTGGAATGGGAGGGTTGACTTCAACGGTCCTGTCTATACCTCTGCCCACGGGCCCCAGCCAGTTTCAACCGGTACAACCTATATGGAAGAAGAGGAGGCGAACCCCTGGCGGATCATAGCCGGGGACAAAGAGACCACACCGGAAGTCAACTACCGAGGCCACCGCATCCTGCGAAACCGTGTCACGCTGATGTACGACCTGGTCTACCAGGGAAAGAGCATCAGCATAGAAGAAACCCCGGAGTTCTTCGAGTTGGAAGGCAACAGGGCGGGCTTCGAACGGAGCTTCAGGACAGCCAATGTTCCTGCCGGCGTACAGGTAGGGCTAAAAATGAACCTCAGCTCTCTCCTCTCGGAGAATGACTTCGAAACCGACGGGCAGTTTGTTGCCGGGGAAAAGAAAACAACGAGCCTGGAGAACCAGCAGTTTATTCAGCTGCCGGGCATGCTGAAATTGAACGCCAATGACAGAACGCGTTTCTCAATCAACCTGGCCCTTAAGCCTGAGGCAAAGCAGGTAGAAGCGGAAGTGAACCAGGAAGAACTTGTGGCCGCGCTGTTTGCCCAGAGCGACTGCAACACCTGCCATAACCGTGACGTGAAAACGGTAGGGCCGGCCTATATGGCCATTGCCGAACGCTACGACAACAGCGACAAGAACCGAGACGCCCTGGTTACCAAAGTCATAAAAGGAGGTGCCGGTAACTGGGGGCAAGTGCCCATGACCCCGCACCCTGACCTAAAGGAAGAGGATGCAGCCACTATGGTCTCCTATATTCTGGGCCTGGATGCCGATAAGGAACAAGCCGAGGCCGCAAACAAACTGATGCCCAAGCCTGCTTATGCTATAGCGTTACAGCCACTCAATCCCGCTGAAATGAGCGCCAAAAAGGAAAACTCCGGTATGGCCGTGAATGTCTACCAGTTTAGCAGCGACATTGTAAACCTACCCGAGATCAACGGAGAGATGCTGCCGGTTATGTCAGGCTCTATCAATGCCCTGCATCTGGACGACCAGGACTTTGGCTCTTTCCAGGAAAACTTTGCTATCCACGCCAGCGGCTACCTGAACATTAAGAAGACGACCAACATCGTCTTCCGGTTGGTGTGCGACGATGGCGCCCGCCTGTTCATCGATGACAAACTGGTTGTGGATAATGGCGGCAACCATGGCTTGGAGCCTAAAGACGGGGAGATAATTCTGAAAGCCGGCAGGCACCCTTTCAAAGTAGAGTATTACCAAGGCAAATTTGGCAAAGGCGTCTCCTTGCAGTGGCGGCCGTATGGTAGCGAGGAGTTTGTAGTTGTGCCGCCTTCAGTGTTCACCTTCAATGGTGCTGATATAAAAAGAACGCAGCAAGCGCCCATTGCCGTGAAGAAGGAGGAAGTGCCCGGCGACAAGTCGCCTCTGGAAGCGGTGCACCCAAGTTTTACGTTGGCCCAGGCCAGACCGGACGATTTCCAACCAAGAGTAGGAGGCATGGATTTCCTTCCGGACGGACGCCTGGTGGTGAGCACCTGGGACTCCCTGGGCTCAGTCTTCATCGTGGACAGCCGGCAGGCGAAAAGCGCCCGGGACATCAACGTGAAGCGCATCGCTTACGGTTTAGCGGAGCCTTTGGGCTTGAAAGTGGTTGACGGCGAAATATATGTGCTGCAGAAGCAGGAACTGACGAAGCTGGTGGACTTGGATGAAGACGAAGTGATCGATGAGTACCAGACGGTTTGCAACGGTTGGCGGGTGTCGGCGAATTTCCATGAGTTTGCCTTCGGCCTGGTTTACAAAGACGGCTATTTCTACGGCACCCTGGCCACGGCCATAAATCCCGGCGGTGCCAGCACCAATCCCCAGATCCCCGACAGAGGCAAGGTGGTGAAGATATCCAGGAAAGATGGTTCTTTTGCGTTGGTCGCCAAAGGCCTGCGAACGCCCAACGGCATAGGTCTGGGGGTTGATAATGAGATATTCATCGCTGACAACCAGGGCGACTGGCTTCCGGCCAACAAGATCGTTCACCTGCAGGAAGGGGCCTGGTACGGCTCGCGGTCGGTGGATTTCGAGGGAACCGCTAATGCCACGGAAACGCCTCCGGTGGTATGGCTGACCCAGGATGAAATAGGAAACTCTCCCAGCCAGCCGGCCAAGCTAAACGTTGGCCCTTACAAAAACCAGATGATTCACGGCGACGTCACCCATGGCGGCATCAAGCGGGTCTTTGCCGAAAAAGTGAACGGCGCCTACCAGGGGGTGGTGTTCCGGTTTACCCAAGGCCTGGAAGCGGGCGTAAACCGCCTGGCTTGGGGGCCTGATGGGTCGCTCTACCTCGGCGGCGTTGGCTCTACCGGTAACTGGGGCCATGCAGGGAAGCTGGGCTACGGGTTGCAGAAGTTAACCTTTAACAATTCGACTACTTTCGAAATGCTGGCGGTGAGGGCAAAACCAAACGGCGTGGAAATTGAGTTTACCGAACCGTTAAAGCCAGGGGCAGGAGAAACAGCGGCTGATTATGAAATCCGTCAGTGGTGGTTCAAGCCAACTGCTGACTATGGCGGGCCCAAACTGGACGACCAAAGCCTGAAGATTAAAGCTGTAAAGGTGTCAGCGGACAGGAAAAAGGTGTTCCTGGAGCTGCCCGACATGAAGGCGAAACACGTTGTGTACATCCATCTAAACAAGGAGAGCATTACCAGTAACACCGGAAGGCAGCTTTGGAGCACGGAGGCCTGGTACACTATGAATAGTATACCCGCGAAGCAATAGCCTCTTGGCTGGAGGAAATTACCTTTCAGACATTAAGCGGAATAGCACACGTTCATGTTGTCTACTAATTAGATAGTAGATATAATTTGATAGATAAAAGGTCGCTATAAAAGGCGGTGGCTTAGCACAATAGTCACTCTTTTTTATCAGAAAACTACTTTTAATGCAGCAGCGGATTCCCAGGTAACTCCTGAATAGTTACCTGGGAATCCGCTGCTTTTTAGCTTAAATATAAGCAGCTTCAATTGAGGCGTCATAGCACATAAACTGTTGCTAGAGGGAAGCATGCTTCCGTTCTGATAGACTAATCATATTAAAGTAGCTGAGACTTGTCCTGAAATTATCTCTAAAACAGGTCACGCCACAATTTTCAAATAATAAGTAATCCACTTGCAATCCTGACAATTAAATCTATATTTGTAACTATGTATGTACATAGTGAGAAGCATCGGCTTACTCATCGGTTACTAAAATACCTTTATAGCCATGGATGATAAACCAGACAAAGAGAACTTATATGGAATGATTGGAGCGGCAGCTGCATCTCACGAAGTGAAGGGTAGCGCTACAGTTCCCCCTGCTGTAGCGTTCCGGAAAACGACGCAGTATGTGTTGCCGGTAGAGAAGGCGGAGGCCGTAGAGGGGTATGATGTTTTTCCTTCCTTCAGGATCGGGGAAGGCAAAATAGGAGCAGGCTTTGATTCCTTCGCGGGCTGGTTGAAAAACTATAACCAGGTTGTCCTGGACGGTGATCCGGGGGTTTACTGGGAGAGCTTTATGGGCCAGCTTCACCCGGTTCTGCAAAACGAAAACGTGCCGGTGACCCTGATGCCTGTAAACGGGGCCTTGAAAGGCGAAGACCGGGTTAACGCCATGGTAGCGCCTTACCTGGGCGGGGACGATCCGATTTTCGGGCGCGTGTATGACGGGAGCTTAGCGGACTTTTTCGACCGGGAGAAACTCAACGGCCTGCATCCGGCAAAAGAGGGCCTGACGATACTTTACGGTACGGGTGCCGCCCTGGCAGACTGGGACTGCCCGGTTGTATTTTTGGAGGTGCCTAAAAACGAGGTACAGTATCGTTCCAGGGCAGGGGTGGTGTGTAACATAGGCGAGTCCACTCCTGCCTCGCCCAAGCAACAGTACAAGCGCTTCTACTTTGTGGACTGGGTGGTGATGAATAAGCATAAAAAAGCGTGGCTGCCCAGGGTCTCTGCTGTTGTTGATGAGCAAAGAGGAACAGCCATTACCTGGATGCTGGGGGATGACCTGAGAGGTGCCTTAAAGCAAATGTCCGAGAGTGCCTTTCGGGCACGGCCTTGGTTCGAAGCCGGTGCATGGGGAGGAAACTGGATCAAAGAAAACATCCGGGGGGTGTCGCCGGATGTGCCGAACTACGCCTGGTCTTTCGAGCTTATCACACCTGAAAACGGGGTCGTGTTTGAAAGCGACAGGAAGCTGCTTGAAGTAAGCTTTGCCAACCTGATGCATTACGATAACCGGGCCATACTGGGAAAGGCGGCTTCCTGCTTCGGAGATGAGTTCCCCATTCGGTTCGACTTTTTAGATACGTTCGACGGCGGGAACTTATCGGTGCAGTGCCACCCGACAAAGGCCTACATCAAAGATAACTTTGGAGAGAATTTCACGCAGGATGAAACCTACTATATTTTAGACGCCAGGCAGGATGCAAAAGTATACCTGGGCTTTCAGGAGGACGTGAAAAAGGAGGAGTTCAGGGCCTTGCTTGAGAAAAGCGCGGCTGAAAAAGAAGCCATCCAGGTGGAGGACTTCATTCAGGTCTTTCCTGCAAAAAAGCACGACCTGTTCCTGATTCCGAATGGCACGGTTCATTGCTCCGGGATAAACAACATGGTGCTGGAGATCAGCAGCACCCCCTACATTTACACCTTCAAAATGTACGACTGGCTGCGCCTTGACCTGGACGGGAACCCACGGCCCCTGAACATCGACAGAGCGTTTGAAAACCTGGACTTTGACAGGAGAGGGGAAGCGGCTGCCAGAGAACTGATCTCAGCACAAAGCATTATCCGAAAAGGCGCAGACTGGCAGTTGGTGAATCTTTCTACCCATCCGGAGCACTTTTACGCGGTTCACCGGTTCGAGTTTGATACAGAGGTACAGGCAGAAACAGAGGAACAGTGCCACATCCTAAGCTTAGTAGAAGGAAGCAGCATTGTTGTTAGAACAGGTGACGTGGAGCAGGAGGTGAGTTACGCGGAAACGTTCGTTGTTCCCGCTGCTGCCAGGGCCTATACCCTTGTTAACCGCGGGCCGTCAAGGGCAAAAGTGGTGAAGGCATTTGTGAAAGACGCGTATTGTGGAGGAACGGGTGACAACCAGGCGAGGCGTTGACCTTTATTCGCCTCAGGACACATGGCAGACAGTCTTTCACAAGCTCATTCAAACAAAATGCATCAAAACAGATCCTTTTTCTTATTTGCGATCACTATCGTGGCGACGATGGGGGGGCTGCTGTTCGGGTTCGATATGGCTGTCATCTCTGGCGTGCTGCCTTTCGTTAAAGAGCAGTTTCTCTTATCGGCGGCAGAAGAGGGCTGGTTCGTGTCATCTGCGCTTGTAGGCGCCATTGGCGGAGTTGGCTTTTCGGGAGAGCTAAGCGACCGGTGGGGGCGTAAGAACCTACTCCTACTGGCCGCTATCCTGTTCCTGGTTTCTGCCGTAGGCACAGCTGGAGCACCGTCTTTCATCGTATTGGTCATAGCGCGTATGCTGGGCGGCATCGGGGTAGGTGTGGCGTCTATCGTGGCGCCGCTGTATATATCGGAGATTGCCCCTGCGGCCGTGCGCGGTCGTTTGGTTACCTTTTATCAGCTGGCTATCACGCTTGGCATTGTCGTGGCATACCTCACAAACGCCGGATTGCTGAACATTTCGCTGGCAGGCGGAGAGAGTAGCCGCAGCGAAGGCTTGTTTGAGTACCTGGTAATGGATGAGGTATGGCGCAGCATGTTTGGCCTGGAGGCACTCCCGGCTGTGCTCTTCCTCATAGGGCTGTTGTTTGTGCCGGAGAGTCCGCGCTGGTTAATACAGAAAGGGCGGGTTGCAGAAGGGATCGGGATCCTTTCCAGAATCAGCAGCCGTCCGGAGGCTGAAAAAGATGCTTTGAGCATACAGCACACCCTGAAGCAGGAAACAGGTTCTTATAAAGAGCTGTTTGCGCCCGGCATGCGAAAGGCATTGTGGATAGGCCTGCTTTTGCCTCTCTTTTCGCAGTTCAGCGGTGTGAACGCAGTTATCTACTACGGTCCCCGTATTCTGAACGATGCCGGTATCGACATGAGCAATGCCCTGATGGGGCAGGTGATTTTCGGGCTCGCCAATTTCCTGTTTACCCTGATCGCTGTCTGGAAGGTAGACAAACTGGGGCGTCGCCCGCTTTACCTGATAGGTTCGGCAGGCGCGACCGTCAGCCTGTTCTTAACAGGCTATAGCTTTTACAGCGGCGGTTCCAACCTGCTTCTGTTGGTGAGCATCATTGTATTTCTGGCCTGTTTTGCCTTTTCCATTGGCCCTCTGAAGTTTGTGGTTGCCGCCGAGATTTTCCCCAACAAAGTCAGAGGCAGGGCGCTGGCGCTCAGCATCATGGTGATGTGGGTGGCGGATACGATCGTAGGGCAGATAACCCCCATCTTTCTGGCTTCTTACGGTGCCGCCGTTACTTTCTGGTTCTTTGCCGCTTTCTGCCTCATCGCTTTTTGGGTAGTGTACAAAATGGTGCCGGAAACAAAAGGGAAAACGTTGGAAGAAATACAAAATATGTGGGCAACTCCGTCAAAAGAGAAAAGTTCAGGCTAAGGTTTCAAAGGGGCTTCTAAATGCTTGGATGCGGATGACAATGAGCCCTTTGTTACATACCTGGCTGCTGTTTGTTTTATAAATCCTTATCATATAACTGATGAATAACCTGGTTAGAAGTGTAAAGCTTGTTTTTACTGTTGCACTATGCTCCGCATCGCTTATGTCCTGCCTTACAAGCCAGGAAAGCGGCGTAAAGCAGGAGAGCGTTTTGAAATATGTGGACCCCAACATAGGCACGGCCCATAGCCGCTGGTTTTTCTATACCCCGGCCGCTGTGCCCTACGGCATGGCCAAACTGGCCCCCTCCACCAATGGGCATTACGGAAATAAAGACGGCTGGGAAGCCGTAGGGTATGACACCCGGCACAATTCTATTGAGGGATTTGTGCATTTTCATGAATGGCAGGTAGGAGGAGTAAGCTTTATGCCTACGGCCGGAGAGCTGAAAGTACGCCCCGGCGATTTGGAGAACACAGGCAGCGGCTACCGGTCTGCTTTTGACAGGAAAAACGAGCTGGCTGAACCAGGCTATTATAGAGTGGTGTTGGATGAGCACCAGATTACTGCCGAACTGACCGCCACCAAGCGCGTCGGGTTCCACCGCTATACTTTCCCTGAGAACGACCAGTCTAGGATCATGCTGGATATAGGGAATGTACAGGGGGAGAGTGGCTGGGTTACGGATGCTTCCATTAAAATGGTCGATGACACCCATTTCGAGGGCTTTGTGGAGACCTATCCGAAATATGTGAAAAAATACGACCCTGAAGGCAAGGTGTTTATGTATTTCTACGGAGAAGTTAGCAAGAAGCCTCTGCGCGTTGGTTCCTTCTCGGAAAAAGGGGTAGAGGCCTCTGCAACGGTAGCCACGGGCAAAGGAGCCGGTCTTTACCTGGAGTACCATACCCAAGACCAGGAATCCATCGAAATAAAAGTAGGGCTATCCTATACCTCCACGCAGAATGCCAGGTTAAACCTGGCCGCCGAGGGCGAAAAGCTCTCGTTTGACAAAGCCAGGGAGCAGGCCCAAAGCGCATGGGAACAAGAGTTAAGCAAGCTGCAGGTAGAAGGCCCAGACGAGAGAGATAAAGTCAAGTTCTACACCGGTCTATACCATGCATTGTTGGGCCGCGGCGTGGCCAGCGATGTGAACGGCGCCTTCCCCCGGCACGACGGGACAATCGGGCAGTTACCCCGCGACGCGAAGGGAAACTTCAGCTATAACTTTATGAATACGGATGCCATTTGGGGGGGCTACTGGAACATCACCCAATTGTGGGCTTTAGCTTACCCGCAGCATTACAACGATTTTGTGCACACCCAGTTGCAGGTCTATAAAGAGCGAGGGTGGTTCGGCGACGGTATAGCCAACAGTAATTTTGTTTCAGGGGTAGGCACCAATATGGTAGGGCTGGCCGTGGCAGCGGCTTACAATGCCGGTATCCGGGACTATGACACGGAGCTGGCTTATAAAGCGGTTTACGCAAATGAGATGAGCTGGAAAAACAGGGTGGAAGGCTCCGGTAAAATGGATGTGAAGGCTTTTGTAGAGCGCGGGTACAGCCCTTTTATAGGAGGGGGCGATCTTTTTATCACGGATTCTACGGGGTCTACGTTTTCAGCCTCGCACACCATGGAATACGCCTTTAGTGCCTACGCGGCCGCCCAGATGGCAAAATCGATGGGCAAGACGGAAGACTACCAGAAGCTAATGAAGTATGCGGGCGGCTGGAAGAACCTGTTCAACCCGCAGTCTAAGCTGATACACCCCAAAGACATCCATGGCAATTTCATCGCTCCGTTTGACCCGTACCAGGCCTGGAGAGGCTTCCAGGAAGGAAATGCCATCCAGTATACCTTTTTTGTTCCTCAGAACCCGGAAGCATTGATCTCTGCCGTGGGTAAAGAAGAGTTCAACACCAGGTTGAACAGTATTTTTGCCGAGTCTCAAAAGAACGCCTTTGGCGGGGGCAAAACCATTGACGCCTTTGCGGGCATCAACGCCATATACAACCACGGGAACCAACCTAACCTGCACATCAGCTGGCTCTTTAACTTCTCGGGCCAGCCTTGGCTAACGCAAAAATGGACCAGGGCCATTTGCGATGAGTTCTACGGTACAGAGGGGGTACACGGCTACGGCTACGGGCAGGACGAGGACCAGGGCCAGCTGGGCTCCTGGTATAACCTGGCTGCGCTCGGGCTGTTCGATGTGAAAGGCTTTACCGACGCCAGGCCTGTTGTGCAAATCGGAAGCCCGCTGTTCGACAAGGCGACCATTGCATTGGGCAATAAGAAGCAGTTGGTTATCGAGGCCGAAAACAATGCAGCTGAAAACGTGTACATCCAGTCCGCGGAGTTCAACGGCAAGCCATTGAACAACTGCTGGTTGTACCGGGACGAGTTGATGCAGGGGGGCAAACTCAAGTTTGTCATGGGTAGCCAGCCCAATAAGAACTGGGGAGTTCAGGCACCTCCGCCTTCTGTGCAATAGCAGCTGTCCGTAAGGCAGTTTACTACGCAGATTGGCTGACGTAATACTCCTGATTAATCACGATGAAGCGCATGTATGAATTTGTTCTTTGTGCTGAGAATAAATTCATACATGCGCTTCATTACCTTTACCTGAGCCTCATGACCTCGTGCTTTCTACCGTATACACAAAGCTATCGGCCTTGTAATATCCCAGGTTATATTCCATTGGCCGCTCTCCCTGGTCATACACAAACCGTTTTCTAAATAAAACAGGCTCTCCTAATTTCATTTCAAGCTTCTTAGCTAAAAAGCCATCAGCTGCTATGGCTGTGATTTCTTCTTTGGATAATTGAGCAATAATAGAATAGTCATTTTGCAGAATCTCATAAAGTGGCCGTTTAAAGTTTTCCTCTCCATTCAACCCCACCCTGGGATGGAAGAAGGAGACGAAATAGACAAAAGGACCTTCCTCTCTTCCTCTGAGCCTTTCAAGCTTCAGAACTTTTCTATCGGCAGGGATTTCGAAAAAGTTAGCTATGCTCTCGTCTGGCAGCACCCAGCTTACATGAAGCTCAAAATTCTTTATTGGAATTCCCCGTGCCTGCATTTCCTGTGAGAAGCTGAGCCAGTTCTGTGATTTAGAGCTAACGGAGGGCATGGCAACTTTTGTCCCGATGCCCTTTTTTCTTATCAGTAACCCCTCATACACCAGTTTGTTGATGGCCTGCCGTAGTGTCGTTCTGGATATTGCCAACTGCTTTGCCAGTTCCATTTCATTGGGCAATAGCTTACCGTTTTTGTAAATAGGATCATTTATGAGTTCTCGGAGTAGATATTCTGCCTGAATGTGCAGTGGGATAGGATTTTTTCGATCAAGAGCTAAGTTCATAGGAACTGGTAAAGAATATTTTATATAAAAAACTATAGTTACAGAACGAAAGACTTCTCCTGTAACAAAATCAGTGGTCAGCAATATACATCATAGCTAAATTACGAATTCTTTATAAGAATGTATTTACATTAAAACATGATCCTACCTAAAACGATTAAGTAAAAAATGATAATTTTAAGTCGTGCTTGGACTACCTCTGGTTAAAGCTGAAATTTGTAGATGAACAGCAATGAGAGGAACCAATCTGAGCGGATGAATCTGTAGGATTGGTAGTTAAAGGTCGTCTAAGCTTCTTAAGCAGTTTGGGCAAGCGGAAATTAAGCCTTTGTAGCATTCTGAAAAGCAGGAGGCTGGTTTAATTTAGAGATTGCCTTGGTTAATAATGTAGTACTCAAACCTAAGAATAATGTATAAGTTACTTCTGATTTTCTTTGCTTTCTGGCTTGTAAGCTGCACCCCTGAACTAAAGCAAACCTATCAACAGCAGGTTATTCCAGGTGAACTGCCTGATCCTTCGATTATTAGGGTAGGTGATATGTATTATGCCAGTGGGTCGTCCAACAACTGGGGACCTTACTATCCAATTTATCAATCCAAAGACCTGAAGACATGGGAATTCGTCAACTACGTATTCGATGAAAAGCCTGCCTGGACAATAGACAGCTATTGGGCACCTGAACTGTATTACGACAAAGGTACCTTTTACTGTTATTACACCGCCAGAAGGACCGATGGTGTTTCCTGTATAGGTGTAGCAACTACCAGTGATATCAGAAAAGGATTTACAGACCATGGCATCATTATCGAGTGGGGTAACGAAGCCATAGATGCTTATGTTTATGAGGAAGACGGTACCAAGTACATCACCTGGAAAGCATACGGACTTAACCCGGACAAGCCCATTCAAATCCTGGGATCAGCTTTAACAGATGATGGATTAAAACTGACAGGTGAAGCATTTGATATACTAACGGCTGAGGAAGGCAGCTGGGAAAGCGGAGGAATAGAAGGCCAATGCATTGTGAAACATGGCGACTATCTTTATATGCTTTATTCTGGAAATGCCTGTTGTGGTGGCTCTTGCGACTACCAGGTAGGTGTAGCCAGGGCTAAATCCATGCTAGGCCCTTGGGAAAAAAATCCCGCAAATCCCATTTTAACTGGCAATGAGACCTGGAAATGTCCAGGCCATGGCACTGCTGTAAACACGGGGCAGGAATGGCAATATCTTTATCATGCCTATCATAGCTACGGATTTCCATACTTAGGCAGGTCGGTCATGCTCAGCCCATTTTTCTGGGATAATAAAACGGAATGGCCTTACTTCAACCTCACCGCTGAAAACATCAGGCCTGGGCAACTCCAAACCGATAAGGTTGATGAGTTCGATAATGGTCTGGCCGACTGGTGGCGGTATGACGCATCCACCTACCTGCCTGTCACTGAAATTTCAAACTCCAGGCTCCGGTTAAAAGATGAGCCAATTGTGAAGGGAGAACACATCTTCTCTGCCTTGGTAACTGTGCCCGAGCGAGGTGATTTTGAAATCAGCACGACCATCACCCAGGAAAGCAAGGTGCTGAGCGGACTGGTATATTATGCGACCAACAATAAGGCTTTAGGGTTTGGGGTAAAGGAAAGCAAGCTGGTGGTCTGGAAGTCGGATGAAGATACCTTTGAGGTACTCTCGGAAGCAGAAGTCAGCACAACGGCAACTGTTTACCTGCGGTCAACTGCTAAAGGAGCTAATTTATTTGAGTTTGCCTACAGCACAGATAATGAAAATTGGACAGCCATGCCCTTGGACGCTCCTGTAAAGGCAAGCTACCTCGCTTGGTGGTCCTGGGGAATGAAAGCAGGTTTATTTGTGAAGGCTGATAAGGAGGCAGAAAATAAGTATGGAACCTTTGGTAACTTCAGATTGACCTACCTGTAAAGCAGGTGGATCATAAGGTGATCGGGGAGCGCCAGTGAGGTTTTAACACATGTTCTCACCCCAAAAATACGTTTGCAAGGTTTACTTCTATAATTAATTTATAGAATACAGATTGTGAAAGCTTGCGGAATATTCTATATTTACAGAACAACGAATAGCGTCTTTCATTGCTATCTTATTGTCTGAAGAATTTCTGAGCTATTTTCAATGAAATGGGCGCTCGGTATATTGTCAGAAATACCAGTGAATTCTACATTTTCTTTGCTTTGGAAGTGTGACTAATCACTTTATATAAGGCGCTGCTTGAGTGGAGGCCGCTGAAAAGCTTTCTGTTTTTTGTCGGGGTTTAGCTTACGAGACATACATTAAAAATCTAAATGCTTGGCAGGATCTGTATAACGGTCACATTACTTAATGCGCGGTTCCAGGGCTACGGTAGTAATAGGGGTAAAGATAAGCTTTGCGAAAAGGTGTATAAAAAATGATTTCATAGCCCTTGATGAGTTATACTGACAAACATACCTAAGATAACGCATTCATAGGCTAACACAACGTACTGCGCACTAACACAGGCACGATAAGTTGGTTTAGTGGCCTTTGTGCTGAGGGAATACCTGTTGATAAGGAGGAAAGCGATATACTTCTCTTCAGAAAAGTGGAACTGCTGGAAGATGTGCTTATTTGAAGAAATTGTTTTATAAATGTTTGCAGTAGGTAATGCTGCTGTATACTTTGATTTTCTACAGTGAAAATAAAATTTAGATTACTTTTTTTTCTTTTTTTTATATGCCAGCTTGCTCTTGCTCAATCTGGTAAATTATTTTCTGTTGACCTGGAACTGTCTAATAGCCTCATTTACCAGGTTTACCAGGATAGCAAGGGTATTATCTGGATTGCCACTGAAGATGGCTTGAACCGTTACGATGGTTCCAAGTTCACTATTTACAAACATGATCAGCGTGACCCGAGTACTATTCAGAACAATTATGTCCGGCTTCTGTTTGAAGATAAAGAAGGGCATCTGCTGATTGGGTATTTCAATGGGCTCCAGCTTTACGATTACGCGACCGACTCATTCAGGCATATTCCTCTGGAACTGGAAGGGGGGAACAAGTTCGATGCTCATGTGCTGCATATTATGCAACGGCGAAACGGGGAAGTTCTGATCGGTACTTCGGGCGTAGGAATATTCACTATCAACTTTGACGGACCGACGCCAACAGCAAAACAAGTAAGGAGGAACCTGCCATCAGGCGGCATTGACTATATTTTCGAGGACAAAGACTTGAACCTTTGGGTGTCCACCCAGGAAAACGGACTTTACCGCATCAGCAAAGAAGGTAAAACAAAGCACTTTCTTCCATCTAAAGAAATTCCTTCGAGTACAATCACCGGAATTTGCCAGGATAAAGAAGGCAATGTGTACCTGAGCAGTCTGAGTAACGGGCTTTTTATCCATCATAAAACAACAGACGACTTCAGGCAGATTGAATATCCTCCTTCACCCAATCTCTCCATCAGTACAATGCACCTGAGCAAGCAGGACAAGCTTTACCTGGGCACGGAAGGTGAGGGCGTTAAAATTTATGATTTGAAGAACAAAGTAATTACAGATGGCAACTTTAACGTTGCTACTTTCGATTTTAACAAATCGAAAGTGCATTCTATTCTCGAAGACAAGGAGGGGAATCTGTGGTTGGGAATCTACCAGAAAGGTGTAATGCTGTTGCCCGCCAGTGCCAGTAATTTCAAGTATATCGGCTATAAATCGATTAATAACAACATTATAGGTTCTAATGCGGTGCTTTCCATGTATAAAGATTATGAAGGAACCGTTTGGGTCGGGACAGACAGTGACGGCCTTTATGGAATAGGTCCTGATGGAGAGCCTAAAGTTCATTATACCCGCACCAAAAATCCCGCTTCCGTGTCTTCCTCTATCATGAGTATTTTCGAAGATTCGGACAGCAACCTTTGGCTAGGCTCATACCTGCACGGCCTGGCGAAGCTAAATCGCAGAACCGGAACATGCGAATACATTACCACCATCCGGGACCAAAGCGGCGACCAAGTAGAGCGTATTTACAGCATAACAGAAGATAAGGATAAGACTTTATGGATTGGTACGATGGGAGCTGGTTTGTTTTCCATGGACTTACGTTCTCAGCAAGTAACCAATTATGTTGCCACTCCGGGTGCTGATGGCGGTGGGCAACAGAACTTCCTTCATAACCGCTGGATCAATTGCCTGTTGGTAACAAGTAAAAATAAACTCTATATCGGCACCTATGATGGACTGGGATGCATGGACCTTCAGACGAAGAATTTTGCGTCCACACACGGCACCAATCGTATGCTGCAAGGGCATATCATCTATTCTTTGCATGAAGATGCGAACGGAAGCATCTGGATAGGCACTTCACAGGGCCTGATGCGGCTGGATGGCAGCATAAATGACATGGAAGTATACACCATGGAAGATGGCCTACCCAGCAATGTTATTTGTGCCGTTAAAGGAGATGAAGCCGGTAATCTCTGGATTAGTACGAACTACGGTATATCCAAGCTCAACTCCCAAACTAACAGCTTTATAAATTATTATGCCAATGATGGATTACAGGGGAATGAGTTTAGCAAAGGAGCTGCTTTTATAACCGAAGAAGGAAAAATCATGTTTGGAGGGATAAATGGCATTACTCATTTCCAGCCAGAGGAAATTCCCCCTGTTGTCTACTCCCCTGAAAAGAAACTAGACATACGCATTACAGGCTTTTACCTTCATAACCAGCCTGTAAAAAAAGGAATGAAATCCGGTAAATATGATATCATCGACCGGGCGGTAATGGATACGGATAGCTTTCATCTCTCCCACAAAGACAATTCTTTCAGTATAGAATTGTCGGCCATGGATTTTGCCAATCCGGAGCGTATAACCTACCAATACGCCTTGCAGCAAGGCGGCTGGATAAACCTGCGACCTGGAACAAACACCGTTAATTTTACTGACCTGGTACCCGGTACTTATCGTTTCCGGTTCAGGGCAAAAAGTTATAACCATTACTCCGACGAAAAGGAGATTGCCATCATCATTTATCCTGCCTGGTATTTTTCCGCCTGGGCTAAATTTGCCTATGGGCTTCTGCTCACGGTCGTCCTGTCGTTAGTGGTACTGCAGATCCGGCAAAGGCAGCAAACACGCCGGAAAATGCAGGAGCACCTGCATGCGAAACAAATCATCGATGCAAAGTTGCAGTTCTTTATCAACATTTCGCACGAGATCCGGACTCCAATGTCTTTGATCATCAGCCCGCTTAAGAAGTTAATGTCGCTTGATACTGACCGTGAACGCCAGAAAGCCTACGCTACCATGCACCGCAACTCTGATCGTATCCTGCACCTTATCAACCAGTTGATGGATATCCGGAAGATTGACAAGGGGCAAATGGAAATGAAGTTTCAGAAAATCGAAATGGTAGGATTCATAAAAGAGCTTTGTGCCATTTTTGATGAACAGGCAAAATCCAAGAACATAGCCCTTCGCTTTCACCACCAGACGGAAGAGTTGCCGGTGTGGGTAGATCCAAGTCATTTTGACAAGGCTATTCTGAACGTGCTGTCGAACGCCTTTAAGTTTACTCCCAAGGACGGCCAGATTAATGTTTACCTGCATACAACAGAGGGTAACGTTAGTTTAAAGGAGCTGCCGCATTTTTTTGAGATAATTGTAGCAGATACCGGTATTGGCATAAAGCAAGGAGAGGAGGAAAAAATATTTGAGTGTTTCTACCAGGTTAGGGCCTCTCAGAACCATTTTGTCGGCGGTACCGGTATTGGCCTGAACCTGACGCAGTCTATTGTAGAACTTCATCATGGCACCATTAAAGCCGAAAATAACGCTGAAGGACCAGGTTGCCGTTTCATCATGCGTTTCCCTTTAGGGAAAGATCACCTGCAGGAAGAGGAACTGCTAACTGATGCACCTGTTCCTGTGCCAAACCCGGAAGCTGTTACGCTGCCTTTGCCGGTTCTATCGGAAGATGAGCCAGAAGAGAAGGTGAAAGCAAAAACAAAGAGCCATGTGTTGGTGGTAGACGATGATGATGAGATCCGGAAGTATATTTGCCACGAACTGGCTTCGGACTACCATATCATGGAGAGTAGCAACGGGAAAGAGGCTCTCTCAGTCTTACTTCATAAACCAGCAGATATCATTATCAGTGATGTGACAATGCCTGAAATGGACGGCATTACGCTCTGCAGAAAAATCAAGCAGAATGTTAATATCAATCATATCCCCATTGTGCTGTTAACGGCCAGATCGGAGGAGGAGGATAAACTGGAAGGCTTAGGAACTGGCGCCGATGCTTACATTGTGAAACCGTTTAATATCGAGATACTGAAAAAGACGGTGCAGAACATCATTAAAAACCGCGCCCTCCTGAAAAACAATTTTAGCGGCAACCAGCAACAGACAGATAAGGTGCAGAAGGTCTCTTTGAAATCAGCAGACGAAAAGCTGCTGCATAAGCTGCTTGATATCATTAACCAGAACATGGATAATCCGGCCTTGAATGTGGAAATGCTTGCCAATGAAGTAGGCATCAGCCGGGTACATTTGCACCGGAAGATGAAAGAATTAACGAACCAGACGACTCGTGACTTTATACGCAATGTGCGTTTAAAACAAGCTGCAGACCTGCTTTCGAGCAAGCATCTTAACATTTCTGAAGTAGCCTTCTCTGTTGGTTTCGCAAATCTTGCATCGTTTTCTGCAGCTTTTAAAGAGCTTTACGGTGTGCCGCCAACTGTTTACATGGAGTCTCATTTAAAACAGCAACACGACACGAATTAATTTCACCAACATAGTATCAGGAAAGCAAGCCTTCATAGCTTAAGCGTTACAAGTTCTGCAGGTAAAAGCGTTGCTTTCCTGCTTGTGTTTTCTTTAACACCAGACAGGCTATCAGACATCAGGCGGTTCCAGCCATATCCTCACACTAATTTAATTTGAACCGGACAAAGCGGCTACTATTTGCCATTAGTGGCCACGCGGTGCTATGCCCTTTACTCAAGTGTAGGATATGCTGAAGGGCTTACAAATGCCGCGCCTTGTTGAAAAAATGCATAAACTTCTATAGCTGTAAAACAGGTAACCTTTTACCGGGCCTTGGGCTGCTCAAGCTTGTTTTAGTGAGTGAGGACTTATAAACAACAGTGTTTCAGGCAGTATGTTACATAAGCATAAACAATTGTAACATGAATTTTGAGGAATGTATCATACAGAAAAGGACGTGTTACATATCCATGATTATTTAGATGTCTAATAAAATATATTTGCTAGGGAGGAAAAGAGAAAACCATGCTTTCAAATGATTCAATGCTTTGTTATGGGAGGATCACATGAAGTTCTTTTTTTTATACAGTATTGTATAAGTGATTCCTCACCTATGTGTTTAGAAAGACTAGCTGCATATAGGAGAATATCAGTCTGAAGAATACTTAAGTATCGTCTTGTGTTGCATTGAATAAGTAATTCCTCACTTATTACGAGTAAGGGAAGCCCAAAGAGCCAGCATGCTTCACCGGGTAATACAACAGCACACAGCACAAGCATAAACAGGAAATAAAGATTTTCAGGAAAATGGCCTGCTCTAACGGTAAAGATGCTATTGCATAACAGGAGTTATCCAGGTATGTAGAGAGGGTTACAGATATACAACCAAGTCGAAGCGAACATTAATTTAAACATACTAAATGCATAAGAGAAAAAAATGGAGTGCGCTACCGTTTCTGCTGCTGCTGGCAGCCGGACTAGGTAGTGGCTGTGCTGACAGTTCTAAAGCGGTGGTAGATCGTGCTGAAACCAATCAGGCTGCTCAAACGGCAGGCAAGGCCGGGGCACATTTTGATTATTTCTCCTATAAGGGACAAGATGATTATTACAACGAGAATACGCTTCCTGGCAAGGATTATTTTTATAACCCTATCTTACCCGGCTGGTATTCTGACCCCAGTATCTGTAAAAATGGGGATGACTATTTTATGGTTACTTCCACATTCTCCTATTTCCCGGGAGTGCCGATTTTCCACAGCAAGGATCTGGTAAACTGGAAACAGATAGGGCATGTTTTAGACAGGCCTTCCCAGTTAAAACTGGACGGGCAGAAAGTTAGCCAGGGCATATTTGCTCCTGCTATCAGCTACAACCCGCATAACCAAACGTACTATATGGTTACCACCAATGTTGGTGGGGGGAACTTCTTTGTGAAAACAAAAGATCCCTTCGGCCCCTGGTCCGATCCCATCTGGATTCGGGAAGTGCCCGGAATCGACCCCTCTTTTTTCTTCGACGACGATGGCAAAGCCTATATTCTGAACAATGATGCGCCGGATGGCCCGGCTTTGTATGACGGGCATCGGGCCATTAAAATTCAGGAATTTGATCCGGCAACAGACAAAGTAATAGGACCACGTAAAATGCTGGTTAACGGAGGTGTGCGGCCGGAAGAAAAGCCCATTTGGATAGAAGGGCCTCATATGTACAAAATTAACGGGCAATACCTGTTAATGTCAGCTGAAGGTGGCACAGGCCCCGATCACTCTGAAGTAATCCTGCGAGGAAATGCTCCCATGGGAGATTTCAAACCGTGGCAAGAAAACCCTATCCTTACCCAACGCCACCTGGACCCGAAACGTGCAAACCCGATCACATGCGCAGGGCATGCTGATTTGGTTGAGGCAAAGGAAGGGGAGTGGTGGGCTGTTTTCCTGGCCTGCCGCCCGATTGAAGGCAAATTTGAGAACCTGGGGAGAGAAACGTTTCTCATGCCGGTCAGGTGGAGCAAAGATGGCTACCCTTACATGACACAAGGCAATGAATTAATTCCGATGATGCTCCAGAAGAAAGGTGTTCAGCCTGCGCAGGAGGTAACGTATGGTAATTTCGAGAAGCACGATGACTTTGATGCCGCAGTACTTGGAAAAGAGTGGATGACACTGCGTGGTGATGCAAATTCTGTCTACGCTTTGAATAAGGTTCCCGGTTTTCTATCCCTGGAGTGTGCCGAAGCCAATGCCTCTGAGTTAAAGACACCGGCATTTGTATCCCGGCGAATGCAGCACCATAAATTCGAAGGCGAAACAAAGCTACACTTTGAACCCACAGACGACAAGGAAGCTGCCGGTCTACTGCTTTTCAAAGATGAGACGCACCAGTATTTTTTATCAGTTTCCAAAGAAGGTAACCACCGGAAAGTATGCGTCGAGAAGATTTCGGATGCAGAAGCCCGGGTTCTTGCCAGTAAAACCATTGCTCAGGGCAATGATCCCATCGGGTTGAAAGTGGTGTCTGAGGGTACGCATTATAATTTTTATTACGCAGTAGGTAAACAGGAGTGGACGGAGCTGGCCAGGCAAGTGAACGCCCATTATTTATCCACTGCCAACTCCTTCGGCTTTACAGGTACCAATATAGGACTGTACGCAACAAAAAATCCATTCCGGAAAAGAGAAGTGCAATAGGAGGTTGCCCCGTCCGCAGGGGCGGGGCAGCTTCATTTTAATAATTTCAATTAAATAATGATCATATGAGAAAATTGCTACAACAAAACCTGCATAGGGTAAAATATGCATTTATCGGGGTTTCTGTTCAGTGCTTTTCGGTGGGAGTATCATGGGCATCCGACACAAATTCTCAACCAAAAAGCAGTGATCATATTGCCCTTATAGCAGAACCTCCTGGTTTCCGGGGCAGTAGCCAATCTGTTGCGCAGCAGGAAAGAACAATTACCGGTAAGGTGGTTCTGAGTGACATGAACCAGGGGATGCCCGGGGTAAGTGTGCACGTGAAGGGGGCGAGTGTAGGTACTGTTACAAACGCGACAGGCAGCTATACGCTTCGGGTGCCTTCAGAGGAAACCGTACTTGTTTTTAGCTTTATCGGATATGTTGCAAAGGAAGTAACTGTAGGAAACCGAACGGAACTGAATGTTACGTTAGATCCGGATGTCACTTCGCTGCAGGAAGTGGTGGTAGTGGGCTATGGCGAACAGAAGAAAGAAAGTGTTATAGCCGCCATTACCCAAACAAAAGGAGAAGTGCTGGAAAGGGCGGGTGGCGTACAGACTATCGGCGCAGCCTTAACAGGGAATGTGCCGGGGGTGGTTACAACCGCCAGTACTGGTATGCCGGGTGAAGAAGATCCCAGGATTGTGATCAGGGGTACCAGTTCCCTAAGCGGTGCATCTCCTCTCATTCTGGTGGATGGAATTGAGCGCCCGATGAACAGTGTGGATATTAGCTCAGTGGAGTCTGTTTCTGTACTGAAAGATGCCTCGGCTACTGCTGTGTATGGGGTAAGAGGAGCCAATGGGGTAATTCTGATCACCACCAAAAGGGGGACTGAAGGAAAAGCCCAGATTAGAGCCAGGGTGCAGACAACTGTAAAGTCACCATCTAAATTACCCGGCAAAGCAGATGCTTATGACACGTACATAATGCGGAACCGTGTCATCGAAAACGAACTTTCGTTAAGGCCTGCCGCCTGGGCAGATTACCGCCCGCAGGCAATCATCGATAAATACAGAAACCCTGCTGATCAGGAAGAACTGGAGCGATATCCGAACATAGATTGGCAAAAGGAGTTGTTCAAAGATTACGCCATGGCGTACAACGCCAATGTTAACGTAACCGGAGGCACAAAGCTTGTAAAGTATTTTACCAGCATTGACTACCTGCAGGAAAACGACCTTTTTAAAGTATACGATAATAACAGGGGCTACGAGAGTGGGTATGGCTTTAATCGCGTGAACGTGCGAAGTAACCTGGATTTCCAGTTAACACCTACTACCGTTTTAAGAAGTAACCTCTCCGGTTCTTATGGCGTGCAAAAAAGGCCCAGGATAAATCTGAACGAATACAATGCCTGGATTTCTGCCTACAACAATGCACCCGACGTGTTTTATCCCCAGTATGCAGATGGATCCTGGGGTTACTATGCTCCTAATGCCAGCAGAGCAGAGAATTCTATGCGGGTAATGGGAACCAGTGGTGTCAGGTATACGACTACTACGCGTCTCAATACAGATTTTACGCTGGATCAAAATCTCGATTTCATTACGAAAGGCCTCAAGTTTGCCGGTACCATCGCCTTCGATAACACCTTCGTGGAAAGGGACAGAGGAATTAACGACGCGAACAACCCACCTCAGGAAAAATGGATTGATCCTGTAACAGGGATGGTAAGTTACAGACAGGCATTCGATACGAATAACCGTTTTGATTTCCAGGAAGCCGTAGCCTGGACCACCACTTCCGGTGGAGTTGACAACGGGGCCACCCAGCGCAGGCTGTTTTACCAGGCACAAATCAACTACGCTACTACGCTCTGGGATAAACATAACATTACCTCTATGGGGCTTTTCAACCGAAATGAACTTGCCTACGGTAGCGAAGTCCCTCGTTACCGTGAAGACTGGGTATACCGGGCTACCTATAACTACGATGGTAAATACATGTTTGAGTACAATGGTGCCTATACTGGTTCTGAAAAATTCAGTTCTGAAAACCGCTTTGCTTTCTTCCAGTCAGGTGGTGTGGGCTGGCTGATTTCGAATGAGAAGTTCATGGAACCGATTTCCTTTATGGACTACCTGAAAGTAAGAGCCAACTATGGACAAATTGGAGATGATAGTGGTGGTGGCAGATTCCTGTTCATGTCAAACTGGGCCTATGGAGGGCAGGCTAATTTTGGTACTGTGGGAGAGGGAGGCGAGTTGAGCCCCTACACCTGGTACAGAGAAAGTTCTGTTGGAAACCCTGAGCTTCAATGGGAAACAGTAACCAAAGCGAACATAGGGGTTGAGTTCGGGTTTTTTAAGGGCTTAATTAAGGGTAGTGTCGATTACTTTAATGATAGACGCAAGGACATTCTGCTAGTAGGAAATAGCCGTGCAATACCTTTCTATTATGGAGGTGTAGGAGAACTGCAAGCTCCTACAGTTAACGATGGAAGAGTGCAGAACCGGGGATTTGAGTATGAGCTGAATCTCAATTATACTTTCGGAAACGGTTTGTACTTGTGGTCTAACATGAACATGACACATGCACGAAACAAGATAATTGAAGCCGATGACCCACTGTTGCTACCGGAATATCAGAAGCGGGCAGACAAAAGGATTGGACAGGCTTACTCTTATGTTGGCAACGGTTACTATAACACCTGGGATGAGTTGTATGCAAGTACCATCCACGACCAGAACGATTTACATAAACTACCGGGCAACTACCACATCATCGACTTTAATGGTGATGGTGTAATCAATGCGGAGGATAACATCCCATATGGATATTCGGGAACTCCTGAAAACACTTACAATGCGACCGTTGGGTTCGAGTGGAAAGGGTTTAGCGGTTTTGTCCAATTTTACGGCGTAAACAATGTAACACGACAGGTGGTTTTTAATAGTTTCGGCTCACAGAACAATGTGGTTTACGACGAAGGCTCCTACTGGTCTAAAGATAATCCCAATGCCGATACCCCGCTGCCCCGTTGGAACTCAACCCCGGCAGGCTACTACAGAGGGCACCAGTACATGTTCGATGGCTCTTATATCCGCCTTAAAAACTTAGAAATTGCCTATACCTTAAACTCCAGTTTAGTGAGGAGAATAGGTATGAGCAATGTGCGAATTTTTGCGAACGGCAACAACCTGTTCTTGTGGACGAAAATGCCCGACGACCGGGAGTCAAATTTTGCAGGCACGGGATGGGCTTCACAGGGCGCTTACCCAACTGTGAAAAGGTATAACGTTGGCGCTAATATCACTTTCTAAATTACCAGTTATGAGAAATTTATTGCAATATATACTGAGATGTGGCCTCGCACTAAGCTTGATTATGTTTGCTTCCTGCGAAGACTACCTGGAAAGAACTCCCGATTCTGTTGTGGCTCCGGATGATGCCTTTCGGAATTTCAGGAACTTTCAGGGCTATACGGAAGAGCTTTACAGCTGCATTCCTGATTTCACCAATGCCTACTGGACTAACTCCTGGAACTGGGGAGATGATGAAATACAATCAACTGCACGCGATTTCCATTTTGACGTAAAGATCGACAACGGGAATTTCTGGGGATGGCAGCGGGAGCATGATGGCTGGGGAGCCGGTTGGATGGATGGTGGCGGTAATCCTGCTACCAACAATGATAGAATGACAAAGAGGCTGTGGCCATTAGGGTGGTATGGGATACGAAAGGCTAATCTTGGTCTTGCCAACCTGGACAAAATGACCGATGCCACAGATGAAGAGAGAAACCTGGTGAAAGGCCAGTTGCTTTTCTTCAGGGCCTGGTTTCACTTACAGTTTATACAGTACTTCGGTGGTCTTCCTTACATCGATACAGTACTGCCTTCTGATGAACCCTTAAGACTGCCCCGCCTGAGTTACCACGAGAGTGCTGATAAAATAGCCAAAGACCTGAGAGAAGCTGCTGACTTACTTCCCCTTGACTGGGATAACACTGACCCAGGAAGAAGAACGCTGGGTAAGAATGCACTGCGCATAAATAAAGCCATGGCTTTGGGTTATTTAGGAAAGAACTATCTCTATGCTGCCAGTCCGCTCATGAACTCTGTTTCTACCGGAAGCAGAACATACCATGCAGAGTACAGTAGAAAAGCTGCAGAGGCATTCGGAGAGTTGCTAACCCTGGTTGAAAGTGGGCAGACCTTATATCAACTGCTTCCTTTTGCCCAGTATTCCACTAACTTTTATACAACAGGGCAGAACTGGCGGATGCCAGGAGGGACAGAGGCTATATTCCGTGCTCCTACCTGGGGTGCCAACGGGTCAAACTGGGGTACAAGTAAGCAATACCAGCCATCGCCAGATCTCGCCGACGGTGATGTTAAGTTTGTGCCTACCTCTAATTATGTAAACAACTATGGGATGGCCAATGGGCTCCCAATCAAGGATATAACAAAGGCTGACCCGGAGTCTGGTTATGATCCGGAATTTCCATGGCGCGGACGCGATCCGCGCTTCTATCACGATATTGTGTATGATGGAGTAAAAACAGTTCAGGGAAGTATACCGGCAGATGTAAAAGAACCTGAAAAAGTTCGTTACGCCAGCCTTTACACTGGTGGTAGATTCAGAAATGTGACCACCGGGAGCCGTACAGGATACCTGCTTTACAAGTTTATTCCTATAAACGCAAACAGGTTTGATGGCGGGTTTGATTATGGAAACAGCCTGCATGTTAAAGTTCCCTACATGCGTTTAGCCGATGTATATCTGATGTATGCGGAGGCTGCTGCGCAAGCCTATGGCTCTCCGTCTGGTAAAGCTCCCAACTATAGCAAGAATGCCACAGAAGCGATCAATGTGCTTCGTGAAAGGGCTGGTGTTGGACCAGTGGCTACAAAGTTTCTTGGTTCTGTAGATGCCTTTATGAGTGAGTTAAGACGTGAGCGGGCTGTAGAACTGGCTTATGAAGGGCACCGCTTCAACGACCTTCGCCGCTGGTTAATGCTTATCGAAAGTCCTTACACCATCAAAAAATCAATTGAATTTGACAGGATAGGTGAATTCAATACACAGGATCCAACACAAAACCGTGTGGCAAATATACGGGAGGTGGTTATTCTGGAACGCAAGTTCAGTGAAAAGCACTACTGGTTACCACTAAAGAATGCGGATGTAAACATGTACTCGGAGCTTTATCAAAACCCAGGTTGGTAATGCCAGTTATGATTTGATTTATAAAGTTTAAAACTGAACGTATGAAATACTTATATAAAAGAATAGTACTGGGGGCTCTCATTACCGTATTACCAGCGATAGTACAAGCCCAGACCAATGATAAAATTAATGTAAAGGCTATCGTGCGGGATTCGAATGGTAACCCGATCAGTGGTGTCGTAGTAAAAAATGAACTGGATATAGCCAGTAACACCGTTACAGATTCGCTCGGTACCTTTTCCTTAAGCACTTCTCCTAATGCAATCCTGCTCATAGGGGCACCTGGTTACAGGTCTGCTTCTGTCCTTGCAAGCTCTGAGTTAAGTTATATTACCATGATGCCGGATCAGAGTTCCAGAGCGGTACAGGTGGCGCATCGTAAAGTTAAAGAAGGAGATCTGAACGGCGATGTATCCGTAATTAACGTTTCGGAACTGCTGGAAAAGAACTACATGACGTCTAGCCTGGAAAACATGCAAGCCTTAGTGAACGGTTTTCATGGCAACATATGGGGCATGGATAGTTATTTAGTGTTGGTAGACGGCGTGCCACGCGATGCAAGTAGTGTGATGCCTACTGAGATTGATCAAATTTCATTCTTAAAGGGTGTAGGCGCTGTTGCTCTTTATGGTAGCAGGGCTGCCAAGGGGGTTGTGTACATCACTACAAAAAGAGGCGAGGTAAAAGATTTGCAGATCAGAGCAAGGGTGAACAGCGGCGTGTTTGTGCCGAAAAGCTACCCGAACTACCTGGGATCAGCCGAATATATGACCCTCTACAACGAAGCGCGGCGTAATGATGGATTAGATGAATTGTATACGGATGGGACTATCTACAACCATGCCTCCGGCCTGAACCCTTACCGTTATCCTAATGTAGACTATTTTTCGTCTGAGTATCTGAGAAAGTCTTACAACCGGCATGATGGTACGGTTGAAATAAGCGGAGGAAATAAATTAGCCCGTTACTATACCAACATTGGCTTTAATACAGCCGGCTCATTGCTGAACTTTGGAGAAGCTATAAAAAACAATAGATCTGATCGTTTAAATGTTCGCGGAAATGTAGATGTTAACATTACGGATTATATCTATGCTAAAGTAGATGCTGCGGCTATTTACAGTAATGGACGCGGCGTAAACACCAACTACTGGCAAAGTGCTGCTACACTTCGGCCTCACAGGTTTGCCCCGTTGATACCTATAAGTATGCTGGAGGCAAATGATGAGGCTTCGTGGCAGATGGTCAACAATACCCGGAACATCATTCATGAGAAGTATGTTTTAGGTGGAACTCAGTTAGACCAGACCAACCCTTTTGCAGCCATCTATGCCGGAGGAAACTCACAAAATACCAACCGTCAGTTCCAGTTTAATACGGCAATCGGCGCCAATCTGGATAATGTGATCAAAGGCCTGGCGTTCGAATCAACGTTTGGGGTAGACTACGCCACGTCCTACACACAGTCTTTTAACAACGATTACGCTATATTTGAAGCCACCTGGAATAACTATGCCGGTTATGACCAGATTTCCAAACTGACACAATACGGAACTGATGCCAGATCAGGCAATCAAAACGTATCGAACAGCTCTTTCAGGCAGACACTTGCTTTTTCCGGGCAGCTGAATTACCTGAACACCATAAACGATAGCCACACCATTTCAGCTATGCTGGTTGCCAATGGGTTCCAACAGGCTAACTCAGGGGTTTACCATAAAAACAGCAATGCAAACCTGGGTATCCATGTGGGGTATAATTTCAGGAATAAGTATTATGCTGATTTTAATGGTGCCATAGTGCACTCGGCTAGGTTGCCTGAGGCTAACAGAAGAGCTTTTTCTCCTACTGCCTCCCTGGCCTGGCGAATCAGCGAAGAAGATTTCCTGCGGGGATCATCTGTGGTGGATAACCTGAAGCTTTCGGTTTCGGCGGGAAGGTTGTATACCGACCTTAGTATGTCTGACTACTACATGTACACGAACATGTACACGCAGACAGACGGTGCCTGGTACAGTTGGAGAGACGGTGCACTAAACAGAACAACTGACTCCAGACAAGGTGCCAACGCAAATCTGACTTTCTCGAAGCGGGATGAAGTGAACGTGAGCGCTGAGGCATCTTTGTTTAAAGGACTGCTTACGATGGAGGGAGCCTTCTTTGCAAATGAAATGACAGGCAATGTAGTGCGGGCTTCTGCTTTATACCCTAGTTATTTTTCTACCGGGTGGCCTAATTCCTCTTTCATTCCTTATGTAAACTATAACGACGACCAGCGAATAGGCTTTGATTATAACTTAAACTTTAACAAAAATTTCCGCGGGGTAGAATGGTCTTTGGGATTTATAGCGAGTTACTACGAAACCAAAGCCACCAAACGGGCAGAATTGTTTGAGGATGAATACCAGAAAAGACAAGGAAGACCAATAGATGCTATCTGGGGATTACAAAGCGCTGGTTTCTTTACAGACAATGAAGACATTGCAAATTCACCAAAGCAGTCATTCGGACAGGTACGGCCGGGAGACATTAAGTACATCGATCAAAACGGCGATAAAGTCATTAACGAACAGGACGAGGTATACCTCGGGCGGGGCGGTTGGTACGGCGCTCCACTCACTTTAGGTCTAAACTTAACGGCTAAGTGGAAGAACTTCACCTTTTTTGCTTTAGGGCTCGGCCGCTATGGGGCACATGACATGAAGAGCAGCTCTTACTTCTGGATTGCCGGTGAAGACAAATACTCCGAAGTGGTACGCGATCGCTGGACAGAAGAGACGAAAAACACAGCCACTTATCCGCGTCTGACGACGCTGGGCAGGAACAACAACTTCAGGAACTCAGACTTCTGGCTTTATAATAGCAACAGGTTTGATCTGGCTAAAGTGCAAATTTCTTATGACCTGCCCCTTACATTCTTAGGCAAATCATTTGTGCGCGAGTTGGGTGTGTATGTAAACGGGCTTAACCTGCTCACGGTCTCTAAAGAGCGTGAACTGATGGAAATGAATGTGGGAAGTGCTCCCCAGACAAGGTTCTATAATGTAGGGGTTAAAGCATTATTTTAATTAAGGATAATTTAAAGATATGAAAAAGAGAACTATATTCTTTTTATCAGTAGCTCTTATGTTTAGCAGTTGCGAAGACATGTTTGATCCAGCCATACAGAATATTCGTGACATCGACGGTATGTACGGAGAGCCTATATTTGCCCAGGGAATTTTGCTGAACGGTTATGCCCGTATCCCGACCAATAGCTACTCTTTTAATGATGTGGCAACAGACGATGCTGTAAGCAATGATGTGAACAACAACTACTTGAGAGCAGCTACGGGGCAATGGGCCGCCAACATGGACCCTTTTAACCAGTGGACAAATTCCAAAGCAGCCATACAGTACCTGAACATTATGCTGAAAGAGTCAGATAAAGTTCAATGGGCCAATAACGATGTGGTGAGCTCTATGTTTAACGACCGGATGAAAGGGGAGGCGTACGGATTACGCGCACTTTTTATGTATTACTTACTCCGGAGCCACGCGGGATGGGCCGGGGGTGAATTGCTTGGCGTTCCGATTGTGCTGGAGCCCGAAGATACCTACTCCGACTTTAACAAGCCACGAGCTACCTTTGAGGCATGTATGCAGCAAATCTACAGCGATCTGCAAAAAGCGGAGGAACTACTGCCACTGGATTATGTAGAGATTAAGAACATATCGCAGGTGCCTGCCAAGTACCGTATTGGAAGCGAAGTAGATGCCGTAGACAATTATGACCGGGTGTTCGGAGAATTTGCCAAACTGCGCATGACAGCCCGTATTGCGAAGGGCATAAAAGCCCAGGCAGCCTTGTTAGCAGCAAGCCCTGCCTACAACACAGGCAATACCACTACCTGGGCCGACGCAGCCAGATATGCCGGGGAAGTATTGGAGCTAAACGGAGGTATTGGCGGTATCGATCCTAACGGTGGTAGCTGGTATTCAAATGCTAACCAAATTACAGGACTCGCATCAGGAGCAAATCCGCCTGAAATACTGTGGAGATCAGATCTGAGTGAGAGCAATGAGCTGGAGCGCCAGCATTTTCCGCCAACTCTTTTCGGAACCGGCCGACTGAACCCAACGCAAAATATAGTAGATGCCTTTCCGATGAGCAACGGATACCCTATTTCGCATGCAGCGAGCAATTACAATCCGTCGTCACCTTATGCCAACCGGGACCCACGCTTAACCAGGTACATCCTGGTAAACGGAAGCACAGCCGGCGTTAACAACACCACTATCAGGACAGCGGCTGACGGTGGCACAAACGATGCGTTAAACAAAGTGGAAACCTCTACGCGCACAGGGTATTACCTGCGAAAACTTCTGCGCCAGGATGTGAATCTTAACCCCCAGTCAACTACGCAGCAAAGGCGTTATCAGCCCCGCATTCGCTACACAGAGCTGTATCTTGCCTATGCCGAAGCTGCCAATGAAGCCTGGGGACCTAGTGGTACCGGTAGCTTTGGATTCTCAGCTTACGATGTAATAGCCGCTATCAGAAGGCGCGCAGGTATCAGTCAGCCCGATAACTATCTGGAGTCTATCCGGTCGGATAAGGAAGCGATGCGGGAAATGATCCGAAATGAACGCCGCTTAGAACTGAGCTTTGAAGGCTTCCGCTTCTGGGATTTACGACGCTGGAAGGCAAACATCAACGAGACAGCCCGTGGTGTTCAGATAATGAATGGAGCTTTTCAGGTAATCAATGTAGAAGACAGGATTTTTGGCGAACACATGAATTATGGACCTGTTCCATACAGCGAAATCTTAAAATTTGGCGCTTTATCACAAAACAACGGATGGTAAGGAGAAAGAGTCCTGTTACATCTGTAAAACAACCCTATAACAAAAGTCATACAAATGAAAAAGATATGCTTTAATTTTTTAGCCTTACTAGCCATCATGACCTCATGCGAAAATCAGGAAATGGTGTTCCCGGATTACGACTACCAGTCGACTTACTTTGCCTACCAGTTTCCGGTGCGAACTATCACGCTCGGGGAAGACATCGTGGACACTTCGCTGGACAATGCCCGCAGATGTAAAATCATGGCCACCACAGGAGGTGTTTATGATAATAAAAAAGATGTTACCATTAATATAACAGTAGATAATTCGCTTGTGGAAGGGTTTCTGTTTAATCCGGATGATACCGAGATGAAAGCGATGCCTGCCAGCTACTATAGCCTGGTGTCAGACAAAATTGTTATCCCGCCGGGCAGCCTGATAGGTGGCGTTGAAGTAGAGCTTAAGCCGGAATTTTTTGGTGATCCGCTTGCTCTGGAAAAGAACTATGTAATTCCTGTGCGAATGACTAGTGTGCAGAATGCAGATACTATTTTATCGGGCAAACCATTGGTTCAGAACCCAAGAAGAGGCGTGGCGGATGATTGGAATGTTGCTCCCAAAGATTATGTGTTTTATGCTGTAAAATACATAAACCCCTGGCATGGATTTTACCTTCGCCGCGGAAAAGATGTAATCGAAGGTAAAAACGGAAACACTTCCCTGAACCAGACGGTGGTAAGGCAGAAGCAATATGTGGAAGAGGATGAGTTAATTAAATTAACTACCCAAACCTTGAGTAAGTTAAAATTACCTGTTGTATACAAAGATACACAAGGGAGAAACATCAATGCCGATCTGCTTCTAACATTTGATGAACAGGGTAACTGTACCGTATCTGCAAATTCTACGGCGTACACAGCCACCGGTAGCGGAAAGTTTGTGAAAAGAGGAGAAAAGAAAAGCTGGGGAAACACAGACCGCGATGCACTTTATCTGAACTACACGATCAATTTTGATGACATAACAGCTACAACAACTGACACCTTGGTGATGAGGAACCGTGGAGTAGCTATTGAAACATTTTCTCCGGTACAAAAGTGATTTAAACATCAGAAAAAATGGATATGAAACATTTTTATAAATTAGGTCTCTGCATGATCGGAATGGCACTGGTTGCTGCCTGTGAACATGAGCCGCTCGAGTTTAATGTAGATAAACCGGTACATTTTGCTGCACAGGAAGAGATTGATGCTTATGAAGATCTGAAAACCTATCTCGATAGACAAGCTGCTGGAGAGTTCAGGCTGGGGACAGGTATCGCACTTTCAAATTACCTCAGCAAAGGGGTAATGTACAGGCTTGTCAACCGCAACTTTGATGAAATAACTCCCTGGAATGAGATGACGCACCAGGCTGTTGTTCAAGAAAACGGCAGGTTAAACATAGCCAATCTGATACAGCTCGTTTCTGTCGCGAAAGATGCTCAAACTACTATTTATGGACAACCGCTTACCTGGCATTTAAACCAGAACGCCACTTACCTGAGAGGTTTGCTTTCCCCTTTAATTGTAGAGTCGCCTGCATTTGTTAATTCGTTGCCTTTAACAGGCTTAACTTCAGGCACGCTTCAAGGGTGGGACCACTCCGGTGGAGTTTCTATAGTTGAAAATGACGGTATGGGAGGAGGAAAGGCTGTAAAGCTTGTATCGGGCGCAGCTTCTTCTCAACCAGCTGATTTGCAACTGGTGACGCCTGAAATTCCAGTTGTTCCGGGTAGTGACTACGAAGTTATCTGTTACATCAAGTCTGACGCTCCGGGTGAAGGCCGTATTTCTTTTGAAGGCCTGAATAACAATACGCCTGTTGTGGACTGGATGAAGACCGGGCAAGCAACAGAGACATTTACCACCGGCATTGGCTGGCGAGAAATCAAGTTTAAGATCAATGGTTTCCAGGGAGACAAAATCAGGCTTAAGTTCGATCTGGGATATGCTCCCCATGTAACGTACCACCTGGATGTAAAAAACATGTATGTGTACAATACCAAGGGAGATCGCATTGAGAATAACCTGATTCCTGTCGGAGATTTTGAAACAGGAGTGAGCTTTGGCGGTTGGGGCAACAATTCAACCAGAGGGATTACAGAAGCAGGGCAGGGTGTACAGGGCGGACGCGCCTTCTACGTTACCAATCCATCTAAAACCGCTAACTACTGGGATGTGCAAACGCTGTATGAACTGCCCGGCGGAGCTTTGCAGAACGGCAAATTGTATAATCTTAGCTTCTGGGTAAAGGGCACTGCGCCAGGTACGATCAGGCCTGAGATGCAAAGCGCAAATTATTCTTCCAATGGATTTGGAGCGGTAAGCGTAACCACTGAATGGACCAAGGTTGAATTGGCTACAACCATTAATGCTGCCGACAGGAACCGCTTTGTGATTAGCTATGGAGAGTTGGCCGGTACCGTTTATATCGATAAAGTGATGCTGACCATGGATGGTGCCACTTCCGGAGGTGAAACAACTGTGGTAGAGAGAACCCAGGAAGAGAAGAAAGGCATTATTAACGGACAAATGGAGCGATGGATTTCTGGTATGGTAAAAGCTATGTCGACCGCTGTAAAGGCCTGGGATGTGGTAAAGGATCCGATGGACGATAGTAAGCCTCTCGAGCTGAGGTCCGGTATTGGCAAAACATTAGGCGACAATGAGTTTTACTGGCAGGACTATCTGGGGAAAGACTATGCCGTGGAGGCCTTTAAGCTAGCCAGAGAGCACGGGAACAGTAGCGATTTGCTGTTCATCAGCGATCATAACCTGGAAAGTAACCTGGAGAAATGCAGGGGACTTATTCAGTATGTAACGTATCTGGAAAGTAAGGGTGCAAAAGTGGATGGCATCAGTACGCAAATGCACATTAACCTGTATACAGATAAAGAAAATATTGCTACTATGTTCGGGCTACTCGCCGCCACCGGTAAGATGATCAAAGTATCTGAACTGGATGTGGCACTTGATATTGACACAAACCTGGCGACTCCGGAACATTTTGCAGCCCAGAAGGAAATGTATAAATATGTAGTGGACAAATACATGGAGCTGATTCCGGCAAATAAACGCTACGGTATTACAACCTGGACTCCGGTGAACGACGGCTCAGGACTTTGGGCTACCTCCAATTATACACGCAAACCTTCCTATGCTGGTTTTGCAGATGCCTTAAAGTCAAAGTAAGTCCTGTTACAGTAGGGAAAGATCAGCAACAAGCGCTTCATAGACTTTTTTATGAAGCGCTTGTTGCTCCTTGCTTCAGGTACAGCCAGTGGCACAGCGGATGTGCAAAGATCCATTACATGACCTCATAATTTAGAAGATAGTTCTTATGATAAGATTGTTACTTACCGCCTTTTTTCTGCTTTTCTTTATAACGATTGTTCCTGCTCAACAGGTAAACGAGCGGACCGTCCCCCCAAATTTTGACCAGTTGCAGAATAACATTGCCCATGGTCACATCGATACCATTGTTTATCATTCAAAAACAGTAGGAGTTGATAGGAAAGCATTGGTTTATACCCCACCAGGCTATGCAAAGTCGAAGCAATACCCGGTCTTGTACCTGTTGCACGGCATAGGCGGAGATGAGCTGGAATGGCTTAAAAACGGCCAGCCGCAAATTATTTTAGATAACCTGTATGCTGCGGGCAAGGCAGAACCTATGATTGTGGTCCTCCCAAACGGAAGAGCCATGAAAGAGGATAGGGCAGTCGGAAATATATTCGATAAGGCAAAAGTAGAAGCCTTTGCCAATTTCGAGAAAGACCTGCTCCACGACCTTATTCCGTTTGTGGAAGCACATTACCCGGTGTATACCGATCAAAAGCATCGTGCTGTAGCGGGTCTATCGATGGGGGGCGGTCAATCTTTGAACTTCGGATTAGGAAACTTAGACCGCTTTGCCTGGGTAGGTGGCTTTTCGTCTGCACCCAACACCAAAACTCCTGCCGAGCTACTTCCCGATCCTGCAAAAGCTAAAGAGAAACTGAAACTGCTCTGGATTTCCTGCGGTACCCAAGACAACCTGATGAACATCAGCTCACGCACGCATGCCTATCTGGAAGAGCACCAGGTGCCGCATATTTTTTATGAAGAACCAGGGGGGCACGACTTTAAAGTCTGGAAAAACGACCTCTACTTATTTGCTCAACTCCTGTTTAAGCCTGTTACTACCTCAAATCCAGCCAAAACGTTAAAAAAGGCAACACCGAAGTAGTTTGCGCTAGAAGTGGCACAGGCATGAACCTTCCGGGGCAGGGGAGATTAACATGATAGTAAGTTTGCTTTTAACTGAAAACCGTAACAGGCTTTGGCCGCATATGCATACCAGTGTAAGCTTTAAAGTAAACCGGTTTAGGTAAATTGCAGCGATAAGTTACATAGCAATAAGAAAATGTTACATCAAATAAACAGATGTAACATGGCCTGAAAGACTTGATCTATAAAGATGGCCGCTTTTCTTCCAGCTTCCATAGCTTTGCCCACCAGCGAATAAAACAGAGTACCTGCCTATCAGGAATGGGAAATGCACGTAGGAAGCATGGGCGGTAAGGAATACATCGCCGTTGATTCTGCCAGCAACGTTTAGAGTGAACCGGATTAAAAAGCTTTCGCAGCTTGTGCTCAGTAAGTGATTACAAGCTTATTGTTTTAAATCAGGAAAATACCTGAAACAGGTAGAGTAATTCTGCTAGAAATTTTTCTTTAATAAAGCCATTGCCCTAAAGCAAAGAAACCTAAAACATACATGAAGTTTAACAAATACTCCATCCGTTCGGTAATAGCCATTGTTTGTATGGTTGTTGTAGCCGGTGCCTGCAGGGTAACAAAAACCGAAGCCGAAGAAGCAACCCTTAAAAGTGCTTTCGAAGGAAAATTCTATATAGGCACGGCTCTAAATACGGGCCAGATTACAGGAAGCGATGTGGCTTCGATTCAGGTGGTGAAAGAGCACTTTAATGCTATTGTGGCAGAGAACTGCATGAAGAGCGGTATGATCCAACCCAGGCAGGGGCAGTTTAACTTCGAGCTGGCCGACCAATTTGTAGCGTTCGGAGAGCAGCACCACATGTTCATCAACGGGCATACGCTTATCTGGCATTCTCAGGCTCCGCGATGGTTTTTTACCGATAGCCTCGGCAACCAGGTGTCCCGTGAGGTTTTAGTGCAGCGGATGAAAGACCATATCTATACTGTGGTGGGCAGGTACAAGGGGCGCGTGCATACCTGGGATGTGGTTAACGAAGCCATCCTGGATGATGGTTCCTGGCGAAAAAGCAAGTTCTACGAAATAATAGGGGAGGACTTTGTGAAACTGGCTTTCCAGTTTGCGCATGAGGCAGACCCTGCCGCTAAATTAATGTACAACGATTATTCCATGTCGCTGCCCGGTAAAAGGAAAGGAGTGGTGGCCATGGTAAGAAAACTGCAGGAGCAGGGGGTGCAAATAGACGGAATAGGCATGCAGGGGCACTTGGGGCTAGACTTCCCGACCACAGAGGAATTTGAGAAAAGCCTGCTGGCCTTTGCCGGCCTGGGGGTAAAGGTTTCCATAACCGAATTAGATATTTCGGTGCTTCCTTCGCCATGGGGAAACGTTGGGGCCGACGTATCTGCCAGTTTTGAATATCAGCAGAAAATGAATCCGTATACCAAGGGCTTGCCGGATTCTGTGAGTACAGCTTTCAATGAGCGTTACCTAAGCTTCTTCAACTTATTTGTAAAGCACCAGGATAAGATCGAGCGGGTAACCCTTTGGGGAGTGAGCGATGCGCAGTCCTGGAAAAACGACTGGCCTGTGCGCGGCAGAACCGATTATCCTTTGCTTTTCGACCGCGAAAACAAACCAAAAGCTGTCGTAAACGCTATCATGAAAGCGGCGTAACAGCAGTTTACAGTTAAGAACAATTAACCCTTATTCTGATGCATCAAACCACCTTAAAGAGTCTGTTTTTATGCTGCGGACTTTTCATCAGCACCATGTTGTTTTGCCTGGGGCAGGAGCTGCCCGCAAAAGTTACAAGCCCTGATCAGCAATTGCAGGTCGAGGTGTTCTTACAAAACGGCCGGGCGCATTACCGGGTAGTATTCAAAGGGGAAATGGTTCTGGAAGATTCTCCCCTGGGGGTTGTAACCAACCTGGTAGATTATGACAGCCAGCTGACACTGCTTAAAACCGAGCAGCATACAATTAACCAGCAGTACCGCCTGGATAGGATGAAGCAGTCTCAAGTGCAGTACCAGGCCAACGAATTAGTCTGCTCCTTTGTAAACAAAGACAAGAAGGAGATACAAGTTGTGTTCAGGGTCAGCAACAACAACATTGCTTTCCGTTATGCCCTGCCCGCCTCCGGTGATCCTTTAGCACTGGTGGTGGAAAAAGAGGCCACCGGGTTTAATTTTCCGCAGGAGGCCAAAGGTTTTTTAACGCCTCAATCCAAGTCCATGGTTGGTTTTGCAAGAACAAAGCCCAGCTATGAAGAAGGGTATTATATAGAACAGGACATTGCGGCAAAATCAGCGGCCGGCCTGGGCTATACCTTCCCGGGCCTGTTCCGGGTTAAAAGCAACTGGGTACTGCTTTCCGAAACCGGTGTCAGGTCAACCTACTGCGGCGCTCACCTCAGCGACCCGACAAAGGACGGGCTCTACACCATCGCCTTTCCGGACACAACAGAAAACAACGGCTTCGGGAGCACTGGAGCCGCCATTGGCTTGCCTGCAACAACGCCCTGGCGCACCATTACCGTTGGCAACAGCTTAAAACCCATCGTGGAAACCACCATTGCCTTTGATGTGGTGGAGCCTTTGTATGAACCCTCTATTGCCTATACGTACGGCAAAGGAACGTGGAGCTGGATTATGTGGCAGGACCAGAGCATGACGTACGAAGACCAGGTAACCTATATAGACCTGGCCGCACGCTTGGGGTATCAGTTCATCCTGATCGATGCCCTGTGGGATGCAAACATCGGCTATAAGCGGATGGAGGAACTAATCCGTTACGCTGCTTCGAAAGGAGTAGGCGTGTTTCTGTGGTATAACTCCAACGGGGTTGCCAACGATGCCCCGCAAACACCTAAAAATAAAATGAACACAGCCATTGCCCGCAAAAAGGAGATGCAGTGGATGAAGCAGAATGGGGTAAAAGGCATTAAGGTAGACTTCTTTGGAGGCGACAAGCAGGAAATCATGCGCCTGTACGAAGACATTCTTTCCGATGCCAATGATTATGGCCTGATGGCGGTGTTCCACGGCGCAACTCTGCCCCGCGGCTGGGAACGCATGTTTCCGAATTATGCAGGAAGTGAGGCCGTGCTGGCATCCGAAAACCTGATGTTTAGCCAGGGTGCCAACGACAGGGAGGCTTTCAATGCCACGATACACCCTTTTATCCGCAACGCCGTGGGCAGTATGGAATTTGGAGGAGTGGTGCTGAACAAGCGCTACAACCGGGGCAACAACGGTGGAAATTACCGGAAAACAACCGACGTTTTTCAACTGGCCACGGCTGTGCTGTTCCAGAACCCGGTACAGTTTTTTGCCCTCGCCCCCAACAACCTGACTGATGCGCCTGCTTTTGCCATCGACTTTATGAAGCAGGTGCCGACCACCTGGGACCAGACCATGTTTATAGAAGGGTACCCGGGCAAGTACTGTGTGCTGGCTCGGCAGCATCAGGGGAAATGGTATGTAGCAGGCATTAATGCGCAGGCAGAAGCCGTGCAGCTGAAAATAAAGTTACCGATGTTGGCGGGCCAGGAAGTTACCTTCTATGGCGACGAAGCGGGCGGCAACAGTTTTTCCAAAAGCCTGAAAATAAATAAAAAAGGAGAGGTGCAGGTGGTAATACAGCCACAGGGAGGAATCGTTATAAACCAGTAGACACCTGAGCACCCACGAAGTGCTTTAAAGAATAGAACATGAAATTAACCAGGAGTTGTATTTGTTGCTTATTGCTTCAAGTGGCGGTGCTGTTTAATGTGCTTGGGCAGCATCACACTCCCCTCAGGCTCTGGTACGACCAGCCGGCGCAGCAATGGGTGGAGGCCCTGCCTGTCGGGAACGGGCGTTTAGGCGCGATGGTTTACGGGCATCCTGCCAAAGAAATCATCCAGCTGAATGAGAATACGGTGTATGCCGGGCAGCCCAACCGCAACGACAACCCGCTTGCAAAAGACGCGCTTCCGGAGGTCCGGAAACTGATTTTTGAAGGAAAATACGACGAGGCACAGGAGCTTACCAACCGGACGTTTATCAGCAAATCCTCTCATGGCATGCCCTACGAAACGGTGGGTAACCTGCGGCTCTCCTTCGACGGGCACGAGAACTTTACCGCTTACCAACGGGAGCTCGATCTCGAAAATGCACTGGTAACCTCCCGTTACAGCAGCAAGGGCGTCAACTACAAAACAGAGGTGCTTTCCTCTTTCCCTGACCAGGTTATCATTTACCGTATCACAGCCGATAAACCCGGTTCCATCAGTTTTACGGCAACCATGGACAGGCCTGCCAATGCCAAGGTTTCTGTCAGAGGCGAAGGCGAATTGGTACTGACAGGAAAAACAAGCGATTTTGAGGGGGAGAAGGGGCAGGTAATGTTCCAGGCATCGGCAAAGGTCAGGAGCAAAGGCGGTAGCATTCGGGCACAGCAAACGGAACTACGGGTGGAGCAGGCCGATGAGGTAACGCTGTACATCGCCATCGCCACCAATTTTAACAACTACCGCGATATCAGCGGCCAGCCGGCGGAGCGGGTAGAGCGTTACCTGCAGAAAGCTGTCGGCAAAGGCGCAGAGGCTATCCGGCAGGATCATATTGCCGACTATAAGCACCTTTTCGACCGGGTTAGCCTGAACCTAGGTGAAACTGAAGCAGCAAAGCTGCCAACCAACCAGCGGATAGCGCAGTTCAGAACAGGCAACGATCCGCACCTGGTGGCGCTGTATTTCCAGTTCGGGCGCTACCTGCTGATCTCTGCTTCACGGCCGGGCGGGCAGCCGGCAAACCTGCAGGGGATCTGGAACGACCAGCTGACACCACCTTGGGACAGCAAGTATACCGTTAACATCAATACCGAGATGAATTACTGGCCCTCCGAAATCACGAATCTGACTGAACTCAACGAGCCCCTGGTGCAGATGGTTCATGAGTTATCTGAATCGGGCCGCCAGACAGCACGCGACATGTACGGAGCAAACGGGTGGGTGCTGCACCACAATACCGATCTCTGGCGCATCAATGGGCCGGTAGACGGTGCTTTCTGGGGTATGTGGCCCATGGGCGGCGCCTGGCTGTCGCAGCACCTGTTCGAGAAGTATGCCTTTTCGGGCGATAAGCAATACCTGGCTTCCGTTTACCCGGTGCTGAAAGAAGCCTCCCGCTTTTTTCTCGATGTGCTGGTAGAGGAGCCGGAGCATAAATGGCTGGTGGTGGCTCCTTCCGTTTCACCTGAAAACGCACCTTCCGTACACCCTGGCTCAGCCGTGGCGGCAGGTACCACCATGGATAACCAACTGGTATTCGACCTGTTTCATAAAACCATTAAAACAGCAGAACTTCTTAAAACCGACCCGGAACTGGTGGCGCAACTAAAGCAGCACCTGCAAAGGCTGCCGCCGATGCAGGTAGGCAAATGGGGGCAGCTCCAGGAGTGGATGCACGACTGGGACAACCCCAAAGACGAGCACCGCCACGTATCGCACCTGTACGGCCTTTATCCATCTAACCAGATTTCGCCTTACCGCACGCCGCAGCTGTTTGCGGCGGCCCGTACCTCCCTGCTGGCTCGTGGCGACGAATCCACGGGCTGGTCGATGGGCTGGAAGGTGAACCTGTGGGCGCGGCTGCTGGATGGCAATCATGCCTTTAAACTCATTCAGGACCAGCTGTCGCCGTCTATCCAGCCAGACGGGAAGCAAAAAGGAGGTACCTACCCGAACCTGTTCGATGCACACCCGCCTTTCCAGATCGACGGAAACTTCGGCTGTACGGCCGGTATCGCCGAAATGCTGCTGCAAAGCCACGACGGTGCCTTGCACCTGCTGCCTGCCCTGCCCGATGCCTGGAAAACCGGAAGCATCAGCGGGCTCAGAGCCAAGGGTGGTTTTGAAATTGATATGAACTGGGCCGACAACAAACCGGGGGAAGTAACCATTCAATCGGCTTTGGGAGGCAATTGCCGCATCCGCTCCTACTACCCGCTCACGGGCAAAGGCCTCAAAAAGGCAAAGGGCACAAATGCGAA
Source organism: Pontibacter sp. SGAir0037 (assembly GCF_005491705.1). Taxonomy (NCBI): domain Bacteria; kingdom Pseudomonadati; phylum Bacteroidota; class Cytophagia; order Cytophagales; family Hymenobacteraceae; genus Pontibacter; species Pontibacter sp. SGAir0037. The sequence continues at coordinate 2,042,559 of NZ_CP028092.1, read as the reverse complement.
TTCTTTTTACCAGGTAGATGCCATAAAACAACCCTTAGTTTCACCGGAAGCAAAGGCTGCAAACGCGGAGCTGAAACAAGTGTATGAATACGACCTTGCCACCAAAGCAGGAGGAACTTACACTATAAGCCTGAAGAAATAAGAGGAGGTATTGGTGCTAACTAGCACGTTGTTAAATGAGAAATTAAAAGTTAGAAGTTAGAAATGATGCTCCCGGAATATAAACAATAGCTCATCGGACATCTGGCTGTGTACTACTCTTGAACAATGTACAGCAAGAAAAGTCTCACTTTAATAGGGGGGACAAAGGAAGTACCAGTTTACATCTGTTACTGGTGAAAAAACAATTAGTTGAAGTTCTGTAAATAAACGTGTTCTTATACCTAAAAGAAAATCATTTGAAAATATGAAGCATCTGCGCAACCTGACCCTGCTTGTCGTTATGCTGATGATAAGCACCGCCGCTTTTTCACAGGACAAGAACTTCCACATCTACCTGTGCTTTGGGCAGTCTAACATGGAAGGCCATACCAAATTTGAACCGCAGGATACTATCGGAGACAAACGGTTTAAGGTCTTGGAAGCCGTGGATTGCCCCAACCTGGGCCGCAAAAAAGGAGAGTGGTACACGGCAGTGCCCCCTTTGAGCCGGTGCAACACCGGCCTTACACCGGCCGATTACTTTGGCAGAACACTTGTGGCCGGTCTGCCGGAAAACGTAACGGTAGGGGTGATTAATGTAGCGGTCGGAGGCTGTAAAATTGAGTTATTCGATAAGAACAACCATGAATCTTATGTGGCAACAGCCCCTGACTGGATGAAGGGAGCTCTGGCCCCTTATGAAAACAACCCCTACGGACGCCTGGTGGAGATGGCGAAACTGGCCCAGAAACGCGGTGTAATCAAAGGCATCCTGCTGCACCAGGGCGAATCCAATACCGGCGATGCCGAATGGCCCGCAAAAGTAAAAGGCGTATACGAGAACCTGCTGAAAGACCTGGGCCTGGAGGCCGCCTCTGTTCCCCTGCTGGCAGGTGAAGTGGTAGGAGCAAAGGAAAACGGGGCCTGCGCCAGCATGAACGCCATCATAGCCACACTGCCAACAGTTATTCCGACCGCACATGTTATTTCTTCGGAAGGCTGCACGGCTTTGCCCGACCGCCTGCATTTCACAGCAGAGGGTTATAGGGAATTAGGGAAAAGGTACGGCGAAAAAATGCTGGCCTTAACAGCAGCTAGCACTACGCAGAAAAAGCAGGGAGGCAGAAAAACTAAATCAAAATGAAAAAACAGTTAACCCTTTCTTTCCTGGGCCTTGCGCTGCTGCTGGCATTGCTGTCTGGTTGTGCTGCTACAAAGCAGGAAGAAGGCGTAAAAGACGCCCGCGGGAAAATGAAACCCTGGACAGCCGGTGCTGCCGAAACAGGTAAATACCGCAACGTGTTTCGGGAGGCCGGTTATGCCCAGGCAGATATTGATGCCAAACTGGCCAAAGCGTACCAAGACCTTTTCGAGGGGCCTGACAGGGTTTACTTCGAAGTGGGCGATTCCATGGCTTACGTGTCGGATATCAAAAACAAGGATGCCCGCACCGAAGGCCTGTCTTACGGACTGATGGTGGCGGTGCAGCTCGACAAAAAAGAGGTATTTGACCGCTTGTGGCGCTGGACCAAAAAATACATGCAGCACCAGGGTGGTCCCCGGGATGCCTACTTTGCCTGGAGTGTGGAGCCGAAAACAGGCAAACGCAATTCCGATGGTTCGGCCTCGGATGGTGAGCTGTATTTTGTAACCTCTCTTCTGTTCGCCTCGAACCGCTGGGGGAACGACACAGGCATAGATTACTACGCCGAAGGAAGAAGGATACTAGACGCTATGTGGAGCAAAGACGGCACCATGAACATCAAAAACGTGCTGAATGTAGAACACAAGCAAATCAATTTTGTGCCGGAAGGCGATATGTACGATTGGACCGATCCCTCATACCATGTACCTGCCTTTTTTGAGGTATGGGCCGCATATGCCAGAGACGGGCACGAGCAGTTTTACCGTGACTGCGCCGATACGGCACGTGCTTTTCTGCACCGGGCCACACACCCGGTAACGGGCCTTACCCCCGACTATTCCGAGTTTAGCGGTGCCCCGCACAGCAGGGGCCGCATGGGCGACGCCTTCCGCTACGATTCCTGGCGTGTACCCATGAATATCGCCATGGACTATAGCTGGTACGCCAAAGACAAGGAGTGGCAGCAGGAGTATGGCAGGCGCATCCAAAACTTCCTGTACAGCAAGGGGCTCGAAACCTACGGCGACCAGTATAACATCGACGGATCAACACCTGACTGGATACTGCCTGCCGGTGGTTACCAGAAGCTGCGTCATTCCCTGGGTTTGGTTTCAACGGCGGGTGCCGCTTCCATTATGGGTACCCAGGCTAAAAGCTGGAAATTTGTGGATGAGGTATGGAATGCCAAGCTGGAGCCGTACCCCGACGGCTACTTCGACCCGTACTATGATGGCTTGCTGTACCTCTTCAGCCTGATGCACTTAAGCGGTAATTACCGGATCATTACGCCCGGCATGAAATAAACAAAACACTTCCTATGAAATATAACTTCTTGAATCGGGTTCTGTTCGCACTTTTCTTCCTGGCGGTAACCATACCTGTCAGCGGGCAGGTGGCGCAAAACCCTCTGATACACGCCGATGTGCCCGATATGGCCATGATACGGGTAGGAGACACCTACTACATGAGCAGCACCACCATGCACATGAGTCCCGGCGTGCCAATCATGAAATCGAAGGACCTGGTAAACTGGCAACTGGTGAGTTATGCCTACGATGTGCTTGGCGAGGTGGATGAGCTGACGCTGAACAACGGGAAAAGCACCTATGGCAGGGGTTCCTGGGCCAGCAGCCTGCGGTTCCATAACGGCACCTACTACGTATCCACCTTTGCCCAAACCACAGGCAAAACCCATATCTATACCACAAAAGACATCGAAAAAGGCCCCTGGAAGGAAACCTCCTTTCAACCTTCCCTCCACGACCATACCCTCTTTTTCGATGACGACGGGCGCATTTACATCATCTGGGGCGGCGGTAAACTTTCTATCGCAGAGCTTCAGCCGGATTTGTCGGGGCTAAAGCCCGGCACGGAAAAAGTGCTGATCGAAAACGCCACTGCACCGGCCGGTCCGGAAGTCGGGCTGCCTGCCGAAGGCTCCCAGCTGTTTAAAGTAAACGGCAAGTACTACCTGTTTAACATTGCCTGGCCCAAAGGCGGCATGCGTACCGTTATCGTGCACCGTGCGGATAAGATTACAGGTCCTTACGAAGGAAGGGTGGCCCTGCAGGACAAAGGGGTGGCACAGGGAGGGTTAATTGATACGCCGAGGGGCGAGTGGTTCGCTTACCTGTTCCGCGATAATGGCGCTGTAGGCCGCATCCCATACCTGGTGCCGGTGACATGGGAGAATGGCTGGCCCGTACTAGGGGAGGATGGCAAAGTGCCGGAAACCTTACAGCTGCCTGCCAGCAAAGGCCTACTGCCGGGTATTGTGGCCTCCGACGAGTTTACCCGTAAAAAAGGAGAGTCTGCACTGCCGCTGGTGTGGCAGTGGAACCACAACCCCGCCCATGCGCTTTGGTCGGTTTCGCAGCGAAAGGGTTACCTGCGCCTGACAACCGGCCGCACGGACAATGATTTTTTAGCAGCCCGGAATACGCTTACCCAGCGCACCATCGGGCCGGAGAGTGCCGGTTCTACCTTACTGGATGTTTCTAAACTGAAGGAAGGCGACTTCGCCGGGCTTGCCCTGTTGCAGAAAAAGTACGGGCTGGTAGGCGTTAAATTTGAAAATGGCGTTAAATCCATTGTTATGGTAAATGCACAAACGGACAGCGCTGTGGAGGCTGAACGTGTGCCGCTCCACCAAAAAACGGTGTACCTGAAAGCGGAATGCGATTTTACCGATCGCAGGGATGTGGCTAATTTCTTTTACAGTTTGGATGGGAAGACCTGGAAAAAAATAGGCTCCTCCCTCAAGATGGAGTACACTCTGCCGCATTTCATGGGTTATCGCTTTGGCTTGTTCAACTACGCCACCAAAACACCGGGGGGCTATGCTGACTTCGACTTTTTTCATATAAACGACCGCCTGAGCGGAGAGGGAATTACCGGGGTGAAATAAGAAGCGCCCGTGCCGGTTGCACTACATGTATTTTCAAGTTTTAAATAATGCGTATGAATCTAATGAATCGTTTTCTAACAAAAGCATTCCTGTTACTTACCTGCTGCTTCGGCCTCTTGCATTCGGCCAGTTATGCGCAGGAAAACCAGAAGTTCCTGAACCCTATCATGGCCGGGTTTTACCCGGATCCCGCCATCTGCCGGGTTAACGACGACTATTACCTCATCCTTTCTTCGTTTGCCTACTATCCGGGTGTACCTATCTTCCATAGCAAAGACCTGGTAAACTGGAACCAGATTGGCAACATCCTGGACAGGCCGGAGCAGCTGAACCTGGATAAGCACGGCGTGTCGAGAGGAATTTTTGCCCCGACTCTTTCCTACCACGATGGCGTATATTATATGATCACAACCCTGATAGACAGAGGCGGTAATTTTGTAGTGACAGCGACCAACCCGGCCGGTCCGTGGTCGGAACCGGTATGGCTGCGCGATGTGCATGGCATCGATCCGTCCCTGTTTTTCGACGACAATGGGAAAGCCTATGTGATCTATAACGGAGACGCCCCCGATAACAAGCCGCTCTACAGCGGGCACCGCACCATCCGGCTGCAGGAGTTCGACTATAAAAACCTGAAAACCACCAGTGCTCCTGTTATCCTGGTAAACGGCGGCGTCGACATCTCTAAAAAGCCTGTCTGGATTGAAGGGCCGCATATTTACAAGAAAGACGGCTACTATTACCTGATGGCCGCAGAAGGTGGTACCAGTGTAAACCACTCCGAAGTAATCCTGCGAAGCCAGAAAGTAAATGCGGACTATGTGCCTTTCCCGGGCAACCCGATCCTGACGCAGCGCCACCTGCCGGCCAACCGGAAGAACCCGGTTTCTGCCACCGGCCATGCCGACCTGGTGCAGACGCAGAACGGAGAATGGTGGGCTGTTTTCCTGGCTACCCGCCCTTACGACACCGAAGACCACTATAATATCGGCCGCGAAACTTTCCTGGCCCCTGTGGAGTGGAAAGACGGCTGGCCTATTATTAATCCCGGCCACGAAGAAGTGCAGTATTCCTACAAGCGACCCAACTTACCGGCAGGCGAGGCTCCGAAGCTTCCGCTCAACGGCAACTTTACCTACAAAGATGAATTCCGGGAAAGTACCCTGCCTTTACACTGGCTGATGCTGCGTACGCCGCGCTCCGAGTGGTACAGCCTGAGCAAGCCTGCCGGAAGTGTTACCCTGGATGTGCGCCCTGAAACAATCTCCGGTGACGCCAACCCTTCTTTTCTGGCCAGGAGGCAACAGCACATCCGTGGCACTGCCAGTGCTAAAATGGATTTCAAACCCGCTTCTTCCGATGAATTTGCCGGTATCGTGGCTTTCCAGAACGAGTCCCACTACTATACCATTGGTAAAACAATGGCCAACGGCAAGGAAGTAGTGCAGCTGCGCAAGTCTGAAAAAGCTACCGAGGGCGGCCCCGAAACTTCTGTGCTGGCCGAAGCGCCTGTAAAAAAGAAAGATGCCAAAAAGCCGCTTTACCTGAAAATTGAGTTCAACGCAGGCAAGTATGCCTTCTATTATGGTTCCAAAGAAGGCGATTGGACCCTGCTGAAAGACAATGTAGACGGTACTTTTTTAAGTACACGCACAGCAGGCGGTTTTGTAGGGGTAACATTAGGTATGTACGCCACCTCGCAAGGCAAGGCTTCTACCGGAAAAGCTTCGTTCGACTGGTTTAACTACGAAGGCAACGACGCCATCTACGAGACCTCAACTGCAAAGAAGAACCCGTAACATCAGGTACGCAGCGTAATGTGACATACCTTATCGTTGCGTGATGCTTTATTCCGGCAGCGGCGCGAATACCCGGTGTCGCTGCCGGAATCAGGCTAGAGGTTGTCGTCCTGCAGGCCCATGTTTTTAGAGCGCTTTTGCCACCTGTCGCGGGCCCATTTCTGCAAATCCTCCACTACATCGAATTCATCGGTGATCTCCAGCCCCAGCAGCGTCTCAATAATGTCCTCCATCGTGACCAGGCCTGCCGTTCCCCCGTATTCATCCACCACCAGCGCAATGTGCTCCTTGCTCTCCATCAGGCGGGTAAACAGCTCCGGCACCGGAGTGCCTTGGTGCACCACCTGGATCGGGCGCTTTATTTCCTCCAGGGCCAGCATTCCCTGCTGCTGTACCAGGCGGTGCAGTACCTCGTCTTTGAGCACATAGCCGGTCACCTGGTCAATAGAGCCGTCGAAAACAGGGATGCGGGAAAAGCGCAGGTTGGCTGAGTTGCTATAGAACTCCTGGATGAGCTGCCGCCCGGGTGCCGCCCTCATAACAGTACGGGGCGTCATGATATGCCCTGCCTGCACCACGTTAAAGCGCAGCACATTGTTGATCACCCGAGACTCGTCCTGTTGCAGCACTCCTTCCTTGGTCACCAGCTCGGCCATGGCTGTAAAGTCGGCCCGGCTGAGCACGCTTCTGTCTTTTTCCTGCTTCAGGCGCCTGGTAATGAACTGCGAGAGAACAATAATCGGGTAGATGGGGGAGTAAATCATTATCTTGAGCGTGCGCACGGTAAAAGGGGTGAGCTGCCGCCAGTAGTTGGCTCCCAGTGTTTTGGGAATGATTTCGGTGAGCACCAGGATCAGGATGGTCAGCAGCACCGAGATCAGGGTCAGGTATTCCTCGCCCCAGATCAGCTGGGCCTGAGCCCCCACGCCCGCCGCCCCGATGGTGTGGGCAAAGGTGTTCAGGGTGAGGATGGCGGCCAGCGGCCGGTCGATGTTGTCTTTGAAATGCTGCAGATCCCTGCCAATGGCCGGGTTCTGCTGGCTTACAATGCCGACATGGGAGGGGGTGATGCTCAGCAGGGAAGCCTCCAGGAGCGAACACAGGAACGAGAAGAAAAGCGCTATCAGTAAGTATAATATCAGTAAACCCATGCGATGCTATTTTGGTTGATTAATTTGTTCAGATTGTTCCGGCCCTAAGGTTTCTTGTAGCTGATTACCCGGGCAATCATGGTGTCTGCCTTGGCCGGGTCCTCCCGAAAGAGCACCCAGCCTTCCCGCTTTGAGCCTTTGGGCAGGTATGGGATTTCCAGCTCTGCCTTGTCCAGTTCCACGCCGTCGCGCTCCAGCACCACTTCTATGGTTGTGTTTTCGGCCGTTTGCCCGCCTCCGTTAAATACACTTACCTGATAGCGGTAGGGCGTTTGTTCGGAGGGAGCCGGAATTTTTTCTACGTACAGCTCCGGGGGCAACTCCTCGTACTTGTATACCCGGTAGGCCCAATAGCCCAGCACCCCCAGCACCAGGAGCAGGCTTATACTAAAAACGGTCCACTCCAGCGGGTTTTTCTGGTCTACCGTATCGTTCTGATGGTTCTTTTCCGGCATATGGATATCCTGATAACTTCTACTTAATAAGCAGCCTGCCTGCAGAGGCACCCAGGCTGGCAATAAACCCCAGCACAACGCACTGGGCAAAGGCCACTTCAAAAGAAACGCTTTCAAACCTTCCGAAAAACCAGAGTACAAAGGCCGAGGAAAGAAGGGCTACCAAGTAGCTCAGGCAGGCGTCGAGCGTGACAAAAAAAGCCATGTCGCGGGGTGCCTCTCTGGCGGAGCCCCTGAAATCGCTGAAGTATACGACTACCGAACTGAGCAGCAGGGAGCACAGCACCATTGCCAGCATTTCCACCGGTCGTGCCTCCATGGCCAACATCACGATTTCCTCTGTAGGGGCAACGTTGCCACCCACCAGTATGGCGCCGCACAGGGCCAGCGACAGCATCGCCTGCATCCCTTTCCTGTTTTCCTTTTCCTCATTGCCGCTATCGCTCCCGAGCTGGGCGGTGCCCACAGAAACGCCAATGGAGGCGAACATCGCCTCTATCACCACCTTTCCCATTATTTCCTCCAGCCCCATTCCCTGGAACTCGATACGCTTTAGCAGGAAAAGCAGGAAGAAAGAAAGCACAAGCCCGATCCCCATCTCCTCGATGGAGTCTACGAAAATACTGCGCCAGGAGGAGCCCGGGCGCATGCCCGCATAACGGTTATAGCCCAGCAGCAGGAAAAAGGTAACCGGCACCAGGGCAACGAAATGAAACGGACCGGCTATAAACCCTGCCCACCACACTTCCATGGTGTAGAGCATGGGAAAACTGAAGATCAGGCCCCCGACAATGCCACGGGCGTATTCTTTCAGGGAATCTGATGCAGGCCTGCCTCCTGTAAAGCCGTTGTGCATGCGCTTATGTGTTTCTCTGTTCAACTATACGGAATAGGAGTGTGATGGCTCCCTTGTACGTGAACAGTAGAAAAGATGGTTTAAAATTACCGCTCCAGCAGCCATTTCCGGAAAGCCGGTGCCTGTTTCTGGCTGATAACGGCAGTTCTGGGCTCCCGGCAGCTGAGCCGGAGCTCCAGTTTGCCGTGCTCCAGAGGGCTGAACTGCACGCAGGCCCTGTAATGCACGAGCAGTTGCCTGTTTACACGGAAAAAGGTATCGGTTCCGATCCGCAGTTCAACCTGCTCCAGGCTGCCCGAAATCAGGTGTACGTCTCCGGCAAAGGTGCGCAGGTAGTTTGCCCCGTTTTTCCTGTAAAAGCAGCAGATCGTATCTGTCGGAACAGAAATGGTAGCCGTTGCCGTCCGCACAGGGAATACTTCCTTCGCCTTTGTGACGGGAGCAGGGGCTTTCCGGCTGCTTACATGCAGCACATACAACAAGAGGTAATACAGGTTGAGCAGCACCAGGAGCAGGCGCACAAACGGAAATTCGTAGCGTGGGTAGGTGGTTTCCAGGATGTCGACACCAAAAATCGCGAAATAAGCCATTGCCAGCAGGTAAGCGAGCATAGCCGGCAGGGCAAAGCCCAGCACAACCTGGGCCGCCAGGCGCAGTACCGGCTGCTGTTGCCAGCTGAGGCGGCGGTCGAGCTGTGTTGTCGCAAAACTTACCAGGGCAATAAGCGCGTATGCGATCACGAAACCGGCTGCCAGGGCAATATAGTAGGAATAGGACAGGAGCATGTCTGCCAGGCTGTCTTCCTCGCCAAGGGTGGTCAAATAATGGGCCGCTGCCAGGGCAGCGACTGGCCGGAAGTACGATTCCCGGTGCCTGAAGGGGAGCAGGGATATATAAATAGTTGCAATCATACTGGTTTGTTTTCGGGTGTGAGTAAAGCAGCATATAGCTTTTAATTACTCCGTTTTCTGGGGCTGGGCTATGTAAAGTTTGTGGTAATAGTATGTTATTCTTCCTATAATAAAAAATTACTATTAATTATGGCTGGTGTTAAGCAAAAATAATTATGCCAGTAAAGGCCCACCTTTGAAACTAGCCTTGCAGGGGGATGATTTTGTGCCCCTGTTTCCATACTTCGTGGGCTTATTTCTCTACTTCATGCGCCATTTTCTCTACTTCGTGCATTTTCTATGGCCTTAACTGGATTTCTGCCAGGGAGTGTGGCGTAAGTATAGGGAATGAATTATGATGTTACACCTTAAAGAAAATGCGATGCAAAAATTTCCATTTACACCGGAGGGGGTACAGCAGCAACAGGATTTGTTGTATGCCCTGGCCGACCAGGAGCTAGAGGTGCAGGCAGCCTTGCTGCGGGATGATTTCAGGAACTGGGTGATCGGGCATTTTGAACTCAACAGTGCCCAGCAGGCGTACCTGGCCGGGCTGGACGAGCGTTTTATCCAGCGCCTGGCAGCCGACAGCGCCTTTGCGGTAGCCAACAGGCTGGAGGTACAGCTGGAATACCCGGAAGATACCGGTTCCGAAGCCCCGGGCGTTGGCAAACGGATCGAGGAGCTCGATTCTTTTACCTCCTCCACTTCGCCGGGAGGCGGATTCCTGGTGGATGGCACCCTCACCATCCGTTTTAGTTATGAGTAGCTGAGCCCGAAGCCGGACCCCAACAGGAAAAGCCTTCGCTGCCACAGCGAAGGCTTTTCCTGTTGGGGTATGCTCCCCCCGGAGCTAAATATGCGACGGGCCTCTCAGTCAACCCCCGTGAGAACCGGTAAAATGCACCCGAATTTCGTGGCTCGATTTTTCTACTTCGTGATCGGATTTCCATACTTCGTGGGCCATTTTCTCTACTTCATCGCTTTTGGTGCTCCTTTTCTTTGTTTTTCGCTGTCCCTGCGCCGTAAATTTGTTCAGAGGGTTGCGCAGTACCTGCCCTTCCTTCTCCTCCCAAAACGTCACAGGCCGACAGGCTTTTGCCCTATAAAATCATCTTCATTTTTCCATCTTCAGAAAGGAGGTATGTCTTCTCTATACCCGCATGAGCAACAGGCGGTGCCGCAGGCAGGCATCGCAATAAGACAGATGAACATATAGGCTGTGCAGCCTCCAGGGCATGGCCTGCGTGGGCGGCCGAAGGAGTCGCCAGAACACGTGATATACCTATTTCAAACTAAAGTTTTTCGCTTGCTTTTTGATGTATAAAAGCATCCTGTATGATGAAAAAGTATATGTTAAGTTTAGCCGTGTTGGTAGTGGCCGTTGCCGCCACGGCTTTTACAAAGGCACCGGCAGAAGAGGCTGCCGTAGCGGTACAGTACCAGTTTATTGGTACTAACATGAATGATGTGTACAACACGAACCTGTGGACGGCTGTGAGTGGCAGTGGCCCTGCTTGCAGTGGTGAAGACCTGCCGTGTGTGGTTTCGGTTCAAAGCGGAAGCATAGGTACCTGGTTAAACGCCAGAGACCATGCGCAAATTCTGGAAGACGCACAGACGCTTAAAGACTAATAACCGCTCTAAAAAATCCGCCCCTATAGCAACACATGATAGGGGCGGATTTTTTATTAGCGCGGGTTTTGTTGTATACCAGCTAATTCAATTACATCCTCTGGAATAGGCAAGGCGTAACGTGGGTCGTTAGGCGCGAGAGTATATATCTGCCCGTTTAGCGATCTGGTTAGGGTTATATCAGCGCCTTCCTTGTTCAGTCGTTTCAGGTCCATCCAACGCAGGCCCCGGAAGAGCAGCTCTTTCCGGCGCTCCTGCAGGGTCAGGTCAACAGCTTCCTGTGGCGTAGCTGCTGTAAACGGTACAAAGGTGCCGGTTCTCCAGCGTGTTACCAGCAGCGTGTTCAGGTCTTCCATCGCCTCATCCGTTTTTCCCAGCCTTGCCTGTGCTTCGGCCCGCATCAAGTATACTTCATCAGTGGCTATACCACTGAAAAGATTTGCAGCGCCCTCATAACTCCCCTTGAACCCATAGGTGCCGTTCCCGTTATTCCGGAAAAAAATTACTTTTCGGAGATCATCGGCTGCATACGATTGAATGAGTGCCGGTTCTATTTTTCCCCTGCTTACATTTAAAGGAGCAGGTACACGCATGATACTGCGGAACATAATCTCCTGGTTGTCCTGCCTGACAGGGTAGGTGGCCGAGGGATTCAGGGTATTAAAATCCATCAGGTAGCTGTGCAGGCGCAGGCTGGAATCTGCATATGCTGCTGCCTCAGAGTAGTGTCGCCTGTACAGGTAAGTTCGGGCAAGCAGCGCGTAGGCGGCTGCCTTTGTAGGCCGCGTAGGGTGTACCTGTACCTCCGGCAGCAAAGAGACAGAAGCCTTCAGGTCGGAGAGCACCTGGTCGTAGGTTTCATGCAGGCTGGCCCGCGTTGATCTGCTGTCGAAGTTCGTATCCAGGCGAAGCGGTATGCCCAGGTCTGTTGCGGCGGTGGAGGCATCATAAGCCATTGCCCACATTGCGGCTACCTGCAGGAAAGACTTTCCGCGTATAAACAAGGCCTGCCCCTTCACATTATCCCACTCCACCTGGTTAAAGGTACTGCGGTCCACTTTACCGATATTCTCCAGGATGGTATTTGCCGTATACACCGGCCTGTAGGAGTAGGCCCAGTTATTTGTAGCGCCCCGGGCAAAAAGAAGGTCTTTCTCCCATACGTAAACCCGACGGTATTCCTCTGTCAAACCTGCCCAGTCCGCGTCTGTCAGGTAGTAGTCGTCGGAGCTGATTTCAGAGGAGCTGGGGTCGCTGTCGTTTATAATGGAGAAGTTATCCAGCAGGGCCTGGAAATCCGCCAGCGTTTCCGGCACTACCTGTTGTTTATTTGGTTTCTCATCCAGGAAACTCTCACAGCCCGTAGCCAGGCAGAGCAACAGCAGCAGGTATACTGCTCTTTTAGCGATGTATTGCATAATGGTTGTTTTAAAGGTGAAAATCAAAAGGATGCTCTCAGGCCGAGTGAAAAGCTTTTGGCAGGCGGAATAGCATAGCTGTTCAGGTTGAAATCCGGGTCTATACCTTTGTTGTTGGCTGCCCAGAGCAAGCCCAGGTTGTTGACACTGCCGTATACCTGTAGCCTGCTAAAAGGCAGCTGTTTCCAGCTTTCTTTTGTGAGTTCGTAACTGGCTGTAACATACTGGAACCGTATGTGATCGCCACGCTCCACCAGGGCCTCCGAACCACTATAGAAGGCATCTCTTCTGAAATTATCCGGGTATAGCAGTGATGGAACGTTCGTAAAGGCTTCATCGCCGGGTTGCTGCCACCGCAGGGCATAATCGGCATGCCCGAGCCCAATCGCGTACAGGTTGCCGTAGTGGAGCGATTCTCTCCGGAAGTAGTAGCCTAGTTTGTAGGAAAACCTTGCTGTAAGCGAAAAGCCTTTAAAGGAGAAGGTATTACCAAACGAGCCGAACAGGGTGGGCAGGGCAGAGCCGTGGTATTTCAAGTCGGTTACCTGCGTCTGGGCCCCGGTTAGAGTGGCATAATCTGTACTTATTTCTTCGTTTACAATACCCTGCGGGTCTCCTGTTTGCGGATCGAGCCCAGCCCAGCGATAGGAGTAAATAGCATATACAGCTTTTCCGGGCAGCGCCGATACGGTTGGCACAGATCCTACAAATGCACTCCCGTTCAGGTTGCTCAGGTAGTATTCGGTTACCTCTTCGCGGGCATAACTGGTATTCAGGTGGGAGGCCCATTGCCATCCGCCTATCTGCAGGTTCAGGCTATTAAGTTCCAGGTCAAAGCCGGAGCCCTTCATGCTGGCCACGTTCTTTACAATCGTGGAGCCTATCCCGGCCGTGCTTTCCAGCTGTTCCCTGCCAAACAGATCTATGCCTTTTTTCCTGAAATACTCCAGGCTGCCTGTTACCCTGTTGCCTTTTAGCCTGAAATCGAGGCCGATGTTGGTCATGCGGGCCGTTTCCCAGCGCAGGTCGGGGTTGGCGTAATTATCGTAAGTAGCATAAGGGGCTAAGGTATACGGCGAAACGGCAGCGTATTGTATGGTGGTAACAGCGGTTTTGCTCAGATCGGTATTCCCGCTGAAACCATAGGTGGCCCGCAGCTTCAGGTAAGGCAGAAAAGCCAGCTTATAAAACGGTTCCCTGGAAATGTCCCAGCTCAGGCCGGAGGACCAGAGCGGATTCCAGCGGTCGTTAGACAGTACCCCGAACAGGTTGGAGGCATCCCGGCGGACGCTCCCGGAAAGTGTGTACCTGCCTCTGTAAGTATAAGCGCCGTTTCCGAACACAGATACAAAGCGGTTGAGCCTGTCGCTGAGGCCATCGCGGTTCGGTACCAGGGCCAGGCTGCCATCGATAAAGGTGGGCTGCCTGTTCACGTAATCAACCAGCCCCGTGGTCAGGATGGCTTCGTTAAAGCCGTACATGCGGGTACTGCTGCCAGTAGTGCGGGCATGCCGTACTTCCCCACCTGCCAGTGCGGCTACTTCGTGGAGGCCCCAGGTATGGTTAAAGTTCAGCTGTGCCCGCACATTATGCGCCTCCAGCAAGGCCTGCCCCCGGTCCAGGATAGCGCCTCTGGGGATGCCATAGCTAACCGTGTTTGTCTCCGGGTCAATCCGGGTGTACAGGTTAACCAGGTTTCTTGCTGCGTAGCTTTGCTCCCCCTGCAGGTTTTGGGAGGTAGTCTGCTGCCGTTGGTACTGGTAGCGAAACAGGGCCTCCAGACCTAGCGGCAACTGGTAGCTGGCCCCGATATTTCCCAGCACTTCCTGCAATGCTGTAGTGGTTCTGTCGTGTTTGTAATCTTCCAGCGGGTAATAGTTCCAGTCCAGCAACTGCCCGTTTCCGGCCGTTTCTTTATAGGCTTGCCTGTAATCCCGGATAGTTGGCAAAGCATTGCCCTGTGCATCAGCAAAGCGGGTGTAGGGATACAGCGTGGTATTACCGGAATTTCCTGTTCCGTAGGCAGGTCTGCCACTGCCGCCGCCGCTCTGGGTGTAGTACAAGCCAGTAGTTAGCTCCAGGTTATTTACAGGCCTGAGCGTATTCTGGAAGCGCAGGTTCAGGCGGTTAAAGGAAGCGGCCAGGTTGTCCACATTCTTATCATAACCAGCAGAAAGCAGCCAGGCGTTCTGGGCAGAGCCTCCTCTCAGGCCAAGGCTGTACTGCTGGTTCAGGCCGGGCTGGTACATGTACCGGCTGTACTCATTGCGCACATCCTGCTGGCGCAGGGAACTCAGTTGGGCTTCCGCTTCCTGTGCCGATATAGTGCCGTTGCGCTGCTGTAATAAGAGCTCCACTACCGGGGAAAGTGGTGCCTGGTAAGGTGAAGTGATATCATAATCATAATACCCCCTGTCGAAGAGCATCTGCTCCACCTCTATGTAGTCGGCGCTGCTCATCTGGTTGCTATAGGAGAGGTCGGGTTTGCCGGTAAAGGTAACGTTGCTGTTAAACTCCACGCGCAGGGGCTGGTTAAAACGCCCCTGTTTCGTAGTGATCACAATCACACCGTTGCCTGCCCGTGCACCCCAGATGGAGGCCGCAGCGGCATCCTTCAGCACCGTGATCTGCTCCACATCGTTGGGGTTAATGTTGTTGATATCGCCTTCGTAGGGGAAGTTGTCCACCACAATAAGCGGGGCTTTGGGGCCCTGGATGGTACTCAGGCCGCGCACCATAATATTGCCGCTTTCCAGGGTGCCGCGGTTTACGGTAATGCCGTTGGCTACGGCTTCCAGGCGGCCGAGCACATCGGTGCTCACCTGCTCGTTAAACCGCTCCTGGCTTACCTGGGCAAAGGAGCCGGTGGCCCGCTCCTGCGGTATGTTCTGGTAGCCGGTGCTCACCACCACTTCCTGCAACTGGTGCTCGTTTTCCTGCAGGGCAATGAGCAGAGGCTGCGAGAGCGGCAGCTCCACGGCTATTTCCCGGGCAACATAGCCCAGGAAGGTGACAAGCAATAGGCTGTTGTCGGGCACACGGGGCAGGGTAAATTCACCCTCGGCGTTGGTCGTGACGCCGGTATCGGTTCCTTTTATCACCACGCTGGCACCGGGCAGAGGAGTATTGTCTTTGGCGGAGCTTACTTTCCCGCGTACCGGCTGCTGTGCCATCCCGGTGAGGGCACAGAGCAGCAGGCTAAACAAGAGTACTGATCTTTTCATAAAGTAATGTGTTTTGGTTAAGGAGTTAGATGTGAGTTGTTATCGGTGGAGGTGTGCAGTTCCCGCAGCACGAACAGGGGCACTTTGCGGCGGGCCGGCACCAGGTCCAGCCCATAGGCCCGCAATTCCTTCCGCAGCGCGGGCAGGTCAGTAAAGCCGGCTTTCAGTTCAATGTCCACGAGGTCGGTATACCCGGTTTCGTTCACCACCAGCAGGGGCAGCGTATTGTTGCTGTTGAGGCGGGCTACCAGCGTAGAGAGCGGCATGTGCTGCATGGAAGGCGCAGTTTTGCTGTAGAGCCTGTTCTCCGGTTCGCCTCCTTTGCTTTTCAGTTTGTCTTTCCGGCCTTTGCGCACCAGCCGCAGGCAGTCTGTTTCACGTGGCTCCAGGGTGGCCCGGTAGCCGGAGTAGCGGTTCAGATCGTCGAGCAGCACACGGTACGGGTTTTCGGAGGTACCCTCGGGCAACAGCAGGTCGTAGGTATAGGTATGGCGGGCTTTCCAGTCGGCTGCCGCAAGGCCGGATTTAGTGGGAAAGAGGCGGGCCGAATCGACAAGTTCCAGTACCAGCCCTTTGCTGCCGAACTCGGGGTACAGGTTGCGTTTGGCAGTGGTATACAGCTCGAGCAGCGACATGTTGGCGGCCACCAAGCCGCTTTCCGCGTCACCGTTCTGGCGCACCTGCAACCTGGCAGGGCCATCGTCTACCGAGCCCTGCAGCAATGTGGCGTAGTAGCGCGCGGCCTGTGGCGGGATCGCTTCATTTGTCAGCAGGGGGCGGCTCAGGTCGAGGTCCGGGCGCAGGGTGGGCGGCATTATACCTTCTCTTATCGCGCTGCTGATGTTATGGGCCGTTACCTGTTCGGAGCGGGTAATAGCCTGCACGGTGCCATCGGGAGCTACCCAGGCAAAGTGCGGAATAGGGGTGTGCGGGAAGAGCCTGATCAGGCTGGTATCTTCTACCACCGAAGGCAGGCGGTAGCGGGAGCCGTCGGGTTTGCGCCACTTCTCAAAAAAGGCGGTGACGCTGGCCTTGTTGTCACGGGCGGCGGTATAGCTTACCAGTAGCACCTGCAGCTGGTCCCCGTATGCATGTTGCAGGGAATCCAGTAAAGGAAGCGGTGCCCTGGACGAGCTGCACCAGGTAGCCCAGAAATCGAGCAGCAGCAGTTTGCCTTTAAAGTCGGAGAGCGTGGCGGTGGGTGTAGGGTGGTTGACCATTTGCAAAGAAAGATGCTGCGGCACCTGCTGGCCTGGACCAAGCCCTTGGGCTACCTTACCTTGAGCCCGGCAAACGGTGAGCCAAAAGCCCGGCAGGAGTTGCAGGAGCAAAGCCATTAACAGGAAAAGTATAGGCAATAGCTGCCCGGGAAGCCATTTTTGTGGTTTCATTTTTTAGAGGTTAAATGGTAGTAGTTAGATGCTAGGTTTTAGATGTTAGGCATTTTCATGTAAGGCATCAGGTGTATCAGGTAGCACGACATTCAGAAACTGGCCCCAAGCGAGTAGGAGGGGCTACGGGTAGTTGGATTTTGTCTTCACTCCGGCGGTGAGGTAAGCAGCACCCAGAGGCGGAAATAGGTATCGGGCAGTTCCGTGATGGTTTCCTGCTCGGGTACGGCGGCATCGGGATCGGCATGCAGGCGGTAGAGGGCGTGCAGCATCCGCTCCAGGTGATCAAAAAAGGTGGTGAGCCGCTCGGAACGTTCCGGGTTAGAAATGCTGGCCTTGAGCACGGGCAGGAACCACTTCCAGATCTCCCGCTGCGCTTCCTGCAACGGGTAAGTGGCGCAGAAGCGTTGCAGCACCTGCTCGGGGGCAAGCGGCGCTTCCAGGGCGGTAAAGGTTTCAGGTACTTCCATGGGATGTAATGGGTTAAGTAAAGGCAATAAGGTTCCGGGTAAGCCTGTGGTGGGGCTTGCCAGAAGTGAAGCTACTGGATGAAAAGGAGGTAAAGAGAGCAAAAGGAAGTTACTCACCAGATAAACTTACTCCGGTGCACTAATGATCAATTGGTAGATGAAGCTGGGGTACTGGTTCATTGTTCTGACTATTTAGCGCACTGAACAATGAATCTTAAGAAAGGGCCATTAAAGAAACGATAGTAATGGGACCCACTCCGTATGATGCTGAAACCTGTAGGAGGGCTGTGAACAACATACAAGAGCGGGCCCATCACTATCGCAAAGATAGTAAATGGGCATCAACTCCTGCATCTTGCGTTCACAGAAAGGTTCCTACATTTTCAGCGCAAGATTCAGAATCCAGATGCTTGGATATCTAATCGTAATATCTATTCTATATTCTATCTTATTATTTCAACAGCTAATATATATAATTGATTAATAAATTCAAAATTTTTGGAACCTATGTATAAGTATTTTTCCCTGCTCCTTGAGGCATGGGAAAAGAGGTTCTAATCACTCCGACAGATTTATACATTATAAATAGGGTAAGGGCACTCAGAAATGAGGCTGATATCTCTCAGAAGAAGCTTTCAAAATTAATTAGTCCTTCTGAGGATACGTCGATGATTGGTAAAATTGAAAGTGATACAACATCGCATAAATATACTGATCACCATCTGAACATAATAGCTAACATACTCAATTGCAGTATTCATGATTTTTATCCTGAACATGTATTAAGCGACTTTCCTCAAAAGAAGATCGTGGATAAATTTCCTCAAGGAATGGGCCCAACAGGAATGTTAAATGTTATAATTGAAGCAGAGGAAGATTATCTTAAAACTCCGAGGACAGCTAAACAAATTACTGCTTTAATTAACGGAGAAAACAAAGAATCAAGACCTGAAACTGACTTTACGGCTATACTGGCACGAAAAGTAGAAGCGGGAGTTTTAAAGAGAATGGAGGTAGAGATAGAGGAGAATGGTAAGAAGCAAATCGTTGTAAAATTTCAGAAGGTGTAGATAGTTTGTTTTTTTTTATTAATATGAAATTGCTTTAATTAGAGTCTGTGAAAGAACATAAATATACAGTAGTGGTTTCGACTTTTCCCGTTTCTTCCATAGAGTTTGATAAAACTTACCGTGTGCGGCAGAAGAGGCTTGCAATGGGCTACACAGCCAGAGAGCTGTCGTTCCTGCTTGGTTACCACCCTTTGTACGTGAGGAATTTGGAAGATCCGACCTCTACCAAGAAGTACAACGCTGCTGAGACCAACTACCTGCGGTTGATTTTTGGTTGCCCGCTTTCGGAGCTGATGCTTGGCAGAATTGAGGAGCCGTTTTACCAGGTGCAGGTCGAGCATAGCTTTAATTCTGCCTCTGGTAACAAAAGTTATACTATCTCACTTTTACGAGGCAATGTCAAAGAACATTTTCTGGACTTTGAAGAAGAGCCTGCTGGCTTTAAACTGTCGTTAGAAAGTACTGCCACTAAGCAGCAAGTGCAGGAGTATGTGTATGAATTATTTGCTAGTGGTTATTTTGATGAACCGCGGACAGGGTTGGAGGTATTTAACTACTGTGTGGCAAAATTGGGATTTCCTTTAAAGCCAGCTTTTGTTGCTGATGCTTTGGGCTTTTATACCGGAAAACGGAAAGCTCCTAGGTTGGTGAAGGGAAGGAATGAGAGCTCTCGGGAGGTGTTTGTGAAAGCGCTAAAGTGAATACACAATGCAGCTAATGTGAGTTGGCACTCCTGCTGCCTTGTAGTTGGCATCAATGTTAAAAAAGACAGAAGACATAGCAAGGCAATGACTGAAAATGGACTTAACATACAGACCATTTCGATCAAACGGACAGACAAACAAGCTGATCGCGTTTTGCTGTTGGGACAGGTGATAAAAGGAATAGGAAAAGCCAACACTTCGCATTTTTTAAAATTTCTTTTAGCCAGCCGCATAAACGGCACACTTGGTTTAGCTCGATACACAAGCTAACCTTTCACAAAACCAAAAGAGCTATTTTTAACCAACCCTATTTGCCAAATTAAATCTGTACTATTAAAAATATAATGAAGTATTTAGAGTGGAACAACATCATATCGTCATACTTTTTTAATCCTGCCAACGCAGGGAAAGACATTTATTTATATCTAACAAAAAATGACATAATAAACATTGCTAGACAACATTTTGATATAGAAACAGAAGATGAAATTTGGGCAGATTTTATCAATGCCATAAAACGTGGTGTACCTGGTTCAAACGGAAATATAATTGCAAAGGCAAAATTTGCTCATTCTAAGCACAAACTTGTTGGTATAAAGAAAGCCGATGGAACGTTTGCTACAATAGACGGTATTCCTGTATTATTTCCGCCACACATTTCCTATTTAACTTTTATGGTGCTTCCGTTAGTTGAAAATGTTGATAACGCTAACCTAAGACCAAACAACTATTATGGCAGGCTTAACTCATTCCTTCAAAGTCATCAAATAAACGAAAACATCGGAACAACCGATTTTAGTGACAATCAAATAAATTGTTTATGGGAAGACTTGTCAAAATGGGCTAATATCATAAAAAATGGTGAATTAGGTTTATTCAATGTAATTCCCTTTTCAAACGCCAATTGGATTTATGTTGGAAAAGTTTTTTCGCAATGTGTTTTGCCACCAAAATTACTGAACCGCTTGCCAGAATTGTTTGAATCTATTGGTTTAGTGCCGAATACTTTTTATGATGAAAAATTTTTACAAGAAAAAGTTAAAAACAGCCGAACAGACTTAATCCCCAAAAGCACACTAGAGTTTTTGAAAAAAGATGATGAATTATCAAAATCTATCATTCAAACAATCCAACGTCTATACAAAAAATGGTCAGGCGAGACACATATAGAAATTGAAGAAGGAACAGCAACAAGAAAGAAAAGAAATTATACGGTTGCACCTTTGTTTCTTCAATTTAAAGTAAACACAAATGATGAAGTGATTTTGTTCTCTTACAGAATGTATTCTTCAAATGATTATCCAGAAGATTTGAAATTTGAAAATTACGAAAACTTATATGAAATCAATGGTTGGTCTAAAACTCTTCCCCTTGGATTTTACGAAGCACTTGAACTTGAAGACAATTTCAACAAATGGATTGCGAAATTTCCAAACCGTGATATAAGGTTATTTGTAAGTGCAGGAAGATTTAAATTGAGTAATGATTTTTGGATTGAAACTGATTTACTTTCAAAAACAGAGCAAATGTATTTGCTCTGCAAAAGCGACAAACAAGAATTAATCAAGGAATGGGGCAAAACATTTGGTAATGGAAATTTTAAGCAAGAAGATTTTGAAGGTTTACCTGACAACTATTCCCTGTTTTGGTTTCGGAGTCCTACACAAGGACTTACTGACATTTCAATTCTTACACTTTACACCGAAAAACGAATTGAATTAGTTGGCGGGTTAAAAGTAAATTTCAGAACGTATATAAATGACTTTTTACCGGAAGTTGAAATTGTAAATTCTGATGGAAACGAAAATGTGTATTTGCAATACAAAGACACAGACGAAAAGATATATCTTTCTAAAAAAACATCCCTTAACAATCGTTGGTTGTTGCCTGAAAAAACAGCAATAAATACCGATTTTTACATCAAAGTTGAAGACGAAACTTTTTCAGGAAATGCACTTGCATATAATCTTGTTTCATCAAATAGTACAGCAATAAAAGTTGATGGCTTAAACTTACAGAAACGTGATTCATTTGGACGAAATATTATAAAGGATGCTGAACAGTTTTGCTTAGGAAGTAACATTGTTAATTCAAATAAATCAAGCCAAAGATATTTTTCAACTTATGGCCCATTATTCACATCTATATTTTTAGATACCCAAACAAATATTATAAATGCAACATTTAACAATCATAACGGAAATAATTTTTGCAATTTTCTTACTTTGAAAAGCGAACTTTCAACTGAAGATTTTTTTAAAGCATTTGAATTTTTCTATTCAGAAGAATTTTCCGAACATCAAGCAAATACAAACTACAATCTTACAAAACTTAAAAGAGCGTCATTGAATTTTTATGATTACATCGGAATTCTTGACTATGATTATGAAACTAAAAATATTATTTTAAATCCACCGCAATTTATTTTTATACCTGCAGATAAAGGAAGAAAGATTTTACTGATTGGTGCAAGAGATACTGCCTTAATTGAAAAAATCATAACGGCAGCATCAAAACACAAGTTGCAAGTAGAAATTACAAAGCAATTTTTGTCAAACGAAATATTGCTTTTACCTGATGTGATTACAATTAAAGCTTTTCAACAAGCAAATGATTCTTATGGGGAAAACAATATTATAGCATTTGTGAACGAATTAAATATAAAATTCACATCTAAATATTTTCCACAAATTGCTTTGCAGGACTTTTCATCAAATATTAATGATTACGAAAATACATTAGAAGAGATTGATGAAAATGATTACGATTGGGCAAGATACATTTTCAATGCTGAAACATTAGTTTTTGACAAAAGTGAAACATTATCTTTTGATAGATCATTTTGTTTACTTAAGTACAAGTTAAACGAATACACTTATTATTTCAAACTTTGGAAAGATAACAAATGCTATAAAGTCGATGTGAATTGGGGGAAATTTTTAGCATTGAAGTATTTTAGTAAAGATGTGATTCTTTTTGACAGTGTAAGCAATAAAGTCGCTATTCCTATTGAAACACCCTTACCCAGATTGTTAGCAAAAGCTATAATGCTTTTGAGCGGAAAAGCACCAGACTTTATAGAAATTGAAGGTAAGAAATTTAGAGTTTATGAAAATGTGACTGGTATTTTTACTCATAATTTATTTAGACTAAAGTTAGGTCAAACACCAATAAACACGACATTATGAAAGACCCAATTGGTTCGTTTGAAACCATAAAAGAGAATTTTATACGCTATGTAAAAACAGCATTCGGAACTAGATTTGAAGGCATCGAAAAAGAGCGTTACGACTTATTGAATTACGATAAGGTTCTTTATCGAAAGCCTTGGATTGAGCCATTGCCTGACTTTGTTTCAAGCGGCAAAAAAATTAATGACCTAACTGCCGAAGATTTAGGAAATGCCTTGAATGAAGCGGAAACTAAAACATTCAAAGGACTTGTAAATACCGGGCTTATTGGAAATTTCCCTTTGCATTCGCACCAGGCAGAAATGTTGAAACAAGCCTTACTTGGAAATAACTGTATCATTACTTCCGGCACAGGTTCGGGAAAAACGGAATCATTCTTACTTCCATTGTTTGCGCAACTTTCAAAAGAACTAGCAAATTGGCAAGCACCAAATCAAAAATCGGCAAGACTAAATACTTGGTGGCAAGAAAATGATGGGCTTACACCAACGCAAATTGTCAATAGTTCAAATTATACATTGAGTAATGTTGTTAGGCAACGTAATCACGAAACAAGAAAAGCCGGATTAAGAGCGTTGATACTTTACCCAATGAATGCTTTAGTTGAAGATCAAATGAGCCGTTTGAGGAAAGCCTTAGATTCTGATGACACAAGAAATTGGTTAAGCGAAAACACAAACGGGAACGCAATTTATTTTGGACGATACAACGGAAGTTCCCCTGTAGCCGGTGAACTGAAGAAAATAAAAGATGACGGAACTCTTGCAATCAACACAAACAAGGTCAACCAACTCAAACAACAATTACAACAAATTGAAAAGGATTCAAACCGAGTAGTACAATATATTCTGCAAACTGGTAAATCAGGAAACGAAGCGAAAGATTTAAAATCATTTTTTCAACGCTTAGACGGTGCAGAAATGAGAAGCCGTTTCGATATGCAAGTAGCACCGCCAGACATCATGATCACAAATTATTCAATGTTGAGCATAATGTTAATGCGTGATATTGACAAAGGAATTTTTGATGAAACAAAACAATGGTTAGAAGAAAATCCAAACAACATTTTTCACCTAATCATTGACGAGTTGCACTTATACAGAGGAACGCAAGGAACAGAAGTTGCTTATTTGCTCAAACTTGTTCTTACTCGTTTAGGATTACATTCACATCATCCACAGTTACGGATTCTTGCTTCAAGTGCTTCGTTAGAAGCAGGAGACGAAGCAAGTAAAAACTTTGTATGTGATTTTTTTGGAATAAGCCATGAGCATTTCAAACTAAAATTCAAAATCATTGAAGGGAAAAACAATCCAATTACTGCGTTTCCAGAAACCGGAAGAAAACTTCCAATAAATCCGTTCAAAGAAATTGCGGAAAAGTTTTCAGAAGTAAAAGGAAACATTACTGATGAAAATTTCAATTCAATTTGTGAATCAAGTGCAACACAACTTGCAGCAACTTTTAATTTACCACAAGACGGAAACGGAATTTCAAATTTACTTTCTGTAATAACCAATCCAAATTTTCAATTAAAAGAACGTTTGTTTTCGCCTTGTCAAGATTACAAAGCAGTTTGTTCAACGCAAGCAAATGGTGATGAGGATAACAGGAAATATTTTGCTGAAACAATTTTTGAAGCTACCGAAAACAAAGAAAATTTAGAAAATGCCTTGCGTGGTTTGTTGATTGCTAGAGCAATCTTAGACGAATCAGAATTTAAAACTATTGCAGATAAAATTCCTGATGATAGAAAATTACCACGTTTTAGATTTCATTATTTCTTTAGAAACATTGAAGGAATTTGGGCTTCTGTTAAACAAGAGGAAATTGATGAAAAATATTCAGATGGAGAAAGAACTGTTGGTACACTTTATTCAACTACGCGAATAAATTCAGGAGAAGGAAACCGGGTTTTAGAATTGCTCTATTGTGATAATTGCGGCACTACATTATTTGGCGGAAGCCGCTTAGTTACAAAGAATGAATCCGGAAACAATTCCTTTGAAATGCTCCCGATTAGTCCTAACATTGAGGGAATCCCGGAGAAAACACCAGCTAAATTAGTAGAAAGAAGAAGTTACCAAGAATATGCTGTATTTTGGCCATGTGGCAATCAGCAATTTACGCCACACGATGCAGCTCAAGGAATTCCTCAAAATTACTGGCGACAACCTACATTGAATGGAGCTAATCAAAATGACTTTGAAGCAAATTGGATCCCGGCATCCCTAAATTCTATTTCAGGTGATATTGATTTTTCACATACTAAATCAAATAATATACCTTCCCAATGGGTAAGAGGCTATTATTTCACAATTACAAATTCTACTAACAGAGATATTGCTTTTGATATTTTCAATTCGGATATTATTGTTGAAACACATAAAGCATTACCAAGTGTTTGTCCAAGCTGTGGTATAAATCATCAAAAAAGGCAACAACGTTTTGATAAAATTAAAACTTCTTCCATTCGTGGTTTTAGAACCGGTTTTGCTAAAACAACACAAATATTTGCCAAAGAATTGATGTATCAACTTCCTAGCAATGACGATGAAAGAAAATTAATAGTGTTTTCTGATAGCCGTGAAGATGCTGCACAAATTGCAAACGGAATTGAACGCAATCACTTTACAGATTTAATGCGTGAAATTCTAGTCAATGAATTACATTCAAATTTGATGTTTCGTTACCAAATTGTAAATGCTCTTGATAATGGAGATTCAACAAGGCAAGAAGAATTAAAAAAGCAGTCTCAAGCAATTTTTGATGAAGTTGAATACTTGGTTGAAAATTCAAATTATGCAGGATCTAACACAAATCGATTAAAAGAAAAAGAAATAGCAATTTCAAAACTGAGTGAAATTCGTTCCCTTACATTAAATGTGAGAAGTTTAGTTCACATTACCAACACATTAGACCTTGCACCACTTATTAAACACTTTATAAGGTTAGGTATAAATCCGGGTGGCAACGATATTTCACTTCAAACAAAATTATTAAATGGAAATTTTGTTCCCTGGTTTGAGCTTATTGATTTTTCAAATTTCCAATGGGCAGATGGGGCAAACCAAGAATATATTGATGAATTGAAAGAAGGTTCATTTAGCGGTCTAGCTTTAATATTTTTTGGATCTCTGTTTTATTCATTTGAATCTTCTGCGTTAGGTTATGTTTGTATAAATCCAGAATTGCAAATTATCTCAGACCAAGCTAGATCGATTGCTTTAGCAAAAGATGTTTTTTTACAAATCTTAAATTCAACAATTCGGATTTTAGGTGACAAGTATAAATACAACAAAGTCGATAATGACAATATTCCTTTTAATCCTCCCATAATTGCATACAGCAATTTTCCTGAACAAGTCAAAAAATATATCCGGGCTGTTGCAAATAGATTTTCAAAACAAGAAAATGAGATTGGAGAAGCAGTTTATAACACGCTTACAACAAGTAGTTTGTTAAGAGGCGATTCAGGTATTCAAATTGAAAATCTTTTCATCAAAGTTGCACGACCAACTGATTCAATTTGGACAAGTCAACGAGGCAGAAGATCACACTTGCATTTTAGCGGTGGAATTTGCACACATTCTGTTACAGCATTACAACAACAAGCGGATAGAATTTGTGATGATGTTTGGAAAAAGAATTATCTTTCTTATAACGCTATCAAGCAACAACGTCCACCAATTCGTTTGCATTGTGAAGAACTCACCGGACAAACAGACGACCAATTTGAAAGACAAAGACATTTTAGAAATATCATTTTACCCGATGAAGGCAACAGACAAGTCAAAACAATTGACTTGTTAAGCGTAACAACAACCCTTGAAGTTGGTGTCGATATTGGTTCTTTGCAAGCTGTAATGTTAGGTAATATGCCTCCACAACGATTCAACTATCAACAAAGGGTTGGTCGTGCCGGACGAAGAGGACAAGCTTATTCAGTTATTTTGACCTTTTGCAGAGGTAGAAGTCATGACGAATTTTACTTTGCTAATCCACAAAGAATAACTGGCGATGCACCACCAACACCTTTCTTGACAATGGGACAAGAAAGAATTTTCAAACGGTTACTTGCAAAAGAGATTTTACGTAGAGCTTACGTTGAAAGAGAAATTGATATTACTTCTGATGAAAAATCAAGCGTACACGGTGAATTTGGTTCTGTTGATAGTTGGACCGTTTACAAACCTGAAATTTCAAATTGGATAACTGAAAACAGAACAGCAATTGAAATGACAGTTGATGCTTTGCTTACACCACAATTAAAGGCAAAAAGAGATGAATATGTAAATTGGGTTGCAGACACAACAACGCCAAACGGATTAGTTGAAAGGACACAAAGCATAATTACTAACGAAGAGATTGCTTCTAATGACATTTCTGAAAAATTTGCTGAAGGCGGAATTTTGCCAATGTTTGGAATGCCGACCACTGTTAGAAATTTATATCATGGCATAAATAAAAGACTTGAACCCCTTTCAATAGACAGGGCACAAGCAATGGCAATTTATGAGTTTGCACCGGGAGCACAGAAAACAAAAGACAAGGCAATTCATCAAGTAATTGGTTTTACAAGTGATTTTATCAATAAACGCAGAAATGGTTCTCAAATTGTAACGAATGTTGAAACCAATAATCAACTTCCATTTTCATTAAATCGTTGGTTTGTACGATGCAGATCTTGTGGATTTTTTGAAACTTATTCAGAAGCAGACAAAACAAATTTAGAAAGTGAAAGTCATTTTGATACTTGCCCTAATTGTGGTGAAGATAATTCTAACAAATATCAGCGTCCTTTTATGCTCAAATCACCAAGAGCATACAGAACAAACCTTTCCGGAGGTAGCGATACAAAAGACGATTCTGAATTTCTACTTTCACGTCCACCAATTTTTGCGGAAAAAGTAGATTTTACAACTCCAAATGTTGTAAACAACGCATCAATAACTATTTCTGATAATGATGTTACTTGGCGTATAAATACAAATTCTGATAGATTTTTTATAGGGAAACTTTACAATACTAACAACAAATTTCCTTTCAATCAAAGCGGGTTTTGGTTTAATACTCAATGGTTATTGAATGATTTTTCAGGTAATACAAATGACAGCAATGGACATTCTATGTTTGTTCAACAAAATGCAACAAGTATAGACGAGCAAATTGCATTAGCAAGCCACAAAAACACAGAGATATTCAGAATTAGTCCGTCAACTGTTCCTTTGGAACTTGACTTAAATATGTTTTTTTGTGAAGCAGATTTACCACACGTCAAAGCACAAAGTAACGGAGTGCGTTCGGGTTATTATTCCGCAGCATTTTTACTTCAAAGAATTTTAGCAGATAAACTTGACGTTGACCCGACTGAAATTGAAATTGCAGACATTTCAATGAAAGTTCTTGATGATGGAACAAACAGAAGAATTGCAGAAATTATTTTGACAGATGAATTGCAAAACGGTTCGGGCTTTGTAAGATATTTATACAACAATCTTGAAAACATTCTTTCAGAATCGATCAATCCAAGTAATGCAAATAGTTATTTAGGAAAAATTCATTCTCAAACTCATCAAGAAAAATGCGATGACGCTTGTTACGATTGTTTGAAAGTGTTTCGAAATATGAACTATCACAGTTTACTTGATTGGCGTTTAGGGTTTTCAATGCTTCGCTTGATGAAAGATTCAACTTTTGTTTGTGGTGCTGACGGAAATTTCAATTTTGTTGAATTACAGAATTGGCTTGCATTTGCAATGCAATTGAGAAATGCTTTTGCTCAAAGTTTTGGTTTTACATATACAGCAGAAATAAATGGTTTGCCCATTATCAAATTCGGAAGAAATCAAAGAAACGTAATTATGATTATTCACCCATTTTGGAATTTGAAAAATTTCAGCGAGGCAAACTGGTTAGCTGAAATCTATAATGAAATAAAAGAACATACTGACAGCAACGGTGGGAAGATCAGTTTATTTGACACTTTTAACTTACATCGCAGACCGGGTTGGTGTTACGAAAGATTGGTAATAAGATGATGAATAAAATTGGAGAAATAAATTTTAAGAAAATCAAACGTATTTCGCCAAGCCAATTTTATTCAATGAAAAATTGTGCTTACAAATCGTTGTTGGCAGAAGCGTTTGATAAGAAACCTTTACTTCCGCTTTCGCCTTATGCTTATTTCGGAACAGTGTTGCATAAAATGCTTGAATTTATTGCAAAAGGAGTTATAAAAAGTGAAGATGATTTTAATGCAGAATTCGACAATCAAGTGAAAACAGTTGAAGATGATTTACAAAAAAATGGGTTTGGTTTTTTTGTTCCGTTAAAAGTTAGAATACGAAACTTTGGGTTGAAAAAAATTCAACTAAAGAAGCATTTGAGAAGCGAATCCGATCAGCCGATAAGTTTCAGCAATACAAAATTCCATTCTGAAAAATGGTTTGAATCGCAAGATAAATTGATTGGCGGGAAAGTAGATTTAGTAATTGAAAACGAAAACAACATTGAAATTATTGATTTTAAAACCGGAGCAATTACACAAGATTGTTTAGATGATGAAGGCGAAAGTTATTCAGAAGTAAAAAATGAATTCAAAGAACAACTTAAAATTTACGCTTATTTGTATTTTGAAAATACAAATAAGTTTCCAACAAGTTTAAGTTTAGTTGATTCAGCAAAGCAAAAATTTTCTGTTGAGTTTTCAGAACAAGAATGTAAATCGATTTTTGAGGAAGCAAAAAGCCTTTTAAAGTCAATAAATCATTGTATAAACACAAAATTATTTTCAGCAAATCCACAAGAAGGAAATTGTAAGCATTGTCTATACAGACCGGCTTGTACTTTCTTTAACAAGACACTCGAAACAAATTTTTCTTTCAATGATGTTTTGGGTGAAATTAAAGAAGTTAAAAAATTCCAAAATGGAAATGTGAGTGTAATCTTACAAAATGGAAATAAAGTTTTAACCATTAAAAATTTTGATTCGAAGGAATTTGATGATCTAAACAATAACAAAAATAAACAAATACGAATTTACAATATAAGAAGAGATGCAACAGAGTTTGTTTATTCTGCGACTGACACGACAATGATTTATGAGTAAGAGTAAAGAACATAAAATACCAATTCTTTCTTTCTTTTCAGGAGGAGGTTTTATGGATATGGGCTTTGAGCAAGCAGGTTTTGAGGTTATTTGGACAAATGAGTTTGATGAAACTTTCGCACGACTTCATGCTGCCGGTATGACTTCGTGGCGAAAATCACAGGGAAATTGCGTTAAAGCAGAAATTTTCAATACTAAATCAATCACGGAAGTAAAATCAAAAGAGATTATTGAAGAAGCGTTCCATAATGGTAAACCCGAACATTTTGGAATGATAGGCGGACCGCCTTGCCAAGATTTTAGTATGAACGGTTCGATGAAAGGTTTTAACGGAGAAAGGGGTAAATTGACAATTGTTTACTTTGATAAGATTTTGGAATTGAAACCCACTTTTTTCGTTATGGAAAATGTAACCGGTTTGACGAAAAGAAAAGAAACAAAGGAATATCTGCAATCACTTTTAAATAGAGTTGAAGAAGAGTATTATGTTGACCACGAAAAACTAAACTCTTTGAATTATGGGGTTCCGCAACACCGAGAACGTGTTTTTTTTATTGGCATTAGAAAAGATTGTCTTAGTAAAAAAGCTATTGAACAAGCACCGTTTGGTAAGTGGTTTCCTTTTCCTTTAAATGAGAAATATCACGATGCTGCAACGAAATATAATTGGGGAAAACAAGTTTCATTCGGAAAAAATTTGGATAAACCAGAAGGCGTTCCATTAGAATTGTGTGTTGAAAGTTGTTTGGTTTCACAACGTGAAATAAACACTAAGCCAAATGCGAATGAGTTTTTTAATTTGTATATAACCGAAAAGGCTTTACAAGCAATTGAAGAAGGGGAAACAAATAGACCTTCTTTTAAACGCCTTCACCGCTTTAAGTACAGTCCAACGGCTTGTTATGGAAACAACGAAGTTCATTTACATCCATATATACACAGGCGACTATCAGTAAGAGAAGCATTAAGAATTCAGGGAGTCCCTGACAAATACATTCTTCCGTCTGAACTTCCCTTATCTAAAAAATTTAAGATGATTGGAAACGGAGTTCCTGTGCCTCTTGCAAAAGCAGTTGCATCCTCATTAAAAGATTTTTTGATAACGAACAAAATTATATAAAGCCCAAAGCATTTTGCAAGCACATTGCCAAAGCTGCACAAAGCCAATCCGCAGTCCAAAGCTTTGTCAAAGAGCTTAGCTTGCAAAGCCAACCCAAGAGAAATATGGAAACCAGCCCCCGGTCGAAGGCCCGGTGCAGGTTGGGGCAGAGGGCCAGTCCGTTGCTCACACTGTTGTCTCGGGGAAGTCAGTGGTCTAAAAGGGCTGTCTTGAGAATATTCCTGCTATCTGTCGAAATCAGCTGATAAACGGAATAAGATTCCGTTTATGCATTAGTTGTGCTTTATGCAATGTATGAAAAGTACTTACAAGAGTAATAGTTACCTCTAAACAGACAACAAGTGTAATAAATTTCTATTTTTACCTTTGTATTTAGGATAAGCGTAATTATTACCCTCGTCATGACCCAATTTCACAGAGAAATACCTTACAATGGTTTACCCTTACTTCCTCCGAAGACAGATCTGGAAACTAAGGAAGTCATGCGAAAGACCGTCAAAGCAAGTAGGGCATTAGCTCAGTTGAATGGAGCCATCATTAATCTGCCTAACCCCAGCCTCTTTCTAGACACAATTCATCTGCAGGAAGCCAAGGCAAGCTCTGAAATAGAGAATATCATCACCACCAATGATGACCTCTATAAATCAGTCGTAGCTGAAAAGAGGTATGAATCTACAGCAGCAAAAGAGGTTATAAGCTATAAGGAGGCGTTGTGGTACGGCTTGGAAAAACTCAAAGAGAGACCCTTCATCACAACAAATCTTTGCGTGGAGATTATGCAATGCATAAAGCAGAACACATCAGGTATCAGAACCACGCCAGGCACAACCTTATCCAACGCACAAGGCGAAGTAATCTACACGCCGCCGTCAGGGGAAACGGTAATACGCGAGAAAATGGCAAACCTGGAGCGCTTCATTAACGAGGAAAGCACCTTGGATCCGCTCATCAAAATGGCTGTAATGCACTACCAGTTCGAGGCAATACACCCGTTCATTGATGGCAACGGACGTACAGGTAGGATCTTGCTTCTGCTCTACCTGAAAATGGAAAAGCTGCTGGATGTGCCCGCGCTCTTCTTAAGTGAGTATATCATACATCACAAGGCGGATTATTATCAGAAGCTAAGAGCCGTTACGGAAGCAGGAGACTGGGAGGGCTGGATTCTCTACATGCTGGACATGATTGAAAAAACAGCTACCAGCGGGCTTAAAAAACTAGAGGAGATTATGGCCGTTATGGAAGCCACCTCGGAAGAAATTAAGGAGAAATTGCCCAAAGTATACTCAAAAGAGCTGATAGAAATTTTGTTCAGACTACCTTATACTAAACGTCAGTTTCTGATAGAGGCAAACATGGGAACACCAAAGACTGTGGGGAATTACCTGATAGCGCTTGAGCAAGAAGGTTTTTTAAGGGCAACTAAGGTAGGAAAAGAAAAACTCTACTTAAACCAGCGGTTAATGGAAGTACTGGAAAGCAAGGAAAAAGCACGAATGCACAACACCAGCTATAGTGCATAAACGCACCATAGCCAAGTCCGTTAATCCAGCAGGCTGTGGTTGCCTACCCAGAGCTGCCCAAAATCGTTGAACCCGGCTCCGAGCACTGCCCTGAAAGAAGCAATGGCCTGCTCCAGGATCTCCTTCCGGCGCGCTGCTTCTCCTGCTGTATGGCTTCTTCGAATTTAGCGATACCGCCAATCGTGAGGTCCTCAAAATCGATGCTGTTCCAGTAATGGTCGAACGTGGCTTTCGCCTTCTCCAGGATGTGCGGGTTCTCCTGGCTGGTCACGCGTAAATTCCACTCTAGTCCTTTTTTTAAAGCCGATTTGGAGAGGTTGGAAGAGCCGATGAAAGCGGTGTTGAAACGGGTGTTCCGCTCAAAGATATAAGCCTTGGCGTGCAGGCGCTCGATCTTGGTCTGGTAAGAGATCCTGATCTGCGTATTGGGTAGCTTCGACAGGAAATCCAGCGCTCGGGCCTCTGTTGCCCCCATGTAGGAGGTTGTGATAATCCGGAGCTCGGCACCTTCGCGGGAGGTAAACTCTCGCAAAGCCCGCTCAAAAATCCGCAGGCCAGACCACCGGATAAAAGAAATGATCCAGTAGATTCTGTCCGCCGATAAGATGTCGCGCTCAATCTCTGTGTCAATCGAGATATCCGAGTTACTCCCTGTAAACAGGTTGCTGACGGAGAGGCCCGTCTGCGGAATTTTCCGGTGCAGCTCGTCGTGCAGTTGCCTGTCTGTTTTACCGATCTTCGAGAGAATAGCGGTTAGAATTTGTTCTTCGTGGTAAATCAGGCTATCGCTTGCCTCCAGGTTGAGCTTTTCATCCACAAACTGAATGACCTCATTGCAGAACTTCACCTGTTGCCGAATGTCTTCCTTTTTCAGCTCTTTTAGAGCCAGCTGCAGCAGGTTGATCAGGTAGTTAGAAAGAACCCTAGCCGCTTCCTCCTTATCGATTAGCGCCTGCGCGATGAAGAACTTCTCAGCAGGTATAGCACTGATTTTTTCTTTGAGTGAGGCCGAGATTAACTGTTCGTAGATTCCTTCTTTCAGCATAGAGTAGCGTTAGGGCAGGCTAAAATAAGAAGAATTTTTGAACTGGCTTACCCCTTAAACGTATCCGGCCGACCAAGTGCATATTTTGTAGTTGAGTTGCAGGGCTTAGTTTTGCTGGTAAAAAGAGAGAGATGACCCACCAGGAAAAGATGCTCCACTTAGTGGAGGTTTATGAGCAAAGCGGGCAGAGCCAGCGGGCCTTCTGTCAGGAGCAGGGCCTAAAAGTTTCTCAGTTTATCTACTGGATCCACAAAGTACGGAAGGAAAAGCAGCCGGCTTCCGGTTTTATGCAGCTAAGCGCTGAGCGAGCAGCTAGCTACCTGGAGGTAATTTATCCCAATGGCGTGCAGGTACGGGTCGATTCCCGGGACCTGGCCCTTGTGAGCCGCCTGCTGCACCTTTACTAAATGCTCAGCCTCACCTCCTCCCTCCGCTACCTGCTCTACCGAGGCCACTGCGACATGCGCAAATCCTTCGACGGCTTGTGCGGTCTGGTAGGATCGGAACTGGGCCGCAGTCCCACAAGCGGTGAAGTGTTCGTGTTTCTCAACCGCAAACGTACCCATCTCAAGCTGCTCCACTGGGAACACGGGGGCTTTGTGCTCTACTACAAAAGGCTCGAGCAGGGCACCTTTCCGCTGCCCAAAGCGACAGGGGGCAGCGCCATGAGCTGGAGCGAACTGGTGCTGATGGTGGAAGGAATCGAAGTGGTGAAGAGCAACCGCAGGAGAAGATTTTCTTTGCCACCATAGACGCATTATCCTTGGTGCCATGGCTGTTTTTGCTTATTTTTAGAGCATGCAAACGGTACTGGAAAACCTCTCCAAACAGGAGCTGCTGGAGCTTATTTCCAGCCGTGACGAGAAGATCGCCTACCTGGAGGCCCAGGTGGCCATGTACCGCCGCATGCAGTTCGGCCAGAGGCGCGAGCGCTTCGAGGGCGACGCCTCCCAGTTCCAGCTTCCCTTTGAAGCTGCGGCCAAAGAGGTAGAAGAGCAGCACCAGGAGGTAAAGCAGAAGATCGACTACGTGCGCCGTCGCCCCCGCCACCACGGTCGCGCCAAGCTCCCTGAGCACCTGCCCGTGGAGGAAGTAGAGATACACCCGGAAGGAGACCTCTCCCAGATGGTGTGCATCGGCCAGGAAGTCACCGAGGAGCTCGAGTGCGAGCCGGCCCGCTTCTTCATCCGCCGCTACATCCGCTATAAGTATGCCGCCAAAGACAAAGAAAGCGTGGTGATCGGCCAGCTGCCGGAACGGGTGATCGACAAAGGCATCGCCGGGGCCGGACTGCTGGCCTCCATCCTGGTGGATAAGTACATGGACCACCTGCCGCTCTACCGCCAGAAGCAGCGCTTCGCCCGGGAGGGCATCCAGATAGCCTCCTCCACCATTGAGGGTTGGACCAAGGAGGCGCTCTTGAAGCTCGAGCCGCTCTACGAGCAGCTGGTATTCGACACCAAGGCAAAAGGCTACCTGCAGGTGGATGAGTCGCCGATCAAAGTGCTGGACTCGGATAAGAAAGGTGCCGCCCATACCGGCTGGTACTGGGTCTACCATGCCCCCCTGGACAGGACGGTGCTCTTCGACTACCAACCCACGCGCGCTGCGGTGGGGGTAAAGCTTATGCTTGATGGTTTCCGGGGCTACCTGCAGACCGACGGCTACGCAGTGTACGAAAAGTACGGCAGGAAAAAGGAGGTCACCCACCTGGCCTGCTGGGCCCATGCCCGAAGAGAGTTCGAGCGGGCCCTGGAAAATGACAAGGCAAGGGCTGGCAAAGCGCTCACCCTCATCCAGCTCTTGTATGCAGTGGAAAGGAAGGCAAAAGAAGAGGGGCTGGAGGCAGCAGCCATTAAAGAACTACGGCTCTCTGAGTCGCTGCCGGTGCTCAACGAGCTGGGCAAATGGATCTTCGAGGAGATCAAGAGCACGCTGCCCAAGAGCCAGATCGGCAAAGCCATGGCCTACGCCTACGCCCGCTGGGACGCCCTCTCGGCCTACCTCTACGACGGCAGCCTGCACATCGACAACAACGGGGTGGAGAACGCCATCCGGCCGCTGGCCCTGGGACGCAAGAACTACCTGTTCGCCGGCTCACATGATGCTGCAAAGCGGGCCGGTATGATCTACTCCTTCCTGGCCATCTGCAAAAAGCATGAGGTAAACCCCTACCAGTGGCTAAAACACACCCTGCAAAACATCATGTCCATCAACCACAAAAACATCAAAGACCTCTTCCCGCAGAACTTCAAAAACAAAGCAAATATGTAGTTCATAGGGCCGATACCCTTAAACACCTGTTCCCTATGCCAAGCCAAGTTCGCAGCGCTCGGGAAATGCTTCTCCCCGAATGGCAGCGTGAGCGTTTTGCCTCTGAGATGCAGCAGGGCGTAAGCATTGGTCAGGTCTTCGGCAATGGCATCCGAAACGAGTATGCGCAGCTTTTCACTCACGGAAACAAGTCCCCGGTCGAAGGCCCGGTGCAGGTTGGGGCAGAGGGCCAGCCCGTTATTAACCTTGTCGTCTTTGCTCAGGCTGAAGGGCACGATATGGCAGGCGTCGATCATGGAGTAGCCGTGACTGGAAACCAGGCGCATGCCCGACATGCAGCAGGTATGGTTGTATACCTGTGGTACCAGCTTTTTGAACAGGCCACCCCGGATAAACAGCTCTTCCTCGTTTGCTGCGCTTTCCGGCAGCGCATAGCTGGCCGTGCTTTCGTTGAGCAGGTAGCGCTGCAGGTTTTGGATGTAGCTGCCTTGCTTGATGGCAAGATAACTGTTTTTTGTATCGGGAAAATACCTGTCCAGAAGTGCTGTTTTCAGCACGTCCCGGTGTTCTTTGCGGTGAAGCAAAGCATACAGCTCCTCGGAAAAGCATCCGTAGTCCACCGCTTCATGAAGCTTGTTAAAGTTGCCGATATAAACCTGCAGCGGTACACCCAGCCGGGTTCTGATGGTCCAGAATCCTTCGCCGGATAAGTGATAGAAGGGGAAGAAGAAGTCTGCCTTATGGGCCGTTTTCACCAGTAGGGCAAAGATCTCTTTAAACAGCGCTACCAGTTCCGGTGAAATATATACTTTGTTAGCTGTGATTTCCCCTTTCTCGAAGAGCTCTATAAAAGTGAGCAGCAGGATAGGCTTGTGCGGTGCTTTCCCGTATTTGGTGACGCCCTGGCGCAGGTGTGTCAGTTTCTTCAGGTACGTAGGCAGGGCAGCAGCAGGAGCCGTCATGGGTTGGTCGGGGTTTTGGGCTAAAGCTACGCAATTTTTTGATTATGTGTAGCAGCGTTACAGGTATGGCTGTAGTGGTGGCCGGAGTAGGTTCAGAGTGTTTCCCTGAACAACATCATTGGGCTCCTTCCATACTAAAATGTGGCTTTGAGTTACCGGAATAGCGCTTCGCCTGTTGCTTATTGTCTTATACAGGTCGTAAGGCAGGAGCATGATCTTGAAGTAGTGCTCCTTGTTGACGCATTTACTCTGGTAGTCCTCCCCATCAAGAAGGTGAGCACGCTGGATGCCGATGTTGTCGTACACGGCCACGGGGAAGGAGTCGTCCTGATGGGCTTCTTCAAACTTTGTCCCAGCGCAGCAAACAGGGCCGGCAGCTGTTCTTTGAGTGCTTGTAGACGACGGTTGAAGCCGGACTTACCAACAGATTGGCTGTTTCTGTTTTTTGCAATTGTAGTTATTGCATGGCTTAATCAAATTTTTATGGTGGTAAAGATTTTTACTAATACAATGTTACTTTAAATAACTATATATTTTGTTTAAAATATTAAGTTTCAATTTAATAAGTAGAGTGTTGCTGAAAAACAAGGGGATTTCCTATGTTACTTTGGTATATAAACCTTCCTGTTAATTTATCTGCTTATTTTCAATATTGTTCTAACAAATTTTAAAAGCAGCGGCTGTTAGAGTTTTCTGGTTTACACAATTATATTATTCGGCTAATACTAATCAAACAACAGCGTGAAGAGGATTATTGATTGAAATAGACTGAGCTTCTTAAGGTAAAACATTTCAGGAACACTGGCCCTGGATTGTTGTGC
This sequence comes from Pontibacter sp. SGAir0037, assembly GCF_005491705.1. Classification (NCBI taxonomy): domain Bacteria; kingdom Pseudomonadati; phylum Bacteroidota; class Cytophagia; order Cytophagales; family Hymenobacteraceae; genus Pontibacter; species Pontibacter sp. SGAir0037. Next base: position 2,005,256 of record NZ_CP028092.1, on the reverse strand, counting down.
AGTTGCTTGTAATGTGACGCTATCAATAGAAATAAAAAAAATCAGTTGAGGGGGAAGAAAAGTCATGAATGCTTTTAAGATAAATTCTTATGATTCACAAACTTTATTTATTATACCTATGATGACAAAGAGAAAATATGGAGTGGCTTTGCTCATGTTCTTAATGTTTTCCTGTGAGCAGGAAGAGATGATACCCACTGAGCAAGGTGTTGATTTATTAAAACATGAGTTGACTAAGAAAGAATCGATTTACTTTGACTGGGAGAATGCTCCCCAACTTAGATTCGGAGACGACGGAACCCTGTACACTTTGCCCTGGTACAGCGGTGCCCCCACTCAATTGCCTGATTTCATCTTGCAAGAGTATACAAAGGCCGACGGCTGGGAATTGATGTATAACTTCTGTTCGGAGGATGGCGACCCTGGTAAGAACTACCTGATTTTTTACAATAAGTTTACGGGGGTGGTTAGAAGCTACTACTATGTTAGCCATAACCCTTCCGGTAACTCCAATGATGGCATGTGGGCTCTTAACATGCCAGGCACCCATGCGCTGCTAAATAACGTAGGGTACTTTGCTAAACCGATGGACTATTTAGTTAACAACCCTATAGCAATCTCTACCAATATTTCTATGGAACCTTTAACCAAAGCTTTTGCCTTTGGATGGAACGCTTTTGATACGGAGATTACTTACGACAGCAACCTGAACAAGAGTATTAGAATGGGTGTGGCAACTTATAACAAGAATATTTCTGACTTTACCGTCAGTGGCGGGTTTAACTCAAACTCTGAGGGGGCTATCATAACTACCAACACCACAAATCAGGCACAAAATTTCACTAATAATGCTGCCAAAGCAGCAGGAAAGTCAGCCGGCTCGTGGATAAAAGAAAATGTTGGTACAAAAGACAATGCCAGCAAGATTATTAAACTGGCGGCAAGCGTTTTGCCTGATATTGCTTCAGGAGGTGTATCCACGCTAGTGAAAGAAGGGATAAACCTGGTGTTTGGTTCTTTTATAGGAAAGCAAAGCAACACAACTAATACGAAGCAGAGCCTAGAGTTTAAAACGAATGGCACAATATCCCTGTCAGGCCAGATAACGGGAACGGGCGGATCTAATGTGGTGCCAATCGCAAATTTGTATGTTCCCATGACGCAGATGTCGAGTACCTACAACTTGCCACATTACAATAAAAGATTGGGGGTTTGGAATCTTGCTACCACACCAGTTGTAAAAGAGGCAGCTCAGGCTGTTTTGGTGGGGCAAAATAGTTACCAGTATGTTTACAATAGGGATGTATATGTTGATCAGTCTTCCATTAATATTGTTATTAATCCGGACATTCTTTCAGAAATAGACCGCTATGAGACTAAGGTGGACTTGGTTTACTATGCCAAATTTCAAGGTGAATTAAACTGGAACGGCCCTGAGCAGGGCTATGGTACACCTCCACCAAGTGGTAACTTGATTTACAAGGATGATGCAAACGAGTTTTGGAAAATATTTGGGGAGGAGATTTATGGTGGCGAGCCAGATTACCCATCCACTTGGCCAAGCATGCCAAGCGGACAGATTTTAGGTGTACCCTACATCCGTTACCCCTACGTGAATAATAAATATGTCGTAAAAGTGACTGTGACATTGTATCCCAAGGCAGGGTATAACCAAGAACCAGTCACTATCACGAGGAGCTACATTCCCAATGTTAAACTTTACAACCTTGCCTATGCTTATCCAGAGGACAGGGTATAGCACTACAGGATTATTTTAGTCCACTCTATTGAAAGCTTGGTTACAGGTTATTGACCAGTGACTTGGCTTTCTTTCATAAGCACTGGAGCAGATCCGTAGTGGAATTGCTACCTTTGATTGGAGACCTTTGTTAGGCAGATTTAAGAAGACGATGAAGACAGAGATAGCCTTACCACCACCAATTTGCCACCAGGCAGGAGGCTCGGCAGGCCGTGTTTGAGTACATTGAGGGTTTCTATAACCGGAAAAGGAGGCGTTAAGCGCTTGGCTACCTAACTCCTTGCTGATATGAAAACCTCTTATACGTCCAAGCTGTCGCTGCGCTGCCTGAATAAAGTCTCCAGTAAAGCATCGTAATTTCACGGAGCGGGTGCTCTCGGGCGGGAGGGCTACTAAGTGATCCGGCGCTACAGCCAGCCCCGCACCAAAGAGGTGCCGGAGCAGTGTCGGCTCTTTTATTTGATGATCTGGGTACGGAGCGCAGCCTGCAGTACTATGGCAACCTTATAATTGCAAAAGGCGGTACTTACCACAACCTAGTACGGAGCGCAGCCTGCAGTACTATGGCAACACCTGCAATGTCATGGGAGATATCTTTCTCAGCCGCTAAAATTAATTTGTGCAGGAAAAGCTCCTCAGGCACGCCACCACCAACCTGGGCAGCAGTGAACTGGAAAAAATGTATGGCAGGCGGGTCCGCTCCCGGATGCGGGAGATGTTCAACCTGGTGAGTTTATGGCAGGAGGCAGGTGACAAGTGCTGCTGAACCTGTACACGGAGTGCAGCAATTAAAAACCACGTTACGGTAAATTTCTTTATACTCAGTCCACAGGCCCTATGAAACAACTAAGCATCCGTCACCATGTATCGATTCTACTCGCAGTTACTATTGCGCACACCCGCTTACCCCGTCTCCACCTACCTTGAAACTGAACTCCAGGAGCTGCTGACGGAACCGCATTTCAGGGCGGCCATTTTCCTGGCCAGTCCTTTCCTTTACCAGGAGCTGAAAAAAAGAAGCTTTCAGGTGCCCTTGCTATCCCCGGGCGCCCTGCATGCGCTATCCAAGTACCGCAACAGGATGTGTTTCCGGCCTACGCCTTTCGGGCTGTTCTCCGGTTTTGCTCTTGCACACTGGGCTGCATCCCCCGGTCGGCCGCTTATCATGCACAAGGACAAGTACAAGATAAAAGCCAGCCTGAGCTTCAGCGAGACCTTAAAGAATGCTGCAAAGATTCTGGACGCTGAACTGGCTGACTGCCACACGTACCGGACAAACGGGTCGTTGTACAAGGCTGGAAGCACATATCGGTTCCTTACGTGCCAGCAACCGGGTGTGGGGGAGGTGGCCCTCCGTTTTTCAATCGATACGGTGCCCTACCAGGCTTTCCTGCGCGACATCCTGCATTTCTGTAAAGAGGACAGGCTCAGGGAGGAGGTAGTGGGCCTGATCCGGGAAAGGACGCAGGCTCAGGCTCCGACCGCGGTGTGCGAGGAGTTTTTCGACCAGTTGGTGGCGCAGCAGCTGCTCCTGTCCACGCTCGCACCAAATAGCACCGGGCCGGAGTACCTGCCCCGCTTGCTGGACGTGTGCCACCTGGAAGGCCGGGACAGTGCCGGAACAGAGCGCCTAGCGTCTCTGCTGGCAGAGCTGGAGGCCTTGTCCCGGGAAGGGATCTGCGAAGGGAGCGTGTCCCTGCTCCGGCTTGGTGACAAACTGGTGGGGGCCGACACCGGCAAGCCAGGGCTGTATGTTAACCTGGACCTGGGATCGGTTACGGGGGGAGTGGATGCCGTGCACCAGCAAAACATCCTCGACGGCCTGCAAGGCCTATGGGCATTGCTGCCTTCGCGCCGGCCGCAGGGACTGCAGGACTTTAGCCTGGCGTTCAAGCGAAAGTTCGAAAACAGGACCGTCCCACTCCTCCTGGCGCTTGACCCGGAGGCAGGAATAGGCTACCAGGACCTGACCGATGGCCATGCCGTCTCAAAGCTGCTGGAAGGTATCAGCCTGAGGTGCCTGGGAGGGGAGGCGGCGGCCACGCCTTTTGACTGGTCTCCGGCCCATGCCATGCTGATGGAAAAGTGGCGGACTACCGGCAACGCGGCAGCGCCCCTGGTGCTGACCGAGGAGGAACTGCAGCAGCTACCGAAGCGGAAGGCGACAGACCTCAGGCCGCCCAGCATTTCGGTGCTTTTCCGGGTGCTGGACAACCAGGTCGTGCTGGAACAGGCAGGGGGCGTGAGCGCTACAGCCTTGCTGGGCCGGTTTACCCCGCTTCACGAGGAGGTGGAGGCCATGGCCCGGGAACTGGTGCAAAAGGAGGAAGCAGCGAACCCCGGCGTGGTCTTTGCCGAGATCGCCCACCTCGGGGACATCCATGTGGCGAACATCGAGCACCGGAAGGCTCTCCGTGCGTATGAAATTCCGGTGCTGGTCCATTCCACGCTCGACCGGCAACAGCAGCTGCCCTTGGCGGACCTGTGGGTCAGTATACAGGCGGACCAGGTCGTCCTCTTTTCCAAAAACCTGCAGCAGGTGGTCGTGCCGCGCCTAAGCTCTGCCTACAACTTCTCACGGGAGGACCTAGCTGTTTACCGTTTTCTGTGCGACCTGCAGTACCAGGGCATCGAGGCGGACTTCACTCTGGACCTGCAGCAGTTCTTTCCCGGAATGCGGCAGTATCCACGGGTGGTTTACAAGTCGGCCATCCTGCAGCTGGCCTCCTGGCATTTGGGCACGGAAGAACTGGGGGCGCTGCAGGCGGCTGTACAGGACCCGGAGCGGCTGCGTACGGCCATCGCGCGGCAGGGCTGGCCCCGGCATATTGCCCTGACAGAGCACGACCACCAACTGGTCATCGACCTGGAGCAGGAGGCGGACCTGGGCCTGTTCGCACGGGCGATCAGGCACAAGAAGTTCCTCTTGGTCCGGGAATATCCTTTCGCGGGGCAGGAAACCCCAACGGTCACAGACGAGACGGGAAATCCGTATATACACCAGTTTGTGGCGAGCCTGTACCAGGAGCAGGAGGTATACAAGGCGCTGCCCCTACCCGACATGAGCCAACAGGTAGGGAGAGCGGTGAAGCGGAAGACGCTGCCAGGTCAGGAGTGGCTGTACCTGAAAGTGTACTGCCATCCCGTTAGGTCCAATGAGCTGTTGACGAGGGCGTTCTTGCCGCTCATCAACCGGCTGGTGCGAAGCGGAGCAGTATGGGAGTGGTTCTTTGTGCGTTACCGGGACCCGGGATACCACCTGCGGATCCGGCTGGCCGTTCCCGAAACAGAAACGGGAAAGGTGTTACAGGCGATTCGCCAGAAGTTAAGCCCCTACGTGGAGGATGATACGGTCGCCGATGTACAGGTCGCCACCTATGAGCGGGAACTGGAGCGCTATGGTCCTGCCCTTATGGAGGCAGTGGAAAAGGTGTTCTGCGCCAGCAGTGCCCTGGTTGCCGCTGCCATTGGCAAAGCTGCGCCAGCGGAAGCCGACCATGCTCCCTACAGAACTGCTTTCGCCGGGGCAGAGGAGACCGCGGCTGCCTTCGGGTTTAGCCTGGAGGAGAAAACCACACTTTTCTCCCAGCTGTTTGAAAGCTTCTTTGAGGAATTCAAGGGGGACAAGGGCTTGAAGGAGCAGCTGAGCCGGAAGTACCGGGAGCTCAGCCTGGTGCCCGGGCTGATGCCAGACAACCCTGGCCCAACGGAAAGCCGCAAGGGTACCAGGAAGCAGCGGCAGGGGGGCTTTCACGCAGCCCTTATTGCCCTGGCAGAAAAGGCCAGGCGCACTCGGTCGGCAGATGTTCCCCAGCTGGTCAGTGACCTGGTGCACATGCACCTGAACCGGGTGTTTGTGGACCAGCCCCGGGAGCAGGAACTGGTTCTGTATTATTGCCTGTGGAGGCACTACAGGTCGCAGCTGGCACGCGCCAGGCCTTAGGGCGTCCGTTTGCTTTTGAGCAGGCGGGCCGTGATGGCCTCGAGAAAGTCGGCGCGGTAGCTGGCGCCCAAGCTGAGGACTTTCTTGTTGCTCAGAATGACCTGGTTGCCTTCAAGGGCGCGGACCTTGTCGTTGTGCACGATAAAGGATTTGTGGATCCTGGAGAACCGGTGCATGGGGAGGTGTTCCTCTACCTCTTTCATGGTTAGGTAGGTGGTCAGGGTGCCGCTACCGGTGTGGATTTTGATGTAATTCTGCCATGCCTCCACGAACTCGATCTCGTCAATGTCCACCCGCACAATCTTGCCCTTTACCTCGCTCTTGACAAAGAAGTAGTCGGCCTTGCCTGCCGGCTCGGCGTGAACGGGCTGCCTGCCGGCGAACATGTCCCGCACTTTGCCGACGGCTTTCAGGAATCGCTCATAGGTGATGGGCTTGAGCAGGTAGTCCACGGCATTCTTTTCATAGGCCTGGTACGCGTAGTCGGAATAGGCCGTGGTGAACACGACGGTGGTATAGGAGTTAAGCAGGGCTGCAAGCTCCACCCCGGAGAGCTGGGGCATATCCACATCGATAAAGGTAATGTCCGGTGTTGCAATCCCTTCCGTGATGAGCCGGAGGGCTTCCAGGGGATTTTCCTGCACGCCTGTGAGTTCAAGGCCGGGGGTTTTTTCAATATAGCGTGCCAGTACCTGGAGGGCGTGCGCCTCGTCGTCAACAACAAAACATTTCATTGGGTCATATCTATTTTAAGCGTTAGGGTGTAAAGTTGCTCGTCCTCCTTGATGTGCAGGGTGAATCCCTGTTCGCCGTAAAAGTCCCGGAGTCTTGTCTCCGCGTTCTGGATCCCAATCCCGTATCCTCTCCCGTTCAGGTGCCTTTTTTTCTTGTTCACAGAGCTGAATTCAAGGCGGCAATCGTGGCTGCCGATGTGGATTGCCGCCGGGAGGCTGGCATCGGTCAGGTCCCCATGCTTGAAGGTGTTCTCGACAAAGGTCAGCAGGATGAGGGGCGGGATGCGGTGTTGTCTGAACGGGCCGTTGTAGTGCATGTTCAGGTAGAGCGGGTAACTGAAGCGCAGTTGGTTCAGGGCCACGTACTTTTTGATGTGTTCCACCTCGCTGCTCAGGTCGGTCTTGCCGTCCTCGTGTACCCTGGTCAGCGCATAGTGCATGACCTCAGAGAGGAGCAGGACCCCGTGGGAGGCTTTCTCAGAGACATCCTGTACCGCGTTATAGATGAAGTTGAGGGTATTGAAGAGCAGGTGCGGGCTGATCTGCGCCTGCAGGAAAGCGTTCTGGGACCGGACTAGGTTCCTTTCCAGTTCGGAGCGTGCTTTCTCGGCCTCCAGGCGCTGTACCTGCAGCAGGTTGATCCGCCTGTTGTTGGCGAGGGTGTGCAGGAAGAACCAGTAGGCGGTGCTGAAGCCCAGGAAATAAACCCCGCGCCAGATATACTTCAGGACAAAGAAGCTGTCCACGAAGATCGGTTTGGGAACAGCGCGAAAGACGTTGAGCAGGTGTTCCAGGCCATACTCCACCAGGGTATAGAGCAGCAGTTCAAAGGGGATCAGTACCAGCAGCAGCAGGGGGCGTTGAGATCTTTCCAGGACATAATGAAGCACCACATGCGCATTGAGGTAGAACAGGGAAATGTTCACCAGGTAATAGCTTGCATATTCCCACCACTGGTTGCTTGTCGGGTTGAGGACGAGCGCCATGGACATCTCATAAACGATGAAGGCCGTCCAAGCCAGGGCATGCAGCAGCAGGATGCGGTATGTCGGTCGGGAATGCATGGTTAAACCAACGGATTATTTTTGAAAGCCGCAAGGTTTTTTATCTACAGAAAAGTCATGTTCGTGTAATTTTTTTCCCTTGTCTGCCGGCGTTTAATAGATTTCTTAAAACTATTCTAAATCTGATGAAGACACACCTGAAGAAAATGCACTTGCAGACGACCACGCTTTTCAAGTTTGCACAGAAAAAAATACGCCAGGGCCAGCAGCCTTGGGACCCGACGCTGACGATCACCGTGACGGGGGAAACAATCCTGGCCGTTGTGCCGGCAAAAGGGTAAGGCCACTCCGGTTTCCGGGCATGAGTAGGAAAGTATATGAACCTAGGGCATTTATTATATCGTATGAATCTGTCGACCGCACTTCCCCAACTGAATCCGCTTCATGTGCACCAGCCTGTGAGTTTTGTCATCAGCAGGCTGCTGCGGGGCCACAAAATCAACGTCAAACAGGAGGTACTCGAACAAAAGCTGGCGGAGCATCCCTTTTTTCCAAGTCTTCTGAGTATCAGCGACGTGCTGCATGGCGTGGGAATTACGCACAGTGCCTTCAAAGTGGAGGCCCAGGCCTTCGTTGAAAATTTCTCCCGCCCCGTTTTAGTTTACCTAACCGTTCAGAACGGGCAGTTTGCCGTGGTAGAACAGTTAACCGGCGGTAAAGTAAAAATTATAACTGAGAGCGGCGATACCCGCCACTACACCCTGGACTACTTTGCCAGGGTATGGGACGGGGTGGTGCTGGAACTGGATCCCTCCGTCTTCGGGAAGAAGGTACGCTCCTCGGGGGAGAAGGGCCTGTACCCTGCTTATTTCCAGCCGGTTGTTACAGGGAGCACCCTGCTGCTGAGCTGCTACCTGCTTGGCTGGAACACGGCCTATTTTTCCGCAGCGCAGCTGCTGTGCCTGCTCTTAAGTTTGGCCGGAGTAGGGGTGTCCTGGGTTTTGGTCCTGCAGCACCTAAATAAGGACAATGTGCTGGTGAAACAGTTGTGCCAAAGCAATACGCAGGAAGGGTGCGATACCGTGCTGGGCAGCAGATCCTCCCAGCTTACCCCGTGGCTGAGCATGGCCGAGGGCGGGTTACTCTTTTTCGCAGGGACGGCGTCCCTACTGCTTTTCTTTGAGGGTCCTGCTTTTTACATGCTGCTGGCGGTGGTGGCCCCGGTGTTTTCACTTTACGCGATTTACCTGCAGGCCTTTGTCCTCAGGCAATGGTGTAAGCTGTGCATGCTGGTGCATGGCATCGTGCTGTTGAACCTGCTGGCAGCTACCTGGTTGTACACGAGTTCCCAGCCACAGGCCCTTCTGCCCGGCTTGCACCAGGCCATTGCCTTCGTCCTGCCGGCCATGCTCTGGTTTGCGTTCCGAGAATTTGTCAAGTTCTTCAAGGAGCGCCAGCATTACAGGCAGGAGTACAAAAAGCTCAAGTCCAATCCGGGCTTTTTCCACGCCTTGATCAGAAAGCAGCCGAAGGTCCACATTCCGGAGGACCTAAAGGTATTCACCTTAGGGAACAGTGCGGCGATCCATGAGCTGGTGTTTGTTTCGAACCCCTACTGTGGCCCCTGTGCGGAAGCCCATGCCACGGTAGATGCCTGGTTGGAACAGGGAACGGATTTTAAAGTCACCACCATTTTTGCGCATCAGTCCCAGGAAGGGGACAAGCGTCGGCAGTTTGTGGAGTGGATCTCGGGGATCGGGGACAGGGAAAAGCTCAGAGCCGCGCTGCACGATTGGTATAGCAAAGGCAAATTATCCCCTGAAAACTGGATAAAGGACCATCAACTGCATAAGGCGCCGATCCGGTACCAGGACGAAAAGCTGGCCCAGTGGTTGAATATTGCGGACGTGGAGGCTACGCCGACCTTTTTCATCAACGGTTACAAAGTACCGGAGACCTATGCGATAGAGGACCTGCGCTACCTTATCAGCGAAGTGGAATAAGCTTAGTCTAGAGGACATCATTCACCTTAACCAAGAAGCCTTTCTTATGCCTTGACCTGCAGCAGTCCTGGTACCCCAGGGGTAGCCGGACACGGTGTGCTACCTGCCAAAACGGTAGCAGAACAGAAGTTAATTTAGTTATAAAAGTAAAGTTTTTACTGCTTTTTGATGTATAAAAGCAGGTTATACCATGAAGTCACAGAATTTACTTAGCAGAGCCGAAATGAAGAATATCGTTGGCGGCTTTAACGGATGCAATGTCAGTGTAACGTGTCCGGGTGGCGGCAACAAAAGCTGCAGCTGCTCGGAAGGAAGCTGCTCTTCGAGCGGCGGCACCGTGACCTGTAACTGTGCCTTGACCGAGGAGGTGTCTGTAGAGGCCTCCCTGAGCTGCTAGGGCGAAAGCCCGCCAATAACCCAGGCGCATCCAGTGGGGGTGTGGCTGGGTTACTTTCCTTTTAAATCAAAAACCAATGCTTCTATGACTGCAAAATACCTGCCTTCGCTCAGCTGCCTTGTGCTGGGTCTCCTGTTGTTCCCGCTTTGTGCAGTGGCACAAGCCCTGTACCCATATAAGATAACCGGGAAATTGGCTGCGGGGAGCGGGGAAACGGTGTACCTGGCGAAAGGCACTTACATCCCCAACGACAGCAAGCAACCTATTGATTCTGTCAAGCTCAGGAACAATGGCTTCAGGCTCTCGGGCAAGGTGGCAACCCCTGGCCCTTATTCCCTTTTTATCAAAGGACAGCCTAGCTTTAAAATTATTTACCTCGACGGGAGCCAGCTACGGGTGGACGGCGAGGCTCGTGCCATCCACGAGGCCCGCGTCAGCGGGTCCCGCGACATGGAGGTCCTGGGTGTGTTCAGCCAGGAGGTCGCGGCGATCAAAAAAAGCGAGGAAGCTGTCATCAACGAAATGAAGGAATACGGTAAGCGGCAGGAAATTCAGTTGTTGAAGGCCTCCAAGCTTAAACTGGACTCGATACAGGCGTACCTGCACGGAACAATCAACCGGCTGGTAGGCCAGTACCCTGCCTCCTATGCGGCCCTGTACTACCTGGACATCTACGGGGAAAAGGTAATGCCCACAGACCAAGTGATGGCGCTCCTGGACAACATGCCGCGGGTGTACAAGGCAGTGCCCTTGCACGGTGAGCTGAAGGCAAAACTCTGGGCCAGCCAGAACCTGAAGGAAGGAAGCCCCGTGATTCATTTCTCGCTGCCGGATTCTGCCGGGACTATGTTCCGTACGACTGCCAACAAGGGGTACTGGCTGCTGGACTTCTGGGCAAGTTGGTGCGGCCCCTGCCGGGCGGAGCATCCCAGGTTACGGGCGCTGTACGAGGAATTCGCGGACAATGGGTTTACCATTCTGTCGGTATCCATCGACACAAACCGGGAGGCCTGGCTAAAGGCAGTCCAGAAGGACAAACTGACTTGGCAGCAGGTCATTGCCATCGAGGGTAAAAGCAACCTGGCCATAGCCAGGTACGGCATACATGAAATCCCCATCAACTACCTGATCGGCCCGGACGGGACGATCATCGGGAAAAACCTCAAAGGGCAACAGCTCAGGGACAAGCTACTGGACCTGTACGGGGCACAGGTTAGCAAGGAAAGAAAGTAGTCACCCCTAACGGCATTAACTTGAAATACCCTTTTTATAAACAACCGGACCAGATGGACTGCGGCCCCACCTGCCTGCGGATGGTGGCCCGATACTTTGGCCGGAGCCGCAGCATCGGCCGGTTGCGGGAACTGATGGAGATTACCCGAGAGGGCGTGTCCCTGCTGGGCATAGCGGAGGCCGCCGAGAAGATCGGGCTGCGCGTAAGTGGGGCCCGGCTAAACCTGGAACAGCTCCGGGAAGCTAGGATGCCGCTCATCTTGCACTGGGATCAAAATCATTTCGTGGTGCTCTACAGGATAAAGCGCGGGAAATGCACCGTGGCCGACCCGGGCAAAGGGATCATCCACTATGCCTTCGATGAGTTCTGCGAGCACTTTTACAGCTATAAGAACAACGGCAGTTCGTACGGTGTCGGGTTGCTACTAGAGCCGGCGCCGGCCTTCTACGAGCAGGAAGACGAGGCGGCGGAAAACCTAGCCAGCTTCGGTACCTTTCTCAGCTACCTGGCCCCGTACAAAAAGCTTCTGGTGCAGTTGACGCTGGGCCTGTTGATCGGCATCGTCCTGCAGCTGCTCCTGCCTTTCCTAATGCAGTCGGTGGTGGACGTGGGCATCACTACCCAGAACCTGAGCTTCATTTACCTGGTGCTGATCGCCCAGTTCATGTTGCTGATCGGCCGTACGAGCGTGGATTTTATCCGGTCCTGGCTACTGCTCCACATCAGCACGCGTTTGAACGTTTCCATTCTGTCGGACTTCCTGACCAAGCTCATGCAGTTGCCCATCAGTTTTTTCGACACCAAGCTCACCGGGGATATCATGCAGCGCATGAGCGACCAGAAGCGGATCGAGGCTTTTCTGACGAACCAGTCGCTGACCGTTTTTTTCTCCCTGTTCAACCTAGTGATGTTCTCCTTTGTGCTGGCCTATTACGATGCCACCGTCTTTCTGGTGTTTTTTGGGGCGAGTGTGCTGTACACGCTATGGATCGTGGCCTTTCTGCGAAAGCGAAAAGAGCTCGACTATCGGCGCTTTACGGTGGCGGCGCAGAACCAGAGCGCCCTGATGCAGCTCATCAACGGCATGCAGGAGATCAAGCTGAACGGCTGTGAGCGGCAGAAGCGCTGGGACTGGGAGCGCATCCAGGCCGGGCTCTTCCGGCACAGTGTCAGGAGCCTGTCGCTGGGGCAGTACCAGCAGGCGGGCGCCTTTATCATCAACGAGAGCAAGAATATATTCATTATCTTCCTAGTGGCGAAGGCCGTTGTTTCTGGTGAGATGAGCTTGGGGGCCATGATGGCCGTGCAGTACATCCTGGGGCAACTCAACAGCCCGGTGGAGCAGCTGCTGAGCTTTATCCAAGCTTCGCAGGATGCCAGGATCAGCATGGAGCGTCTCAACGAGCTCCATGCCCTGGAAAACGAGGAACCGGTCCACCGGGCGTACCAGCCTGAGCTCCCCGAAGACAAGACCATCCAGTTGCAAGACGTGAGCTTCAAATACCCGGGTGCCGGGAACGAGGCCGTGCTGCGGAACATCAACCTGACCATCCCGGCTGGGAAAACCACGGCCATCGTCGGGATGAGCGGGAGTGGTAAAACGACCCTGCTGAAGCTGCTGCTGGGCTTCTACCGTCCCCAGAACGGGGAGATCAAGGTAGGTGCGACCTGGCTGGAGCATCTAAAACCAAGCAAATGGCGCAGGAGTTGCGGAACGGTGATGCAGGACGGGTTCATATTTTCGGACACCATTGCCAACAACATCGCGGTGGCCGATGAGCGGCCCGATCTACAGCGGCTCTGGCAGGCCATTAAGGTGGCTAACATACAGGATTTTGTGCTGGGGCTCCCTATGGGTATCCAGACTAAGATCGGTGCGGAGGGCAAGGGCATCAGCCAGGGACAAAAGCAACGCATCCTCATTGCCCGGGCGGTGTACAAGAACCCAACTTATATCTTTTTTGATGAGGCGACCAATGCCCTGGATGCCAATAACGAGCGGGTGATCATGGATCACCTGGACGCCTTTTTCCAGGGACGTACGGTGGTGGTGGTGGCGCACCGGCTGAGTACGGTGAAAAACGCTGACCAGATCGTGGTACTGCACAACGGCGAGATCACCGAGGTGGGGACACATGAGAGCTTGGTGGCCCGTGAGGGAGCCTACTTTGAGCTGGTCCGCAACCAGTTGGAACTGGGGTTTTAGGCGGATCCGGGAAGGGTGTTATGGTCCACCCGCCGCTGTCAGGACAATACAACAAGAACGTTATTAATTCAGACTTATGCCTTTACACCAACCTGCTACGCAGGAACACAGTGAAGAAGTACAGGAGATCATCGGGGCGGTACCCGGGTGGCTAGTACGCTGGGGCATCAGCCTCTTCTTTGGTATTTTGCTGCTGCTGCTGCTGCTTGCCGGCAGTATCAAGTCACCCGACAGCATTCCGGCGAACCTAAAAGTTGATGCAGATTACCGTCCACAGGAAGTATTGGCGCGCAAAGCAGGCAGGCTTGCAAGGCTGCTGGTGAAAGAAGAGCAAGCGGTCAGCAGCGGCCAGGTTTTGGGGTACCTGGAAAGCAACGCGGACCACCGGGAAGTGTTGCAGCTGAGCAGCCGGATCGACTCGCTGCAGAAGGAGGTGCTTGCCGGGAACGACCGCCTTGCCCAGCAGGCCAGGTTCAATGCCAGGAAGCACTATGGTGAACTGCAGCCTGCTTTGCAGGAGTTTTACCTCGCTTACCTGCAGTTCCTGATGTATACACCGGGCGGCATCTATGCAGGAAAGGAGCAGGCGCTCCGGAATGAAATACACTCCCTGAAGCAATTGGAACTGCAACTGGCCGAGCAGCAGCAGATTCACCAGGAAGCATATGCTATCGCCCAGGAGGAGTTTGCCCGGCATCAGGTACTGGCCGAGGCGAAAGTTATTTCCCTACAGGAGTTCCAACTACAGGAGAGTAAGTTTGTCAGCATCAAATTGCCGCTCAATAGCACCCGGTCCTCCCTGATCAACAACAGCATTGTCCAGGCGCAAAAGCAGTGGGAACTCCAGCAGGTAGCGCAGGAGGTGGTAGCGCAACGCGCTGTCTTTTTAGCGAAGCTGCAAAAGTTTAAAAGTGAGCTGGACGAGTGGAAGAAGGAGCATGTGCTGGTAGCAGAGCAGGACGGGAGGGTGGTATTTCACCAGGTACTGCGGCAAAACCAGTGGTTGCCGCTGAACAAGCCTGTCCTTTACATAACCAATGCACGACAGGATGCAGCACCTTTCGGTGAGCTGACGTTAAGTCAGCAGGCCTTTGGCAAGGTCAGGACGGGCCAGGACGTCCTCATCCGGCTCAAGGCCTACCCAACGCAGGAGTTCGGGCTGCTGCGGGGAAAGATCACCTATATTTCGGACGTGGTCTCCGGCGATACCGCCTATACGGCGACCGTGACGCTGCCAACGAAGACAACGTACGGCAAGGAAGTGAAGCTGCAGGTAGGCCTGGTGGCCCAGGCAGAAGTCGTGACCGAGGAGCGGAGCCTACTAGGAAGGATCTTCAACAGCGCTCGGGACTTGCTCACAAACAGGTAAGCGAGATGGGAGCGGCGCTCCGGATTGTCATCCGTACCCCAAACTTAGACAACCAACATTGTAGTTATTACCTTTGACTGGAGACCTTTGTTAAGCAGATTTAAGAAGACGATGAAGACAGAGATGGCCTTACCACCACCAATTTGCCACCTGGCAGGAGGCTCGGCAGGCCGTGTTTGAGTACATTGAGGGTTTCTATAACCGGAAAAGGAGCTGTTAAGCGCTTGGCTACCTGACTCCTTGCCGATATGAAAACCTCTTATACGTCCAAGCTGTCGCTGCGCTGCCTGAATAAAGTCTCCAGTAAAGCATCGTAATTTCACGGAGCGGGTGCTCATGTATTGGCATATTGGGAAGGAGATTTTCGAAGAAGAGCAGCATGGCGAAGACCGGGCAGCTTACGGAGCCTTCCTGATACAATAATTGGCCGAAGCGTTGCAGCCACAGTTTGGCAGTGGCTTTTCGAAGCGGCATCTGCACTGGTATGGACATTTTTACCGTACTATCTCAATTGTGTTCGCACTGTGTACACAATTCAGCTGGACACATTATAAAATTCTTGAAGGCATTGAAAATGAAGATAATCACGAATTTTATATAGCCGAAGCAGCTAAAAATAACTGGTCCGCCCGCCAATTGGAAAGGCAGGTAAACAGCCAGCTGTTTGAGAGGCTGCTGTTGAGCAACGATGTGGCACGGAGGCATAGGAGGAGGCGCTTTCGTGGAGCAGGAGGTTTTGCAGGTTGTGGAAGTAAGTGTCCTGCCGGGTACGTTTGACAACATGCTGAAGATGTTACGATTAATAAGTATATTGATAGCATGATCAATACCATGTTGTATGCAAAAGGCAGATACACCCGGCTTAAAAAAGGTTTTAAAACCAGTACACCTGTGGGCAATTGCGGTGGGGCTGGTTATTTCCGGTGAGTACTTTGGCTGGAATTACGGCTGGGCCGTTTCCGGCACTATAGGTTTCCTGGTGGCCACACTGCTTATCACGGTTTTGTACATCACCTTTATTTTTAGTTTTACAGAGCTTTCTGCTGCTATTCCGCATGCCGGAGGCCCTTTTGCCTATGCCTACAGAGCTTTGGGTCCTGTTGGAGGTTTTGTTTCAGGGTATGCCACCCTGATAGAGTTCCTTTTTGCACCGCCTGCCATTGCTTTCGCGCTAGGCAGTTATGTGCATTTTCTTTACCCGGCTGTTCCTGTACTGTACACAGCCCTTGCCTCTTATGTTCTGTTTATAGGCATTAACCTGCTCGGAATAAAAGAATCTGCTACTTTTTCGTTGGTGGTTACCTTGCTGGCCGTAGGCGAACTGCTGCTGTACATGGGGCTGGTGGCACCACATTTTGAGGCGGCTAATTTTCTGGCTGATCCTTTGCCCTTCGAATTGCCGGGTATTTTTGCTGCTTTGCCTTTTGCCATATGGTTTTACCTGGCCATAGAGGGCGTAGCGATGGTGGCCGAAGAAGTGAAAGACCCAAAACGGAACATCCCCAAAGGCTATATTTACGGGTTGGGCACGCTGGTGCTATTGGCAATGGGCGTTATGGTGTTAACAGGCGGTGTTGCCAACTGGCAAAGGCTGAGCAGCATAGATTATCCTTTGCCTGAAGCACTCGGAATCGTAATGGGCAGAGACAGTAACTGGACCCAGCTCTTCGCCAGTATTGGTTTGTTTGGTTTGATAGCTTCTTTTCATGGTTGTATTATAGGGTACTCGAGGCAGCTATTTGCCCTGGCACGAAGCGGCTATTTACCGGGTTTTTTAGCCGGTGTAAATGCTCGCTTTCGAACACCGCACCGGGCCCTGGTAGCAGGAGGTATGGTTGGTTGCCTGGCGCTGCTCACAGGAACCACCGATCAGGTGATTATTCTTTCGGTATTAGGGGCCGTGGTCATGTACATCATCAGTATGATCAGCCTGTTTTCGCTTCGCAAAAAAGAACCTTACCTGGAAAGGCCTTTTGCTGCTCCTTTTTATCCTTGGTTTCCTGCCATTGCTTTAGCCTTGTCTGCTGTTAGCCTGGGAGCTATTGTATATTATAACCCGCTGCTAAGCATCATTTTCTTTTCCGGCCTGTTCCTGATGCTGGGCGTGTACCTGCTGCTCGGAAAGCATCGCCGTAAAATTACAGGTGATGCACTGCTGGAGGTAAAGTAAGTGCCGTACCCGGATCGGATGACCAGGATACACGCATTACGATACAGAATATTTGATTTTGTTTTGATGGTATTGATTATCAGTCTATTATTGATAGCGACAGAACTTCCTGAAAATAGTTTTACAAAAAATACAAAAGAGAAAAAGTCTTATGTCTTATGTCTTGATACTTGTGTCCTGTTTCCAGGAGCGATACAATCCCAAATTCCGATAAGTCAGGACGCTGTATATATATGATGTGCCTCAAAAAGAATGTTTCATTGATTTTGGCTACTTACGCATGAACTATAGTTATACTGTTCGTCATCATACTTATCGGTTCCGGAGCTTAAAGGAACTGCTGGCAAAGGCCTCGCCGTTCCGCTCCGGAGACGCACTGGCCGGAGTGGCAGCTGCCAGTTATGAAGAACGCGTAGCTGCTCAGATAGTGCTGGCGGATGTACCTCTTAAGACCTTCTACATGATGGGAGTGCCGGGAGCTGACGACATCATGCTGAATTACCAGTCCACTTCTTTTCATGATGCCTTGTATGTGCGAAAGGTGTTGGGGCTTCGGCCGGCCCCGGAATTTGAGCAGTGGCTTATAGGGCAGGGGATAGTAGATGAACATGGTAAGCTCCAGCCAGCGCAGCGCAGGCACCAGCTCCTGAAGATAATGGGGTAAGCTGGAAGAAGCAGAAGCTTAATGAGATAGCTGTAATTCTTTTGTTGTGGTACAAGTATTCTTTAACTGATGCTCCGGAAAACAGAAACAGATCCCTGGGATAGTTTAAATGCCTTTACGGCTGCACGCATTGCGCTGGGCAGAACAGGTACGAGTGTCCCGTTGCGGGCATCGTTGGCTTTTAAAATGGCCCATGCCCATGCCCGTGATGCCGTTTACTCTAGCCTGGATATAGGGAAGCTTTTGCCCGACCTGCAGCGCCTGCATATACCGGTGCAGCTGCTGCACAGCCAGGCCACCGACCGGCAGGAGTACCTGCAGCGGCCCGACCTGGGGCGAAGGTTGGACAGGCCATCGTATGAGCTGCTGCAAGGGGCAGGAACCGCCGGGACAGATGTAGCCCTTGTGCTGGCGGATGGTTTGTCGGCAACGGCCGTGAATGCGCATGCTATACCTTTGCTGCAACTGTTGTTGCCGGAAATGCAAAAGGCTGATTTTTCCTTGGCACCTGTTACGGTGGTGGAGCAGGCACGGGTAGCCATTGCCGACGAAATCGGGGCATTACTTCATGCAAAGCTTTCTATCATCCTGATCGGTGAGCGCCCAGGCTTAAGCTCTCCTGACAGCTTAGGAGCTTATTTTACCTTTGACCCCAAACCGGGATTAACAGACGAGGCCCGCAATTGCGTTTCCAATATTCGGCCGGAGGGATTGCCTTATGCTGCTGCTGCCTCCAAAATCTTTTACCTGGCACAAGAGGCGCTTCGCAGGAAGCTTACGGGGGTAGCGCTTAAAGATGAGAAGGATTTGCTGCTTTAGTTTGGAGGTTCAGCCGGAAAGCCCACAGGTTGTGAGTAACCTAGTGCTGCGCCAAGCAAAAATTTAACTACCTTCATTTACGAGAGTAACATCTTTATTCCCAGATGGCGCCCGGAAAGGAAGAGCAGCCGATGAAAAAGGCAGAGATTAGTATGGTGCTGGAATTGATGAGTTCTGAAAAATCAGTTATTTTTAACGTGCCGAAGGATAAATTCGGGCGCCCACTCACTGGCCCAGTAACAACACGTTACCTATAGACAAAAGAAATGAAATTTTTTCTTACAGTTACCATCCTTTTATTGTATTCATACGCTGCCTTAGCGCAGGCAGGAGGAAAGGCGAAAGTTAAAATTGCTTTATTGGGAACTATGCACTTTACCCCCTCCACACAGGATGCCTACAGCAACGAAGAGCTAAAGCTGACGGCACAAAAGAAAAAGGAGCTCGAGCACGTGATCGTGAGGCTGGCAGCCTTTAAGCCGGACCAGATCTGCATTGAGGTACCAGTGGAAAAGCAGGAAAACACTGACAAGCAGTACCGGCAATACCTGGCCGGCAAGTATAAGCTGGAACTAAATGAAATAGATTTGCTAGGTTTCCAAACAGCCAAAAGACTACAGTTGCCAAAGCTTACCTGTGTTAATTACCTGGGAAAGTTTGACACGCAGCCAAGTCAGGCAGCGGCCCTGCAGCACGGGCAGCAGGCTGTGCTGGAAAGCACGGACACCTATGCCAAAGCTTTTGTGCAGGAAATGAACGAGAAGGAAAAGAGCCTATCCATGGCAGATAACCTGATTTACCTGAATAACCAAAGCACGCTGAACAAAAACCTGGCAATGTATACCAATTACTTTATCCGCATCGGGAAGGGCAGCCAGTACGAAGGAACAGAACTCGTGGCGGAGTGGTACAAAACGAACCTCCACATCTATACCAACATCCTGCGGCAGGTGAAGCCGACTGATAAAGCTATCCTGGTTATATACGGGCAGGGGCACATTCCCATTCTCAAGCATCTTTTCGAATCGAACCCGGATTTTGAGGTAGTGGAGGTGAGTACTCTTTTAGGCAAATGAGATAGCCGCCATCGGCCAGATTATTAAAAGAATAATGACCTTCCAAAGCCACCTGCGCCAATATGCATATAGCGGCGCTATACCGTGACGCCGCTACTATAACAGTATTCCACTGCAGCTGATACATGCTGCTGCATCTCTGGCTCTTCCTTCTCTGTGTAGCCTCCGCCTCTCTCGACATCTACCAGTGTTTGTTTACGAAAGGGAGCAGGGGCGGTTTACCTTGCAGGTGCTGCAGGGCCCGAGCCTACACCACATTTTTTAAAGCCCTGTTCAGGCTTCTCAGCGTAATACCTAAGTAAGCGGCCATATCTTCTTTCGGAATATGGATGTTTAGTTTGGATTGCAGTTGCAGCAGTTTCTTAAGCCCATGCTCCACCGTGTAGAGCTGTTGAAAGGATGCTCTGCTACTCGTATTAATAATTCGCTCTGCCAACTCATCCAGCAGGAGTTTATTCAGTTCAAGATTCGTTTCTAAGAGGGATTTGAAAAAAGGTAAAGAGATGGCATATGCCTCAACCTCTGTTACAGCTTCTACATGGCATAAGCATGGGATCTGCTTCAGAAACTCAATTTCCCCTACAATTTCACCTTCGCCTAAAAATTCGAGGATATAATCCTTGCCGTTTTCCTCGCTGAAAAAGCATTTCGTGATACCTGATTTTACAATGAATACTTTGGAGGCACTTCCCCCTTGTTGCAAAAGCAGGCTACCAGCCGGAAAAGTCTTTAGCGAAATACTTTCCTCCTGCTCCTGCTTTGCGTAGAGCTGCCCGGTAAATGACAGGAAAGAAACATTCGTACGAAGCATATTTTCTTGTTTGGACAAATGTCCTTTCAGCTCATAAAAGCTTACCTGAACTTTGTGACTGAAAAGTACAGAAGCAAGAATGAAAAACAAAATTAAAACGATTGCCTTCGACGCAGACGATACACTTTGGGTAAATGAACCTTATTTCCAGGAGACAGAGCGCCGGTTCTGTGCCTTGCTGGAAGACTTCCTGCCACATCATTCAGTCTCCCAGGAATTGTTTAAAACCGAAATGAAAAACCTGCACCTGTACGGGTATGGCATTAAAGGTTTCATGCTTTGCATGATAGAAACTGCTTACAGCGTTTCTGGTGGTATGGCTAGTTTCAGGCTGATAGATGAAGTAATTCAGTTGGGGCAGGAGTTGCTGCTAAAGCCTATCGAGTTGCTGGAAGGAGTAAAAGAGGTGCTGGATGCGCTTTATGAGGAGTATCGGTTGGTACTGGCGACAAAAGGTGATTTGCTGGACCAGGAGAGAAAGCTGAAGCTGTCGGGCCTGGAAAGCTACTTTCACCATATAGAAGTTATGAGCGACAAAAAAGTTGCCGATTACCGGAAGCTGTTAAAGCACCTGGACTGCGTGCCTGAAAACTTTTTGATGATTGGCAATTCCATAAAGTCGGATGTGCTTCCGGTTCTGGAGTTGCAGGGCCATGCGGCCCATGTGCCTTACCACACCACCTGGGCGCACGAGCAACACCCACATGCGTTGCAGCATCCGAACCTGCTAGAACTTAATACTATAAGCGACATAATACCATACTTAACCTGATGAAAAAAGAAGTAAACATATCGGAGTGGAACAGAAAAGAACATTATCATTTCTTCTCCCGGTTCGAAGAGCCGTTCTTCGGGATAACAGTTCAGATCGACTGCACAAAGGCTTATGCACAAGCAAAGAAAAACAAGCAGTCCTTTTTCCTGTACTACCTGTACCGCGCGCTGCAGGCAGCAAATGCAGTGGAGGCATTTCGGTATAGAATTATCAACGGGAAAGTGTATGTCTTTGAGCAAGTGAATGCTTCTTCTACCATCAGCAGACCAAACCATACATTCGGCTTTGCTTACATGGACTATGAGGAAGATGAAAGCAGCTTTTATGAGCAGGCAAGGCAGGTTATTCAGGACGTGCAGCAATCTGAAGGATTGATACCTGCTGTTTCGGGCGAGAATGTGATTCATTTTTCCGCCATTCCCTGGATAGACTTTTCATCCATCTCCCATGCAAGGAGTTTCACCTTTCCGGATAGTTGCCCGAAAATATCTTTCGGAAAAGTAACTGAGAAAAACGGTGTCAAGACAATGCCTGTTTCCGTACATGTGCACCACGGTTTAGCGGATGGTTACCATGTAAGTCTCTTTGTAGCGGAGTTTCAGAAACTGATGAACGACAACTAATGGGTGAATTACAAGAGATTTACATAGGTAAGAGCTTTACTTCCAATACAGTGCAGCAGCCTTACCACACGACACCCATTTCTATCTGAACACGCTTCGGAACTCCTTTGCCACCTATTTGCTCAATCAGGGTATCGAGCTGCGCTACATCCAGTCGCTGCCAGGGTACAGAAGCAGCAAGACAGCGAAGTTTATACTTACCTCTCCAGCCACTGATGGGAAAGTTTCACCAGTCCTCTTGCTAATTTATAGGTATTTGCTATATTTAACTTGTAGTGTAAAAGAAGGAAGCCACAACACAAATGGCATCTAATGATCGCAAAAAGCAGGTTCAGAATACTCCAACTAAAGGGCTGATAACCGGAATAACTCCTTGTACACTGTAGTTGAGTAGTATTTCAAGCATGAAAGAAGTAGACTTTAAAGAGAACTTAAACTGTATCAAGGAAATCTCAAAAGGTAGATATAGGATTATTCTTGACTTTGCTACTACAGGAATTCTCAAGTACTTGATTCGGGATAACTATAAATACGTTTGGGTACATAACCATACTACAAGCAATGGATTTCATTGGCAGAAATATAGCCTGCCAATTATGGAAGAAATGCAAAATTTAAATGTACTTGCCAAAGGACTGAAGTTTGACTTCATCCTGACAACCGAAGAATTTAAACCTTTGATGTCTGATTGGAAACGAGGAATTGAAATGATACAGTTAAACCAGTTGCCACCTGATTACTTGGACTTGGATAAAATTAAAGGAAACAGAAGGTATGAATTGTTGGAAAGTGAGTGTGATTATCTTTTTGAAGCTGTAATTCCATCGGCTACTGATTACGGAATGTTGGTAAGTCCAGACAGGACATATCTTCAGTCGTTACTTGATAATCCTGAAATAGACTGGGAGAAGCTTCCATAGAAGAAAGAAAAACACTATATACCCCAGCACATAAATAAGTTAGGTATAGAGTATCTGGAAAATGGAAAACATCTACACCTAACAAGAATATAAATCTCAACCACTGCCGACGGACTCGCCCGTCGTTTAGCAGAGCAGTTAGCTGTAATGTTATAATCAGCCCTGCTGACAATGGAATATTTCATCCTTTCTCATTTTGACTACAAACACACTCAATTAGGCTACAACTAACAAGTAGTAACCGTTGAACTTTGTGGAACAAAAATCAAGATGAAAAAATATGGAAAATGAAAAGTCAACCGGTAAGATTTGGTTTATAACCGGAGCTTCCCGTGGGTTTGGAAGAATTTGGGCAGATGCTGCCCTCATGCGTGGAGATAAGGTGGCGGCTACTGCCAGAAAACTATCAAGCTTGGCAGATCTAAAAGAAAAACACGGGGCAAATGTGTTAACGCTTGAACTGGATGTCACCAACAGTGAACAGGTAAGAACAGCCGTTGCACAAGCCCACGCGCATTTCGGCAGGCTTGACATCGTGCTGAACAATGCTGGCTACTCCTTGGTGGGCACCATTGAAGAAGCGAGTGCTGATGACGTGAAGGCGATGTATGATACGAATATTTTTGGCGCACTGGCGGTCATTCAGGCGGTTTTGCCATTGCTACGTCAGCAGGGTGGCGGGCATATAGTGGGGGTATCCAGTAACCTTGGTCATGTTACGTTACCCGTGATCGGTTATTACTGTTCCTCTAAATGGGCATTTGAAGCCATTCATGAAAGTCTTGCGTTGGAGGTGAAAGCTTTTGGTATTAAAGTAAGCATCATTGAGCCGGGTGCTTATGCCACCGATTTTGGCAGCCAGGAGTCTTTAAAATTTGCAGCCGGTCTTGACGTATACACTGACTTTAAACAAGATTTTCTTAATACGCTGAAAGACACAGAAAGAGGCGATCCCGAAGCAACCCCGGAAGCGCTCTTCCAGGTGGTTGATGCTGAAAATCCGCCGCTGCGGCTCTTCCTCGGCAGTCATAATTTGGCGTGGGTGAAAAAGGCCTATGAAGAGCGTTTAGCCACCTGGGAAGCATGGCAAGCTGTTTCCAGCGCTGCCCAAAGCCTTGTGAAGTAACATTTTACTTAGCCAATATACCCGGTTGTCCATCATACAACCGGTATATTGGTGCTACATTTTCAATATGAAAAAGGGAGAAAACATACCGCACATTTTTGCTTCGCTCTCGGAAGCGGCCAGAGCCTTTGGCTTGCGCGAGCCGCAGCACCCACTCATCTGGATGTTGGGTGCTGAAAGTACCCGGGTTATTGAGACCAACTTCCCGCAACCGCATGTACTTAGTTTTTATAAAATATCATACAAGCCGCGGCTTAGCGGCCGGGTAAAGTATGGCCAGCATTATTATGATTTTGATGAAGGCGGCTTGTTGTTTGCCGCCCCCAACCAGGTGATAGGCCATAATGAAGAGCATGGGGGCGTATGTTCTACCTATACGCTGCTGATACACCCGGATTTTTTATTGACTTATCCTTTAGCAAAAAAGATAAAACAGTATGGCTTCTTTTCATATTCGGCTAATGAGGCCCTGCATTTATCCGATAAGGAAAAAGCAACCATTATTACCATTTTTACTATCCTTGAAGAAGAGCTGAACAGCAGGATCGATGATTTTAGCCATGATGTAATTATCTCACAAATCGAGTTGTTGTTGAATTACGCCAACCGGTTTTACAAGCGGCAATTTATTACCCGCAAAACTTTAAGTAACGACCTGCTACAAAAACTGGAAGAAATATTAGAAGATTATTTCAACAGCGAACGTTCCCTTAATCAGGGTATACCAACGGTACAATTTATATCGGAGCAGCTGAATATGTCCCCTAGCTATTTGAGCGATATGCTACGTTCGTTAACTGGCCAAAATGCGCAGCAGCACATACACCACAAGTTAATAGAAAAAGCAAAAGAAAAACTATCTACTACCAGTCTCTCTGTAAGTGAAGTTGCTTACGAGCTGGGCTTTGAACACCCGCAGTCTTTTAGTAAGTTATTTAAAATCAAAACCAGTCAATCACCTTTAGAATTCAGGCAGTCGTTTAATTGACATTTTTGCCAGGTTAAACCTCCTTGTCGGATCTCAGGCAAATAACGTTTAGTTCTTCAGTAGCTTGTGAGATCTCCTAGGGTTTCCAGTTCATTTCTTCTGCCTACTATGGCCGCTGCAGACTCCTTGGCCCATAGAAACCGAATCTATTCCAAGACCTCCCCAGGTAAAACGCATCCCGTATACCTGGCTCTTCACACTCACGTGTTCAGTCCTATTCCTACCAACCCTGCTGCATCTACACCGAGCCTTTTGTTGGCCTGGGCTTTGCAAATATGTACTTGCTTACCAACGATTTCATGACTCTTATGCAGCCCTGCGGCCCTCTCTTTACACTTTCATGCTCAAGAGCATTCGTCAGTTCAGGTGTTTGCAGTCCCGCTTCCTTCACTGCGCGCCTCTCAGCCAGCCAGTTTGAGGCTTGCTAATGGGCTTCACCATAGGCCGATAAGCGATTTGCACCCTCTGGACAATTTAATTATATTTATTTCGGAAATAATTGTGCCGAACTGGACGCACACCATGTATAAACGTCACGCTACGGCCGACGGCCTAGCGCGTTATTTATAAGAGAGTTAGTGGTTGGTCAGGCCAAATCGATAACTAAACCATTACACATTTTATAAGAACGACAGAATATATAATTGGAATGAACTGTGAAAATATTGAATATTTGAAGAATGGCAACAGCCGACAAAAACAAGCCTATTGCATATTGTCGGAAAAGGGAATTTTATCAAAACTCAAAATATTTGACCCTATTCTTGTTGAGACAATTCCAATTGATATAGATATTGAAAACAGCGACCTGGATATTATTTGTTGTTTTGCAGACAAACAGTGCTTTATAAAACAATAACTGACCATTTCGGTGGCGAATAGAACTTTTTACTCAGAGAAAAACGAAATTCAAGTACGTTGGCTAATTTTGCTGTGGAGGGCTTTGAAATTGAAATATTTGGACAAAATATTCATACAAAACAACAATTTGCCTATATACATATGATAGTTGAATACATCTTGATTGATGAATATGGTAAAAAGTTCAGACAACAAATTATTGAACTCAAACGACAAGGACATAAGACAGAACCAGCATTTGGGTTAGCGCTTAACTTGACAGGTGATCCATACATGGAATTACTAAGATTTGAAACGAATGATAAAAGCTCGGACAGCTAGCAGCATCTGGCAACAAGCTATTTTATATTTAAACTACTATTAGTACATTGGGTAATCCAATTCCGTTTATTCAAAGCTCGTTAGGTGGCTAATCGGAATAACTCCTGCTATACTATAGTTACCTATAATAAATGAAGTTAAGAATCAGTTTCTTTTTCCTGCTCATCGTTTCTCTTCCACTCTTTGGACAGAACAAGGAAGTGTCGTTCTGGAAGAAGTACATTGACGATGATGTAACAGAACTGAAACTGCAGAATCTTGAAAATGCTGACTATCATACAGCTATTAGATTATGGAACCCATACCAAGTAGTTGAATTAATCAGTATTAATGATTCCATTTACCACGGTCAATTGGTGAACTTTGTAACTAAAGTAAACCGCAAAGAAGAAAGAAAAGGAATTGTAAGCCAGAGGTTAACTATACCAGCAACTGTAACAAAGACTCTGATAGAGCAGCTTCTTAAAGAGGGTGTTGAAGAACTCCCAGACAGTTATGATGTAGAGGGATATGTAAATGGATTGGACGGAACAACATATGTATTTGAAGTAAGCTCCCATGATAAATATAGAGTATACTCATACTGGGAACCAGAAAACGACCACTACCAGAACCCAGAGTTAAAAGAAGTGAAAAGTGTGAGAAACATTATCTCTGCAATAAATAAGCAGTTTGATTCATGGAAACTCTTTACAGCGTTCAGAGATAACTTACCTGCTGGGAGGTACCAATACGGAGGTATAATAATGGTCGTATCAAAATAACTTTAGGTAACCACACCCATAAGCCAGCTACGCCGCCTTATGGCCAAGTCCGTTACCTGCCATTTTGGGCGACTTGTCAATTAACGAAGAAACTGTTTAAGAATGAAACAGATAATTTGTTACTCAATCCTGTTCTGTATTCTGATTTCATGCAAGCAGAACGAGACGCAACAAACGGAATCTGCAGGCAGCAATGGAAAGGGGATTGTTCATTGCAGACCTCAAACAACCGACAAAGACTGGTATTCTGCTGGAACAAAAGCACCAAAACTTGAAGGGCTGGAAGGTATCAATTTTTCTATCACCACAAAAAGCAAGGAAGCACAAGATTATTTCAATCAAGGTCTCATGCTGTCATATGGCTTTAATCACGCGGAGGCGGCTCGTTCATTTTATGAAGCGATGAGAATTGATTCCACCTGCGCCATGTGCCACTGGGGTTATGCTTATGTGCTGGGACCAAACTACAACGGTGGAATGGAAAAAGACAATTTTGAAAGAGCATACAATGCGACACAAAAAGCTATGGGGCTTTCTGACAACAGCACAAAGCTTGAAAAAGACCTTATACAGGCATTGAGCTATCGTTATGAAAAAACGCCCCCAGAAGATAGAAGTGATTTGGACATTGCTTATTCACAAGCAATGAAAAAAGTATTTCACAAATATCCCGCTAACCCTGATGTAGGTGCGCTGTATGCCGAATCACTGATGGATTTACACCCATGGGATTTGTACGAAAAAAACAAAGAACCAAAATCGTGGACTCCTGAAATAGTTGCCACACTGGAACATTTGATTGAATCAAACCCCAAACATCCTGGTGTTCATCATTTTTACATACATGCCGTTGAGGCATCTGCCCATCCGCAAAAAGGGTTAGAAAGCGCCAAGGTTCTCCAAAC
Source organism: Pontibacter sp. SGAir0037 (assembly GCF_005491705.1). Taxonomy (NCBI): domain Bacteria; kingdom Pseudomonadati; phylum Bacteroidota; class Cytophagia; order Cytophagales; family Hymenobacteraceae; genus Pontibacter; species Pontibacter sp. SGAir0037. Next base: position 1,977,784 of record NZ_CP028092.1, on the reverse strand, counting down.
GCTTGTTCCCGGAGCAGGTCATTTGGTTCATATGCCATCTCATATCTACATCCGGACAGGCGACTATCATTTAGGTTCTCTTGCCAATATGGAGGCGGCAAAAGCAGATAGCACTTACATCACATCATGCCATGCACAAGGGGTGTATCCGTTGGCATATTACCCACATAATTATCATTTTTTAGCAGCTACGGCAACACTGGAAGGCAACTCCCAACTTGCATGGACAGCAGCTAAAAAAGTTCAGGTAAATACTGCCAAAGATATTATGCGTCAACCTGAATGGGGAACGCTCCAACACTACTACACAATCCCGTATTACGTAGCTGTAAAATTCGGAATGTGGGAGACTATACTTGAACAACCTATGCCAGAGGTGGATTTGATTTATCCAAAAGCCGTGCTTCATTATGCGCGTGGAATGGCTTTTCTCGGCAAGAACCATCTATCTGAGGCAGAAAAAGAGTTAGATAAACTTAACGGCATTGCCAAAGACACTTCGCTGAAATCACTCACTATTTGGGAAATCAACACTGCATATGATTTGATACAAATAGCAAGCAATTTGTTATCTGCCGAAATTGCCACGCATAAAAAACAATACAAACAGGCAATTTCAATGATGAATGAAGGAGTAGCCATTGAAGACCAGCTAAATTATAACGAGCCGCCCGACTGGTTCTTTTCCATAAGACATCATCTGGGAGCAGTTTACATAAAAGCTGGCATGTATTCAGAAGCAGAAAAGGTCTACAGGGATGATTTACAAACTTGGCGAAAAAATGGTTGGGCTTTAATCGGATTGCATAGGGCATTGGAAGCACAGAAAAAAACTATAGATGCAGCTGGAGTAAAAGAAGAGTTTGACCGGGCGTGGCAATATGCCGACAAAATGATTACTTCTTCATCGCCTCTTTGACAAATAAAACGGCAGGTAACAGCACCTACCCAAAAGCGGCGGTTCAGTGGTTAAATCGAGTTTAGTGTCCCGCTGGATTCAGTGCTTGGTTGACAGTCAAGTGCTTCAGAATCGCCACCTTCGGATAGCTGCAAAACGTTGTAGGCAATTTTGAAAAACACATACTTAACAATGACAGAACAGTTTTTTACATATACTGACAAGTTTACAAACTTCTCTCAGGCTGACAAAGACCTGTTAAATGTGGCATTGACTTTTAAAGCGGTTGTTGCAAAAACAGAGTTAGTTTCCTACGACAAGCGGACCGATGAACTGTTTTTTCTGCTCAAAGGCTGTATCAGAAAGTATTACATTAAAGACGGTGAGCAAATCACCATTTACATAATGACTGAAAATAACTTCATAGGAGCATTTGACAGTTTTGTTACTGGTACAAAAAGTAAAGAAACCATTGAATGCCTTGAACCGTGCGAAATGTTGATTTTAAAGCGGGCAGACTTAGATAGACTTTACAAAGAAGTTCCTTTGATGAATGAATTCGTGAGAAAGATTTTAGAGCAAACACTCATCCAGTTTCAACAGGCATTAACTTCATTTATTTTAGATAACCCAGAAGAACGATATACCAAACTACTTGCCCAAAACCCAGAAATTCTGCAACGTGTTCCCCAACATATGCTTGCTACTTATTTGGGTATTACAGCCACTTCACTTAGTCGCATCCGAAAACGAATTCTCGAGAAGGCTTAGCGTTTCTTGTCTTTTGTAAACGATTTTCACCTGCCTTCCTTACCAACTTTACGGTGTAAATTTTAAACATCGTAAGGTATGAAACAAGTATTTGTAACAGGGGGTTCGGGTTTTGTGGGACAAAACCTTATCCCGATGCTCGTAGAGCAAGGCTATCAAGTAAAAGCCTTAGCACGTTCGGCACAAGCCATTCAAAAAGTAGAGAGTTTGGGAGCAATAGCCGTTAAAGGAGATTTGACTGATGCCAGCGCATTGGCAACAGACGTTAAAGATTGCGCAACAGTTTTCCATTTAGCCGCTTCGGTTGATTTCTTTGCTTCTGAAAATGAACTCAAAAAATTGCATGTAGATGCTACTGAACTGCTCTTAACGACTGCACAAAAAGCTAATGTTAAGAAGTTTATCTATCTTGGAGCAGCTTCGGTAATTATGAACGGTAAACCAATAGCAAACGCAGACGAAACATTTGTTTCTGACAACCTGGTTGACGGTTATTCAAGAACTAAACTGCAAGCGGAGAAAATGGTTCTGAGTTCAAATGATAAGTATTTTCAAACGGTTTCCCTTAGACCACCTTTAATTTGGGGCAAAGGTGACCCAAATACTTTACCAGCCATTATTGACGCAGTAAAGAAAGGACGAATGCAGTTTATAAATGGTGGTAAACATCGTTTAGTAACCTGCCACGTTACAAACGTTTGCCACGCTTTAATTTTGGCAGACCAATCAGAACAAAGCGGAAAAGCCTATTTCTTGACAGACGGAGAGACACCTATTTTTAAAGACTTCATCAAAAAGTATGTTGCCACGCAAGGCGTAACTGTTCCTGACAAACACGTTTCATTAGGAATGGCAAAAATGGTGGCAAGCATCATGGAATTTGTTTGGAAAACTTTTAAGTTAAAAGGTCACCCACCGCTCTATAAAGGACTTGTAAATACATTAGGTTTAGAGTTCATTACCATTGACACAAAAGCAAGACAAGAACTTGGCTATAAGCCATTCGTAAGTATTGAGCAGGGACTGAACCAAATGAGAAAATAAAGAAAAACTGCCTACAACATCGGTTTGGCGTAATGTTGGAAAAGAGTAAGTTCAAAACAACTATATGAAATATGTTAACAGGTATATGCCCAAAATTACCAATGCGCCACAAAGGAATTACAAGAGAATTCTATATAAACAAGTTGGGATTTAAGGAATTTGGAAGTGTTGACTACGACGGCTATTTAATGGTGGAAAAGAACAATATACAAATTCACTTTTTTGAGTTTAAGGACCTTGACCCAAAAGATAACTATGGACAAGTTTACATCAGAACAAACGACATTGATAATATATATCAGTCAATGTTAGATAATAAGGTAAGTATTCATCCAAACGGTACATTACAGACAAAGCCCTGGGGACAAAAAGAATTTGCATTGCTTGATCCTGATAATAATTTACTCACTTTTGGACAGACCATATAGAGTCTTTACGAACAATAAACATACGAAAAGCTAACAACAGCTAAACGTTGGGTACTATAAAATTTATAATGAAGACAAATCTAATTCATATAACCCTTGGCGCAATCAGCCTCTTTTTTTGACGCGATTACACCTTATGTATTTAGTAGTTAAGCAGTAGGTTTGAATCTTAAAATTAAATTAATCACTATGGCACTTATCAATCCTCACATTAACTTCAATGGAAATGCCGAAGAAGCATTCCTCTTTTACAAATCAGTATTTGGCGGAGAATTCGCAAAAATTATGCGTTTCAAAGACTTAGCAAGTGCTGAATTTCCTGTGACTGAAAACGAAGCAGACAAAATAATGCACATTGCTTTGCCAATCGGTAAAAACATATTAATGGCAAATGATGTCCCGGAATTCTTAGGGAAGGTAAATGAGAGGGAGCACAGAAGTAAAATTGCAATAAGTGCAGAAAGTAAAGAAGAAGCTGACAAATTATTTAATGGACTTTCAGCAGGCGGAAAAATTGAAATGCCTATTGCCGACAGCCCTTGGGGTTCATACTTTGGAATGTTTAGAGATAAATTTGGAATTGAATGGATGGTAGATTTTGACCCAAATTATAAAGGGCAAATTTAACTGAAGAAACATAAAGTATGCCAAACAAGGGTTAGTCCTGATACCACAAAGACCTGCAACCACCAGTAGGCAGAGAGAAATATGCACGATAATGATACCAAACGACTTTCACGGCTGACTGCAATTCTAACCCAACTGCAAACAAAACGGCTTTTGACGGCAACAAACCTTGCTGAGAAATTCAACGTGAGTGTGAGGACAATCTATCGGGACATGAAAGCTTTGGAGCAGGCAGGAGTTCCCATTATAACAGAAGAGGGAAAAGGATATACCTTAATGGAAGGCTACAAAATTCCGCCGGTAATGTTTTCTGAAGCTCAGGCAAATGCACTCATACTTGCGGAACAATTGGTCCTTAAAAACAAAGAAACTTCGTTTATCAAAGACTACACAGAGGCTATTGATAAAATTAAAGCAGTGTTAAGACAGTCAGACAAAGACAAAGCCAATTTACTGGCTGACCGTACCCGTTTTGAGCAAAACTTAAACAGACAAAGAAGCAGCAATAATATTTCGCAATTACAATTTGCGTTGACCAACTTCTTCTTGACAAGAATTGATTACATAAACGAACAGAATAAAACATCCTGCCGGACTATTGAACCATTCGCAATCATCAGCACAACAGAAAATTGGCTCCTCATTGCCTGGTGCCGATTACGTACAGAGTTTAGGTTTTTTCGATTAGATAGGATTACTAATTTGGAAATTCTTTCGGAAAAGTTTGAACAACATAAAATGACCTTGCAGGAATATTTCGATAAATATCATTAGTGCATTCTGACCCCTGACATAAGGCTGTCACAGCCGTGCTCCATCTTTGCAATGTTAATTTTAAAACAATAATAAAATGGAAAAACAAACATTTGACCCTTGGGTCTGGGGGAAAAACACCAATTCGGTGCAAGCAGTTGAAGTAAAAAACGTAACTGGCACACTTTACTGTTCAGGGCAGGTAGCATTGGACGCTAACGGAATCCCGAGTAATGACAATATGCGCTCGCAACTCATTCAGACGATCCAAAACCTGGAACACCTGATAAGCGAATCCGGCTACGAATGTAAAAATATTATAAGGCTAAATGTGTACACCACATCCACACAAGAATCTTTTACCACCTGTATGGATGTGTATGTGCCTTTCATTCAAAAGCACGGAATCCAACAGGCTACAACCTTACTTGAAGTAAAAGGACTTTTTGCCATGTTAACGGTAGAGTTGGAAGCCACCGTTGTAAAATAAATGCAGAAAAAAGAAGTGGAAATATTTTATCCGGCAAGCCCAGCAGACTGGCGAAAATGGTTAGAGAGCAATCATCTATCCAGCCAGGCTGTATGGCTTGTTTTCTATCATAAAAGTTCAGGAAAAAAATCTATCACCTGGAGCGAAGCGGTAGATGTTGCACTCTGCTTTGGTTGGATTGACAGTAAGAAAATAAAGATAGATAAAGAGACATCCCATCAGTTCTTTAGCCGGCGAAAACCCAAGAGCACCTGGTCAAGAATCAACAAAGTCAAAGTTCAACAACTCATCAAAAATGGATTTATGACAGAGGCAGGTTACAAAAGTATTGAAATAGCCAAACAAAACGGTTCCTGGTCCATTTTAGACGAAGTAGAAGAATTACTAATTCCGAAAGACCTTGATGAAGAATTCAATGCCAAACCCAATGCGAAAGATTTTTTCCTAAGCCTGAGTAAATCAGCCAGAAAATCAATTTTGCAGTGGCTTAAACTTGCCAAACGACCCGAAACCAGGCAAAAACGAGTGATAGAAATTGCAGAACTAGCCGCTCAAAAACTAAAGCCGAAACATTTACAATAAGAAAGCACCTATACCTAAAAGTATATAGCAAGCACTGAGATTGGGTAAAGTCAGCAGTTTCAGAGAAAATGAATTAACATTAAATGCTACAAAGATGAAAGTTACAGCTACAGTTGAAAACAGTCTCCATAAGAACATAGTTTCTGTTGAGACGAACGAGAATAGTCAGCAAATATCGATTCCCAGTAAATTCACCGGCTATGGTTCATCAGTTAATGGAGGTGAATTGTTGTGTGTGGCTTTGGCTACTTGTTTTTGTAATGATATATACAGAGAAGCAAATAAAAGAAATATAAAGGTAACGAAAGTTGTTGTGGAGGCATCTGCAGAATTTCTAGCGGAAGGAGCAGCTGGCTCAAATATAGTATATCATGCTAAGATAGAGGGGGATGCTTCAAATGAAGAATTACTAGCATTGGTAAAACATACGGATACAGTAGCAGAAGTTCATAATACCTTGAGGTCAGGTGTAAAGATTTCTCTGCTTTTGTAGAAACTATGCTTCCTCTTACTTCGACTCTTTACATAGAGAATAAATTACTTGCCGATGATCTTTTTCCTGTGCTGCAGGCCCCAGACATGTAACTCGTCCAGCAGCTTTTCAAGCGACATGCCCTGCCCGGTAATCGAGTACTGAACCGTTGGAGGGAAAGTGTCAAACACTTCCCTTTTAATTAGCTGGTTTGTCTCCAGGCTTTTCAACTCTTTAGACAGGGTTTTGCCTGTTATTCCTGCTACTTCCCTGCTGATCTCTTTAAATCGTTTTGACCCGCCCGACAGGGAGAACAGAATCAATAGCTTCCATTTCCCTTCCAGCACTTCAAGCGCGTCTTTGATGGAGAGCATTGTTTTCGGGCAACCG